>JBIKMH010000060.1:0-6652 GCA_044359355.1 Planctomycetota bacterium | reverse complement strand
TCCACAAGACTCTTCGTGACCACGTCGTCCACGTCCAGGTCTCCAGCAAGCTCGCCCGCAACACCAGGAACCCGTTGTTCCCCATCAACCACCAGTTCGCGATGCTGCGCGACAACATCTCGCGCCTGGTGCGGCGCAACTGGGGCTACAGCAAGCGCATCGAGCGCAAACAAGATCACTTCTGGATCTACGCTGGCTACAAGAACTACATCCGGCCGCGCACCAACCGCGACCACCGCCCCAGCGCCGCCAGCAAGCTGGGCCTTTTGCCCAGACGCCTCAGCATGGCGGAAGCGATCGCATGGAAAGGACGTTTTTTGCTGAAGTGATAGGAGATTGCAATCCGGAGCCGATGTCCCCGGAAGGGGATCAGTATCCCCTAGCGGCCTTCCCAGGCGCTGATTTCGTCGAACGAAACCCGCATCTTCATCGCGCCAAGCTGCACATGCACCTCGCGGTCGGCCGCATCGACCTTGAGCACCGGCACGCGCTGCTTGTAGCGCGGCAGGTACACGAAACTGCCCTTCTTGAGCCCGTCGAGGAAGGCCTGGCGCCGATCCGACAGCGCCGAGCCGGACAACTCCGCTCCCAGAGCGCGCAGCACCTCGCTCCATTCGCCGCGCTTGTCCGCCGGCAGCTGCTCCAGCAGATTGCGGCCGCGCTCCACCAGGCGCAGCGCTTCGCGGACGCGGTCTTCCACGGAGCGTTGGGCCTCGATCTCCAGCTGCTCGCTCTTCTCCGCCAGCGCGCGCTTTTTCTGCTCGACTTCCTCCTGAGCCTGCTCGGTCGCGACCAGGCGTGCCTCGGCCACGCTGCGCGCCTTTTCCGCTTCCCGTCGCGCGTGCGACATGTCCTTCATCAGTTGCGCCAGCTCCGCATCGCGCCGCACCAGGCGCTCGCGCGCGCGCTCGACGATGGCGGCGTCGAGACCCAGACGGCGCGCGATCACCAGAGCGCCGCTCTCGCCAGGGGTGCCGATCTGCACCTGATACTGCGGCGCCAGCGTCGCGGCATCGAAGGCGACATTGGCGTTCTCCGCGCGCGGATGGCGGAAGGCGAACTCCTTGAGCTTGCCGATGTGCGTGCTGACCAGCGTGTGCGAGCGGCGCTTCAGGAATTGCTCGAGCAGCGCTTCGGACAGGGCCGCGCCCTCGTCGGGATCCGTGCCGCTGCCCAGCTCGTCCAGCAGCACCAGCGTGGCCTCGCCGGCCCGCGCCAGCCCCTCGCGGATGCGCTTGAGGTGCGAGGAGAAGGTCGAAAGGCTCTGACGGATCTCCTGCTCATCACCGATGTCGGCGACGATGCCGTCGTACAGCGGCGCGGTGCTGCCCTGGGCGCAGGGAAAGGGCAGTCCCATGCGGGTGCAGACCGCGAACAACCCGACCGTCTTGAGCGCCAGCGTCTTGCCGCCGGTGTTGGGGCCCGTGACGATCAGCACGTCGAACTCGCCGCCGAGGCGAATGTCGATCGGAACCACTTCGGCCAGCCGCCCCTGGCGCCGCTCCTCGACCAGCAGCGGATGGCGCGCCTCGCGCAGTAGGAGGCCCGTGGCCGCGCCGTTCTCGCCCGGCAGCAGCGGGATCCGGCCGCCGGACTCCGCCGCCCAGCGCGCGGCGACGAGCGCGAGTTCCAGCTCCCCGAGGAGCTCCGCGAGACTGCGAAAGTTCGCTTCCTCCCCGAGCAGCCAGCGCAGCAGCTCCAACAGCACGCGCTCGAGCTCGCGGCGGCTGTCGGCCTCGATCTCGACGATGCGATTGCCCGCCATGACGATCTCGCGCGGCTCGACGAAGACCGTCTCGCCGGTCTGCGAGCGGTCGTGGATGATGCCGGGGATCCGTCCGGCGTTCTTGGCCTTGACTGCCAGCACGCTGCGACCGCCGCGGCGCATCGGATTGGGGTCGGAGAGGATCGTGCGCACTTCGGAACGGGCGAGGATCAGGCGCAGCGCGCGGTCAACCTCCTTGGCGAGCTCCGCTTCCTGCTTGCGCAGGCGCGCCAGCATCGGCGAGGCGCTGTCGCGTACGCGGCCCTCTTCATCGATGACGCTGAGCACGCGCTCGCGCAATGGCTTGGGGTCGGGCAGCTGTGCGCTGAGGGCGTGGAGCGCAGGCGCGTCCTCCTTGCGCGCCTGCAGCCAGGCGCGCAGGCGCTCGGCGGCCTCCAGAAATCCCACCAGTTCCACCAGTTCGGTCTCGCTCAAGGGCCGGTTGACCTTGCGCGCGTGGCTCAGGCTCGTGCGCGGATCGAACAATCCCGCCGTGGAGGGCGCGAGCCCCTGGCGCGCGATCGCGATCATTTCGGCGCTGCGAGCGAGCGCGCTTTTCGCCTGCGCATACTTGCGCGGCAAGAGTGCTCGCACCGCCGACAGACCCAGCGAGCTGCCCGCATGGCGCTCGAGGACGGCGCGCAGGTCCTCGAAGTCGAGCGCCTTCAGCGCGAAGGTCTCGGCGGGGTTGTCGATCTTTGGTTCCATGGAGGGCAAGCGTCCAGCCTACGCGTTCCGGCCGCGCGTGCGCAACGCAAACAGACTGTAGGTCACGGCCCAGGCGCCGATGATGTCGATCGTGTAGTGCAGGTGCGCGAACAGCACCGAGGCGGTGATCAACACATGCGCGAGCAGCGCGATCCAGCCCAGCACGCGCCGCTCGCGCAGGTAAAGCCAGAGCAGAAAGCTCGTCGCCGTGTGGCCCGAGAAGAACAGATCCTGCGTCAGGTAGGCCGCCTGCGAGCTGTCAACGAACACGTGCAGGGGCGAGATCAGCTCCAGCCACGCCTGCGCAAAGCTCCGCTCGCCGATGCCGGGCCCGACATGCCCGGGGTTGGGCGGACCGAGTTGGGTGGCGAGGATGCACACGCCGCGCGCGAGGCTCACCAGCGCGCCGGTGTGCATGTAGTGAATCCAGCGCGCGTGTCGGTCCAAAAGCAGGCCAGACCCAGCGGCAGATACAGGCACAACCACAGCACCCAGTTGATGCGGTCCACCCAAGGCAGGTAAGGCAGCACCTCCAGCAGCGGATCGCGCAGGCTCGGTCCGCGCGTGGTCTCGTTGGCGAGCGCCAGCGCGCACATCGCCGCGAAGCTCGCCTAGCGCAACAGCAGTGCCAGCGCGATCTGCCCGCGCCACTCCCGCCACAGGCGGGCATTCATGCGCGCCCGCGCTGCCACTGCGCCTGGTTGCGCTCGATCTGGCGCGCGTGGACCTCCAGATGCTCGGCGTACAGCCGGAACCAGTCATCCGCGGAGTACTCGCCGCGCTGCGTGTGCGTGCCGCGGACGGCGAAGGCCGCATCGGGGAGCCGCTTCAGCAGCGCCACCGTGAGCCGGTTGGCGGCCTCGATCGCGGCCAGGGCCTGATCGGGATCGACGGCGTGGTAGTCCAGCTTGACAGCCCAGCGGTTCTCGTCGTAGCCCGCGATCAGCGGCCGTTCCTCCGCCAGCAGGGCGCGGATGCGGATCGCGGCGTGCAACTCCGCATCGGCGCAGTGGGACAGCACTTCCAGCGCGCTCCAGCGGCCCGGCGCCGGCCGCCACTGCCGTGCTTCGACGGGCAGAGCATTCCAGGCCGCGCGCACGAGCGACGGCCCGCGCTCGAAGCGTTGCAGATATTCCGATCGTTCCGAGGGTGACAGGCTCATGGTTCCAAAATCCACAATTGCACGGGCAAGGCCAGTGCCAGCGGGCGCTTGATTTCGAAGCGCAGAATTTCGCGCTCCTTCCAGCCGGAAGCACGCAAGGCCTCGACGAAGCGCCCCATCGACTCGCGCGCGGGGTCGCTGCGCCAGGCATGCGGACGGGTGAAGCAAATCCGATCGAAGCCCTGCGCGAACGCTGCGACCCGGGCCGCATCAACCTCTTCGCCGCCTCGAAAATAGTCCAGATCGAGGCTGCGATCGCTCTCGCGCAGAAACACGGAGGGGTCCATGCCGCGCTCAAGGCGCGCCAGATGCAGCGCCGCGGGCGGGAACTGCGAAGGCATGCCGATCCAGCCCACGCGCAGCCGTGGCCCGCTCTCGCGTGCCAGCGCATCCGCAATCGCATCGTGAACGGCGCGCTCCAGCCCGTTGGTCGGCAACTCGCGCCCGATCCCGAACTGCTTCCAGCGCGCGTAAATGCCGCGCTGATACTCCGCGACGCGCGGCTCCTCGCTGAGCATGCCGACGGACTTCGCCAGCGCGAGACGATCGAAGTCTCCCGGGATGCACAGGAGCAGCGCGAGGCCGCCGAGCCATGCGCGGCGGCCCAGTGCGAGCAGCCCGACGCTCGCCAGCGCAGCGGGCCCGAGAATCTGCGGCACGAGGAAGCGATCGAGATGGAAGGGGTGCAGCCAGGCGGGCAGGCTTAGCGCGAGCGAGACGCACCACAGCGCCTGCACGCGCCCATCCGCGACCTTGCGCAGCGCCAGGAGCGCGAGCAGCAGCACCAGCAGCAGCGCGCGCGGGCTCACGAACAGGAACAGGCCGGCATGCAGCATCCGCACGCCCGTCGCCGTGGGCTGGAACTCGCGGTTTCCGCTCAGAAAACCCAGCAGCGCCTCGCGATGTTCAGTACCCCGCAACAGCACGAACCACAACAGACCGGCGACCAGCGGCACGGCGGAGAGCCGCAGCAGATCGCGCAGCGCTTCGCGCTGGCGGCGGAGCAGTACCTGCGCCAGCCAGGCGGCGCTCAAGCCGGCTAGCAGCATCAGTCCGTAGTTGAACTTGATGAAGAAGGCGCAGGTGAACCACGCGCCGGCGCGCAGCGCCCCATGCGGCCGATCCGCGCGCACCAGCCACGCGTGCAGCGTGAACGCGGCCGCGGCCGCGAAGGGCACTTCGAGAAACAGCGTGCTGCCGTAGGCCCAGCACAAAGGCGAAAGCGCCACGATCGAGAAGCCCAGCCAGGCCACGCGCGCGTCGCGCGCTGCGGCGAGAGCGACGAGGTACACGGCATGGGCGAGGAGTCCCAGCGACAGGCAGCCCAGGGCGCGCGCCGAAGTCTCGCCGATCCCACACAGCCCCTGCCACAGCGACAGCACCAGCGGCCAGCCGGGCGGATACTGCGAGCAGTCAAGGAAGGCGTCCGCCCAGGCGCTCCAGGCGCCCTGTTGCATCGCGACCAGCATGCGCGCCGCGGGCAGTTCCAGATGCATCGCCTCGTCCCAGCCGTGCGCGGGGCTCGCGGGCAGCGTGAGAAAGGCCAGCAGCGCCAGCAGCAGGGCTGCGAGCGGCGCGATGCGGCGCGGCAGCGCTTCGGCGGGGTCGGAGGTGGAATTGCTCAAGCCGGTTCTCTACGGTACGACTTCGACGCCTCGCCGCGAAGAGCCTACAACAAGACATGAGCAGCCAACCCGCCTCCGCCCGCTTTGAAACCCGCGCCATCCATGCCGGGCAGGAACCCGATCCCTCCAACGGGGCCGTGATGACCCCGGTCTATTTCACGAGCACGTACAAGCAGGACGCGCCGGCGGTGCCCCGCCAGGGCTACGAGTACTCGCGCACCACCAATCCGACGCGCACCGCACTCGAGCACAATCTCGCCAGCCTCGAAAGCGGCGCATGGGGTCTGTGCTTCTCCTCGGGCCTCGCCGCGACCAACGCGCTGCTCGACCGTCTGGTGCCCGGCGACCATGTCGTGGCGGGCAACGACCTGTACGGCGGTACCTACCGCATCTTCTCCAAGGTCTTCCAGCGCTACGGGATCGAGTTCAGCTACGTGGACACCAACGATGAGCCCGCGCTGCGCTCCGCGATCCGCGAGAACACGCGCTATGTCTACCTCGAGACGCCAACCAATCCACTGCTGCGCCTCACGGACATCACCCGCGCGTCGCGCATCGCGCACGAGCGCGGCAAGCTGGTGATCGTCGACAACACCTTCGCGACGCCCTTCCTGCAGCGACCGCTGGAACTCGGCGCCGACATCGTGCTGCACTCGCTGACCAAGTACCTCGGCGGCCACTCGGACGTGGTCGGGGGCGCGCTGATCGGCAAGGACCCTGAATTGCGCAAGGAACTGGCCTTTTTCCAGAACGCGGTCGGCGGCACGCCCGGCCCGATGGACTGCTTCCTCGTGATGCGCGGGACCAAGACGCTGGCGCTGCGCATGGAGCGCCACTGCTCCAACGCGCTCGCGCTCGCGCGCCACCTCGAGGCGCATCCCTTCGTCGCGCGCGTGATCTACCCCGGGCTGCCCTCGCACCACCAGCACGCGCTGGCGAAGCAGCAGATGTCCGGCCCCGGCGGCATGCTTTCCTTCGAGCTCAAGGGCAGCGTCGCGGCCGCCAATGAATTCGCCTCGCGCACGCAGGTCTTCACGCTGGCCGAATCGCTCGGCGGCGTCGAATCGCTGTGCGAAGTGCCGGCCAGCATGACCCACGCCAGCATCCCCGCCGGTGTGCGCCGCGAGCAGGGCCTCGCCGACGGGCTCGTGCGCCTGTCGGTCGGCATCGAGCACATCGATGATCTGATCCACGACGTGGAGCAGGCCCTCGAGTGCGCGCGGCGGGTTGAGGCGGGCAGCCAGCGCTGAGCCCGTTCGCAAGCGACGCACGTTCGCAAGCGGCGCCCGTTCGCAAGCGACGCACGTTCGCAAGCGGCGCCCGTTCGCAAGCGGCGCCCGTTCGCAAGCGGCGCCCGTTCGCAAGCGGCGCCCGTTCGCAAGCGGCGCCCGT
>JBIKMH010000016.1:0-75162 GCA_044359355.1 Planctomycetota bacterium | reverse complement strand
GCGCTTGCTGTAGCCCCAGTTGCGCCGCACGAGGCGCGAGAGGTTGTCGCGCAGCATCGCGAACTGGTGGTTGATGGGGAACAACGGGTTCCTGGTGTTGCGGGCTAGCTTGCTGGAGACCTGGACGTGGACGACGTTGTCAGGAAGAGTCTTGTGGACGATCGAGGGGTAGGTGGTCTTGAGGTCGCTGACCACCACCAGCAGCGACTTGGGATCGCGGTGCTGCGCGAGCACCTCCATGCAGCGCGTCACGACCTCGCGCGACTGGCTGACCCGCGTGGGATCGCCGCGCTTTTTGTCGCGTGAGGGCAGCGTCCCGGCCTCGCCATGGACGATGAAGCCCGTGCGCGCCTCGACCAGGACCGCCAGGGTGACCGGCTTTTCGATGCGGTTTTGCTCGAAGGTCTCGAGCTCATCGAAGACGAGGTGTCCGTTGCTGCCGAGGAGCTTCTCACTCTTCGCCAGCACGCGCTCGTGAGCTTTCTGAAAGTGCTGACCGAAAAGCGGGATTCGGCGAGCGACCGTTTTGGGGTTGCAGCCGAGGTTGCGGGCGATCTGGCGCTGCGAAACCTTCGAGATCAGCTGATCGACGATCCCGACGTTGAGGCCGGGTTTGTGGTGGCGGTAGTCGTTGCGGAAGGTCTGGGAGGAAAAACGCCTCCCGCAGGTGAGGCACTGGAAGCGCGGGATGCGCTCAGCCCCGCACAGTCGCTTGTAGTAGCCGCGGCGGCGGTACAGAAAGGGGCTTTGGGGGCAGGCGGGGTACGGGCATTGCGGCGGGATGAACTTCTGCATCGGTGTCTCCAGTGCCGGGGGGGGGGACCTGCGTCCCGGTACCTATGGAGACGGGGGCGGTGCCCATGGTTCGTGCGGGAAATCCGGTTCCCAGTTTCGATTCTGTCCCCGCTCGGGGGGCAGTATCGAGGCTTGCGCTATGCTGTCGGGCCACCATGGATCACAAGAACCTGCAAGAGTTCGTCAACCGCGTCTGGGATGCCTCGATCCTTCCGACGCTGACCGAGTACATCAGAATTCCCAACAAGTCGCCGTACTTTGAGGCCGACTGGCAGAAGCTCGGCCACATGGATCGAGCGGTCGCGCTGATCGAGGCGTGGTGCCGCTCCCGCGAGATTCAGGGGCTCGTTGTCGAAGTCATCCGGCTGCCCAATCGCACGCCGCTGATCTACATGGAGGTGCCGGGTTCGGGTCCGGATACCGTTCTGCTCTACGGCCACCTCGACAAGCAGCCGGAGTTCACCGGCTGGAACGAAGGCACAGGCCCGTGGGAGCCCGTGCTCAAGGGGGACCGGCTCTACGGTCGGGGCGGGGCCGATGACGGCTACGCGGCCTTCGCGTCGCTCACTGCCATCGAGGCGCTTCAGCGTCAGGGCGCGGCGCACGCCCGGTGCGTGATTCTGATCGAGGCCTGCGAAGAGTCGGGGAGCTACGATCTGCCCGCCTACATCGACCACCTCGAGCAGCGCATCGGCGATGTCAGTTTGGTTGTGTGCCTTGATTCGGGCTGCGGCGACTACGAGCGCCTGTGGAGCACGACTTCTCTGCGTGGACTGATCGCCGGCAACCTCGTGGTCGAGGTGTTGAAGGAGGGCGTGCACTCCGGCGATGCCAGCGGCATCGTGGCTTCGAGCTTCCGCATCGCGCGCACGGTGCTTTCGCGGCTCGAAGACGAGGAGACCGGGAAGATCCACCTCAAGGAACTGCACGTCAAGATCCCCAAGCAGCGCCAAAAGCAGGCCAAGTCGGCTGCCAAGGTGCTCAAGAAGGCGGTCTACGACAAGTACACGTGGGTGGAAGGCATGAAGCCGATGAAGAAGGATCCGGCTGAGCTGCTGCTCAACCGCACCTGGCGACCGACGCTCTCGATCACTGGGGTCGCCGGCATTCCGGAGATGAAGAGCGCTGGCAACGTGCTTCGACCCTCGACTTCGCTCAAGCTCTCGATTCGCGTGCCGCCGACGGGCGATGCGGAAATCGCGACCAAGAAGCTCAAGAAACTGCTGGAGAAGGATCCGCCCTACGGCGCCAAGGTGCGCTTCGAGCCCGAGAAGGGTGCGTCAGGCTGGCACGCGCCCGAGCTGGCGCCGTGGCTGGAGAAGGCCGTAGCCAAGGCCTCGAAGGCGACCTTCGGCAAGGACGCCTGCTACATGGGCGAAGGTGGATCGATTCCCTTCATGGGCATGCTGGGCAAGAAGTTTCCGAAGGCCCAGTTCCTGATCACGGGCGTGCTCGGTCCGCACTCCAATGCCCACGGCCCCAACGAATTCCTGCACATCCCGACCGGCAAGAAGCTGACGGCGAGCGTTGCGATGGTGCTTGCGGATCACCATGTGCGCGATGGAGCCAAGCCCAAGGGGAAGCAGAGCGTCCGGCAGCAGGAAGCGCCCCCGCAAGCGGAGGCCAAGGCCAAGCCGGCGAAGAAGAAGAATTAGTCGGGCCACGCGCCGCGCGGAGCCTTCGCAGCCATCTGCGCGGCTGTCCGCCTGGGGCGTGCTCGGGCGATCACCATTCGTTGGGCTGACGCGCACCCAGACCAGGACCGTACACGATCGCGTTGGAGAGCAAGCGCATCGTTCCGCGGAACCAGCCGCGGAACTCGGGCGCGCTGGCAAACAGGATCACCTGGCCGTTGCCCACGCTTTCCACGGTGCAGTAGGCCGCATCGCCGAGGCGCTCGCGGGCCTCGGGCCAGACGAGGCCTGAGAGGCGCAGACGCTCCTTGGGTGCCAGACGAACGGGCGTGCGAATCGGCAGGCTGCTGAGCAGCGCGCTGGCGCCCTCGTAGTAAACCGGCAGTTCCCGGCCGCATCCGTAGGTGAGCCAGTGGTCTTCGCTGCTCTCGGCGCGCAGAATCGCGCCGCGCGGCGCGAACACTTCCGCCCACTCATCCCAGCGCGCCAGTTGCTCCTCGCTCATCGCGGGCTTGGGTTCCTCTGTGGCGGCGGACTCCGTGGCCTTGTCTCCGAACACCAGCGCCGCGTCCACCGGCTGGCGGCCGGCCGCGCGCTCGCGCTGCACGGCCTCGCGGAAGCGCGGCAGTTCCTTGAGGGCTTCCCGTCGCTCCAGCACCTTGGTGAGCCCATTCTGCGAGGCCACCAGTTGGGCTGCCGAGGAGCCGGAGGCGATCAGTGTTCCGCCGCCCTTGACCCAGGCGTTGAGCTCTTCCGCGTGCTCCTTCAGCAGGGTCTGGAGACCGCCACCGGCCTCGGGAATCACCAGCACGTTGTACTTGCGCAGATCGTATCCGCTCAGTTCGGCTGCATTGACCTGCGAGCAGGGCAGACCCAGGCGCGTGTCGATCAGGTGCCAGGTGTGTCCATAGGGCTCGACGCTCACGGGCGCGTTGCTCAGGATGCCGACGCGAGGCCGGGCCAGCAGGGCGAACCTGCCGCCGCCCAGATCCGGGCCTGAGTCCATGCTGCGCGCCGTGCCCGCCGCATGCGCGACGACCTGAGAACGACGCGCCGCCTGCTCCACGCGTGCCGAGACATCCGCGCCGTTCTCATGGCGACGTACCAGCAGGCTCCCACGCGCGAGGCGCGCGATCGGCGCCGCCTGCGAGGAGGCGCTGGCGGCGCTCCAGATGGCGAAGGGCTCTTCCGCGATCGCGACCTTCAGCCCCAATTCCATGGCCTCAACGGCGAAACGGACCGCGCCATCGTCCTGCCCGTCGACGGCCCAGCCGTAGACCGCAAGCTCCGCGGAGGTCAGCGGCGAGACGCGCCCGTCCGTCGGCTCGAAGCCCGTGAAGCGTTCGGTTTTCGCCTCGCCCAGCTGGGCCCAATACGCCTCGAGATCGTACGCGTGCGCTGGCGACCAGCCCGTCACGTCGTAGACCTTGGACTGCTGCTTGCGTTCGAGCTCCTTGCGTTCGCGATCCAGCGAGCCCTGGTCGTAGCGCGGATCGAAGGAGAGGAAGTCGAGCGCCATGGATCCCAACGGCTGTCGGGCGTGGATCACCAGCGCCCCCTTGGGGAAAGCGCGCGACTCCTGCCGACCGTCCAGCAGCGTGTCGACATGCTGGGCGCGGACCTCTTCCTGCGTGCGCCAGACCTCAAGTCCCTGTGCGAGAAGCCGCTCGATCAGCTCGCGTTCGCGCGATGGGTGGCGACCGGGAACCAGCACGAAGCTGCGCTCAACCCCCGGAGCATCCTTCGAGAGAGCGCGCTGTCGTGTTTCGAGATAGCCGCGCAGCAGCGCTTCGCGGTTCCTGAAGAGCGTGGTCGTGTTGGCGACCGCACTGACGGTCTGGTGATGCACGGCCTCGCGGTAGGTGGCGATCTCGCCCGAGGCTCGTCGCAGAGCCTGGCCATGGAAGCGCGCCTGTTCGTAGAGAATTCCGACAGCTCCCTGGTAGCTGCCCCAGGAATCGGTGTAGCCCGGATACCAGGAGTCGGCCCACTCGCGCGTGTAATAGCTCCAGCCGTAGCGGTCGAAGGCGGCGCCTTGATCTGCGGCGAAAATCGGCCACCACTTCAGCGTCTGGAGCGGGAAGTGCGGCGTGAAGGGGTCCGTCGCCGGGTAGAAGAGATAGGTGTCGAGTCCGCCCATTTCATGTGCGTCCACGAGCAACTGGGGCTTGTACTTGCGGATCGCTGCCCAGCGCGCGCGAGTCTCCGGCTGCGTGCCCCACAGCCAGTCCCGGTTCATGTCGAACAGGAAGTGGTTGCCGCGACCGTAAGGCCAGCGACCGCGCTGCATGGCGTCGGGATCCAGGTTCGGCACGTAGCCCGCCCCCTGCACGAGTTGCGAGAGGATGCGCTCGCGCCCGTCCGGATTCTGGCACGGGTCGATCACAATGACAGTCTGCTCGAGCAGCGCCATCACATCGGCTCCGGTGCCGGCTGCGAAGTGCCAGGCTGTCGCCAGCGCCGAGTCCGAGCCCGACATCTCATCGCCGTGAATGCTGTGCCCCAGCCAGGCGACAGCCGGCGATTGCTGGACGATGCGCTCCAGCTCCGAATCCGCGACGCCGCGCGGGTCCGCGAGCTTGCCGAGGTCCGCGAGGATCGAGTCCAGCCGCTGAAGGTTCGCGGGCGTGCTGATCACGAACAGCACGAGTTCGCGCCCCTCGTGCGTGCGACCGAAGGACTCTTCGCGCATGCGCGGGTTGTTCTTAGCCATGGCGCGCAACGCCGCGAGAATCTCGTGGTGGTGCGCCGTGAAGCTGCCGAGCGGCTGGGGTAGCAGCTGGTCGGGATGCGGAATGGCCGGGTCATGCGTGGCACCCGGGAAGAAAGGCTGTTCGGGCAGCTCGCGGGCCGCGTCCCCAAAGCGCAACGTCGATTTTTCGCTTGCAGGAGCCTGGGCGGGAACTGAGGGGGATGGCAGGGTGCAACCCAGGAGGGTCAGCGCCCACAGCGCAGGGGGAGCCTGGAAGAGCATGGCGCGAGTCTAGCGCCTGCTTGGTAGGATGCAGCGGCTCGAAGGGGCCCCTAGCTCAGTCGGTTAGAGCTGGCGACTCATAATCGCTTGGTCGCAGGTTCGAGTCCTGCGGGGCCCACCTTCGCATCAACTGCCGCCGACTCAGGAAATCGCAATGTGCTCGGCGGGCTCACCTGCTGGCCGTGCTCAGGTTTCTGTACCGGCGCGTTACAATCCACGGTCCTGACCAGGTCCACGGCAATGCCCAACGACACCCCCCTGCCCGCACCCGACGCGGAGCCACCTCGATCGGGAGCCCGGCTCCCGTGAGTTCCACCACCACAGCGAAAGCGGGCGGCGACGGCCACCTGCGGCAACTGACACCCCTGCTCGTCTGGGCCGTCGTCTTCTGCGACATCGGAACCAGCGTCTTCTACGTCCCGGGCCTGCTCTACCGCAACCCGCACGTGGGCGACCTGGCGCCGCTGTTCGTCTGCGCGACCTTCCTCGGGTTCTTGCTGCTGGCCTACAAGTACGTCGAGGTGTGTTGGCGCATCCCCGACGGGGGCGGGGTGGTCAATATCTCCAATATGGCCTTCACGCCCGTGGTGGCGTGCCTTGGCGGACTGTTCATCTCGGTTTCGTACTTCCTGACCTCGGCGATCTCCTCGATCGCGGGCATCCACTACCTCTCCAGCCTGTTCCCCGTGCTGGAACACCATGTGGTGCCACTCTCCGTGGCTTCGCTGCTGCTGCTCGCTATCGTCAACACGATCGGCATACGCGAGAGCGCGGCCTTGGCGCTGATTCTGGCGAGCGCATCCTTCATCACCAGCTGCACGGCGGTGGTGATGATCGTCTCGAACATGCAGCCGGGCGAGTGGCAGCTAGTCTGGGCCAATCTGTCGCAGGTCTCCGAGCTCAACGGAAAGACATTCCTTGTCGGTTTCTCGCTGGCCTGGCTGGCCTTCTCCGGTCTGGAGGCGATCAGCCAGCTGAGCCCCGCGATGAAGCTGCCGATCAAGGCTTCCGCAACCCGCGGCATGATCTACGTCGTGGTGGCGATGTTCGTGACCTCGCCGTTTCTGACGCTGTTTGCGATCGCGCTGCTGCCCAGCGCGGTCAAGGTCGGAGAAGGGGAGAAGCTGATCTCGGCGCTCGGTCAGGCTTACGGAGGAAACTGGCTGATGACCGCCATCGTGCTGACGGGATCGGCCTTGCTGATGCTGGCTGCCAACACGGCGATCATCGGCTGCTACCACGTGTTCATCGCCCTCTCGGATCGCGGTTTTCTGCCCTCGACCATCGCGATGCGCAACCGGCGCTTCGGCACGCCGCAGCTGGCGATCTTGGTTGCGACGCTGATACCGATCCTGGTGATCTACTTCGCGCGCGGGGACATGGATCTCTTGGGCGATCTGTACGCTTTCGGTTTGCTGGGTGCCTTCGGGCTCAGCTCGGCGGGACTTGACGTGATCCGCTGGCGCGAGGGCCAGCGCGGCAAGCGTGTCTGGATCGGCATCGGAACCACCGTGATGGTGGTGACGGCGTGGGCGGTAAATCTGTACATGAAGCCGAATGCCACCTTGATCGGCACGCTGCTCGTGGCCGTCGGCGCACTGATCGCGGTTGGAACCCGTCGCAAGTGGTTCAGCGATCTCCTGTACCAGATGCCGATGGTGGCTAAGATCGCACCCCGGCGCATTCTTGAGAACGAAGCCCAACTCGAGGATGACTCGGCGCTGGAAATCCTGAGCCTCAACCAGGCGGAGTCGATCGCTCAGCTCTACCCGTCGAAGACGATGATCGCGATCCGCTCTCACAACCCCGGCCTGCTCTCCGAGGCGATTTCGCGCGAAAAGGGCCTGGGCGGGCGCACGGTCTACGCGCTATATGTCGAGGAGTACACCGGACTGTTCGTGGGGTCCGCCAACCGCAAGCCGGCTCAGGAGGGGATCGAGGCGCTCAAGCTCTCGGTGCGCGGCGGGGAGGCCGAGGGAATGATGGTCATTCCCGTCTACACGGTTTCCTGGAACGCCGTCGAAGGCATCAAGCGTGCCGCTGAGTCGCTGGATGTCTCGGCGATCATGATCGGGGCCACACAGCGCACCACCATCTACCACCTTCTGCGCGGACACGTGCTCGCCGGTCTCACCAAGCGCCTGCCCCCGGGCATCCGACTGCTGATCTATGGCTGAAACCGCAACGCAAGCCTCCTTCCTCACCGATCACTGGGGAATGTGGGCGATCTTCGCAATCCTGATCCTGGGTGTGATGGTCATTGACCTCGGCATCTTCCACAAGAAGCAGCACGAGGTGAGCGTCAAGGAGGCGCTGGGCTGGACGGCGGTGTGGGTCACGCTGGGCCTCGCCTTCAACTTCTTGATCTGGTGGCAGATTGACCGCCCAGTGTTGGCGGGGCCGGAGGGGGCGAGCTACACGCCGCTGTGGCCGCAGTACATGACCTGCTACATCACCGAGTACGCGCTCTCGGTCGACAACATTTTCGTCTTCCTGGTCATTTTCACCTACTTCGCCGTTCCGGCGGAGAGTCAGCACCGTGTGCTCTTTTGGGGCGTGCTGGGTGCCATGGTCTTCCGTGGCCTGTTCTTGCTGACCGGCGTGGCGTTGATCGAGCGCTTCCATTGGACCATCTGGGTGCTGGCCGGGATCCTGATCCTGACGGGGATCAAGCTGCTCTTCTCCAAAGACGAGCAGATGGAGCCCGAGAAGAACCTCGTTCTGCGCATGGTCCGGCGGTTCCTCCCCGTAACCGATCAGTATGAGGGTTCGAAGTTCTTCGTACGGACAGCGGGCCGCCTGCATGCGACACCGTTGTTCCTGACGCTGCTGGTGATCGAGACCACGGACATCCTGTTCGCGGTTGACTCGGTTCCGGCGGCGCTGGGCATCAGCCAGAACACATTCGTGTTGTACACCTCGAACATCTTCGCCATCATGGGGCTGCGCTCGCTGTTTTTCGCGGTCGCGGGCCTGTTGAAATACCTGCATTATCTGAAGATCGGGCTCTCCCTGATCCTGATCTTCGTGGGCGCGAAGATGATCCTGCCTTCGCTTGGGGGGGGCAAAATTCCCGTGGAACTCTCGCTGGGTGTGGTCGGTGGTATCCTGACCCTCGCCGTGATCGCTTCGGTCATCCGCGCGCGTCTCGTCCCTGAGGAGTCCTGTTCATGAGCATCGTCGTCGGTACCGATTTCAGTTCCGCTTCCGGAGAGTCCCTGCGCGCGGCAGCCGCCTGGGCCAAACGCGCCAGCGAGAAGCTGGTGCTCGTGCATGCCAGCGGGCTTGAGGGGGTCGGCCTGCTGCAGCGCGGCAGCGCGCTCGACCAGCTGGAGAAGACGCTGCTCGCCCGCCTTGAGGCCGAGGTGTCCGTGGCGCGCGGGCTGGGCGCCGAGACGGATGGGGAACTGCTGCACGGCGACGGTGATGCCGTGTTGGTGAGCCGTGCGGCTCACACTACCGCGAATCTGCTGGTGGTCGGCGCCGTGGGGCGCCGCGGTTTCGCCAACTGGCTGCTCGGTTCCACCGCGGATCGGGTGGCGCGTTCGAGCCGCCGGCCGGTGCTGGTGGTGCGCGCCGCGCTGCCGCTCGAGGATTGGCTGGCCGGTAAGCGCTTGCTCAAGGTCGCCGTGGCCTTCGACCGCACCCCGACTGCGCAGGCCGCGCTGCAGTGGGCCATGGGCCTTGAGAAGCTCGGTCGCATCGAACTGAGCCTGCTGCACAGCTACTCGCTCGCCGAAGAGCACCGCCGCCGCAAGATCGCCGGCCCGCTGCCGATCGGCCAGGCCGATCCGGCGGTGACGCAGGATCTGGGACGAGAGCTCGCCGATGCCGCGCGGACTGCCGGCTGCGCGCAGCCGAAGCTCGCCGTCGAAGGCACGCTGGGCCGCGCCAGCGACGGTGTGTGCCAGATGGCGCGGGCGCAGGGCGCCGATCTGGTGGTCGTGGGCAACCACCACCACCAAGGCCTGCTGCGGGCCTGGCACGGCTCGGTGTCTCAGGGCGTGATCGAGCACTGCCACACGAACGTGGCCTCGATCAGCGTCAGCGCGTGACCACGGCCGGGCGCCGGCTCTCGATCGCGGCGAGCGTGCCGTCCCAGAGCGCGATTCGGGCCTCCAGAGCCTGCACCGCCGCGCGGGTGGCGAGCTGCCAGTTGCGTTCATCCGACCCGCACACTTCGGCCAGCAGCTGCTGGGAGAGCGGGCCGTGAGAGCCGGAGTCGACTTCGATGTGGCGCTCGAGATACAGCTGGTACAGCGAATATCGGCCGGGAAAGCGCGCGGCGAGATCGGCAACCAGCCGACGGAACATGTCAGGCACGAGTTCTTCGCGCCCCAGCGTGAAGAAGGCGGCGATCGCGGGCAGTGATCCCGACTCCAGCGCCGCGAAGGTGCTCTCGACAAAGGCGCGCGAGGCGGGCGGCGCGCCGCAGGACGCCAGTGCGCTCCGCACGGACGCGCCGTTGCTGACGGCGGCCACGAAGCTCTCGATCGTGCGCGTGTTCGCGCCAGCGGCGTGCATGGCTTCGATATAGAGCTCATAATGGCTCAGCACCCGTCCATGACCCAGCTCGTCCGACTCCTCGCCGACGACGATCTCGTTGACAAAGCGCCGCACGGCGGGGGAGCCGCGCGGAACCCAGACCGGCTCCACGCAGGTCAGATGGCGCTGCAGGGCCTTCAGCAGGCTCATGAAGTCCCACACGGCGAACACGTGGTGCTCGAGGAACACGTGCAGGCGCTCCTCATCGCGGACGGAGGTATAGAGCGGATTCTTCAGCAGTCGCTCACGGACAGGCGCGATCTCGGCCAGCAGGGACTGGTAGCGGGGGGAACTCATCTGCATGAGGATATCCTTGGACGAGCCAGGGCCTCGACGGGGGAGAAAAATACGCTCACGAGCCGGCCGCGGTCCCTGGTGAGGATTCCCCTCGCTCGATCCAAGCCGCGCAAACCACATCACCCATGACATTGACCACCGTCCGGCCCATGTCGAGCAGGCGGTCGACGCCGAGGATGATGGCGATGCCGTCGGGGGGTACGCCCACCTGCGCCATCACGATCATGATCAGCGGTAGCGAGCCGCCCGGGACCCCGGCCGCGCCGACTGCGGAAAAGACGCACAGCAGCACCACGACCGCCTGCTGGGCCAGCGTCAGTTCGATGCCGAAGACCTGGGCCACGAAGAGCACCACGGCGCCTTCGAACAGCGCCGTGCCGTTCATGTTCATCGTGGCGCCCAGCGGCAGCACGAATCCCGCCACCGAGGGCCGAACGCCGAGCTCGGACTGCGCGATGCGGATCGAAGTCGGCAGCGTCGCGTTGCTCGAAGAGGTGGAGAGCGCCGTGCCGACGATTGGCAGGGCCTTGCGCAGAAACTCGATCGGGCTGCGCTTGCACAACAGCTTGATCAGCAGCGGGAACAGGCCCAAGAGCACGATCAGGTAGCCCGCGATCACCAGCGCCATGTACATCGCCAGCTTGCCCAGCAGGTCGAAGCCGAACTTGGCGATCACCGAGAAGATCAGGCAGAAGACCGCGTAGGGCGCCAGCTTCATCGCGAAGCCGACGATCGTCACCATCGCGCCGCCGACGGTTTCCATCCAGTCGACCATGCGTTCGCGCCGCGCTTTTTCCGCCAGCGTCAGCGCGCAGCCCATCAACAGCGCGAAGACGATCACCGGCAGCATGTCCATGTTGACCAGCGCCTGAATCACGTTCCTCGGCAGGAACATGTTGAGGATCTTGTTGGCCCCGTCGAGCACGCTGGTGAAGCTCTGGGCCGCCGCCTTGGACTGCAGTGCAGCCGCATCGGATCCGTACTGCGCCATCAGGGCCTGCTTGGTCGCGGCATCGAAGCCAGCTCCCGGCTGGAAGGCGTTGAGCAGCGTCAGGCCGATCACCACCGAGACGGCCGTGGTGCCGAGGAAGAAGAGCAGCGTCTTGCCGCCGATCCGGCCGAGCTTGCCCAGATCACCCAGGCCGGCCACGCCCACCACGAGTGAGGTGAAGACCAGCGGAACCACCACGAGGAACAGCAGCCGGAGAAAGATCTGGCCGATCGGGTGGGCCACGCCGTCCGCCAGCACCGTGATCCACTCCTTGGCGCCCGCGGAGCCGGCAGCGAGGGTGTTGGCGAGACCGCCGGCCAGCGCACCGAGCACAAGCCCCAGCAGAACTCTGCGATGCAGGGAGGGATCCGAGGCGGGGGCGCTCATGCGCCGCTCATGCTACGTTTCAGGCCCGACCCCCGCCATGAGTCTGGCCCTCTTCGCGCTGTGTTTCATTGCCGTACTGATGCTGGGCCATCGTCTCTACGGCGGCTGGGTGGCGCGTCAGCTGCGGTTGAATGACGCCCGCCCCACGCCGGCACATGCGCGGGCTGACGGCGCGGACTATGTGCCGACGCCGCCCTTCTACCTGTTCGCCCAGCATTTTTCGGCGATCGCGGCCGCGGGGCCGATCGCAGGGCCGATCCTCGCCTGTCAGAATTTCGGCTGGCTGCCCTGCCTGCTGTGGATCACGTTCGGCGTGATTTTCATCGGCGCCGTCCATGATTTCTCGGCGCTGGTGGCTTCGCTGAGGCACGGCGGCAACTCCATCGCGGAGATCGCGCGCGAGCGCCTCGGCACGGCGCAGGGTCGGGCGATGATGGCCTTCATCTGGATCGCGCTGGTGTACGTGATCGTGGCTTTCACCGACATCACCGCGGGTTCCTTCGTGCAGGGCACGGAGGAATTGGAGGCAAGCGGCGAGCGTTTCAACCCCGGTGGCGCGGTAGCGGCCGCGAGCGTACTTTATCTGCTGCTTTCGGTGGTGATGGGGCTCTTGCAGCGCTTTCTGGCGCCGCCCCTGTGGCTGGTGACGGTGATCTTCGTGCCTGCGACCTTCGGGTTGGCCTGGGCCGGCACACACTTGTCGCACTGGCTCGTCTTCGACGGCTTGACCTGGTCGCTGGCGATTCTCTGCTACTGCTGCATCGCTTCGGTGACGCCGGTCTGGCTCCTGCTGCAACCGCGGGGTTATCTCGGCGGCTTCGTGCTCTATTCCGCCATCGCCATCGGGGTGATCGGGATGCTCTTTGGCGGCTACGAAGTGCGCCAGCCGGCCTTCACCGGCTTCGATGCGGGAGGTGCCACGGGCGCCCTGATGCCGTTCCTGTTCGTAACCATCGCCTGCGGAGCTTGCTCGGGATTTCACGGGCTCGTATGTTCGGGGACGACCAGCAAGCAACTCGATCGGGAGAGCCACTCGCACGTCGTGGGCTACGGCGCGATGCTCGCGGAGGGCTTCGTGGCGGTGATTGCGCTCGTCACGATCGTGATCTTCACGCGCGAAGAGCTCGCCGGCATGAAGCCGGGCGCGATCTACGGCCGCGGCATCGGAGAGTTTCTGACGATCCTGATTGGCCGCGAGAACCTGCCCTTCGCGATCACCTTCGGCGCGATGGCCTTCTCGACCTTCGTGTTCGACACACTGGACGTGGCGACGAGGCTTGGCCGCTATCTGGTGCAGGAGTTGATTGGTCGCCGTGGCCTGTTCTGGGCCAGCCTCGGGGTACTGCTGACGATCGGACCGGCGGCGCTGATGCTGATGTCCGCGGGAACGGGCGGCTACCTCAAGTTCTGGACCCTGTTCGGGGCTTCGAACCAGCTGCTTGCCGCGCTGACCCTGCTTTCCATCGCCGTGTGGATGCGCAGTCAGGGTCGGACGGCCTGGTTTCTGATCCTCCCGATGAGCGGTCTGCTGGTGACGACCCTCTGGGCGCTCAGCAGTCTGGCGCTGTCCAACTGGCGCGCTGCGCAGGGGGTGGACGCGGCCATGGCCAACGCCTTGGCTGCCGGGGCGCTGATCCTACTGGCTCTGTATCTCGTGGCGAGCGGCCTTGCCCGGGCGCGCTCGGGCAGCGCGATTCGATCGGAACCCTGAGGGATCTCGGGGTTACACTGTGTTTTCCGACTCATCGCTTTCCGACTCATCCACCGACACCATTCAAACCCGCATGAAACCCTTTCTGGCCCTGTCTTTGTGCCTTGTCGCCGGCGGAACCGCCCTTCAGACCGACTATTCCAAGCCCCGCTCCCTGCGCATCGAGTCGGAAATGACGATGAGCAACGAGATCGTCGAGATGTCCGTGGAGCGGGACGGAGAACCCGTCGAGATGCCCGGCATGAGCGGCGGCAGCGAGATCACCTACAGCATGGTGCTCGTGGATGACTTGCTGGAGAGCAAGGAGAACACCCCTCAGAAGCTCAAGCGCCACTTCGAGAAGGTCGGCGGCAAGTCCTCGATGACGATGGGCGATCAATCCAATGACAGCGAGCTGGAGAGCCCCTTTGAGGGTGCCGTCGTGCTGATGGACGCCACGGGCGAGGAGCTCAAGTTCGAGTTCGAGTCGGGCAGCGAGCCCGAACACGAGGAAGCGCTCAAGCACCACACTCTGTCGCTGTCACTCGACGGACTGCTGCCCGATGACGAAGTCGAGAAGGACGCCAGCTGGGATCTGGAGAAGGACGAGATCCTCGCGGCGCTCGGTCTCAACATGACGCGCACCTACTTCCCGCCGCCGCAGCGCGAGGGCGGTGGCGGTGGCGGTGAGGGCGGTCGCGGCCGGGGCATGCGTGGCATGGGCCGCATGGGCGGCGGACCGCTGGGACAGGCCGAGTGGGAAGGCACGGCCAAGCTGGTGAGCCTGGACGAGGAGCTCGACGGCGAGAAGGTCGCCAAGATCGAAATCAAGATCGAAGCCAAGGGAACGATGGAAGATCCCCAGGCAGGCGGCGGTCGCCGTCAGCGCATGTTCGAGCCAGCGGTCACTTTGCCGGAGACCACCTACACCGCCGAAGGCGAGGGCTTCCTGTACTTCTCGGTCGCCGACAGGCGTCCTGTCCGATTTGAGCTGGAAGGCAAGAACGAAACGGACATGAACCGCGAGATGACCCGCGGGGAGAGCACGATGAAGATGCACACCAGGACCGCGGGCAAGTTCTCGATCAAGGTCAGCATCTCCAAGGAAGTGGCCAAGGAAGAGCAGAAGTAGCGGCCTCTCTCCGGGTGTGAACGCGGCTGGTGTCAACGCCAAGGCGGGGGCACCAGCCGGCGCTTTCCGTCGCTGCTACGGGCGATGGAGTCGCGGTGCGGGTCGGACTGCGTGAAGTCGCGATCCCACAGCTGGCAGGTGACCTGCTTGTGCTTCTGGTCGAGGCCTTCGCAGTAGTTCGTGAACAGGCAGCGCCGCACCTCGCTCTCGCGCCCAAGTTCCAGCTTGCGCCACCAGTCCGGATCGGCGAGTGATTGGCGTGCGGCCGCCACGAAGTCGCAGGCTCCGGTCCGCAGCGCGGACTCCGCCAACTCGAAGCGATCGATGCCCCCCGCTCCGCCCACCGGCGTCGAGAATCCGGCAACTCGCAGGGCTTCGCGGATGCCCCGCGAAAGATGCAGATTCCGGCCATGCGGCCCGCGCTCGTCCAGCTTCGCGGTGGGCATGCACTCCAGACCGCTCGGGCCCGTGTAGGGATAGATCGCTTCGCCCACCTTCGGAGCGCGCGCGTCCTCGAACTTGCCGCCCTTGGAAACCGAGATGAAGTCGATGCCGCCGCGAGCGAGTGCGACGGCTGCGTGGCAGGCATCGTCGAGTCGACTGCCGCCCTCGATCACCTCATCGCCCAGAAGCCTGCAGCCCAGCGTCCAGTCATGCCCTACCCTCGCCCGGGCGGCATGCAGCACTTCCAGCGGCAGACGCACGCGACCCTCGGGCGTGCTGCCGTAACCGTCGGTGCGCGTGTTGAGCCTCGATAGGAACGAAGCCATCGTGTAGGCGTGGGCGTAGTGCAACTCGGCCCCGTCGAAACCCGCTTCCCGAGCGCGCGCGGCCGCTTCGGCGAAGAGCGTCGGCAGCACACGGGGAAGCTCGCGGACGTGCTCGAGATGCGTGTCGGTGACTCGCTCGCGGTAGCCCCGCTCCAGATCCTCGCGCTCGCGCTCGGTGAGCACCCCCCAGAGCTCCTCGTCCGACAACTGCTGCAGCGCCTGCCGGATGCCCGGCTCATCGAGTCCGCGAAGTCCAGGGCGCAGACGTTCCAGCGCCTCGCGGTGGCCTTCCCGGATGAGCAGAAAGCGTTCGAGATACTTGGATCGCTCCGGCCGGCGTCGGATGGCGAGAAAATCGATCAGCTGGATGAACAGGCGCGTGCGACCTGAGCTGCGCTCGCGCACCCGCTCCGCCAGTGAACGCAGTCCAGGCAAGAATCGATCGGCCCCGATCCGCAGAAGCGGGCCGCTGGGAACATCCCGGATGCCGGTGGCTTCCACCACGAGCACGCCCGGTTGACCATCCGCGAGGCGGCCATACCAATCGAGAATCTCGGGCGTGACGAAGCCTTCCTCGCTCGCGCGCCAAGGCACCATCGCCGGGACCCAGGTGCGCGTTCGCGCCACCGTGGCCCCGTATCGAAGCGGCGAAAAGAGCAGGCTGAGGGCCGCCACGGCGGAGGAGTTGAGCGCTTCGGATTGCACGCGGATTGTGGCACACTCTAACGCCCCACATGGCCCTCCCCAAAGTCGTCTTCATCACCGGCGCCGGCCGCGGAATCGGAGCTGCCGTCGCGCGCAACCTGTCCAGCCGCGGGTGCGCGGTCGTGCTGGGGGCCCGCAGTCAAGAAGCCGTCACAGAATTGGCCGACGAACTGCGCTCCGAGGGTGGCAAGGCCCTGCCCGTGTATCTCGATGTCAGCGACCCGGAGACGATCGGGGAGGCTGTCGAGCTGGCGCGCGAGTGGAGTGCAGCGATCGGATTCGTCGATGGGCTCGTCAACAACGCCGGCATCGCCATCACGGCTCCGTTTTTGCGTCATGGCCGGGAAAGCGGAGAGGATCTTTACCACAAGCATCTGGCTACGAACTTCCACGGGGCGCGGCGCATGATCGAAGCGCTTGCTCCGAAGATGGTCGAGCACCGGCAAGGTCGCATCATCAACATCGCCTCCTCAGCCGGTCTGCAAGGCTACGCCTATGCCGCGGCGTATGTGGCGAGCAAGCATGCGCTGGTCGGCTACAGCCGCTGTGCCGCGCTCGATCTGCAAGGCAGCGGGGTGACGCTCAACGTCGTCTGTCCGCACTATGTCGATTCCCCGATGACCGACCAGACCGTGACTCGCATCATGCAGAAGACCGGCAGATCCGCGGCGGATACCCGCGCCTTCCTCGCGGCGCAGAATCCCGGCGGCGCGCTGGTGACCATGGATGAAGTCTCCAGCTGCGTCATGGGCTTTCTCGGAGACGGGCACAACGGAGCGGTTGTGGAACTTCTGGGCAATGGTCGGAGCAGGGAAGCCTCACAAACATGAAGATGGAATCCATCCAGATCGAGGGCTGGAAGCTGCCGCGCGGCTACGCCAACGCGATCGCCGTCGAGGGCGCGCACAAGCTGCTTTTCGTGGCAGGGCAGATCGCCTGGGACAAGGATCAGCGCCTGGTCGGCGCGGGTGACTTCGCGCGGCAGTTCGCGCAGGCCTTGTCGAACTGCGTTGCGTTGGTGCGCGCCGCGGGCGGTCAGCCAGAGCACATCGTGCGCATGACCGTCTATGTCACGGACAAGCGCGCCTATCTGGCCGCGCTGAGGGATGTCGGCGCCGCCTGGCGCGAATCGATGGGCAAGCACTACCCCGCGATGGCGCTAGTGCAGGTCGCGGATTTGCTCGAAGAAGGCGCGATGGTGGAAATCGAGGCGACGGCGGCGATCGGCTGAAGACATGAACCCCAAGCATTTTCGATACGAGGAGCACGATGGCGTGGCGACGATCCGGTTGGATCGGCCGGAGCGACTCAACGCCCTGACCTTTGAGTCCTACGCGGAGCTGGCGGACACCTTTGCTGCGCTCCAATCGCGCGATTCCGTGCGCTGCGTCGTACTGACGGGAACGGGTCGGGCCTTCTGTTCCGGAGGCGACGTGCTCGACATCATCGGCAAGCTCTTTGATGTGTCCGAAGCGGACGTGCATGCCTTCACGCGCATGACCTGTCGGCTGATCGAGAACATGCTGATGCTCGAGAAGCCGATCATCGCCTCGCTCAACGGCACCACCTGCGGTGCGGGAGCGGTCATGGCCGCCGCGAGTGATCTGCGCATCGGCGCCGAGAGCGCCAAGATCGCCTTTCTGTTCACGAAGGTGGGTCTTTCGGGCGCGGACATGGGAGCCGCGTGGCTGCTGCCGCGCATCGTGGGACTCACACGAGCCACCGAACTCCTGATGCTCGGGGACTTCATCAGCGCGCGCCGCGCGCAGGAAATCGGCCTGTACAACAGAGTGGTCCCGGATGCGGAACTGGCTGCTGCGACGGCTGAATGGGCGCACAAAATCGTTGCGGGGCCGAGCATGGGACTGGCCGTCACCAAGCGGATGCTCCGGCTGGAGGCGTCTATGACCGCTCGGGAGGCGCTCAGCGCCGAAGCCTGGGTGCAGGCCGAGTGCATGAATCACCCCGACTATCGCGAGTCCTATCGTGCCTTCGTCGAGAAGCGCCCGTCCAACTTCCGCCAGTACTCTTCCGGCGACCGTCTGCGCTGAGGGCCAGCGATGCAAGCACTCGACAAGGCACTGCAGCAGGCTCAGGCGCTGGGAGCGCTGGAACCCGAGCTCGACCAGCTGGAGGAGACGGCCAGCGCGCGCCGCGCGCTGCAGGCTGTCGCCGGGGCAGGCCTCGCTGCCTGGACCGTTCCGCAGGAGTTCGGCGGCCTCGACACACAGGGCTTGTCGAGGCCCGGGGCCGTGTCCGTCCGCGCGCTGTGCGCGCTGCGTCAAGAGCTTGCCTTCCGGCACGGCATGCTCGACCTGATGTTCGTCGAGCAGGGTCTGGGGTCTTATTCAATCGTTCTGGGCGGCAACCGCGCTCTGGCTGCGGAGATTCTGCCGCGCGTGGCGCGCGGGGAGCTGGTGAGCGCATTCGCTCTGACCGAGCCCGAGGCGGGATCTTCGCTGACGCAGACCTCGACGCAGGCGGTCCGGGAGGGACAGGACTGGCTGCTGACCGGCCACAAGACCTTCATCAGCAACGCGGGTATCGCCGATTTCTACACGGTCATGGCGCGCACGGCGGAACAGCAGTTCACGATGTTCTTCGTCCCCGCCGGCGCAGCGGGAGTGCGCATCGAGCGCTTTGAGGTGTTGGCGCCGCATCCGATCGGTGATGTGCATCTAGATGCGGTGCGGATTCCTGATCGCTTCCGTCTGGGAGAAATCGGTGCCGGCATGCAGGTGGCGCTGGGCACGCTCGCGACCTTCCGTACCTCCGTGGCAGCGGCGGCCAACGGTTTTTCCCGCCGGGCCCTGCAGGAGAGCACTGCCCGCCTGCGAACCCGCGTTCAGTTCGGCAAGCCGCTCGCGAGCTTTCAGGCGCTGCGCTTCGATGTGGCGGAGATGGACATGCGAACGCGAGCGGCCGAACTGCTCGTCGATGAGGCAGCTCGGCTGGTGGACGAGGGAGGATCCGCGAGCGCAGCCGCCGTCGCGCGCGCCAAGCTGTTCGCCACCGAGAATGCCGCCTGGGTCTGCGATCGGGCCGTGCAGCACTGGGGCGGACTGGGTGTCAAGCGCGGCAGCGTGGTCGAGAGGCTCTACCGTGATGTCCGTGCGCTGCGCATCTACGAAGGCACGAGCGAGATTCAGAAGCTGGTTTTGGCAAAGGAGCTTCTGGGCTAGTTCCGGCTCTCGCGGCGAGTGCTACAATCGCACGCATGGGGAAGTTCGCCAGGCACATCTTCATCTGCACCAACCAGCGTGAGCCCGGAGATCCGCGCGGATCCTGCGGAGAGCGCGGCGGTCTGGAGGTCGCGGAAGCCTTCAAGAAGAAGCTCCACGATGCGGGACAGAAGCGCATCGTCCGGCCGAACAAGGCCGGTTGTCTGGATCAGTGCGCCAAGGGCGTCTGCGTGGTCGTATATCCCGAACAGGTCTGGTACGGCCATGTCACGCCCGCCGATGTCGACGACATCGTGCAGCAGCACATCCTCGGCGGGAAACCGGTCGAACGGCTGGTGATTCCGGATCGCGAACTCACGGGGCTCGAAGAAAAACAGGGGGGAAGCCATGGCTCAGCTCGATGAAGAAGCGAAGTCGCTGCTCCGGCGCATCGTCGAACGGCAGGCCTATCGCCAACTGATGGTCGAGCAGATCCGCGGTCACGGGCTGAAGTTCGTGCCCGAGGTCGAGACCCAGATCCTGCTCGCGCAGGACATCGTGCACTCGCTCAGGATCATGATGCAGATTGAGTTGCTCCATGCCGAGCTCGGCGGAGCGGATCTGGTTCAGTCCGTCCGCGACAAGATGGAGCGCATTCCGTACCCCGGTTCGCGGCTCGAACTGGCGATCTGCCTCAGCTTGTGCGATCGCGCGGAACGGGTGGCTGCGGAAAGCTACATCGACAGTTCCAGCGAGGACTTCGCAGCCGTCGCGCTCTCGATCCTCTCCATGGACCGCACCAGCACGCGGCAAGGCGAAGAGTTGTTCCAGCGCTTCGCGACAGAGACCGGCAATCGTCCGGCCGCGCAGCAGATGTTTCAGCGCTGGCTGGCGATGACCATCGCCGCGCTGGGTCGGCCGGGGACGCCCGGGGACCGGCGGGCTGTCGAGCTCCGGCTGCGTCGGCAGTCCTGCGAGGAGTCCGTGCGACAGTATCTCCGTGAGCTGCGGCCCTTCATGGACGCCTGCCATCTGGTGCTGCCCTCGGAAGCACAACTCGGTCTGTTGCTGCCCAAGGGCATCGCCGCGCAAGCTGGCGCCTGAATTTTTCGGGATTGCGCCAATAGGCCTCACGAGCAGGCCGTTGGGTTGGCAATCCCATGATCACCACCACCTTACTTGCCTTCGGAGCTCTTGGGCCGAATGAGGCCCTCGACACCCGTATCCAGTCAGTAACTCTCTATCGCACGCAGGCTCTGGTCCGGCGCACCGCCCGGATCGATGCCAGCGGCCGTTACCTCATTCAGGGGCTGCCTGCGGTCCTCGATCCCCATCAGGTGCGCGCCTCCTGCACGGGCGGCGAGGTGGTCAGCGTGGAGCCTCAGCTGCGCAAACAGCCCGCCGCCTCGGTGGAGCGAATCGAGACGCTGCGGCGCGAGTTGCTGCGCCTCGCGCGCGAGATCCAGTCGGCGCAGGATGAACATGCGGTTTCGGAGGGTTTGAAGCGCCACCTCGACGCCCTCGGCAAGCTGGAAGCCCAAGCGCAGGTTCAGGAAGTGCGCTCCCGCAGACCCGCGGCGGAGGCTTGGGACAAGAGCTTCGAGTTCCTGAAAGTCCGTCTGGCTCAGGTGACGCGCGAGCTGCGCGAAATCGATTGGCGTCTGGCAGATCTCAAGGCGGCGCACGCCGCCGCGGAGCAGGCGTACCTGAGCGCTCAGGGCGGATCCGAGACTCAGGTCTACGATGTGCTGCTGGATCTCGTGGCACAGCCGGGGTGCGAGTTGGATCTCAAGTACATCGTCTCCGGCACCGGTTGGGAGCCGGCCTATGACCTGCGGGCTCGCAAGGAGCTTGACGCCGTCGATCTGACCTATCGAGCCAAGATTTGGCAGCAGACCGGAGAGGATTGGAACGACGTGCAGATCGCTCTATCGACGGCGCAACCGCAAGTAGGAGCGCAGGGACCGGAGCTTTCCGAGCGGTGGGTGAGCCTGTGGGGCAATTCGTCCTCCCGGGGGTTCTTCACTGGTACTTTCGGTGCCAGCAGCCCGGTGGCTGAGTCGCAGGACAAGTCCTCCATGCAGACTAGGTCGGCGGGTCTCCCCACGGCTGGGCTGGCTGCACCCAGCGCGGTCATCGAGGACGGTCTCTCCGTGCGCTATGAGCTGCGCGACAAAGCCAAGGTTCTCTCACGCGCGGAAGCGACCAGCGTGCTCGTCGGATCCAGCCGAATCGCGATCCAGCCGGAGCGGGTCTGCGCTCCCAGCCTCGATCCGACCGTCTGGCTGCGCGGCCGGGCGAAGAATACCTCCCCGTGGGTGTTGCTGCCCGGTATCGCCACCGTGTTCTTCGGATCGGACTTCCTCGGCCAAGCTTCGCTGGGCAAGGTCATGACCGGGGAAGAGTTCGTGGTGCATCTCGGCGCGGATCCCGCCGTGAACTGCGAACGCACGAAGATTGAAGATCAGAACAAGGCCCCAGGACTGTTCTCGAGCCGGAGTGCCCAAGTGGAAACCTGGAAGCTGGTGCTGCGCAACAATGGCGCCATCGGTGAGAAGCCGGATGGTTCGGTGGATGTGATCGTGCGGGAAGCTCTGCCGAAGGCCAAGGACGACCGCATCCGAGTGGAGCTGACTCGCGCCGAGCCGAGCCTGTCTCCGGTCGAGCGCTGGAAGCGCGAGCGCGAAGAGCAGGGTTTCCTGACCTGGGTGCTGAGCGTGCCGGCCGGCGCCAAAGGCGCGCAAATCATCTGGCAGGCCAGCATCAGCTATCCCGAGGACCAGAACCTCGTCATGAACTGAGCGCGAAACCAGACTCCAAAGCCAGCAGGGGGCCGGTATGCTGACCGGTCCCCTGCCATGTTGTTGCACAGCCTGCTCCTCAGCGCACTGTTCTCCGGCGGTCTTGAGAAGCCGCAGTCGATTCTCCTGATCCACACGAACGATGTGCATGGTCAGGTGCTGCCGCGCAAAGCCACCTGGATCTCCAAGGATCAGCCTCCGCTGATCGGCGGACTGCCTCGGCTGGCAGCGCACGTGCGAGCGGAGCGGCGCAAGGCCGCGGAGCAGGGCCGCAGCATGCTCGTGCTCGATGGCGGCGACTGCTACCAGGGGACGCCCGAAGGAGGCATCGACAACGGATTGCCCTTCGTGATCGCTCAGGCCTTGGTTGGCTACGACGCGATGGCCATCGGCAACCATGACTACGACCATGGCATCGACAACACGCGTCGGCTGCTGACGCGCGGCAACGCACCTTTCCTGTGCGCCAACATCCGCAGGCGCACGGACGGAGCCAAGGTCGATTGGGCCACGCCGTATCGGGTTTTCGAACTCGCCGGGCTGCGTGTCGCGGTTGTGGGCTTCGTGACGGTGGACACGCCCAACATCTCGCATCCCGAAACCAGAACACTCGAGTTTCGCGATCCGGCTCGCGAGTTGGCGGAACTCAAACCGGAACTGCGGCAGCAGAAGATCGATTGGATCCTGCCCCTGACGCATCTGGGGATCGAGCGCGACCGCGAGCTGGCGCGCGCCCATCCCGATCTCGCCCTCATCGTCGGCGGACACTCTCACACGTATCTGGCGACGGGAGCCCGGGAGGGAGAGACCCTGATTGTGCAGACGGGATCAAAAGCGGGAGCGGCAGGCCATGTCGAGCTGGAAGTTGATCGCGATGCACGCACTGTGCGCGCTGTCTCGGCGAAGCTGGTCGACCTCCTCGAGGAGCCTGCAGGGGCGGATCGCGTGCCTGCCGTGGACATGATCTGCGCAGCTCTTGTTCGCGAGAGCGATGCGATCATGAGTTCCGTGGTCGGAGAGGCGCTTTCGCCCATCGAGCGTACAAAGGACAACACGCGCTCAGGCTCCGCTGGCAACTGGATCACGGACCTGATGCGCTCCTACAGCGGAGCGGATGTGGCTCTGATGAACCGAGGGGGCATCCGCACCGACCTGCGCGCCGGACCGCTCACCCGTCGAGATTGCTACGAGATCTGCCCCTTCGACAACAATCTGGTCGTGCTCTCGATGCCGGGTGCGGAGCTGGAGATTTTGCTTGGGCGTTGTGTGGAATCGAAAAATCACTCCGGAGTGGAGCTCTCGGGTGCGCGTGTGATGTTGCGCAGGGGGGGCGATGGGGTTCTGTTGACGGGAGTGCAGGTGGGGGGCGCGCCTCTGGATCCCAAGCGCATCTACCGCGTGGCCGTCAACTCCTTCATGGCGAACGGGGGTGACGCCTATTTCGAGGCGGGAAAGAGCTTTCCCCGCGAAGAGGATCCGATCCTGATGCGCGATCTGTTGTCCGAGATGCTGCGTCGCGAACCCAAGACGAAGGCGTCCACGGAAAATCGCTACGAACTGGTGACGCCATGATTCTGATGCTCGCCGCTGCACTGCTGATCGGCGCCGATCTAGCCCAGTCCCTGAAGGAACTCAAATCACCTCAGGAGAAAGAACGCCGCGCGGCCGTTCAGGCTCTGGCTAAGGATGGTTCCCAGTCGGCATGGACGGCGATCGTGGGCGCGCTGCGCGATCCTCAGGCCATGGTGGCCGATGAGGCACAGCTGCAGCTTGCACAATGCACACTGGCGGAGGCTCAGGCGTTGGTGGTCGGAAAAGAAGGTCTCGGCAGCGTTGATGAGGGTATTCGACTGCGTGCGCTGGAGATCCTGAAGAGCTGGAAGGGGACCCTTGAGGCCGGCCCGATCCTCAAGCTGGCTGCGGATAGGAATGTCGACCTGCGGCGCGCCGCATGCACGGCCCTGGAGCTGCGCGCGGCCGATTGCGATGAGAAGTCGCGCAAGTCCGCGCTGGGTGTGCTGGCGGGGCTGCAATCCAAGGACAAGGACTCGGAAATCCGGGCGCGTGCCTTCCTGAGCGCGCATGCGCTCTCGGGAGTCGAGGGCACGGTGGTGCTGCAGGAGGCAGCCCGAAGCAGCGAAGCGCTGGTGCTTTCCGCCACCCTCGAGATGCTGGGGAAGTCCATGGATGTGGGCGCATGGACACAGCGCGAGTCGCTCGCGAAGCACGCCAGCCGGGTCGTCCGCCGCGCGGTCGTCGCCGATCTGGAGCAACTGCCTTGCGCCGAAGCGGTGGATCTGCTGGTGCGGATGCTGCAGTCGGAGCAGGATCTGCGGCTGTCATGGAGCATCGCCGAAGCGCTGGAGGGGCACACCGGCGTGCGCAACGGGATCGTCGCCGCCAGCTGGAGCCAGTGGTGGAGCGGTGTCAAGGGCAGTTGGAAGCCCGAAGACAAGCGCAAGCCCGAGCGGCGCAAAGCCGGCGACTACGAAGGCACGGTTGTATTTGCGGGACTGCCGGTCATCTCGGAAAGGCTGGCCATCCTCTTCGACATGTCCGGCTCGATGTGGGAAAAGCGCACGGACGGCAAGACTCGCAAGCAGGCCGTCGAAATCGAACTGGAGCGCACCCTCAAGGCGTTGCCCGCAACCGCGCGCTTCAACCTGATCCCGTACACCCGCCAGCCGATTCCTTTTGAGAAGGGGCTGGTCCAGGCAAACCCTGAAAAAGTCAAACAGGGCATCGAATGGTTCCGCGGGCTCAAGGATGCCGGTCAGGGGAATGTGTGGGATGCGTTGGCGCTGGCGCTGTCCGACCCTGAGATCGATACGATCCTGCTGTTCTCGGACGGGGCGCCCAGCGGCGGCCGGCGTTGGAATGTCGGGCTGATCGGAGAAGCGTTCGCCGAGCGTAATCGCCTGCGGCGCGTGGCTTTGGACCACGTGCTTGTGGGCGCGCCGCGTGGCTTGATCGGAGCCTGGAAGCGGATCAGCGATGTCAGCGGGGGGCGGCTGCTCGAGATCGAAATGCCCTAGCCTGCGCGTCGAAAGAGTACCCCCGGTTGTGCTACAACTTCCGCCCGATTTGCGGGCGAAAACAGCATGTCCAATCAGCACAGCATGGGAGCTGCCGAAGTGCTCCCCAACGGCAAGGCCAGTTACGCCAGCGGCGGCGGCGTGGCGCTGATCACCCTGATCAACCCGCCAGCCAACGGCTACAGCCACGCGATGATGCGCGACCTCGACGAGGCAATCCTGCGCGCGCGCTTCGACGACGCCGTGCAGGTGATCGTGCTCGCCGGAGCCGGCGAGAAGTTCTTCTGCGCGGGCGCTGACATCTCGATGCTCAACGCCGTCACGCCGGCCTTCAAGTACCAGTTCTGCCTGCACGCCAACGAAACGCTGCTGCGCATGGAGCATACGCCCAAGCTGGTGATCGCCGCGCTCGGCGGTCATTGCGTGGGTGGCGGGCTGGAGATCGCGATGGCCTGCGACATTCGCATCGCGCGCGCGGGCTCGGGCAAGTGCGGTCTGCCGGAGATTGCGCTGGGCGTGCTGCCCGGCACAGGCGGCACGCAGCGCCTCGCTCGTCTGGTGGGCAAGCCCAAGGCCATTGAGCTGATGGTCAGCGGACGGCTGTTCGACTACGAGGAAGCCCGCCAGCTGGGGGTGGTCAACGAAGTTCGGGAATCGGCGAGTGATGATAGTTTCCTCGAGTCCGTGATCGCCACCGCGCGCAGCTGGTGTGCCCCGGAAAAGGCGCCTCTGGCTGTCGGCTTGATCAAGCGCGCTGTGCAGACTGGCGAGGAACTGCCGCTGGAGGCCGGTTTGGCGCTGGAGCGCGAGCTGCAGGCCCGCTTGTTCGCTTCCGCCGATGCACGCGAAGGCATCGCGGCCTTCGTCGAAAAGCGCAAAGCCCGATTCCAGGGACAATGAGCACATCGACCATGCAGGCTGTTCACATTCCAAGCCACGGGGAACCCTCGGTCCTGAAGCTCGTGGACCTGCCTCTGCCTGAGCCGAGCGCCGGCGAGGTGCTCGTGCGCGTGCTCGCTGTCAGTCTCAACCACCTTGACCTGTGGTCACGGCGCGGCATGCCGGGCGTCAAGCTGCCGCTGCCGCTGATCCCCGGATGCGATGGCACTGGCGAGATCGTCCAGATCGGTGCCGGCGTACATGGGCTCGCCGTGGGACAGAAGATCGTGATCGAGCCCGGCGTCAGCTCGGGCAGCAGCCCTCATGACCTCGCCGGGAACGATCATCTCTCCGATGACTACCAGATCCGCGGCGAGCACTTTGACGGTCTGTGCCGCGAGTATCTTTGCATACCCGCGAAGTACGCTTTCCCGCTCCCCGGAGGCTGCGATCCGATCCGCTCGGCGGCGGTGCCGCTGGTGTTCCTCACCGCGTGGGGGATGCTCATATGCCGCGCGGTGATTCGCGGCGGCGAGCAAGTGCTCGTGCTCGGCGGCGCCAGCGGTGTGGGATCGGCGGCGATTCAGATCGCGCGCGATGCCGGATGCCGCGTCATCGCCACCGTGGGCAGCGAAGCCAAGGCCGAACTGGTCCGCAAGCTCGGCGCGCACGAGGTCGTGCTGCACTCCAGCCCGGATTGGCCACAGGCCGTGCGCAAGCTGACCGGCCGCGGTGCCGATGTGATCGTGGAGCATGTTGGTCCGGCCACCTGGGAAGGCTCGATGCGCGTGCTTGCGCGCAACGGGCGGCTCGTGACCTGCGGAGGAACCACCGGCTCGACGGTGCAGATCCAGCTTCCGCATTTATTCATCAAGAATCAGTCGGTCCTCGGATCCACGATGGGGCCGCGCAGCGCGTTCGGTCCGATCTTCGAGCGCGTCGCGCGCGGCGTCTACCAGCCGGTCATCGATCGGATACTCCCACTCTCCAAGGTGCGCGAGGCGCACGAACTGCTCGAGACACGCCAGGTTCTCGGCAAGATCATCCTGACCCCAGGAAGCTGAATCATGAACACGATCGAAGCTGCCAAGATCCAGCGCGCCGCAGTGCTCGGCGCGGGCACGATGGGGCATGGCATTGCCCATGTCCTCGCCACCGCAGGCATCACGACCAGGCTCTACGATCTGATGCCGGGTGCGGTGGAGCGGGGGCTGGCTGCCGTGCGCTCCAATCTCGACAAGGGCGTTCAGAAGGGCAAAGTCACGCAAGCTGACCGTGATGCCGCCGTGGCGCGCCTCAGCGGAACGATCAACCTCGACGAAGCGATCGAGGGCGTCGACGTCGTCATCGAGGCCGTGCCGGAGAAACTGGAGCTCAAGCAGCAGATATTCTCGAAGATCGGAGCACAGCTCAGCTCGCATGTGCTGCTGGCGACCAACACGTCTTCCCTTCCCATTGCCCGCATCGCGGCCGTGACCCCGCATGCCGAGCGCGTCGTCGGCATGCACTTCTTCAATCCGGTGCACATCATGAAGCTGATCGAGGTCGTCACCACCGAACGGTCATCGGCGAGTACGGTGCGTAACGCAGTGGAACTGGGCATTCGCCTAGGTAAAGACCCGATCGTCGTTCAGGACGCTCCTGGATTCGCCTCCTCGCGTCTGGGGATCCTGCTCGGGCTGGAAGCGATCCGGATGTTGGAGAGCGGCATCGCCTCGGCGCAGGACATCGACAAGGCCATGACCCTGGGTTATGGGCACCCGATGGGGCCGCTGCAACTCACCGATCTCGTCGGTCTCGACGTGCGTCTTTCCATCGCTCAGTACCTCGAGAAGGAATTCGGCAGCCGCTTCGCTCCGCCGGCGCTGCTGATCGAGAAGGTCGCCCGCGGCGAACTGGGCAAGAAGACCGGCAAGGGATTCTATGAGTGGAAGGAGTGAGCCGCTCGCGCCGGCTCCGGCCTCCCGCTTTCGACTTCCCGTCAAGTCTACCGGCGTGCTGAGCCCGGATCAGCGCGCTCTGGCGCTGTCGCATGCGCGTGCCCTGCTCGGGGCTCCGACGACCTCGTACCACGAGGATGGGCCGATGCAGGTCATTCGCGCTTTCGTGAAGGCTCATCCGGGCTTCTCGATCGAGCAGGACGAGTACTGCAACCTGCTGGTGCGCACGCCCGGCCGGCGCGGCCGGACCGAACTCGCATTCAGCGCGCACCTCGATCACCCCGGGTTCCACTATCTCGGCAAGCAGAGCGGACGTCATCGAGTTCAGGTGGTCGGCGGAATCGCCGATCGCTGTCTCCCGGGAGCATCCGTGCGTTTTCACGACCCACGGACGCAAGTGGCGGTCGCGACGGCGACGATTGACAGCGTGCGCAAGGGACAGAATGGAAATAGCGAGGCGACGCTTCGCAGATTTCGGGGGCATGCGAGGCCGGGCATGTTCGGCGTTTTCGACTTCACCTCGGGCAGCATGCGTGGATCGCGCCTGCACGCGCGTGTCTGCGACGATCTCATGGGAGCTGCGGCGATCCTTAGCACGCTCGAACTGCTCGCACTGGAGCGGCATCCCCGCTCCGTGGTCGGCATCTTCACGCGGGCTGAGGAGACGGGCTTCATCGGCTGCCTCGGTCTCATGCGTAGCAGCAGTAACCTCGATATGGAGGTCATCGGACTGGAGTGCTCGCCCCAGCGCCCATCCGCGAGGCCCGGTCGGGGACCGGTCATCCGCGTCGGCGACCGGATGAGCGTCTTCGATCCCGAGTTGACTCAGGCCCTCGAAGACGCAGCCGCCGAGGTGGCGGCCGAGGCTCCAGGCTTTCGCTGGCAGCGTGCGCTGATGGACGGCGGCAGCTGCGAGTCGACCGTCTACAACGCTTTTGATGTGCGTGCCGCTGGCGTCTGTCTGGCGCTGGGGAACTACCACAACTGCACGCCCGGCGGGGCCGCCGCTGCGGAGTACGTCGACTGGACCGATTACGAGGGTCTCATCGCGCTTCTGGCCCAGAGCGCCCGAAATCTGCCGGCCAGGCGACCCCGGGAGAAAATAATGGGGCGGTTGAATCGCTTGTGGGAGCGGGAGTACAAGCTGCTGGAGTTGTCCGCCAAACGAATGCAGAAAGGAAACGCACCGTGAAGCTCCAGACGCAGCCCGTCCGCAATGCCCGCAGTGGCGCCATTCCGCGCTGGGTGATCTACACCTGCTCAGGATGCGCACTTTTCGCCGTGCTCGCCGCCGGCGGGCTGTTCTTCGGTGGAAAGTACATCAACGACAAGTTCATCAAGCCCGGTCTGGATTCCGAAGCTAACTGGCCGAAGCTGCAGTCCTTGCTGCCCTTCGAGCAGCGCCCCGCCGGCATGGATCTGCAGTTCGCCATGGATATCGCGGGGGTGCAGATGTTCGTGCTCCAGCAGGCACGTCTGCAGGTGCTCGTCATGAATCTTCCCGAAGCGGAGGGCAAGGCGACCAAGGATGCCGTGACGGACCCCTCGAGTTACAAGGGGCTGATGGGCATGGGCGAGCGCAAGAACGCCCAGAAAATGTCGATCTCGCTGCAGGGCGTCGATCGCAAGGGCATGCGTTTCCTTCAGGAAGGCGTTCCCGGCGCTCAGGGCAGCAGAACCGGAGCCAGCGTGATCCTCGACGTTTCTCCGGAGGGAACGTTGCGGCCTCTGCTGGTGCAGTTGACGCGCAACGACGGCTCCGAGGAACCGATCGCAGACGATGAAATCCACCGCTTCTTCGAGCCCTTCCGTGTCGGACAGCGCTGAAACTCCTCGCCCGGCCCGGGAAAGCCTGTTCGGAGCCTTTGGCCTGCTGGCAGGCCTGATGCTGCTGGTCATGGTCTTCGTGGGGCTGTGGCTCTCGCGCCGCAGCGAGATCGATGGTCCCGCGCAACTGCGCGCCAACTTCGCGATCGAAGCGCTCCCGGCTGGCTGGAAGGTGTTGCAGGCCGAGGAGATCCCCGCAGGCTTCTTCACGTTCGGCCCCGGCGAGCGCATCGTCCAGATGGCCCACGAAGTGAACCTCTCCGGCGATCAACCGGCTCCTCCCACGGGCTTCGTCAAGGAATGGAAGCAGTTGGCGGAGGGCAAGCCGATGGGCGAGCCCTCCCGGATGATTTTCGCCTGGTACGGGCCGCAGGACGGGGCCGATCTGGTTCGGGAGCAGCTTTCCTCCCGCCGCGCGGTGGCGTTTTCCGAACTGGAGGAGCGCGGCGGCATCGTGCGCCTCGACGCGGGTGCCTTGCCCTGGGGCAAGCTCGATGCAGAGTTCGTTCACGAGCGCTTTTTCGACAAAGGCGCTTTTCGTGACGCCATCCGAGTGAATCTCAGCACAGGCGGACGCTACGCAGTCGTCAACATCCTGTTCGGGTGGAACCAACTGGGCTCCAAGGCGGCCGCGCAGCGGCTGCTCGAGCAGTTTCCTCCGCTCTAGCGACTGGCCGCCTCGAGCGCCTCCGCCAGATGCATCACGCGCACGTCCAGCCCGGCTGCGCGAATGCCGGATTCCCACTGCAGCTGACAGCCGGGGTTGCTGGTGACGAGCACCCGCGCCCCGCTGGCCGCAAGCGCCTCGATGCGTGGCTTCAGAACAGCCGCGGCATCCGCGGGCCGCAGCAGCGAGTAGATGCCCGCCGAGCCGCAGCAGCTTTCAGGGTCGGCCAGCGTCGCAAGCTCCGCTCCCGCCGCGGCGCGCAGCCATTCCCGCGGTTCTTTTCGCACGCCCTGACCATGGCACAGATGACAAGGATCATCCCAGGCGAGGGGACCATGCGCCGCGAGCGGAGTGTGGATGCGCGACAACAGCCGCGAACGCATCGGTTCGCGAGCGAGGAACTGGCTGAGATCGAGCGTGCGCGCGGAAAGCGCGTGAGCGCGCGTCTTCCAGCCCTCCTCGTTCTCGAACAAGTGCTCGAGTTCCTTGAGGTGTGAGCCGCAGCCGGCGCTGTTCACGATCAGCGGCAGCGGCGCGCCCGAGTCGTCCGTCAGCCGCTCGTAGGCTTCGATGGTCTGGCGTGCGAGCGCCCGTGCGTCGTTCAGCTCTCCGTTGTGGGCGTGCAGCGATCCGCAGCACACGTGCATCGGGCTGACGCGCACGTGGCATCCCGCCCTGCGCAGGACCTCCGCAGTGGCGCGTTGCACGCCGCCGAAAATTTCGGGCATCACGCAACCTTCCATCAGCGCGACGCTGGCCACGGTTTCGCCATCGGCGGGGATCTGCGTCGGCAGCAGAGCGCGCTCCGTTCGCTGGGGCAGGGGCGGAGCGCCGAGGCGCCGGCCGAGACCGGTCCGGTCCGCGATGCGGGCAAACCAGCCTGCAATGCGCAGTGCCAGCCGGTCGCGCAGAATGATGCCGAAGCCGATGCGCCTTGCCGCCCGGACCCACAGCGGTCGAGCGCGAGACGCCTCCAGTGCGCCGCGCGTATGCTCCATCATCGATCCGTATCGCACTCCCGACGGGCAGACGCTCTCGCAGTTGCGGCACAGGAGACAGAAATCCATCTCCTCGGCGAAATCGGCGTCCGGAGGCAGCGCACCCTCGGCCACGGAGCGCATCAGGTGAATCCGGCCTCGAGGACTGGAAGCCTCGCGACCCGTCAGTCGGTAGGTCGGACAGGAATTGAGGCACAAGCCGCAGTGAACGCAGTCGAGGCTCTTCGCGTAGTCGACGATCGTGCTCGCATCCATGTCAGCCTCTGAGGAAGGTAGCGTGCGGATCGAGTGCGTGCCGCAGTTTGTCCTCGATCCCGGCCTGCACCCGGGGCAGCGCTGCAATCGCGCTCGGCTGCCAAGGGCCGGTCCAAGAGCAGGTCGCGATCAAGGGTTCGACGAGGAGCTCCCCGCTGTCCGGACGCGCGCAGAGCTCGGCCAGCGTTTCTGGCAGTTGAGAGGGCCGGCAGCTCAGCGTCCGCTTCACGGCGGAACGCAGCTCCATCCACTGCACCGCGATCCCCGGGTCCGGCTGCTCGAACGTGGCCGAAATCCGGCGCAGGGCGCGCACTTCATCTTCGACCACGGCCGGCAGCCCTTCGATGGCGACCAGCACAGACCAGTCCCGGCCCATGCGCGACACGCTGACGAAGCTCGGTTCGATCCGGCTTGCTTGCAGTCGTGCGGCCAGCGCGCATGCTTGCGGGCCATCGTGCGTGGATGCGGTCCAGAGCGTGCGCACGGACGGCAGTGGAAACAGCCGCAACGACGCGGTGACCAAAATCCCGAGCTGGCCGCGGGCGCCAGTGTGCAGTCGCGGCAGATCGTAGCCGGTCACGTTCTTGACGAGCCTTCCGCCTGATTTGGTGAGCCGGCCTTCGGCGTCCGCGACCTGCAGGCCGAGCACGTGGTTGCGCAGGGGGCCATAGCGCAGTCGATCAGGTCCCGAGCGTCCGCAGGCGATCACTCCGCCGAGCGTTCTGTGCTTCTCCGAGGGGAGCTGCGGCGTGAGACGATGCCCCCGACTCTCGGTGAGGCTGCGCAGTTGTGACATGCAGGTCCCCGCGAGCGCAGTGATCACGCCTTCCGCCGGTTCGTATTCGACGATTCCCGCCAGCTTCCGTGTGGAGATCACCCAATCACGCGGTGCGAGCTGCAGGTCGGAGCTCAGGGAACTCGCAAGGCCGACGGCTAGCACCCGGCGCCTCTCGCCCCCGGCCTGCTTCAGCAGGGCGGTCAATTCCTCGACACTCTCCGGCTGCAGCAGGGGTGCTCCGAGGAGTTCGTTCACGGCTTCTCCGCCGCACGCATGCGGGTCTCCATGCAGGCGCGCAAGGGCAGCAGCTTTCCCGGATTCATGCGCTGCTCCGGATCCCACGCCTCTCTCACACGACACATGACGGCGAGATCCTCGGGTGAAAACAGCCAGGGCATCGCGGAGAGCTTCTCCAGCCCGATGCCGTGCTCTCCCGAGAGCGATCCACCGGCCTCCAAGCACACGCGCATCATCTCCTCTCCTGCCTCGAGTACGCGACGAAGTTCGTCCGCGTTGCGACGGTCATAGGAGATGTTGGGGTGCAGGTTCCCATCGCCCGCGTGGAACACGTTGGCGATGCGCAGCCCCTTTGCGGCGCAGATTTCCGTCGTCTTGCGTACCAGCTGCCTCAGGTGGCGGCGGGGCACGACGGCATCGCAGACGTACAGATCCGGGGCGATACGTCCCATCGCGCCGTACGCTCCCTTGCGGCCGGCCCACAGGCGCGCGCGATCGGCGGCCTCCCGCGCACGGCGCAATCCGAAGCCGGCGCGCGCCTTGAGGATCGGCTCGATCAGGGCTCCGTGAGCCTCGACAAAGGCCTCGGTGCCCTCGAGTTCCAGGAGCATCACCGCTTCGGCTTCCTGCGGATAGCCCGCGCGCAGTACGCTGCTTTCGACTGCTTCGATCGTCAGCTTGTCGAGAATCTCGATCGCCGAGGGTTCGGCGTGCGCGGCGATCAGGTCGCTCGTCGCATCGCAGGCGTCATCGAGGCTGCGAAACATGACCACCCAGGTCTCGACGAGCGCCGGCAGCGGCAGCAATCGCACGGTGACCTCCGTCGCGATGCCGAGTAGGCCCTCGCTGCCCGTGAAAAGACCGATCAGATCAAGGCTCTCCGGATCCACTTGCGGCTCCGAGAGATCGAGCACCTCGCCCTGAGGTGTCACGATCACGAGTCCCAGCACGTGCTGGCTTGTGTTGCCGTACCGGAAGCAGTGCGGTCCACCCGAGTTCTCGCCGACATTGCCGCCGATCGTGCAGGCCTTCTGGCTCGACGGATCGGGAGCGTAGAACAGCCCATGCCGCTCGCAGGCATGCCCCAGATCCGCATTGACGACACCGGCCTGAACGCGGGCGTAACGATCGACTCTGTTGATCTCCAGCACAGCGCGCATCCGAGCCGTTCCGATCGTGACGCCCTGCGGAATCGGGGTTGCACCGCCTGAAAGCCCGGTGCCGGCTCCGCGCGGAACGATCGGCACGTGCGCCTCGTGCAAGAGCCGCATCGCGCGCGCTGTCTGGTCGGTGTCGCGCGGCAGCAGCACCAGTTCCGGAAGCTGGCGCACGAAGGCGAGCCCGTCGCATTCATAAGGCACGCGCTGTGCTTGGCGGTCGAGTACCCCCTCAGGCCCGAGCTCCCGCTTCAACGCCTCAATCAGCCCTGCGTCCAGGCCCATCAGAAATCGATGCGCTTCAGTCGCCAGCAGGAGGCAGCCAGCAGCAAGGCAGCGAACAGCATCGAGCTGCCCAGCGACCAGCCGATGCTGTAGGGCCATGGCGCGCTCCAGCCCAACCGGCGGCGATACCATTCCCGTGCATCCATGACGCGGGGATCGTCTCGATCGAACTGGAGGCGCAGGTACAGCATTCCGTAGACCTCACCCGCCTGATCGCGGGTGACCGTATCGGACAGAGCCTGGAAGTCGCCGACGAAGAACAGATCGTCGACGCTGGTCCACGAGCGGATGCGCTGCTGTCCGTTCTCGGCCCAGCTAACCTGTTCTCCTCCGTAGGAACCCAGATTCAGGGACTGCAGCGTCGGATTGCCCGTCTTCGGCAGCGTGGCGAGGAATTCCCTGGCGACGGCCCGCGCACTGCGTTTTTTGGGCTTGCCGTTGACGGGCTCCAGTAAGCGGCTCTCGCGTTGGATGCGGATCTTCGCGACTTGTTCGCCGCCTTTGGTCCAATTCCACTCGGGTGCGTTGCCCGCGAAGTCGCGCGGACCTTTCGCCCCGATCAATTCGAGACCCTCGGGGAACTCGGTCCAGCGAGCACCGCTGCCCGAATCCGCCACGATCGGCGGCTTGCCGGTCAACTGCTCCCGCAGCGAATCCACGATGATGTCGGCGTCGGTGGTCTTGGGTAGCGCATGGTGCGCCAGCGAGAGCAGGCCGCGCAGACCGCCGAGCAATGCGTCCGCTTCCTTTTCCGAAGAGCCCTCCTCCGTGGCCCTCACCGCCGCGGCTCGCGCGTCCGAGTGCTGCAGGGTGATCCAGCCCTGGTGAATGCAGCCGTTGAACAGGAAGAAAACCAGCGACACGAGGATCGCGGCCACGCTGCTGCGGGTCAGGACGGCTGTCAGAGTCGAGATGCAGTGCACCAGCGCGAACACGTACACGAGCGAGGGAATGTTCCAGAGGAAAGCCGCATCGCTGTAGCCGGATACCAGCAGCAGCGAAAGATGCATGCCCACCACGAGCGCGCTGGAGAGCAAGGCGACGAAAACCACGCCGGAGAGATAGCGGGTGAGCAGCAGCGTGCTGCGTCCGATCGGACGGGAGAAGACCACATCCGCGCTGCCCTTCTCGAGCATGCGGGGGATGAAGAAGGCCGTCGCCGCGATGCTGAACAGGATGCCCGCGGTTCCCGCGAGGTTCTGCACCAGAAGGTCCTGAAGCCCTGCGATGAATGCCTTGTGGAAGTCCGCCGGGACTTCTCCGGCCGACTGGCCGACAGCGCCCAGAAACGTCGACCAGGGGATGGTCTTGACCCCGTACAGGATCACGATGCCCTCTTCGCGCGCTCCGATCAGCAGCATGGGCAAGATCAGGATTCCCGCCAACACCAGCAGCAGCCGGAAAACCCGATTGTCGAGCACCTGATAGTAGGCATCGAGGAGCAATGCCTGTGCGATGTGGCGGTTCATCGAGCAGCCTTCTCGTTGCGTACCAGTCCGATGAAGGCCTCTTCCAGCGACTGCTTGCGGGGCGTCACCGAGCGGATGCTCACGCCGCGCGAGCGGAGACGGTCGATCACACGATCGATCTCGTCGTCGTTGAGGCCAAGTTCGAAGCCGCCTTCCTCGATGCGCAGACCCTGACCGAGCCCGGTCAGGATCACAGGCAGATCGGGTGGCGTTCCCGCGAGCCCGAAATGAACCGCTCCGGTCCGCGGAGTCAACTCCGCCATCGTTCCTTCCCGCAGAATCCTGCCATGGGACATGATCACCGCGCGGTCGCACATCAGTTCGACCTCCATCAGGAGGTGCGAGTTGAGAAACAGCGTCACTCCCTGCGCGCGCAGTTCCGCGACGAGTTCGCGGATCGCCATGCGCCCGACGGGGTCGACCCCGTCGGTGGGCTCGTCGAGGAATACCAATTCGGGCTGGTGGATCAGCGCCTGAGCCAGACCGATGCGCTGCTGCATGCCCTTGGAGTACTGCGAGATCTTCTTGTCGGCCGCCTCGCTCATTCCCACGCGCGCGAGCAACTGCTGCATGCGGTCATCGACCTCGCTCGACTGCATTCCCGACATGCGTGCGAACAGCCGCAGCATCTGTCGGCCCGTGAGGTAGCCCGGCAGGCGGTGGGCTTCGGGCAGATAGCCGGCCTTGCGTCGCGAGTCCGGGTCCGCGGGGCGCAGGCCGAAGATCTCGGCTTCCCCTTCGTAGCGCTTCACCAGTCCGAGCAGGATCTTGACCAGGGTGGTCTTGCCGGCGCCGTTGGGGCCCAGCAGGCCGAAGACCTGACCGCGGCCGACCGTGATGCTGACATCGTCGAGAGCAAGTTGTCCTCCGCGTCCGAACAGGCTCGCGCCGTAGCGCTTGCGGAGATTGCGGACGAGGATCAGGGGCTGCATGCGGTCCTAGATCCTACGCAATGGGTGGACCAGCCGCGCAGCCCCGATCCAGCCCGCATCCGCGCCCAATTCCGCTCCCAGAACGCGGATGCTCGCGACGCGTCTGCCAAAGCAGCGCTCCGCCAGGCCCGCGTGCACGCCGGATTGGAGGGTGTCGAGTGCTGCCCCGAACCCGCCTCCGATCACGAAGCAGCGCAGATCCAGCAGCGAAACGGCGCAGGCGAGCCCATGTCCCAGATCGCGCCCCACTTCGTTCAGCAGATCGCGCTCGGCTCCGGCAGCCTGGCGCGCTGCCGCCGCCAATCCGCCGAGTTCCGTGGCGAGGCCTCGCTCACCCGCGCGGCGGATCACGGCGGTCGCGGAAGCCAGCGTTTCGAGGCACCCACGCCGGCCGCACCCGCAGAGGGCTCCGTCGGGCTCGACGACCACATGCCCGATCTCCCCGGCCATGCCGCCGGGGCCCGAATAGAGTTCGCCACGCAGGATCAGCCCGCCCCCGACGCCTGTACCGAGGGTAACGAGCAGGAAATCGCGCTCGTTGCGCCCGCGACCCAGCCAGTGCTCGCCAAGAGCGGCCGCGTTGGCGTCGTTTTCCAGCGCCAGCGCCTCGCGCGCCACGCCCAGGCGCTGCGCAAGCCCGCCCAGGAAATCGAGCTTCTCGAGGCAAGCGAGATTGGGGCTCTCCAGCACGCGTCCGGCGCCGGAGTCGATCAGTCCCGGGGAGCCGATGCCCGCGCGGCCCTCGAACGGGAGCCGGCGGATGAGCGCAGCGATCCGATCGAGGAGATCCTCTGACCCGCGCGTGATTTCCGTCGGGATCTGGATCCGCTCCAGCACCTCTCCGCCCTCGTCGATCGCCCCGGCCTTGATGGCCGTGCCGCCCAGATCGATCCCGATCAGACGCATGCTTCGCTCAGGCGTCGGCGCGCGACTTCACGCGCCGGGTGATGCGGCGATACGCCTTGACGTAGTTCTGGGCGGTGGTCTGCCACGAGAAGTCCTGCTTCAAGCAGCGCATGACGATCGATTTCCAGTCCGCCGTGTCCTTGTAGGCCTTGCGCATCACGTCGACGCCTTCGAGCAGTCCGTCGCCGGAGTAGTGCCGGAAGAGGAAGCCCGTGCCCTGACGGGGATTGGCCTCGACATCGATCACCGTGTCCTCCAATCCGCTCTGCGCGTAGATCAAGGGCACGACGCCGTAGCGCATGCCGATGGCCGCGAGCGCGTTGGAGGAGTGGAAGTGCGAGGGCATGATCAGGATGTCGGCTCCCGCCAGCAGCGTGTGTGCGGTGTGGACCTGATAGCCTTCGATGAGGCGGCAGCGCCCCGTGAAGGTCTGCTCCATGGTCTTCACGCGCTCCATGATCTCGTGGCGGCCCGACCCCATCAGCACGACCTCGACATTACGCTCCATGACCTGCGTCAGCACTTCGGCCAGGATGTCGAAGCCGCTGTCCGCGTCGAAGCGGCCGATCACGGCCGCGACCGACACGCGCGGGCCGATATCGAGGCCCAACGCCTGCTGCAGGGCGGCCTTGCAGCGCTTCTTGCCGTTGAGTTCCTTGTCCTTGACCGAGAAATTCTGGGCCAGCAGCGTGTCCTGAGCGGGATCCCAGGCTCGGTAGTCGATCCCGTGGGTGATCCCGACCAGGTCCTTGGCGCGGCGACGGAAGGTGTCCTCCAGTCCGTATCCGCGGTCGATTTCCTGGATGCGCAGCGCCTGACTGGGGGAGGATAGGCCGACCAGCGTGGCGTACTCGCAGCCAGCCTTGAGGAAGTTGACCTTGCCGGCGAGCTCGACTCCGCGCACGTTCGTGAAGACGCTGTGGGGCAGGCCCATCTGCGCCAGCACCTCACGCTCGAAGGTGCCTTGCATGGCGAGGTTGTGGATGGAGAAGAATGTGCCGGCCCGGGCGGCGGGGTGGTCGGGCTGCTTGGGCGCGTACTCGACCTCGCGCAGCAGCGGGATCAGCCCCGTGACCCAGTCCATGCAGTGGACGATCTCCGGCTCGAACTCCAACTTGGGCAAGCTCTCGAGCACGGCCCGACAGAAGACCGCATAGCGGCGCCAGTTGTCCGGATAGGGCCCTTCGTCGTCCGCGTAGGGGTGGCGGTTGCGCAGGAGGGTGGTATGGTCGATCAGGTATACCGGCAGGTCGCCCAGGCGCGCCGCATGCAGCATGACCGCGGTCTTGGCCGTGCCGTCCTTGACCTTGATCTCTCCCACGAGCTTGAGGTCGGAAAGCGAAGCCGTGCTGAGGTCCGCGTGGTAGGGGAGGAACACGCGCACATCGTTGCCCTCCTGCCGCAGCGTGCGGGCCAGAGACTCCGACACTTCGGCCAAGCTCGTGCGCCGTACGAGCGACTGGAGTTCGGGGCTGACGAAAGCGATCTTCAAGAGCCGGGGTGGCTAGCGTCCGAGGTTTGTGGGGTCACTCGGTGGCACAAATTAGAAACTGCCTAGGCTCAACCCCCAAGGATTGATTGGGACTTCTTTGTATGTCATTGTATATCAATAACTTGCGTATGTATAATTGCTGTAGGGTTGGGCCGCTGCCGCCCCCTAGAATCCGGCCTCCATGAGCGCCCCGCGTTTCTACGATTCCACCCTGCAGCAGTTTGAGGCCCGCATCGCTGAGCGCACCCCGACCCCCGGAGGCGGCAGCGTGGCGGCCCACTCGGCCGGGCTCGGCGCGGCCCTGTGCGGCATGGCACTGCGCTTCACGAGCGGAGAGCGCTACGCCGCCGTGCAGGCTGCCGCCACCGAGGCAGCCGATGCGCTCGAGTCGCTCCGCGCACGACTGGCTCCGCTGATCGACGCGGACTCCCAGGCCTACGATGCGGTGAGCGCCGCCCGCAAGCTGCCCAAGTCCACCGATGCCGAGAAGGCGGTTCGCGCGGAAGCGGTGCAGCGGGCGCTGCGGGGGGCGCTGGAAGTCCCTCTGGAGACCATGGGGGGAGCACTGCAGGCCCTGGAACGGACCCAGCCGCTCGTCTCCCGGATCAACCCCAACCTCGCCAGCGACTGCGCCAGCGGTGCCTGGTGTCTGCGCATGGCGCTGGAATCGGCCTTTCTCAACGTCCGGATCAACGCGCTCGACATCACCGACCGCGACTACGTGAATCGGCAGCTGGCGGAAGCCGAAGGTCGGCTGGCGCGCGGCCGCGCGCTGTGCGAGGAGATCCGCGTTGCCGCCGAGCAACGGATGCAGTAGGAGTGAAACGCCCATGCACAAGATCGTTCTGGTACGTCATGGAGAGAGCCAGTGGAACCGCGAGAATCGCTTCACGGGTTGGCGCGATGTGCCGCTCTCGGACAAGGGGATCGCGGAGGCGCGCGAGGCCGGACGGCGCCTGCGCGAGGAGGGGTTCATCTTCGACGCGGCCTGCACTTCAGTGCTGAAGCGCGCGATCAAGACCCTGGCGCTGATCCTCGAGGAGATGGACAGCCAGTGGATCCCCGAGACACGCGACTGGCGGCTCAATGAGCGGCACTACGGAGCCCTGACGGGCCTCGACAAGGCCGAGACCGCGTCGCGCCATGGCGAGGAACAAGTGCTCATCTGGAGGCGCAGCTACGACATCCCGCCGCCCGCCTACGCGGCCGGCGATGCGGACAATCCCTGCGCCGACCGTCGCTACGCCCGACTCGCGCCCGGCCAGCGCCCGCTGACGGAGTCGCTCAAGGACACCGTGGCGCGGGTGGTTCCGTACTGGCAGGAAACGATCGCCCCGCGCGTGCGAGCGGGCGAGCGCCTGATCATCGCCGCGCATGGCAACTCCCTGCGCGCGCTGATCAAGCACCTCGACGCGATTCCCGACGACAAGATCGTCGTGCTCAACATCCCCACGGGCATCCCGCAGGTCTACGAACTCGACGCCAACCTCAAGCCGATCTCCAGCCGTTACCTCGCCAGCGCTGAGGAAGTGGCCGCCGCGCAGCACGCGGTGGCTTCGCAGGGTCGAAAGAAGTCCTGAAGGGCGTCTAGACCTCGCCCAGCGACTTGCCCATCAGCGCCTTCTGAGCGACGTTGTTCATCAGCAGCGCTGCCAGAGGCAGCGTCGCCCGCTCGAACAGGTCGCGAACGCTCTGCAGTTCTCCGGGGCTCCGGGACTGCAGGGCCGCTCGGGCGGTAGCCAGCGCATCCTCCAGATCGCGCACGCTCTCGCGGTCGAGCCCGGCCCGCGCGGCATTCATGTTCTTCTCCGTGGCTCGGATCATGGTGCCGATTTCCGTGACGAGGTCGGCGGCTCGCCGTGCCTCGAAGTCCTCGCGGGCGTTCTGGAAGCCATCCTTGAGCATCGTTTCTACTTCGGCATCGCTGAGTCCGTGCATCGGCTGGATCTCGATGTGCGCGTGGACGCCCGTGCCCAACTCCTTGGCGCTGACGGTGAGCACACCATCGGCGTCGATGTGGAACTTCACGGCCACGCGCGCCAGGCCCGCAGGCATCGGCGGGATGCCCTTCAGCTGAAAGCGCCCGAGACTGCGGCAGTCTTTCGCGAGTTCGCGCTCGCCCTGCACGATGTGGAAGTCGATGCCCGTCTGGTTGTCGGCGTAGGTCGTGAAGCCTTCGGTCGCCTCGCAGGGGATCGTCGAGTTGCGGTCGATCAGCTTCGAGATCGCTCCCCCCATGGTTTCGATGCCCAGCGAGAGCGGCGTGACATCGAGCAGCAGCATGTCGCGCCGACCGCCCATCAGAATGTGAGCCTGAACCGCGGCACCCAGCGCGACGACCTCGTCCGGGTTGAGTTCCGTGTGGGGTTTCCGGCCGAAGAAGCGCTCCACGCGCGCTCGCACGCCGGGCATGCGCGTCGAGCCGCCGACCAGCACGACCTCGTCGATCTGCTCATGCTTCAGTCCGGAGTCCGAAAGCGCCTGACGGCAGGCCGCGAAGGTGCGCTCGAGCAGGTCGGCGCACAACTGCTCGAATTCCTCGCGCGTGACGCGCTGGCGCCAGCTGATGCGCAGTTCGGGGATCGAGAGGTGCAATTCGGCCTCGGGATCCGAGGAAAGCGCGATCTTGCACTGCTCGGCTGCCAGCCGCACGGCCTGCTGGAAGCCCGGATCCTCGAGCACCTTGCCGCCATGCTGCGAGGCGATGGCGCTGCGCGCCAGATCCGCCAGCCGCTGATCGAAGTCGTCGCCCCCCAGATGGGTGTCTCCCGCGGTGGATCGTACCTGGAACACGCCGTCCTCGATCGAGAGCACGGTGACGTCGAAGGTTCCGCCCCCAAGGTCATACACGACCACGTTGCCCTTGTTGCGCTGATCCAGCCCGTAGGCAAGGCTCGCCGCTGTCGGCTCATTGATGATCCGCAGCACCTCCAGACCCGCGATGCGAGCGGCATCGCGCGTGGCTTGACGCTGGGTGTCGTCGAAGTAGGCCGGAACGGTGATCACGCACTTTCTGGTGTCCTGCCCCGCCAGCGACTGGCAGGCGAAGTCGTGCACCTTCATGAGGATCAGCGCGCTGAGCTCCTCGGGCGAGTACCGCCGGCCGCGCGCCTCCAGCTGGATCAGTCCACGCTCGGTCGCGCTGGCGCGGTAGGGCAGGCGCTCGAGTTCCTGGCGCACGTCGCCAAGCCCGCGACCCATGAAGCGCTTGACGCTGAACAGCACGTGTTCGGGGTCCGCGATGGCCTGTTCGCGCGCTTCACGGCCGACGATCGGGTGGCCTTCGCGCGGGAAGTAGATCACGGAAGGCACCAGTGCGCTGCGTCCGTCGACCTTGAGCACCTGCGGACGGCCGTCACGCCAGATCGCCGCGAGCGAGTTGGTCGTTCCCAGATCGATGCCCAGCGCCAGCGGCGTGGGACCTGAATTCAGCACATTGAGTTCGATGTAGCCCATGAAGATCGGATTCAGTGCGCCAGTCGCAGGTCCTGCACCTGCGCCAACGCGCGGTCGAGGTAAGCGAGAGCGTTGAGTTCCTTGCGCGCGGCGAGCAGTTGCGGCGATCCGGGGCCCGGCAGGGGCGTCAGCAGGTTCGCGAGGCGCGTCAGCAGCGCCGCACGCTGCGGCTCCAGTTCGCCGTGCAGCTCATTCAGACTCTGCTGGCGACGTCCGGCGGGTTCTCCACGCGCGGCTTCGAGCGTCTCGTTCCACTGGAGCACCTGCATCAGGAAGGCCTGTGGCATCGAGCGTTCGGCTTGAGCGGAAGGGCCGCCGGCATGGGTCAGGATCCACTCCGCCCGCCGCGCAGGATCGAGCAGCAAGGCGTAGGCCTCGTTGAGCCGCGCACTGTTGCGGCCCGCGAGCTCGCGGGCGGCTTGCGGAGCCGCAGCGAAGAAATCGGGGTGCATCAGCCGCGAGCAGCGCACGAGGCGCTTTTGCAGCTCGGCAGGCTCCACCTGCCAGCTGGACTCCAGGCCGAGCAGCTTCCAAGGGCTGAGCTCCGCCGGGGCTTCGAGCAGCGCGCCGCAGGCGGCGCAGGCGAGAGGCGTATGCAGCGCGGCGCCGCAGGCGGGGCAGGCTTCCACAGATCAGACCGAGAACGATTCGCCGCAGCCGCAGCTCTTGGAGGCATTGGGATTGCCGAACTTGAAGCCACGGCCCATCAGGTTGTCCTCGAAGTCGATCTGCGTGCCATTGAGGTAGAGGAAGCTCTTGGGGTCGCAGACCACCCGGATGCCGTCCACCTCGCTGATCTGATCGACCTCGCCGATCGCGTCGTCGAAGCCAAGCGTGTACGAGAAGCCGGAGCAGCCGCCGCCCTTGACGCCCACGCGCAGCGCGGTCTGGCCGCCGAGACTCTGTTCGCTGATGATGCGCCGGATCTCGTGGGCGGCGCGTTCGGTGAGCGTGATCACTTGGATTGCCCTCCCTGCTTCTGCTTGAAGTCGGCGATCGCCGACTTGATGGCGTCCTCGGCCAGCACCGAGCAGTGGATCTTGACCGGCGGCAGCGACAGCTCCTCGACGATCGCCGTGTTCTTGATCGTCAGCGCCTCATCCAGCGTTTTGCCCTTGATCCACTCGGTGGCAAGCGAAGAGGACGCGATCGCGGAGCCGCAGCCGAAGGTCTTGAACTTGGCGTCCACGATGCGATCGCCTTCAACTTCGATCTGCAGTTTCATGACGTCGCCGCATTCAGGTGCTCCGACGACGCCGGTGCCCACCTTGGAGCTCCCCTTGTCGAGCGAGCCCACGTTGCGGGGGTTGTTGTAGTGGTCGATGACTTTGTCGCTGTATGCCATGGCTTCTTTCCGGTTGTGCTGTTGTTGTCAGTGACCGCCCTGCCACTGGACGGTCGACAGATCGATGCCTTCCTTGACCATCTCGTAGAGCGGAGAGAGTTCGCGCAGGCGCTTGACCGCCTTGATGACCTGATCGGCGGCGAAGTCGACCTCCCCCCGCGTCGTGGTGCGCCCAAAGCCGAAGCGGATCGAGGAGTGCGCCAATTCGTCGCCGACTCCCATGGACCTCAGCACGTGGCTGGGCTCGAGGCTGGCGGACGTGCAGGCCGAGCCCGAAGACACGGCCATGTCCTTGATGCCCATGATCATCGATTCGCCTTCGACGTACGCGAACGAGAGGTTGGAGTTGTTCGGCAGGCGCTGCTCGCGCTCGCCGTTGAGCGCGACGTGGTCGAGTTCGGCGAAGATGCGCGCCTCGAAGGCGTCACGCAGCGAACGTGTGTGCTCCGTGTCCTTGGCCAGTTCGGTGCGAGCCAGCTCGCAGGCCTTGCCCAGTCCGACGATGCCCGGCACGTTGAGCGTGCCCGAGCGCATGCCGCGCTCATGGCCGCCGCCGTCCATCTGCGCCTCGAGGCGCACCCGCGGATCCTTGCGGCGCACGTACAGCGCGCCGACGCCCTTGGGGCCGTAGAGCTTGTGGCCCGAAAGGCACAGGAGATCGACATGATCCGCCTGCACGTCGACGGGCACCTTGCCGACAGCTTGCGTGGCATCGGTGAAGAAAAGTACGCCGCGAGCGTGGCACAGCTCGCCGATCTCCCGCACCGGATTGAGCGTGCCGACCTCGTTGTTGGCCCACATCAGCGCAACCAGGATCGTGTCGGGACGCACAGCCGCTTCGACCATGGCGCGCGTCACCATGCCGGTCTTGGTCGGCTGGAGATACGTGACCGTGCAACCCTCGGACTCCAGCCGCTTGCAGGTGTCGAGCACGGCCTTGTGCTCGGCAGCGCTGGTGATGATGTGGCGGCCCTTGTCGCCGTACATCTCGACGACACCCTTGAGCGCCAGGTTGATCGACTCGGTCGAGCCCGAGGTGAACACGATCTCCTTGGGGCTGGCTCCGATCGCGGCCGCGACCTGGGCGCGGGCGTCCTCGACGGCCTTCTCGGCCTTCCAGCCGAACGGGTGGCTGCGGCTGGCCGCGTTGCCGAACTCGTTGGTCAGGTAGGGCATCATCGCTTCGAGCACGCGCGGGTCGAGCGGGGTCGTGGCCTGGTAGTCAAAATACAGCGGGAGCTTCATGGTTGGGCGTTCAGGAGGCCTGCGCGCGGGGGCTCAGGCTGTGTTCGATGATCTGGCCGCTTTGGAGCGAGGCCAGCGTGGTGCGTTCGAGCAACTCGACGAGGTGTTCGCGCAGCCGGTGCAGGGGGGCGCGGATGCGGCAGATGCCCTGCATCTCGCACTCGGAGTGGCGTGCCGGGGAGGAGCCCTCGCAATTGGAGAGCTGGGGGCGGCCTTCGAGCGCCGCCACGATCTGGCCCAGCGTGATCGCCTCCGCAGAGCGGGCGAGCGAGTAGCCCCCGGCGGCACCGCGCTGGGACTGGACCAGTTCGGCCCGGGCGAGATCCTTGAGAACCTCGGCCAGGAGCCGTTTGGGGATCGGGTAGCGCTCCCCGATCTCGCGCACGCTGACGAGTTCGCCACCCCGGTCCGCCAGATGGACCAGGGCGATCAGCCCGTACTCGGTTTTCTTGGTCAACTGCAGCATGTGGCACTGTTTTAGTGCTATTTCGCCTAAGTGTAGGGCGTGGATGAAGCTTCTGCCAGCCTCCAAGTCCAAAAAGCTTCCGCGGACGAGAGAGTTCAGGGATCGCTTGCAACCCTATGAAAAACAATGACTTGTGCTTCTAAAGCCAGCGGGTCCAGCCGGTCGATAGAGAGGGCTATGTCGAACCTATCTGTACCGACCCTATGCTTTACTTGCGGGCTGGTGGTGGAGAACACCCCCAGGCTCAATCGCCTGACCAACGGCGAGGTCTGTCCGGCCTGCCGCGATCGGCTGCTCGATCTGTTGCCCGCGCCCTTGCCCACGCGACCCTTCGAGGTCCGCGTCGACGAGGAGCATCCCGTCAAGCACTGACGGCTCTCAGGCGCTGAGGCCTGTGCGCAGGTCCTCGGGCAGGGGGCATAGTTCCAGCCCGGAAGGGGCCTTGCGGACGCAGGCCAGTTCCACGGTCACGCTGGCAATCCAGGCTTGGTCCTTCGGCCGCCGGATTTCGGACGCGAAGACCACGGAGGCGGCGCCCAGCTTGGTCACGCGCGTCTCGACCACCAGATCATCTTCGTAGTGCGCCGGAGTGCGGAAGCGCAGCTCGCACTTGCGCACGGGCAGCGCCCAACCGCGACGCTCCAACTCGGCGTACGAGTACCCGCGGGCCGCCATCAGGCCTGTCCGGCTTTCCTCGACGTACAGGAGGTAGTTGGCGTGGTGGACGACCCCCATCTGGTCCGTCTCGCCATAGCGCACACGCAGCGTGTGCTGGTGGCTTTGGCCCTCGTGCCTGGGAGCGATCATGGGCAGCATGCTAGCGAAGCCATGGCCGCCGCGGGCGTGGATTGGTACAAACAGCGCTGGCCGTGAACTGGACACTCCCGAAAAGCCGCGAGCCGCGCGGCCATCCGCTGGTTGCCGTGTTCCTGACCTGGCTGATGCCGGGTGCGGGGCACCTGTATCTGGGCCTGCCGGTGCTGGGCTTGCTCGGCTTCGGAATCGTTCAGGGGGTCTACTTTCTGGGGCTGCAGCTCTCCGGCGGGATGCTGTTCGAGTTTCTGGAACCAGATCTGCGCGGGCCCGGCTCGAGCCTGCTCTCGCCCGAGATCGGCAACCTCGGCGCGCTGATCTACCACGTCAAGCAATTCGGCTACGGGCCGGGCTGGCCCCGACCTTGGCCTCCACTGATGGAACTGGGCACCTGGCTCACGGCCGCCAGCGGGATGCTCAACATCTGCCTGATGGTCCGCGCGCACAGCGATGCGCGCGCTCCCAAGGAGGGCACCAGTCAACTCTCGGGCATCGCACGCTGGGTGCTGCTCGCTTGGGCCGTGCCGGGGCTGGGGCACTGGCTGCAGGGACGCAAGACCCGCGCGCTGGTGTGGTTCGGGCTGCTGGTCGGGATGCTGGTGCTGGGCAGCGTGCTGGCCGAGGGCTCGAACCTCAGCCGTGAACGACATTTCTTCTACTGGGCGGGGCAGTTTCTCAGCGGTCTGCCCCATCTCGGCCTGCAACTGGTCTTTGGCTCGCTACGCGTCACGGCGGAGCAGCCCTACGCCGACGCCGGTCTGGATCTGGGTTGTCTGGCGGGCCTGCTCAACGTGCTGGCGATGATCGACGTCTACACCCATGCCGAGCGCGAAGCGCTCGCGGCGGATGAGGCGCCCAGCCCTCTGGCACCGGGGACGGTCTGATGGACGGCCTGATCCACGTCCTTTTGTTCGCTCTGGCGGCCTTCGCGATCGTGTTCGCCAGCGCGACCTTCCACGAGCCCGAGGATGGCCCTCTGTGGAAGTCCCTGCCCAAGCGCTACGGCTGGTTCTGCTTCTGGATCGTGCTGATTTCGGTGGTGATGGTGGTCGCGGAGCACACGCTGGCCTCGGTCAACTAGCGCCTTAGGCCCCCGTCGGATCGACCCGCCGGTAGCGCCCGCCCGCCGTGCGCACCACTTCCCCGCGCATCTCGGCCTCGACGAGTTCCACCAGCACCTGCGTTAGCGGCGCGTCCAATCGCACGGCCAGTTCCTCGGCGCTGAGCGTCTCGCCCAGCAGCGCGCGCACCACGGCCGAGCGCTGTTCCTCCGGCACCGCCTCCGCGCGCGTCCCGTCGGCGCACAAACCCAGATCGATCAGGATCTCCTCCGGATCTTCGACCAGCTTGGCACCCTCGCGCAGCAGTTTGTGCGCGCCGCGTGCCATCGGATGGTCGACGCGGCCCGGCAGCGCATAGACCTCGCGTCCCTGATCCGCAGCCCAGCGCGCCGTGATCAACGAACCAGAGGCATGCGCGGCCTCGATCACCACGACGCAGGCGGAGAGCGCGCTGATCAGCCGATTGCGCAGCGGAAAATGGTGCGGGCGCGGGCTTTCCTCGGGCTCATGCTCGGAGACGAACAGTCCGGACTCGAGCATCTGCGGCTCGATCACCGCGGCGGGCCAGGGGCGGGCGACGCCATTGCCCAGCACGGCGATGCTCGTGCCGCCGACGCGCAGGGCCGCCGCGTGCGCGCATTGGTCGATGCCGCGGGCCCAACCCGAAACGATCACGACTCCTTGCGAAGCCAGCACGGAGGCAAAGCGCGCAGCCTGGGCTTCTCCGTAGGGCGTCGGGGCCCGAGTTCCCACGATCGCGACGCGCGGGCGCGGGGCCAGCAGCTCCAGGTTGCCGCGGATCCACAAACGCTCTGGCGCCGCGGGGAGTTCTCGGAATTCCAGCGGCCAGGAGGGAGAACGGGGCAGCAGCAGCAGTTGTTGGGTGAGCGTCATCACAACCGAAAGGACGGTGCCAGCCGCCGCGGCGCGCAAAAAAAGTCGAACTGAATTTCAAATCAGTGGTTCTCGCCTCCGTATGGCTCGCAGCCATCCCCGAAGGAAACCGACCCATGAAAGCCATTGCCCCCCTGCTGCTCTGCCTGTCCCTCTCTTCCTGCATCATCGATGCCAGCGGGGTTCGTTCCGGATGCCGAACCATCCCCAGCGCGACACTCGAACAGATCAAGCCCGGCTCGAACCCGGAGTACGTCGAGTCGCTGCTCGGCCAGCCAAGCTCCCGCTCCGCCAGCGGCGAGAAGTCCGTGGTCTGGCGCTACGAAGGCCAGAACAAGGACACCTACGTTCTCTTCGAGGACGGACGCGTCAGCAAGACCTGGCAAGATTGAGAGAGCGCCAGGTTTCTCTGCCGGGGGGCGGCTAGTTGCCGCCCTCCTTCTTTTCGCGCTTGGGCGGCGTGTTGCCGCCCGACGGAGCTTCCGGGGGAGCGACCGGGGCTTCGGGAGCGTCTTTGCCGCGCTCGCTGCGCTTGCGCGGCCGATCCTCCTCGGTCAACTCGCCCCAGTAGTACTTCCAGCGGCGGTCGAGCTCCTTGGGCAGTTCGCCCGGCTGGGGAGCGATCTTGAGCTTGGACTTGTTGTCGCTCCACCACTGCTGCCAGGCGAGTGCTGAGCTGCCCATGTCGGCGCCCGTCAGCGTCATCAGAGCCAGACGGAAATCGCCCATGAAGTTCTCGATCCGACGCGTTCCGGCGACCTTCATCAGGTCCATCAGCGCCTCCACGGATTCGTGGGTACGGATCCTGCCGAGCCCGAGGATGCGGGCCTGGATCACCGACTGCTCCTGCACCGACCAGACATCGCTGGTGAGCACGGGGATCGAGCTCTTGTTGCCGTACTGACCGACGGCCTTGAGCAGCGATCCGAAGACCACCGGCTGGTCCTTGTAGAACTTCGAATCCTTGGCTGCGCTCTGCAACTGCGCCAGCGCATCGGGATGGTTGATCCAGCGCAGCGCCTCAATCGAGGCCTTCTGCACATCGAGTTGCTTGTCCTTGAGGCCCTTGGCGATCAGCTTGACCACTTCGGCGTCCGCAACGGTGGCGTGGGCCTGGATGGCGCGAATGCGCTCGCCCGCTTCCGAGGACTTCCAGGCCTTTTCGAGCTCGACCACGGCGGTCTTCACGCGCGCGGGGTCCGCGGGCGCGGGAGACTGGGCGGCGGGCAGCAACAAGGGCAGCAGGAAAAGCAGGGAATTCATGGTGTGCACGGGATCTCGAACCCCGGATCAAGCTAAGGGTTTCGCGCCCCGCATGCTTGAAAAAAAACCGCCCGGGCCGATTGGTCCGGGCGGCGCGTTCTCGATGCCCCGAGGGGCTGGCCGCTCAGCCCTGCGTCGGCTGCGGCGAAGCGCTGGTGTGGTGCTGGAAGGAGAGACCGTCTCCAGCTTCGTTCACTACGACCGTGATGCGATCCTGACCCGAGAAGGAAGTGCGCAGCAGTTCCTCGGCCAGCGGGTCCTCGATGTGCCGCTCGATCGCGCGGCGCAGCGGACGAGCACCGTAGTCCTCGTGGAAGCCCTTGGCGATGAGGAAGTCGATCGCCTTGGGGTCGAGCTCCAGCGCCACGCCCTTATCGGCGATGCGCTTGCGCACGTCTCCCAGTTGCAGGTGCACGATGCGCGCCAAATCCTCGTGCGTCAGCGGGTTGAAGACGATCAACTCGTCGATGCGGTTGAGGAATTCAGGGCGGAAATAGCGTTCCACCTCGACCATCACGTCCGCGCGCATGCGCTTGGACTTCTCCTCGGCGTTCAGCTTCTGGCCGGCTCCCGCGAGGCGGTCAAAGCCCAGCTTCGCACCCTGCTTCATCTGCTGCGAACCGAGGTTCGAGGTCATGATCAGGATCACGTTGCGGAAGTCGATGTGGCGGCCGAAGGAGTCGGTCAGGCGGCCTTCCTCCATGATCTGCAGCAGCATGTTGAACACGTCGGGGTGGGCTTTCTCGATCTCGTCGAGCAGCACCACCGAATAGGGGCGGCGACGCACGCGCTCGGTCAGCTGGCCGCCCTCCTCGTAGCCGACATAGCCCGGAGGCGCGCCAACCAGACGCGAAGCGTTGTGCTTCTCCATGTACTCGCTCATGTCCATGGTGATCACCGCGTCCTCGGTGCCAAACATGAACTTGGCGAGTTGCTTGCAGAGGTAGGTCTTTCCCACGCCCGAAGGGCCGAGGAAGATGAAGGAGCCGGTGGGCCGGCGCGGATCCTTGAGGCCCGAGCGCGAGCGGCGCACCGCGCGCGCGATCGCCTTGACGGCGTCGTCCTGATTGATGACGGTCGCGCCCAGTTCCTTCTCCATCTGCAGCAGCCGATCCGCTTCGGCCTTCTCCAGGCGCGTCAGCGGAATGCCGGTCATCTTGGAGACGGTTTCCGCGATCACCTCGGCGTTGACTTCACCAACCTGCTCCTTGTCGTTCTGCTCCGCGCGCCAGCGCGCGTGCAGCTCTTCCTTCTTCTTCTTGAGCTGGTAGGCCTTGTCGCGTAGTTGGGCGGCCTTCTCGAAGTCCTGAGCCGAAACCGCCTCGTCCTTCTGGCGTTCGAGCTGCTCGATCTCGGTGGTCAGCTCGCGCATGTCGGGCGGCGTGACCATCGCCTTGATGCGCACGCGGGCGCCGGCTTCGTCGATGACGTCGATCGCCTTGTCCGGGAGGAAGCGGTTGTTGATGTAGCGCGTCGAGAGTTCGACGGCTGTAGACAGCGCCTCGTCGGTGTAGTGCACGCGGTGGTGCGCCTCGTACTTATCCCGCAGGCCCTTCAGGATCTCGATCGTCTCCGTGGGAGACGGGGGATCCACATGAACCGCCTGGAAGCGGCGCTCGAGGGCGCCGTCCTTCTCGATGTGCTTGCGATACTCATCCAGCGTAGTGGCGCCGATGCACTGGATCTCGCCGCGCGAGAGCGCGGGCTTGAGCACGTTACTGGCGTCGATCGCGCCCTCTGCGCCGCCGGCGCCGACCAGCGTGTGCAGCTCGTCGATGAACAGCACCACGTCCTTGACGCGTCGCACCTCGGTCATCACGGCCTTGATGCGCTCCTCAAACTGGCCGCGGTATTTGGTGCCGGCGACCATCAGGGCGAGGTCGAGCACCACGATGCGCTTGTTGCGCAGGATCTCGGGGACGCGGTTCTCGATGATCTGCTGCGCGAGGCCTTCGACGATGGCGGTCTTGCCGACGCCGGGCTCGCCGAGCAGCACAGGGTTGTTCTTGGTGCGGCGCGAGAGGATCTGGATCACGCGCTCGATCTCGTTGGCGCGGCCGATCACCGCATCCAGCTTGCCGTCGCGCGCCAGCTCGGTCAGGTCGCGACCGAAGGAATCGAGCGCGGGCGTCTTGCTCTTCGAGTTGCCCTGAGCCTGAGCCTGCGGCTCGGAGGCTGCCGGACCTTCTTCTTCTTCCTCCTCTTCGCGGTCTGCGCCGAGGAAGTCGAGCACCTCCTCGCGGACATCCTCGAGCTTGATGCCGAGGTTCATCAGCACCTGAGCGGCGATGCCCTCGTTCTCCTTGATCAGGCCGAGCAGGAGGTGCTCGGTGCCGATGTAGTTGTGCCCTAGGTTCGAAGCCTCCTCCACGGAGAGTTCCAGCACCTTCTTCGCTCGCGGAGTGAAGGGCAGCTGGCCCATGGTGACCATCGATGGGCCGGTCTTGACGATCTTCTCCACCTCGGCGCGGATCTTGGACAGGTCAATGCCCATGTTCTTCAGGACGTTGGCGGCGACGCCGCTGCCCTCCTGAACCAGGCCCAGCAGGATGTGCTCGGTACCCAGGTACTCGTGATTGAAGCGCTGCGCTTCTTGGCGAGCGAGGTTCATCACTTTCTTGGCGCGGTCTGTGAAACGATCGAACATGCGGTCCTCGTAGTCTAGTCGCGGGGAGAGTTCATCCGGCTGCGGGGAGCAACCGGCCTGATCATGGTAGTCTTTCGCCTGCTCCATCGACCCAAAGCGGCCCGCGGTTTAGGGCTCGCCGCCCAAAAAAGGCGAAAAAATGGCCTCCCGGCCCTTATGAAGGGGGCTCAGCTGCGCTCTTCGATGGCCTTCAGCTCGTCCCGCAGGCGTGCAGCGCTCTCGTAGGCTTCCTTGCGGATCGCGTCCTCGAGTTCGGCGCGCAGGTGCTGGATGCGCTCTTCGCGCTCGCGGCGGGCCAAATCCGGCTGCGGGGACGCGGGCAGAGCCTGCGGTTTGCGGCCCTGGTGCAGCCGCGCCCCGTGGATGCGCTCGAGCAGCTCGCCGAGGTGCTCGGCGAAGATCACGTAGTCATGGGCGCAGCCCAGCCGCCCTTTCTTGCGGAACTCCTCGAGCGTCATCCCGCACTGCGGGCAGGCTGGTCCAGCGCGTTTCCGGGCCTGATTCGCTGACAGTTGCAGGAGTTTCCAAATGTCCTGAGCGGACTTCTTGGAGGCCGGCGCATGCGGCAGGTCCAGTTGCGCCGCGCACAATTCGCACAGGTGGCGCTCCTGATAGGAGTAAGCGCCCTGCTCGGTCTGCTCCAGCTCCGTGCTGTGCACGGTGGCGGGGTTCTTCTGGCACTGCTGGCAGATCATGGCTCCGGGGGCCAAGAGCTATAGCTCCTCAGCCGCCTCCAGTCTAGCTCGGGAGCGCCGAGCGGAAGTCGCGCGCGCGTTCCTCGAAGTTGAGGTAGGCGTCGAAGCTGGCGCAGGCGGGGGAGAACAGCAGCGTTTCCCCGGGCCTGAGGCCGCTGAAGGCCGTTCCGACGGCTTCCCGGAGGCTGGTCGCGGCCTCGACGGGCAGTCCACAGGCCGCGAAGGCGGCGGGGAAGCTGCGGGCCGCGGCTCCGAACACGACCACCCTGCACACCCGTTCGCGGGCCACGGCCACCAGCGCATCGAGCGGCAGGTCCTGCTTGGGAGCGCCACCGATCAGCAGGGTGCAGCCCGGCTCCAGCGTCCGCAGGGCCGAGATCGTCGAGTCCGGGGTGGTCGATACCCCGTTGTCGATCACCCTCACGCCGGCATAGCGCCCCAACTCCTCCATGCGATGCGGCAGGCCCCTCAGCCGGCCGACCGCGGCGCGCAGCGCCTCGGGCCGGGCACCCATCAGGCGCGCCATGCCCAGCGCCTGGAGTGCGTTGACCGCTTGGAAGGCGCCCGGCACGCGCAGGTCGGAGCATTCGCCGAGTGCCTCCTCGTCGAGCCGGAACGACCCGGCATGGAAGTTGAGCCCGCTCGAGGAAGGACGTGTCTCGAACACGTCGACGCGCTTCCAGAGCGGCGAGCGCCACTGGCTGAGCCGCGGGCACTCCGCCGAGAGCACTGCGTAGCCGCCGGTCTTCACGAGCAGCTCGAGAATGCGCTGCTTGGCGGCGGCATAGTTCTCGATGGTGCCATGGCGCTCGAGGTGATCCGCGAGCACATTGACGACGCAGGCCACCTCGACGCGCGGAGGTCCACTCAGCCGCCCGGGCAGCGCCTCGAGCTGGTAAGAGGACAGCTCCAGCACGACACAGCGGTTCTCGTCCATGCCGTCGAGTTCCTCGAGCAGGGAGCGTCCGATATTGCCGCCGAGCAGAGCCGGAAAACCGGCCTGCACGAGCAGCTGGTGCAGCATGTGAGAGGTCGAACTCTTGCCCTGCGTGCCCGTGATCGCAGCCACGCGCGCGGGGCACAGCTCCAAGAACAGCGCGACTTCCGAGGAAATCTCGGCGCCGGCCGCGCGCGCCGTGCTCAGCAGCGCATGAGAGGGCGACACGGCCGGATTGGCGATCACCAGCGACGCGCCGCGGAAATCCTCCGCTTCGTGCCGACCGAGCACCAGTCGCAGCGGCACTCCCTCGAGTTCCAAAAGCGCGGGCGCCAGCTGCTGCTCGCTGCGCAGATCCGTGACCGTCACTTCGGCGCCGTGCTGGGCGAGGAAGCGCGCCACCGTGGAGCCGCCCTTGAACAGCCCCAGACCCATCACCGTGACTTTGCGACCGGAGTACAGCGCACGGGCGCGCGAAGAGAGCGTGTTCATCGGGAGCGGGAGTGGCCGATCAGGGTGTGGGTTGCTTCTTGCGCGGCGGCAGAATGCTGGGGCCCTCGGGCCCGGCGAGGCGCAGCGATTCCGCCTTGCGCAGCACGGCTTCCAGGTCAGGTGCCGTCACGGACTCCGGCACGGGTTCGAGCACCAGCTTGCGCGTGTGCCGATCGCGCCAGCCGAAGGGAAACAGCACCTCGGTGAAGATGTCGATCGGAAAGCGGCCGTACCACGGCGGCTTGAGCTCGACCAGCTGGGACTGGCTCTTGAAGCCGCTCTTGTAGAGCGTGATGCGCCGCGTGCCGTAGTCGTAGAACTCCTCGGTGTAGGGCGTCACCCCGACGACCCGATCGTCAATGCGCAGCGTGGCGCCCGACGGCTCGCTCACCACCGTCAGCGTGCGCTTGGCGGCGCAGCCTGCGCTCCAGGCGCACACCACCAGCAGAGGCAGCAGGGCCCGGTGCGTGCAGTTCAGCATTCCGCAGAGTCTGCAACGCGCGCGGGCGCGAGCCAAGCGGCAAGCTGGCGGAGAGGGAGGGATTCGAACCCTCGGTACGAGAAACCCCGTACACCGGCTTAGCAAGCCGGCGCGATAGACCACTCTGCCACCTCTCCGGGGTGCGTGGGGCGAGAAATGTTACTCGTGAGCGGTGGGCTCGGCAAGCAGCAGCCCGCCCTGGGCGGCTTACCAGGCCCGGGCCCGGGCCTGAACGAACGTGTAGAAGAAGACCGAATTGGGGTTGTGGGCGATTTCGGCCAGTTCGGCCTTCATCCCCTCGACCAGCGCGGCCTTGACCTTCCCGGCCTTGACCAGCCCCGGGGCCCCCGAAAGCAACAGCTCGGTCCAGTAGGCGATGAACTCGGCGCGCTCGCCCGGTTCGCGGTTGTCAAGGTGGATCGGGCGCACGCGGATGTCGATGTCCCGGAACCCCACGGCTTGCAGCAGGTTACCGAGCTTGGCGCCGACGAAGGGATCGCCGCCGAGCTCGCGCTGGTACTCGTTGAAGGCCAGCCAGTAGGCCATCACGTTGGGGCTGTACGGATCGAGGAAGAACGAGGCGTTCTGCACCTCGGTGACCACGATTGGGGCGCCCGCGCGCAGCACGCGGCGCGTCTCGCTCAGGACCAGCATCGGATCGCGCACGTGCTCCAGAATCCAGCACAGGAAAGCCGCATCGAAGCGCTCGGCGTCGTAGGCAAGCTTGGTGGCATCTCCAAGCACCGTTTCGAAGCGCCCCTTGGCCCACGGCTGGCGTACGAGCCGCTCCTTGGCGGCCGCCAGATTGGAGGGCGACTGATCGAGCGCCGTGATGTGCAGGTCGGGGTTGCGGCGCAGCAGGATCTCCGTCTGGGCGCCGACACCGCAGCCGACTTCCAGCAGCCGGTGCGAGCGCCGGAACGGCAGCCCTTCGTGGACCCGGTGCTCCAGAAAGCGGGCCTGATGGTAGAGGCGGTCGCGCTCTTCGCGCGTGAAGCCGTGGACGTAGCCAGGGCGCTGCTTGCGGGAACTCATGAGGTCAGGGACTGTAGTTTTTCCATCGTCCGGACGAAACCTCTTCATGGGAACTTGACCATGCTGACCCTGCCCTTGGAAGTCATCGAACTGCGAGTCGAGGAGCTGATCATCCGGCTGCTGCCCGCGCTGGTTTTCGGCGGGCTGGTCGGACTCAACCGCGACCTGCGCGGCAAGCCGGCGGGCTTTCGCACGCTGGCGCTGGTGGGCATGGGCTCGGCGCTGATCACCTACGTGGGCGCCACGATCGGAGGAGCGAACGACGGCTCGGCCTCGCGCGTGCTGCAGGGCATCATCACGGGCATCGGCTTTCTGGGTGCGGGCGTGATCCTCCAGCCCTCGCATGACGAGAAGGTGCGCGAGGTGCGGGGATTGACCACCGCGGCAAGCGTGTGGATCGTGGCCTGCCTCGGCGCCGCGTGCGGTGCGGGGATGGTGATCGAGGCCACGCTCGTGACCGTGTTCGTGCTCGTGGTGCTGGCGTTCGGCGGCATTCTGGAGCGCAGCGTCGAGCGTTGGTTCAAGAAGCCGCCGCCGAGCTGAGTGCGTGCCGCCATCCGCTGCGCACAGCGGGTTGGGGAGGAGGGGGACTTCTACGGTTGCCCGAGCGCGGGCTCCGTTCAACTCTCCCTCTACGCCGCCAGCAGGACCAACGCCATGGTTCACGGGCTGGGTGGTCTGCTGTCTCCTCCGGGTGCATGGGCGAGAACCGAGCCGTGCTGATGGGACTCCCCGCAGGCGGTCACCGAAATCATGGCTTGTTGCCCTGCTGAGGGGGCCATTCTATCCTGCTGATGGTGGCGGTAGCCGTGATGAATGGGAGGCCGTTCGGATGGCTGGTGGCGGGCGCGCTGCTGTTGGCTTGGGCCGTGCTGACCTCGTCCTTCTGACGATCTGAACCCGCAAATCCAAACGCATGAGACGAAGAGACCTCATGGAAGCGGGCTCGTTCCAGCGGAGTCCGATGCTCGCAGACGGCGTCGCCCAGCTGGCTGGCGATCTCGTGGCAGGGGACTGGGTCTTGTTGGCGAGTTTCCCAGGGCTCGAGGGAGCTCTGTTCCGTCAGCCCTTTGCTCTGGCTGCGGGCGAAACTCTGGATCTGGGGCCTGTGAAACTACTGCGCACAGGCGCAAGTCTGCGTGTGCGCGTGGATCCCGCACTCGGGGCCGACGGAGTCGCCGTCCATCGGCGGGGGCGTCAGCTTATGGTGAGCGATCTGGTGCAGCAGGCGGACGGCGAGTGGACCATTCAAGGACTCGAGCCGGGTTCCTACGAGATCGTCGCTTATCGTGGCAATGCGCGAGTCGGACGGCTGACGCTGGCGAGCAAGCGGGTGGACGCGGGCGAGCACGACCAAGTCCTCGGCCTTCCCTAGGATTGGCGGAGGCGAAGGGATTCGAACCCCTGATGCCTTGCGGCACTCCGGTTTTCAAAACCGGTGCGATCGGCCACTCTGCCACGCCTCCGCCCGAGTGCCGCTCCCAGCCTATCAGGGCTGCTCGGACGGTGGTAGCGGATCGGGCCCGCTGGTGTCGGTGCGCACGCCCTCGAGCACGAACTCCGCCACGTGCATCGGGCAGCCGGCGCGCAGCGCCAGCGCCACCGCATCGCTCGGCCGCGCATCGACAGCGGCGATGGTCTCGCCCTTCTTGTTCTGCAGCACGAGGCGCGCGTAGAAGGTGTTGTTCTTGAGGTCGACGATCTCCACGCGCTGGATCTCCGCTCCCAGAGCGCGCACGGCGTCGTGGGCCAGCTGATGCGTCAGCGGTCGCTCGGTCTGGATCCCCGTGGCGACGCGCCGGATCTCGTGGGCTTCCTGAGAACCGATCACGATCGGAAAGCCGCGCTGGCCGTCGCGCTCCTTGAGAAAGATGTACTGCTGGTCCGCGCCCTCGCGGATCACGATGCGGCCGAGCACGAGGGGCACCATGGGGTTGTCCTCACGCGGGCTGTCATCACGCGGTTCCTGGGCTGCGCTCACGGCGGGCGAGCCTAGCCCTCCCCGAGCCCGGAATCGAGTGGGGCTTGCCTCGAAAGACCGCTGGGCCAGGACTGGCGCGCTGCGGGGAATGCGGCTCACCGTGCGGGTTTTTGCCCAGCTGCCGTCGTCGGGCCGGGCGCGCGTCGCCGATCCGAACGATAGGGAAGCTCGAGAGCCCCGGCCCGATCAGTGCCACGAAGCTGCAGCAAGCCCGCGCCAGGCGCACCAAGCCCGTCTGGCTCAGCGTTGCGGACCCTGAACGGCGGCAACCGCGTGAGCAGGAGGATCGCTAGCATGGACGCTCATGCAGGCTCCCGTGCGCCCGTCTCACTGGCCCAACAATCCCGTGCTGGTCGAAATCGTGCGCGGCGATGCCGTGGAGAGCGCCCATCGCGGCGCCTGGGTGCTCGTCGGCCGCTCGGGTCAGGTGGTCGACGGCATGGGGCACTTCGAGGCGGGCTACTACGCTCGCAGCAGCATCAAGAGCCTGCAGGCCCTGCCGCTCCTGGAGACGGGCGCCGCCGAGCGCTTCGGCTACAGCGACGCCGAACTTGCTCTGGCGCTGGCCTCGCATGACGCCGAGACGCTCCACACCGATGGCGTGCGCGGCATCCTCGGTCGGCTGGGACTGGGTGTGGAGCACCTGCGCTGCGGGCCTCAGCCTCCGGGTGATCCCATGGCGCGCGCGGAGCTGGCGAAAACGGGTGAGCGACCCTGCGCGATCCACAACAATTGCAGCGGCAAGCATGCGGGTTTTCTGGCGCTGGCGCTGCATCTGGGCGTCGCGCCCGAACAGTACCTTGAGCGCAACAGCGCCGGGCAGCGCTTGGTGCGTGAAGCGGTGCTCGAAATGACGGGGCTCGACGATGCGCAGATGGGCGAGGCCGTTGACGGCTGCAGCGCCCCAACCTTCCGCATGCCCCTGACCGCGCTGGCGGGGGCCTTCGCGCGCGTCTCCAACCCCGAGGGATTGGCGGCCCCGCGGCGGGCAGCGTGCGAGCGCATGCTGCGCGCAGTCGCCGCTCACCCGGCTCACATTGCCGGCTCGAAAAAGCGCATCTGCACCGAGATCGTCCGCGCCACGCAGGGGCGGTTGTTTCCCAAGCTCGGCGGCGAGGCCGTGTACGCGATCGGCGTGCAGGGCAAGGGCTGCGCGCTGGCGATCAAGATCGATGACGGCGGCTACCGGGCGCTGCATGCGCTGATCCTTGGCCTGCTGCGGCGCTTTGAGTTGGCGAGTGCGGCGGAACTTGCGGCGCTGGAGCACTGGCGCGAAGCGCGCCTTTGCAACTGGGCCGGACTGGAAGTGGGGCGCACGGAGGTGCTGGTGTGAAGCGCGTGTCGCGCATCCCGCTTCCTCCGCGTCTGCCCTTCGATGCGCACAAGGGCCTCGCGGGGCGTGTGCTGGCCTTCGCCGGGTCCGCGGACATGCCGGGCGCGGCGCTTTTGTGCGCGCAGGCGGCTCAGCGCGCGGGTGCAGGTCTCGTGCGCATGGTCTGCGAAGCGGATGAGGTGCGGCGCGCGCTGGCCGTCGGCGCGCCGGAGGCCGTGCAGGTCGATGCGCGGGGCTGGCCGAAGCCGTCGCTGCGAGCGCGGCTGGAGCGCTTGTGGCCGGAGGGCGAGCATCACGCGGCGCTGATCGGTCCGGGGCTCGGCCAGTCGGCGCGTGCCCGCAAGCTCCTGGAAGCGGTGCTTGCGGCACGCGTCGCGCCGGTGCTGGTGCTCGACGCCGACGCGCTCAATCTGCTGGCGGGGCAGCTTGGGCGCATCGAGCGCTGCGCGAGTGCCTGCGTGCTGACGCCGCACCACGGCGAGGCGCAACGTCTGCTGGGGCGCACGCTGCCGACCACGCCCGCGGGCCGGCGCTCCGCCGCGCTGGAACTGGCGCGCGAGTCCAGCGCCGTGGTGCTGCTGAAGGGCGCGCCGACGCTGATCGCGGATCCCCTCGGCTCCTGCTTCGAAAATCCGGGCGGCAACCCGGGCATGGCGACGGCCGGGAGCGGCGATGTGCTCGCCGGCATTCTGGTCGCGTACCTCGCGGGGCGCGCGAGCGGGCTCGATCCAAGCTGGACCGCGCTGGCCGCCACCCGCGCCGCGGCGCGCGCGCACGCGCTGGCCGGAGATCTGGCCCGTAGGCAGCGCGGGGTGCGCGGGCTGATCGCGCGGGATTTGATCGAGTTCCTGCCTGCGGCCCAGCGAGCGCTGGATCCGCGCGAGCTAAGCTAGTGAGCATGAGCGTGAGTGAAGTGCAACTGCCCGAAGGAGCGTTCGAGACGCTCGGTGACCGCATCGGCTTTGTCGCCCTGGTCGATTCGATGCGCTCCGATCCGGCCCTCAAGGTCGTCAACAGTGCCCGCATCTCCTACGACAAGCAGAAGCAGCAGTTCGACGAGCGCGACCAGAAGCTGTGCCAGTTCCTCTGGGAACACGGCCACACTTCTCCCTACCGCCACTCCTTCTACACGTTCCACTGGAAGGCTCCGCTGTTCGTGTTTCGGCAGGCCTTCAAGTACCAGGTCGGCAGCGGCTGGCGGAAGTACACGGTCGACGGCGATCCGGTCTCGCTGGAGGTTTTCGACGTCCTGTTCGACACGGACAAGGGCTGCAGCTGGAACGAAGTCTCGGGCCGGTATGTCCAGTGGACGGCGGAGTTCTACGTGCCGCACACCTTCCGCTCGAATCCGCCGCACGGGAACAAGCAGGCTTCCGTGGACCTCCCCTCCGACTTCGACCACGCCCGCGAACGCGAGCTGATGATCGAAGAATGCCGCGAGGCCTTCGCGCGCTACGAGGGGCGCATCGCGCGCGGCGTCGCCAAGGAGATCGCGCGCATGTGCCTGCCACAGAGTCTGTACACGCAGGCGTACTGGACGGTGTCGCTGCAAGGCGTGATGCACTTCCTCGAGCAGCGCCTCAAGCCCGATGCCCAGTACGAGATCCGGCGCTACGCCGAGGGCGTCTACGAACTGGTGAAGTCCGATCTGGATCGGCTGGGCATCACGCGCGAGCGCATCATCGGGGGACTGAAGTGAAGCCCGCTCTGCTGCTCGTGCTCGCGGCCCTTTGCGCGGCCCCGGCTGCGCCCAGACAGGCGGAGGATCAGCGGCTGCAGGGGCTCGAGAAAGCCCTGCGCGAGCAGGGCGTCTTCTTCAGGGCCCAGCCGGCCGTCTGCGCGGTCCGCGCGCAGGTGCTGGTGCGCGAGGACGCGCTCGAATACCTGCTGGTCAGCCGTGCGGGCAACGTCCACGAAAGCCTGTTCGTCACCGAGGTGCAGGCCAGTCAGTTGAACGTGGGATTGCTGGCTCTGGGCGTGCAGCCGGGACGCAACGCGGTCTGGACGCTGCGCGAGCCCGTGCCCACGCGCGAAGAAATGCTGGCGGGCGCCCAACCCTACGACGTGCAGTCTCCGCAGGGCGACGGCTTGATGCTGTACGTGGCCTGGAAGGAGGGCGAAGAGCTCTACTTCTACCGCGTGGAGGACCTGATCCGGAATCTCTCGACCGGCCGCAGCATGCAGCGTCACCCGTGGGTCTACATCGGTTCGCGCACGCGCAAGGCGCGCGGCGAGCCCCCGCGCGAGGTGTTCGCGGCGGACATCGAGGGCAACCTGATCAACGTCTGCTTCTTCGAGGCCGGCACCACGCTGATCACCGGCTCGCTGCCCGATTGCCTGCTGCAGAACATCTGGTCGCCCAACTCTTCGCTGTTGCCGCCGCAGGGCTCGGAAGCCTTGCTGATCTTCAGCCGCAGCCGGCTGGAGACCTGCCCGCAGGAGTTGCGGGACGAGTTGCCCCAACTGAGCCCGCCGACCGACAGCGAAGGGCCGGCGCCCGAGGAAAAATGAGGGCGCCGCGGGCCGAAAGCGCCGTATCGCAGGCGCTGGAGTCGCGCGTCCGGCGCGTGCGCGTGCTGGCGCGGGCCTCGCGGGCGCTCGAGAGCCTCGTGATCGGCGGCGTGGTGGCGACGCTGGTCGCGAGCAGCGCGGCTTGGTCGAGCCCGCTGACGAGTGCCAGCGCGGGGCTGGGCCCGGGACTGTTCGTCGGTGCGCTGTTCGCCGGCCTCGCCTGGAGGCATCTCGACTGGTCTTTGGAGCGCACCGCCGCGGCGCTCGACCGCGCGCTGGCTCTGGAAGACGCGCTGCCGGCCGCCCTGCGCGCCAACGCTGGCGGTCTGGGGCTGCGCGAGGCGCTGAGCCAGCGCGTGCTCGGCGCCTGGCGCTCGAGCGAGGTCTGGCGCGCGCTGCTGCCGCGGGCATGGGCCCTGGCGCTGCTGGCCTTGTGCGTCGCTCTGTGGCTGCTGCCCGCCGAGCGAGCGGGCAGTCCGAGTGCTCCGGCCGCTCGAGGTGCCGCACTGGCTCAGGCCGCGCGCGCGCTCGGGCAGGCGGCGCGATCGGAGCCAGAGGCCTGGGTGCGGGCCGAGGCCGAGCCGTTGGTGCGCGCGCTGGAGCAGTGGACCCAGGGCGCGGGCTCGCTGGAAGAGCTGCGTTCCCGGGCCGAGGCGCTCGCGGCGACGCTGGCGGAACGCTCCTTCGAGTCCCCGAGGAACCAAGGCCTCGCGCAAGCCCTGCAGCAGCTGCGAAGCCAGCTGGGCGGCAGCACCCCGGCGGGGCGGTCCGCACCGGCCGGCGCAGGCGGTGACGGGGCGAGCGGGGCTGGCTCGGAATACTCGCAGGGGGTGGCTTCTGGAGCGGGGGAAGGCACAATGGGGGACTCCGGTTCGTCGACTGCGTCCAACCGGACCGCGGTTGCGCCTCCGGCCCTGCCGGAAGCCGGCCTCGGCGACGCCTTGCCTGCGCGCTGGTGGCCGCAACGCCACGACGAGCTGATCCGGCGTTGGAGCGAGATCCAGGAACCGTCCACCACCCCCCGTTGAAGCCGACTCAACCCGCATCCACTGGCACCCGCACGACCCCCGCAGGCTCTCGGCTCGGTCTGTGGCTGATCGGTGCCCGAGGATCCATCTCGACCTGTCTGGTGTACGGCCTGCACGGCCTGCGTGAAGGGCTGTTGGAGCCCACCGGTCTGTGCACGGCGCGCAGTCCATTCACGCAGCTGGGGCTGCGCGCCTTCCCCGAGATCGTGCTCGGCGGACACGATGTGTGCACCCGCTCGATCTCGGAGTCCGCTCGTGAACTGGTCGAGAACGGGATTCTGCCCTCGACGCTGGTGGAGTCAGGCTCGCAGTGGGCAGCGGCCTACGAGGCCCGGCTGTGCGCGGGACCGCTGGATGGCCCGGAGGTGGGGCTGGCGGATCTCGATCCGCGCACCACGCGGCTTTCCGCTTGCTCCGCGCGCGAACAGGTGCGCCAGCTGGCCCAGGATCTGCGAGCCTTTCGGGAGCGGGAGCAGCTCGACCGCGTGGTCGTGGTCTACGTCGCCAGCACCGAAGCCTGGCGCGTGGCGGACCCCGCCTGGGAGGATCTGGCGAGCTTCGAGCGCCTGCTGGATCAGGGCCAGAGCCCGCCGGCCTCGATGCTCTACGCCTACGCGGCCCTCGATGCGGGTGCGGCCTTCGTCAACTTCACGCCCAATCTCGGCAGCTCGGTGCCCGCCTTGCGCCAGATGGCGCGCGAGCGGCGTCTGCCACACTGCGGAAATGACGGCAAGACCGGCGAGACGTTGATCAAGACCGTGCTGGCGCCGATGTTCGCCGCTCGCAACCTGCGGGTGCTCGCCTGGCAGGGCTACAACATCCTCGGCAACCGCGACGGTCAGGTGTTGGCGGAAAGCACCCACCGGGCCACCAAGGTGCACAACAAGAACGAGGCACTGCGCTCCTTGCTGGGAGACAGCGCCGTTCACACCCATGTTGGCATCGACTACGTGCCCTCGCTTCAGGACTGGAAGACGGCCTGGGATTACATCCACTTCGAGGGCTTCCTCGGCGCCCGAATGAGCCTGCAGTTCACCTGGACAGGCAGCGATTCGGCGCTGGCGGCACCTTTGGTGCTCGACCTCGTGCGCCTGGTCGACCAGGCTTGGGCAAAAGGAGAGTTCGGTGAGCTCGCCTGGACGGCTCCATTTTTCAAGGCACCGCTGGCGGGGGGGACCCACGACTTCCACCTCCAGTTCCGGGGCCTGCTGGAGCATGTCCGCGGCTGGCTTCAGCCCTGAAACCCCTCCCCGAACCCTTCCAACCGCTCTGGACCGCATCCGGGACGGCTGGATTAGCGAAATTCCTACATAGTGCTCATATTCCGGTTGCTGAGTCGTATAGGCTCGTTACATCCCCCCATGCGCCCCTCCGCCTTCGACCCCGCACCGACCCCTTTGCCGCTGCGTGCTGCGGTGGGGATCGCGTTGGTGCTGCTCGCGGGCGTTTCCGTTTCGGTGGTGGAATATCTCGACAGCGCCAAGGCCGTCGAAGCGGCGCCCAAGGCCGCCCCTCAAGTGGAATCGGTCCCGCCCGAGTTTCTGGAGCCTGTGACGATCCTGCAGCCACAGGTTTTCCCCGCCCCCCAAAGTGGTTGAACCCCGACCTCCGCGCCGCACTGCTCCGCGCGAGTCCGCGGGGCCGCAGCGCGCGACGCGCCCGGTCCGTCCGCCGCTGAAGCTGCAGACGACGACGCTCTGGCACTACCCCTCCGGGCAGTACTCCGACACGCCGATGGGCATCCCGGCCTACCCGGGCGCCACCCCGGCGTGGGTGATCTGGAACCTGCTGCAGCGCTACACGCGCGAAAAGGATCTGGTCGTCGATCCGTTCTGCGGCGGCGGGACCACGCTGGATGTCGCGCGCAGCCTGCAGCGGCGCGCGCTGGGCTACGACCTGCAGCCACAGCGCCCGGACATCTTCCGCGCCGACGCTCGCAAGCTGCCGCTCGAGGATTCCAAGGCCGACTTCGTGTTCATGGACCCGCCGTATTCGACACACATCGAGTACTCAGGCGAGGAGGAGTGCATCGGCGGGCTCGACGCCTTCGAGCCCGGCTACTTCGAGGCCATGGAGGCGGTCTTCGCCGAATGCGACCGAATCCTGCGCGATCGGCGCTATTTCGCGATCTACGTCTCCGACACCTACCGCAAGAAGCGCGGCTTCGTTCCGATCGGCGTGATCCTCTCGGGCATGCTGATGAAGCGCTTCAAGCCCGTGGATCACATCGCCGTGGTGCGCGGCAACCGCAAGCTCGACAAGCCCAACTACCACAAGGCTGCTGCGGAGGAGAACTTCTTCCTGCGCGGTTTTCAGCACCTGATGATCTTCAAGAAAGAACTCAGCGCACCCAAGGCGCGCTGAGCTTTCGGGTGCCCGCGGATGGCAGGGCCTACTTGGGCTCCGCCTGCGGGGCGGGGTTTTCCTCGGGAGACTTCGGCGCGGGCACAATCTCGGTCTTGTTGCCGAGGCTCTCCTGGTGCTCTTTGATCTGCTGCTGGATTTCCGGCGGCAGGCTGTCGGGAATCTTCATCGTTTCGCCATCGCCACCCGGAGCCGCGCCCTCACCCGGCGGCGCCGGCGGGGGTGCGGGATCCTTGACCAGATCGCTCATGCGCTTGGCGAAGGAGCTCTTGTTGTACGCCGGGATCACGAACACCCAGTCCTTGAGGCGCATCTGGAGGGCCTGTGCCTCCTTCTCAACCTCCTCGGGCTTGGGCTTGGTCGCGGCCGCGGCCTCGCCCGTCGTTTCGGGAGCCGGTCCGATGGCGTTAGGGGCCTCGTAGAGGGCCTCGAAGCGCGCGTAGCACTTGTCGCCGACCTCTTTGAGCTGCACGCGCACCAGCAGTCCGTCGAAGGTGCGGTACTCGCTCTTTGCGCCGGCCTCGGTGCTGAAGTCGATCTGGGCCGTCGGCACGACGTCCTCGAGGTTGAGCCACTCCAGCGTGCTCGTCACCGATCCGGGTGCGCCCGGGTAGGTCAGTTCCTTGCCTTCGGGCAGGTTGGCGAGCGTGAACTCGCTGTCTTCGGGCTTGGAGCGCTCGACGCGCACGAGCTCTCCGTCGGGATGCGTGATCACGACCGACTGGATGCGGTCGCGCGAGACCTTGAGGATCTCCTTCTTGAGCCAGTCGAGCGCGGCCGGCTTGATGTCGGGATTGCCCTTGGCGAGGTACGAGACCTTCTCGCCGACGCGCCGCACGTAGACATTGCCGGAGGGCAGGCCGCCCTTGCCTTCCTGCTCCTTGCCGACGATCAGCTTGGCCAGTTCCTTGCCCGAGGCGTCCTTGAGCGTCAACAGCGTGGAAGCAGAGCCTTCGGACGCGATGTCCTCGACGCCGAGCTTTGCGTAGCGCTCGGGATTGTCGGTTTTCGCTTCGAGCGTCGTCATCTGGGCCAGCGCGATCAGAGACTTTCTCACCGACTCGATGTCGACGGGATAGCCCTGCTTTTCGTTCAGGCCGAAACCGCTCGGGCCGCGCTGCAACGTGACGGTGCCCGAAGCGCGCTCGATCAGGATGGTCTGAACGTCATTGACCTGTTTCTCCAGCTCCGGAAACAGCTTGCCGGTCTGGGAGTGGGTGGCGACGGCAGCCTTGTCGCTGCTGAGCTTCCACCAGGCGATGCCGCCCACGCCCAGCGTGGCGACCGCGAGAATGAGGAGGGTCTTCTGTTGCATGATCAACCGCCCTTGGGCTTGGGACGCAGGCTGGCGAGGCCGACCGCCGCCAGGATCACCAGCAGCGGAACGAGGAATGTGTTCGTGAGCTTGATGCGCGTGCCCAGCGCTTCAATCTCCTTGTTGCGCTCAAGTTTCACACGGCGCAGCTCGCGCGTGGTGACGACCTGCTCGTCGCGGAACTTCTCGATCTCCGAGCGCTGCTCGGCCGAGAGAATCATCTCCTCCGCGCCCGACTTGCCTTTCTGCAGATCCGCTAGCTTGCCCTTGAGGTCATCGAGCTTCTGCTGGAGCTGCTGTTCCTTGGCGAGGAAGCGCTTGTCAGCCTCCTTGCGGATCTCGTTGACCTTCTCGAAGGGACGCTGGGAGTTGCCGCGGCCTCGCAGGCTGATCAGATCGTTGTTGCCCGAGAGGTTCTCGAGCGAGTTGAGCACCAGTCCGTTGTTGTCGGCCGTCGGCGTGGCGAGGCGCTGACCAAAGAAATTCTGCATGCGCGTCCACCACTTGTCCGCCAGCAGGTCGGCGTCGGCCACGACGATGACGTTGATCGGGCCCTTCGATTCCTTGAGCGCCGCCGGATCCGCCGGGGGTGCCGTGCCGTCCGCGGCGGCGGGCTTGCCGTCGGGGAAGGCGCTCTTCGCGGGGCCATTGATGCGTGCCGCGATCATCAGGCGTTCGCCGCCCGACTGGAAAGCCTCCAGCAGCTTCTTGGGATCAGGGCCGAACTGGATCGCGGTCTTCTCGAGCTTCTGCGTGTTCTTGCTGCTCTGCAGCAGCGCGGTGACCGTGGTGGTGGCGTCCGAGCGCTTCGTGAGGAAGCCCGCGGTCGCCATGTTGATCGTGTCGAGCTGCGCCGTGACGGTATCGGTCTTGTCGATCGCGTCGGCATCGCCGCGCAGTCCCAGCCAGACGATGTAGTCGGCCTCGCCACCCTGCGGCAGACGCACGCGCAGGCCGTTGTCGAGGTCGCCGACCAGCTGGTCCTTGTTGTAGTCCACGCCCCAGGCCGAGAGCAGCGGTCCCAGATCGGAGCTGCGGTCGGCCATCATGCCCTGCAGCGGATTCTGGGGATCGTTGGGCACTTCCTGCTCGTCGCAGAACGGATCGACGAAGACGAGCGCCTTGCCGCCTGCGAGCACGAACTGATCGATCGCGTACTGCAGTGCCGGGCTGAGGCCCTGCGGGTGGACGACCATCAGGACGTCGATGCCGGACTCGATGGTCTCGCTGGTCGGCGGGATCATGCGCACTTCGAAGCGCTCGCGCATCTGGTCGAGGATGAACCAGTCCTGCACTTCCGCCTGCGGGTTGCGCATGCGGGCCATCGGATTGCCTTCCATCGGCAGCTTGCTGATCACGCCGACGACCTGCTTCTTCGTGTTCGCGAGCGTGTACACCAGCCGCGTCAGGTCGTATTCGAGGAAGGATTCGCGGTTCTGCTGGACGAAGGGGATCACTTCCTTTTCGTCCGTGCTGTTCGTGCCGGCGATGCCGAAGTAGACCAGATCGCCGGCCGCGTTGAGCGGAGCGCCCTGCAGGCCGAAGGAAACGGCCTTCTCCTCCTCTTCGGAGTAGGGCTCGGGGTCGAGCACCTCGACCTTGATCCGCCCCCCTGCGTGCAAAGCGTACTCCTGCAGCAATTCCTGCACCCGCTGCGCGTAGCCGACCACCGGCGTGACGTCCTTGGCCACCTTCTTCGAGAAGAACAGCCGCAGCGTGATGTCTTCCTTAAGGTCGCGAAGGATGTTCTTCGTGCCTTCGGAGAGCGTGTAGAGCTTCTCGTCGGTGAGATCGAGACGCGAGGACTTGAACATCGCGCCCGAGAGCGAGTTGAAGGCGACGAACAGGATCAAGCCGAGGATCAGGCCGCCGTAGGTCAGGGTCTTCTTCATGGCGTGGGCTCCGGAACTCAGTCAGCCTTCTTGGATTCGAGGATCACCGCGTTGGCGAACATGCCGACCGCGACCAGCGACGCGAAGAACAGGAAGTCGCGCAGATCGATCACGCCGCGCGTGATCGCTTCCCAGTGCGTCAGGAAGCTGAACGAGCTGATCGTGTCCGCGACTGCCAGCGGCAGCGTGTCGGTCAGCACGGCACGCACGGGCGGGAGTCCGATCAGCAGGAAGGCCAGACAGGTCACCAGTCCCAGTACGAAGGCGATCACCGTGCTCTTGGTCACCGCGGACAGCGCGCAACCCAGCGCCAGATAGCCGCCCGCCATCAGGAAGGAGCCGAGATAACCGGCCGCGATCACGCCGTTGTCGGGGTTGCCGAGGTAGTTGATCGTGATCCAGAAGGGGAAAGTCAGCAGCAGCGCGATGCCCGTGAAAGCCCAGGCCGCGAGGAACTTGCCGAACACGGCCTGGCCCGCGCTGATCGGCAGCGTCATCAGCAACTCGACCGTGCCCTGACGGCGCTCGTCGGCCCACAGCCGCATGGTGATCGCCGGGATCAGGAACAGGTACAGCCAGGGATGCCAGCCGAAGAAGCCCTGCAGCGAGGCCTGTTCGTTTTCGTAAAGGCCACCGAGGTAGAAGGTCAGCACGCCGGCCAGCACCAGAAAGATGACGATGAACACGTATGCGACCGGCGTGGCGAAGTAGCTGCCGAGCTCGCGCTTGAAGATGCAGAGAGTGTTGTGCATGGGGGGCCTTTTCAGCTGAGAGCTGCGCTTTCGCCCTTGGTGATGCGGCGGAAGACCTCGTCGAGCGGCCCCTGCGCGGCCAGGTCGGCGGGAGTGCCATCGAACAGGATGCGACCCTTGGCGATGATGATCGCCCGCGTGCAGACCGCCTCGACTTCTTCCAGGATGTGCGTCGAGAGCACGATCGCCTTGCTGCGGGCCATGTTCTGGATCAGCGCGCGGACCTCGTGCTTCTGGTTGGGGTCGAGACCGTCGGTGGGCTCATCCAGAATCAGCACCTCGGGATCGTGCAGGATCGCCTGGGCCAGCCCGACGCGCCGCTTGAAGCCCTTGGAGAGCGTCTCGATGCGCTGGTGCAGCACGCCTTCGATGTGCACGAGCTTGACGACCTCGGCGATGCGTGCCTGCCGTTTGTCGCCCGCAAGGCCGCGAATGCCCGCGATAAACTCAAGGAAGCCCGCGGGGGTCATGTCGGGATAGGCGGGAGCCCCTTCCGGCAGGTAACCAAAGGCCTTCTTGGCCTCGATCGGGTTCTCCTGGATGTCGTGCCCGCAGATCCTGGCGGTTCCGCCGGTCGGCGTCAGGAAGCCGGTCGCCATCTTCATCGTGGTCGATTTGCCGGCGCCGTTGGGGCCGAGGAAGCCGAGCACTTCGCCGCGGCGGACCTGGAGGCTGATGCCGTCGACGGCCTTCAGCGGTCCAAAGTGCTTGGAGAGGTTCTGGATCTCGAGCATGTCGGTGTTGTCGAAAGAAGGGGGGAGCGCCTCGCGGGGGGGGCGAGGCGGAAAACTGGGGCTACCTTGTTACCCAGCGGGGCCTCGCGAGGCAAGTACGGGCTGCCGGGGGCGGCCGGATACGCCCGCTCGGGCTGTTTGTTGGCGCAGGGATGGGGGTGGGGCGCTATAAAGAGGGGCTCCCCGACTCGCTTCGGGATTCTCGATTGGACCACTCCCCGCAAGTCCTAGCCCTGCTGTTGCTCGGCGTGAGCGTCCTCGGCGCCCTGCTGCCCTTGTACCGGCGCTGGTCGGATCGGGGGCTGCACCTGTTCGTGGCGGTCTCGGCCGGCATCTTCCTCGGGACGACTTTCCTGCACCTCCTGCCGGAACTCGCCGGCGTCGGCCATGCCGATCACGGGCACGCCCACGCCGCAGATGCGGGCCTGGGTCCATGGATCGCGGCCCTCAGCGGTCTGCTGCTGCTGTTCTTCGTGGAGCGCGTCTGGCTGCGCGGCGTCGGCGAGCGCTCGGGCGGCAATGTCCACAGCAGCCTGTGGGTCGCCACCTATGTGGGCTTGAGCGTGCACGCCATCACGGCCGGCGTGGCGCTGACGGCGATCCTGCACGCGCGCGAGGGGCAGACGCCCTTTCTGATCTCCTATCTGATTCACAAGGCGAGCGAGACCTTCTCGCTAGCTACCGTGATGCGGCTCGCCGAGCTGCCGCTGCGGCGGGCGGTGTTTCTGCTGCTCGGCTTTGCGCTGATCGAGCCCGCAGCCCTGTTCCTCGGGCACGCCTACACGCTGGGACATCCCGAATTCGAGTTGCTGCTGACCGGTTTTGCGTGCGGGACCTTCCTGTACGTCGCGGTCTGCGACCTGCTGCCCGAAGTGTTCCATGGCCGCTCCCATCCCCGGCTCAAGGTCCTGTGCGTCATCGCCGGCGCGCTGATGCCGGCTCTCAACCTGGCTCGGCTGGGGCAGCTGGGCGCGGGCTTCGCGGCCTTGATGGGCGGGGTCTGGCAGGTGCTGGTGGCGATGGCGCCCTACCTGCTGCTCGGTTTCGTGATCGCGGGCGTGCTCAACCAGCTGCTGCGCATCGAGCGCCTGATTCACTACGTGCGAGCGGACAATCTCTCCTCGATCCTGCGTGCCGCCCTTGTTGGCGCGCCCCTGCCGCTGTGCTCCTGCTCGGTGGTGCCCGTCGCGATCGAGCTGCGACGCAAGGGTGCGAGCCGCGGCGCGACGAGCTCCTTTTTGATCTCGACGCCCGAGACGGGGGTGGATTCGGTCAGCGTCTCCTGGTCGCTGCTCGACCCGCTGCTAACCATCGCGCGGCCGATTGCCGCGGTGGTCTCGGCCATCAGCGCCGGGCTCGCCGCGCAGTGGTGGGGACGCGATCCCCGACCCCAGCCGGACGCAGCGACGCAAGCGGCGCATGCCTGCTGCACGCATGCGCACCCCGAGCCAGCTAGCCAGCCCCTGCACGGCAGCCAGCCCCTGCCCCTGCCCGGCAGCCAACCCGTGCACGGCAGCGAACCCGTGCCCGGCAGCCAACCCGTGCACGGCAGCCAACCCGTGCACGGCAGCCAACCCCTGCCGTTGCGCATCCTGCGCTACGCCTTCGTGGACATGCTCGACGATCTCGCGCCCTCGCTCGTGCTCGGGCTGTTGCTCAGCGCAGCGGTCACGCTGCTGGTGCCCGAGAGCGCCTTCGCGGCGGCGGGCAGCGGGCTCGGTGCGATGCTGCTGATGCTGCTGATCGGAATTCCGGTCTACATCTGCGCGGCGGCCTCGACCCCGCTGGCGGCCGCGATGATCCTGAAGGGGCTTTCGCCCGGCGCGGCGCTGGTGTTCCTACTGGCGGGGCCGGCGACGAACATCGGCTCGCTGACGCTGCTCGCCAGAGAGCTGGGCTGGCGCACGATCGGCGCGATGCTTTTCGCCCTGAGCGTCACCGCAGTGCTGCTCGGTCTGCTGGTCGATCAGATCTACCGCTGGCTCGCGATCGAGCCGCGCGCCAGCGTGGCGGAGCACACGCACTCGGAACCCGGCTGGTTCGCGAGCGCCTGCGCGGCGCTACTCGCAGGATTGATCGTGGTCTCGCTGATCCGCAGCCGCACACGCAATCTGTTTCCATCGGATTCCGCCGCGTCGGCGGAGACCGCGGACACAGCGTCTCCCTGAAAGCAGGTTCTCCTTCATGAAGTCCGCCGTCGGTCCGGGAATGGTCGTCCTGATCCACTACACCCTGCGCGATCCGCAGGGAGAGGTGATCGATTCCAGCATGCACAGCCATCCGCTGGAGTACCTGCACGGGGCCCGGAACATCGTCGTGGGGCTTGAAAACGCGCTAGTCGGCGCGCAGGTGGGCGAGCGCAAACGCGTCAAGGTCGCTCCCGAGGAGGGCTACGGTCTGGCGCGCCCCGACGCGATTCACGCCTTTCCGCGCGGTGCATTCCCCGCGGAAATGGAACTGCAGCCCGGCATGCAGTTCAGCGCGGAGGCGGAAAACGGCCAGGCCATGACGGTCTGGGTCCACTCGCTCGAGGGCGAGCAGGTGATGATCGACTTCAACCATCCGCTGGCGGGCATGGAACTCGACTTCGAGGTTCAGGTCGAGGATGTGCGGCCCGCGACGCAGGAAGAGATCGCTCACGGTCATCCGCACGGCCCGCACGGCCATCACCACTGAGATCCAAGCCGCGGATCACAGACCGCCGTGCCGCTGTTCGCAGCCGAGATCCGGGCTGCGGATCACAGCTCGTAGTGCAGCAGTTCGCAGCTCAGCGCTCCGTTGAGCAACGCGCGTCTGCGCACAGGCCGGAGTTCGAGGCACTCCGCCAGCCTGGGATTGCCCGTGAATAGGCTGGCATGCCAGCCCGCACAGCTTTCCTTCCACTGTCGGCCCAGCGTGCGGTAGGTGCGCGCGAGCGCGTCCTCGTCGCCGATCCGCTCGCCGTAGGGCGGGTTGGTCACGATCCACGCATTCCAGCCGCGCTTGTAGGCGTAGCTCTCCGCGCGGCCGTGTTCCCAGCGGATCGCGTCTTCCAGGCCCAGTGCCGCGAGGTTTTCACGCGCGCCTCGCAGCGTTTCCGGTTCGGTCTCCAGGCCCAGAAGCACGCGCTTTCCGATCGGGATGCGCTCTGCGCGCGCCTGTGCGCGCAGCTCTGCGCCTGCCCGCGGATCCCAATCCCGCCAGCGTTCGAGCGCGAAGGCCGGACGCAAAAGACCCGGGGCGATGCGGCAGGCCAGCATGGCAGCCTCGACCAGCAGCGTGCCGGAGCCCGCGAAGGGATCCATCAGGGGCGAACGCTGATCCCACTGCGAATCCAGCACGATCGCGGCGGCGAGCGTCTCGGCCAGCGGGGCACGGCCCTGAAAACGCCGCCAGCCGCGCTTGTGCAGCGACTCGCCCGAAGTGTCGACGAGCAGCGAGCAGCGGTCCTTGTAGATGTGCGTATGCACCAACAGTTCGGGCGCCTCCTTGTCGACGCGCGGGCGGCGGCCATGGGCATCCCGGAAGGCATCGACGATGGCATCCTTGACGCGCTGCTCGATGAACAGCGTGTGGTCGAGTGCGGAGGCGTTGGAGTGGGCGTCGACCACGAAGCTGCCCTCCGGCGAGAGAAAGGGCGACCAGTCGATCGACTGCGCGCCGGCGTAGAGCTCGTCCTCGGTCGCAGCCGGGAAGCGCGCCAGCCGCATCAGCACTCGCACCGCCGTGCGGGCCTGCAGATTGACGCGTAGCGCGTCGGCGAGGCTGCCTTCGAAGTACATGCCGCCGACCTGGCTCTCGAGCCGCGACAGGCGCAGGCCCTTGAGTTCCGCGTGCAGCAGGGGCTCGATGCCGGGGGCACAGGTGACGAAGAAGCTGCGGTGGCTCATGCGCGGGGGCGCGATGCTAGACTTTTCCCGTGCTCTCCGCCCTCGTTTGCCTGATTGCTTCGATTCTGCCCCAGGACCCCTCCGCGCAGCGTCCGGCCCTGCGCGAGCCCCAAAAGCTGCTCACGCGCGTCGCCGTGATCGGTGCCAGCGTGGCGGACGGCAAGGGACTGGAGACGGAAGTGGGGGCACGCACCGCCTTCGCCGAGTTGGTGCATGCCAGCCTTCGGTCGGCGCACGAGAACCCGATCGATCTGGCGGCGCCCCGCGCCTGGATCCAGTTCGACAGCAATCTGCGGCAGTGGACCGCCGGCGCCGTCGCCCGCAAAGCCACGCTCGTGATCGCGCCCGATGTGCTGTGGTGGGCGGCCATTGCTCCGGCGGCGGAGCGCGAGGGCCGCATCAGCCGCTCGCTCAGCGCACTGGAGCGCATCGATGTGCCGCTCCTGCTCGGGGATCTGCCCGACATGGCGCACCTCGCGACAGCGCTCAAGACCGACTTCTCGCTGTCCGTGGGCCAGCTGCCCACGCCGGAGGAACTGCTGGCTCTGCGCCAGCGACTCGAGGGCTGGAGCAAGCCGCGCGGCAACGTGGTGCTCGTGCCTCTGGCGCGCTGGCATGCGGCCGCGTTGGCGGGGCAGCGCATCGAATTGCGCGGCAACGCCTTTGCGGCGGAGGAGTCGAGGCGGCTAGTGCAAACGGATCGCTTCCACCCTTCGCTCGACGGCAGCCTGCTGTTTCTGGTGTCCGCGTGGGATGAGCTCGCCAAGGCCTGGCCGGGTGCTCCGCTGGATGGCGTCGACTGGTCGATTGCCAGCACGCGCCAGAGGCTGATGGAACAAAAGAGCGCCGACCGCGCCGAGGAGTCCGCGCGCCGCCGCCGGCTCGAGGACAGCGGCCGCACTCCGCCGGCGCCGGCTCCGGAGCCGCTCCCACCCGAAAAGCAGCCGCACAGGCGCGCGCGCGGCGGTGGGGAGGGTGGTGGCGATGGGGGGGGTGGAGAGAAGGGCGGCCGCGGCGGCGGCTAGGGATACTGCTCCCCGAGCGGGGACAGAATCGATATTGGGAATCGGATTTTCCGCGCGAACCATGGGCGGCGGTCCCGTCCTCATCAGTGCCGGGGGGCATTTTCCCCGCGGCACTGGAGAGCCCCATGGTGAAGTTCATCCCGCCGCAATGCCCGTACCCCGCCTGCCCCCAAAGCCCCTTTCTCTACCGCCGCCGCGGCTACTACAAGCGACTGTGCGGTGCTGAGCGCATCCCGCGCTTTCAGTGCCTCACCTGCGGACGGCGCTTTTCCTCCCAGACCTTTCGCAACGACTACCGCCACCACAAGCCCGACCTCAACCTCGGGATCGTCGATCAGCTGATCTCGAAGGTCTCGCAGCGCCAGATCGCCCGCAACCTCGGCTGCAACCCCAAGACGGTCGCTCGCCGAATCCCGCTCTTCGGCCAGCACTTCCAGCAAGCCCACGAGCGCGTGCTCGCAAAGAGTGAGAAGCTCCTGGGCAGCAACGGACACCTCGTCTTCGATGAGCTCGAGACCTTCGAGCAAAACCGCATCGAGAAGCCGGTCACCATGGCGGTCCTGGTCGAGGCGCGCACCGGCTTCATCGTCCATGGCGAGGCCGGGACGCTGCCCTCACGCGACAAAAAGCGCGGCGATCCCACGCGGGTCAGCCAGTCGCGAGAGGTCGTGACCCGCTGCATGGAGGTCCTCGAGCGCCACCGCGACCCCAAGTCGCTGCTGGTGGTGGTCAGCGACCTCAAGACCACCTACCCCTCGATCGTCCACAAGACTCTTCGTGACCACGTCG
>JBIKMH010000015.1:0-80269 GCA_044359355.1 Planctomycetota bacterium | reverse complement strand
GTTTCAGCCGGTAGTCGACGCGGAAGGTCTGCGCGGAAAAGCGGCGCTTGCAGCTGAGGCACTGCACTCGCGGCACGCTGCGCCCGTCGACCTTGCGCGTGTAGGCGCCGCGGAACTGATAACGAAAGGGCTCGGTGCGGTCACACTCGGGGTAGGGACACTCGGTGGGAATGAACTGGCTCATCGGCTCCTCGATGCCGCGGCCCCATGCCCCGGCAATCAGGAGGACGGCTCCTGCAGCTCTGAATCGCGGAAAAACCGGTTTCCGGGTGCCAGTCCGACCAGCGGTCTGGAGCAGTTCACTCCCAGATCCTTCTGGCCCCTCTCATGCCCACCAACCCCTCCCCGGTCTGCGCGTCCAGCGACCGTCGCCGGCTGACACGCGCGAAGCCCGGCCCGTTCTCGCAGTCACCACCACGCACGATTCTCCTGTCCGGGTCTCCGCCCAGACGCGCACCGTCGACGGGCTGCACCGACAGATCCAGGGGAGCATCCGCATCCCGACACCACTCGGCGACATTGCCCAGCATGTCATGCAGTCCCCAGGGGTTGGGGGACAGGGATCCGACGTTCGCCAGTGCCGGAGGTCTGGCCGGCGAAAGCATGACATTCTCCAGACCACGCAAGCTGTCCGGGCTGCGGCCGGTCCACCACGGCATGGTGCGCATCGCGCGCGCGGCGTACTCCCACTGCGCTTCGGTCGGCAGTTCCAGATCCATGCGCCTTGTGAACTCGAGCAACTCCATCCAGGAGATGCCTGTAGCCGGCAAGAGCGATGACTGGGCATCTGTCCCCATCACCCGCCGCCACTGCGCCACGGTGACCTCGTGCTTGGCGATGAAGCAGGCATCGAGCTTCAACTCCTGCACCGGCGCCTCGTTGGGCTGTGCCTGCGGATCGCGGTTGCGAACTTCGCGCTCGGCGGCGCTGGCTCCCATCCAGAAGCGGCCGCCGGGTATCAGCACGAGCACGATGCCGTTCTGGGGCGAGAGCTCCAGTTGGCCTTGCGCATTGCGCGCTGGAGCGGATCCGCTGGCAAGGTGGGCGAATTCATGCAGCCCGCTCTGCGGATCGCGGCCCAGCGGCAGGTAGCCGAGCCGGCGCGGCAGGCTGAGACCCTGATAGGGTGCCGAGCGGGCAGGATCCGCGAGTTCCACGCGCAGCGCTTCCCAGGCTGCACGAGCCGCATCGCTTTCGAGGCTGCGATATTCCATCTCGCGGGCCTGGTCCAGCCGGGCCATGACGGCGTTGACGCGCGAATTCGGGCGCTCGCGATCGGTGAGGTCTTCGATCGAGCGCACCAGCAGATCGAACTGGCCAGCCAGCCAGCGATTGGAAACCCCCGGCCCAAGGGCCGTCGGCTGTGAACCGGCTCCGCGCAGACTGTCGCGCTGGAGCCGATGCTGCGGCAATCGGGAGGCCAGGGCCTCGGTCTCCTCGAGCCATTTCTGCATCCGCGGAATCAGCATCGGATAGGGAGGCCACAACTCGCGCTCCTCGGCATCGAGCTCGCGCCAGCGACCCAGATCGGACAGTCCTAGAATCCGATCCCGTTCGGTTTCGGTCGTCTGCAACTGGGCCGAGAGAGCATCGGCGGCGCTGTCCGCCCGGCGCTTCAGCTCGAGGACGACCGCCAGCACGACGAACAGCATCAGCACCGACCCGACAAGCAGTGCTGCAATACGCGGGTGACGGCGTATCCACTTGCGGGACTCCGCCAGTGCACCGGTCTCGTAGGCCTGCACCACGCGACCATCGAGAAAAGCCTCGATATCGCGAACGAACCCGCCGACGTCCGGGTAGCGATCGCCGGCATCGCGAGCCATCGCCTTCTCCGCGATGGCGATCAATTCCGGCGGTGCGGAGCGCGCGCGCTCGATCAGCGGCGTCGGCGGCCCCGAGATCACCTGCGCGATGACCGCGTGGGCCGCGCGAGCTCCCCGATCCTCATACGGCATGTGGCCGGAAAGCAGGTGGTAGAGAATCGCGCCCAGCGCGTAGACGTCGGAGCGCTGTCCGATCTCGGAGATGAGTCCCTGTGCCTGCTCGGGCGGCATGTAGGCGGGCGTTCCGATGACCGTTCCATCGAGCGTCGAGATGCTGGCCGAATCATCTTCGCGCACGGCGAGCCGCAGATCGCGCCGGTCGGGCTCCGACAATACGCGCGCCAGCCCCCAGTCGACCACATAGACCTCTCCGAACGAGCCGACCATCACGTTGCCCGGCTTTAGATCTCGATGGATCACCCCTTTGGCATGAGCGTAGGCCACGGCTTCGGCGGCACGCAGCAGGATCGGCAGCAGCTTGGCCTGCGTCCACACACCCCGTCCCTGGTGCATTTCCTCGAAGATCTCGCGCAGCGTGCGACCCTCGACGAGCTTCATCGTGAAGAACAACCTGCCGTCCGCATCGATTCCCAGCTCGTGGACGGGCACGATGCCGGGGTGATCGAGGCGTCCGTTGAGCCGGGCTTCCTCGAGGAAGCGGCCCAGCAGCGAGCTGCGCTCCTGCTCGGAACTGGGCGTGCGCGCGAGCACCTTCATCGCCAGCTCGCGCACCAGCATGCGGTCACGCACGCGCCAGACCACGCCCATGGATCCGCGTCCCAGTTCCTCCACGCGCTCGTAGCGCGCTTCGCTGGAGCCCAGGGCCAGCTCGGGCAGGTCTTCCCTGACGATTTCCATCCCGGGCTAGCCTAGCGTCTCCGCAGCCGATCGATGTAGCGGTTGCGCGCTTCGCCCCACGCTCTGGAGGCATCGATCTCGCGGGCGAAATCCCAGGCCGCGTCCATCAGCTGCCTGCGGCGACGCTCGATCTCCGCCACCCGATGCTCCGCAGTTCCGTCCACTAGCGGGAGCGGCACGCGACATTCGGCGAGGAACCTGTACACATCTGTCGGGTAGGATCCGAAATTCGCGCGCGGAGCGTGGAATTCGATCCACGGACGCTCATCCGTGTTGATCGTCGGAGCGCGCTGGGCCAATCGCTCGAGATCCTCCGGCAGGGCAAAGCAGGTCGCCAGCAGATCATCCACCCCCCGCACGCCCACATCGGCGGCAAGTTCAGCGATCTGTGGTTCTCGCAAACGCTTTTCCCACTGCTCCGGATCGAGCTCCAGCGGCTGGCCGGATCCGAGCAGCACGAGGTCGTAGCCCGTGACCCAGCCGCTGGCCTTGGGGAACACGCTCAGAAAGGTGCGCACGATACTGGCGATGTCCGCCTCGGAGAGGTCGTACAGCGGAATCCACTGCGTCATGATCCCGCCCGGCTTGAGGCGTGCCGCACACAGGGCGTAATACTCCTGCGTGTAGAGATAGGCCGAACCGGCGACACACGGGTCGATGGGGTCTGCGCTGATGCAGTCGTAGCGTTGCGACGTGTTTCTGAGATGGGCGCGCCCGTCATCGATGCGGATGAACACGTCAGGACGTGATTCGATTGCTCCGTTCCACTGGGCGAAGTGGTGTTGCATGGCGAGCACGGCGGGAGACAGCTCGACCAGCTCCAGTCGTTCGCTGCCGGCAGCGAGGGCGCGCGCGCTCATGCCCGTGCCCATCCCGATGCACAAGACCGATGCGGGGGCCTTGTGCGCCAGCGTCGTGATCAGACCCAGCAGATACTGCAGCCTGCGGTCGATGAAGATCGAACTGGCGACGGGCTTGCCGTTGACGCGCAGGATTCTCACCGCCTGCGGCTCGGAGGCATCGCGCACCTGCTCGACCTTCGAGCCCGAGGCCGCGGACTCACGGTAATCCAGCGTCTCGAGCCCGCGGCCGGTCCCCGGGGTTCGTCCGGGCAGCAGCACCCAGAGCGCCACGGCGGCTGTCGGTGCCAGCAGTCTCCAGCAGCGCGGTGCCAGCAGCAAAGCCTGCAGGGCCAGACCGGCCAGCAGCACCACGAACAGCCCTCGCAGCCCGAGTTGCCCCAGTCCCAGATGCGCAGCGGAAAGCCCCCCGGCGAGCCCACCCAGCGTGTTCGCGAGGTACAGACGTCCAAGCCCGCGCGTCGGCTGGGTGCGAGCCACATAAGCGCTGCAGCCAGGCAGGTAAGCTCCGATCAGCATGACCGGCAGCAGCAGCAACATGGCCGAGTACTCGACGCACAGGCGCAGCCAGGCGCTCGGCGGCAGCGCGGTGATGCTCTGTTCGGGTTCGTAGAGCCCGATCTGGATCACACCGGCCATGAGATCTTCTCCACCCGTGCGCCAAACGAGCAGCGCGAAGGAAAGCAACAGCGCGGGCAGCGCGGCGGCACACAGCCAGCCTAGGGCTGCCCGCGGTTCGCGGCTGCTGTGCACTGCGCGCGCACCAACCCAGGCTCCCAGACCGATCGCGATCAGGAACACGAACAGGATCGAGGCGAAGGTGTAGACCGTGCCGGCGAGCAGCGAACCCAGCAATCGATTGGCGAACACCTGCAGTGCGAGCGAGATCGCGCCCATCGTCGCTGCCGACGTCAGCAGCCAGACCGGCAGATGGCTCGAGCGGCTCTCGATCGGTTGCGAGCGACTGTCAGCGTGCGAGCGACTGTCAGCGTGCGTGCGACTGTCAGCGTGCGTGCGACTGTCAGCGTGCGTGCGACTGTCAGCGTGCGTGCGATGGTCAGCGCGCGAGGGGCGCTTGCGCGCCAGATGCCAGGCGAGCGCCGCGAGCGCCAGATTGCCCAGAGCGGCCAGCCGCGTGGTCTCCAGCAGTCCCAGATTCGGCAGCGCTACAAAGGCGCACAGCAGGACTCCCAGCGCAGCGCCCAGCGTGTTCCAGCCGTAGACGCGCGCAGCGGCTCGCGGCACTTCGCCTTCGATGTCGGCAGCGGCAGCGGCCAGCCACGGGAAGCTCGCACCCATCAGGATCGTGGGCGGCAGGATGGCGAGCCAACCGGCGGCGTCCAGTCCCGAGAAGAGCTGCGGCGAGAACCAACCCAGCACCGCGAGGCCCGCTTCGGCGATGGCGTAGGAGATCAGTGGTCGGCGCGGCTCGCGCCAGTGCCCCGCCAGCCACGCTCCCAGACCCAATCCCAGCAGGAAGATGCCGACGACCAGCGCCATGGCCCACTCGGCCACGCCGTAAACCAGCGCCAGCCGCCGAAAAAACAGCACTTCGTAGCTGATTCCCACGCAGCCGGAGGCGCTCGCCAGCGAGTAGAAGAGGACGCGATTCATGGAAGCGGGCCCGCGAAACTCTAGGCATTCGCTCGCTGAGGAGGCTAGCATCCCCTGCCGCATGGCAAAGGCGGAATCCGAACCCAGTTCCACTTCAGCAGGCACAGCCTCCGCGGAGCACAAGCCCTTCGTGGCTCCCGAGGCCAACCTGCCGGAGTTTTCCTTCAAGGCCGTCCTGTTCGGATCCCTGTTCGGGATCCTGTTCGGTGCCTCGACCGTCTACCTCGCGCTCAAGGCCGGGTTGACCGTATCGGCCTCGATCCCGATCGCGGTGCTCTCGATCAGCCTGCTGCGCATCTTCAAGCGCGCGACGATCCTCGAGAACAACATCGTGCAGACGATCGGCTCGGCGGGTGAGTCGGTGGCCGCGGGCGTGGCCTTCACGATTCCAGCCATGCTGTTCCTCTCACCCGGAGCGGGAGGGGAGGCCTTCTTCACCTACTCCACGATCATGACGCTGGCGGCCGTGGGGGGGATCCTCGGCGTGCTGTTCATGGTGCCGCTGCGCCGCTCCTTGATCGTCAAGGAGCACGGGACGCTGCCCTACCCCGAAGGCACTGCCTGCGCGGATGTGCTGATCGCCGGCGAGAAGGGCGGCAAAATGGCCGGACTCGTCTTCGGCGGCGTGGCGGTGGCCTTCGTCTACAAGCTGCTCAACAGCGTGTTCGCGATGTGGGACGAGGCGGTGGCATGGGTCTCCAAGAAGACGGCCGTGCTGCCCAACGCCAAGGTCGAGAACGAACTGAGCCCTGAGTTCCTCGGCGTCGGCTACATCCTCGGCCCCAAAATCGGGGGCATCATGGTCTCGGGAAGCGTGCTGACCTTCCTCGTGATCATCCCGCTGCTCTCGATGCTCGTGGCCGATTCGAAGGTCATCGGGGACTTGCTCGCGCTCGGCTACACTCAGGCGAAGATCGACGGGATGAGCGAGGTGACGCGCTACCGCGAGGCCTACACGCGCTACATCGGCGCGGGCGCCGTGACGATGGCGGGCATCATCACGCTGATCAAGACCATGCCGACCATCGTGCGCTCCCTGCGCGAGTCGATGGGCGCGCTGAGCGGCACACGCGGCGGCGCAGGCGTTCAGCAACTGCGCACGGAACGCGACATGCCGATCCTCTGGGTGGCGATCGGCGCGGTGGCTCTGGCCGGTATTCTGGCCGCGCTGCCGATCCTGCCCGGCGGCCTGACGGGCAAGCTGATGATGGCCGTGCTGATGCTGGTCTTTGGCTTCCTTTTCGTGACGGTCTCCTCGCGCATCGTCGGCCTGATCGGATCGAGCTCCAACCCGATCTCCGGCATGACCATCGCGACGCTGCTCGGCACTGCGCTGGTGTTCGTCAGCATGGGCATGGGGGGCGAGGCCTACCAGCCGGTCGCCCTCTCGGTCGGAGCGATCGTGTGCATCGCGGCGGCCAACGCCGGCGCGACCAGCCAGGATCTCAAGACCGGCTACCTGGTCGGCGCCACGCCGATCCGCCAGCAGTGGGGGCTTGTGATCGGAGTGATCGTCAGCACCTTCGTGATCGGACTGACACTGCAGTTCCTGCATGCGAGCTTCGGCATCGGCTCCGACAAGTTCCCCGCACCGCAGGCCACGCTGATGGCGACGGTGGTCAAGGGCGTGATGTCGCAGAACCTGCCCTGGGGCTACATCCTCGTCGGCGCAGGCCTGGCGCTGATGATCTACATGTGCGGCGTTTCGCCGCTGGCGTGGGCGGTGGGAGCGTACCTGCCGATGGGCGCGACGCTGCCGATCTTCATCGGGGGCTGCCTGCGCTGGCTGGCGGACAAGCTGCGCGGTGACAAGGACGAGAGTGAACTTTCGCCCGGCATGCTGTTCGCGACAGGCCTGGTGGCCGGTGGCACGTTGACAGGGGTGGCGACCAGCGTCTTCAAGGCGGTGCCCACCGATGGCGGCAAGAGCGACCTTTTGACCGATGCGCAGGGTCTGGGGGCCTCCTTCCAGGCGCTGCTGCCGATGGACCTGAGCCTGTGGGCGCTGATCCCCTACGTGCTGCTGGGAATCCTGCTGGTTCACATGGGACGCAAGCGGACCAAGATCTGAGGCGTGATCACGGTTCTCATCCCGACATGGAACGGCGCCACAGAGCTGCCCGCGCTGCTCGACGCGCTCGATTCCCAAACCGCAGCCCATGGGCGGATCGCGATCGATTCCTCCTCCTCCGACAGCACTCGCGAACTGCTCCAGTCACGGGGTTTTCGCGTCGAGCGCATCGAGCAGAGCGCCTTCGGCCACGGTTCCACCCGCAACGCACTGGTGCACCTCGCACAGACCGAATTCCTGGTGTTCTTCTCACAGGATGCCCAGCCGCAGGGGAGCGATTTCCTCGAGCGGCTCGTGGAGGCCTTGCGCCGTAACCCGCGCGCCGAGGGAGTCTCTGCCCGGGTCCTGCCGCGGGAAGATGACGATCCGCTGACCGCGCGCAGCGTGCTGTCCGCCCCGGAAGCCGCCGCGCGCGCGCTGAGCGGGGAGGCGGCGGCCGCCGCCTTCCACAATGTGGCCGCGGCGTACCGGCGCGAAGCCCTGCTGCGCCGCCCCTTTCCCCAGATACCCTTCGGCGAGGATCAGGCCTGGGCGCGCGCGGTCGTCGCGGGGGCTGGGGAGGTCCTGTTCGAGCCTGCCGTCGCCGTGCGCCACTCACACCGCTACTCGCTGCAGGAGCTCTACCAGCGCTACCACGTCGATGCCCGGTTCCACCGCAGTGTCCGCGGCGTGCGCCTGCGGCCCGACCTGCTTTCCCTCCTGCGTGGGCTGGCCTTCGAATTGCGCGAGGACTGGCGCTTTCCAGGACGCACGCCGCGCTCGCTGCTGCGGGCGCCGCTGCACAGAGCCGCTCAACTTCTGGGACAGTATCGGGGCAGTCGCGGACCGCTGGGCGCTGACTAGGAAAATCCTTCCCGGAAGCGCCGTCACAGGCCTACTCTGAGCGGGCCTTTCGTGCCGATACAGCACCCTCCATGAGTCAGCCCCGTTCCATCTCCGTGCTGATGCCGACCTGGCAGGGGCTGGAGTTCCTCGAGCGCGTGCTCCGCGCGCTCGCCGCGCAGCGCTGTGCGATCCCCTGGGATTTCCGAGCGATCGATTCGGGATCCACCGATGGCACTTGGGAGCTCCTGGGACGTTTCGAACGCGAGTTCCCCGTGCCCTTCGCACGCGAGCGCATCGACAAGTCGGAGTTCGATCACGGCGACACGCGGAACCTGCTGGCGGCGCGCTCCCAGGCCGAGTTGCTGGTGTTTTTGACGCAGGACGCGATTCCCGGCTCGCCCGACTGGCTGGCGACCCTCGCCGCGAATTTCGCCGATCCTGCGGTTGGCGCGGCTTACTGCCGCAACACACCGCGGCCGGACGCGCAGCTGTTGACGCGCGTGTTCAGCGAGGGCGATGCGGGTTATGCGCTCGGCCGCAAGGAGACGCGCATCCGTGATCACCAGGCGTATCAGCGGCTTTCGACCCACGAAAAGCGCCTGCTTTGGAACTTCAACGACGTGGCGAGCGCGGTGCGGCGCAGCCTGTGGGAGCATCACCCCTTCCCGCGCACGTGGTTCGGCGAAGACGTGCTGATGGCGCGTGCGCTGCTCGAGGCCGGAAATACGATCGTCTACGACGATCTGGCGAGCGTCGAGCACAGCCATGACTACTCGGCGAAGGAATGGCGCGAGCGGGCGCTGATCGATGCCCGCTTCAATGCCGAGTGGCTCGGGCGGATCTGCGTCGGTTCGCGCAACGATGCGCGTATTCTCGCCGAGCGGCAGCTGGCGCGCGATCAAGAGGCATTGCGCGAAGCACGCCTCGCCGATGCGGAGTACGGCGAGCAGCTCAAGCTCGCCGCGGAGCTGCGGATGGCGACCTTCGAGGGACTGTACGAGGGCGGGTTGAGCGAGGTGCGCCACGGGCCCACACGCGTGCTCGAGCGCTCGCGGCTGAAGATCCTGTATGTCGTTCACGGGTTTCCGCCGGAAACCTGGGCAGGGACCGAGATCTACACGCTCAACCTCGCAAGGCAGATGCAGGCGCGCGGCCACGAGGTCGCGGTGCTCGCCCGCACCGCGCGCGGCGAAGGGCCGGATCTTTCGATCCGGGAAGAGCGCTTCGAGGGTCTGCGAGTGCTGCGCATCCTGCGCAGGGATCCGGATCAGCGCATCGCGGACAGCTACCGGCATGCGGGTGCCGAGGCCGCTTTCGCCCGCCTGCTGCTCGCCGAGCGGCCGGATCTCGTTCACTTCCAGCATCTGATCCATCTCTCCGCGGGGCTGGTCGAGGTGGCCCGCGAACTAGATCTGCCGACCGTGCTGACCTGCCACGACTACTGGGCGCTGTGCGCGCGCGTCCAACTGATTCGCCCCGATGGGGTGCGCTGTGAGGATGGCATGGACGCAGGTTGCTTCTTGTGCATCAAGGAGCAGCGTCTGGACCAGATTCCGAGGCTCAAGGCCACCGGGCAGGCGACCGGACCGATTCTCGATGCGCTCGAGAAGGGCATGGGGCGGGGTCGCATGCTGCCGGAGAAGCTGCGCCAGCGCTGGGAAGGCATCAGCGACCTACGGGCCCGCCGGCCCTACGTCACGGGCGCCTACAAGGCCGCGGATCTGCGCATTTCGCCCAGCCGCTATCTGCGCAAGGTGCTGATCGACAAGGCCGGCATGCCGGCGCACACCACCCTGTTTTCGGACAACGGACTGCGCGTCGGCGAGGCGCGCGCGCTCGCCAAGCGCCCCGCGCCGCAGGGTCGGCTCCGGCTGGGCTTCGTGGGGTCGCTGGTCTGGTACAAGGGCGGCGAGGTGCTCGTTCGGGCCCTGCAGCTGCTCGATCCCGCGCGTTTCGAGTTGCACGTCCACGGTGATTTCAAGCCCGACAGCGATCCGCACCATGCCGAACTGAAGCGCCTGGCTCCGCCGCACGTCCATTTCCACGGACGCTTCGACAATGCGCGTATCGCGGAGGTCTACGCGACGCTCGACGTGCTGATCGTGCCCTCGATCTGGTGGGAGAACTCTCCCCTGACGATCCACGAGGCGCATTTGTTCGCGACACCGGTCGTCGCCAGCAACATCGGCGGCATGGCGGAGTTCGTGCGCGACGGCGTCGACGGCCTGCATTTCGAGGTTGGCGATCCCGCCGATCTCGCGCGTGTGCTGCGGCGGCTGGTCGAGGAGCCGGGGTTGCTCCAGCGCCTTGCCCAGGATTTCCCCGCCATCAAATCCATCGAAGACGATGCGGCCGCGATGGAGTTCCGCTACCGCGGCCTGTGCGCGAAAAAGAGCGCTTTCGGGCCGCGCGCGGCGCGTCCGCGGCTGATCTGGGAACGCAGTGGCAAGCAGAGTGTGCGCCGCGACGGAGCGACCGACGAGCAGGGGGCTCACTACCTGCTGCTGCGCCCGGGCTCGGGCGCGGAATACGCGCTCGACGGCGCGGGCGGCGGTCGCCGGAGCCTGATCGTGACCCAGTTCGCGCTCGGCGCGGAGCGCAGTCTCGGCCTGGGCGTGCGCGTGCTGATCGACGGGGTCGAGGTCGCGCGCTCCAGCCCCGGCAATTCCGGCGGCAGCGATCGAGAGATCGAGACTTGCCTGGAACTGACCCTGCCGGGCGAGGCGCGCGTCCTGCGCATCGAAACGCTGCCCGAAGCAGGAGTGCACGCCCGACTTTCGAGCGTGAAGCTGTACACCGTGCCCGAGGTGCCAGCGTGAGCGGATTCCTCGATCGCCTGCTCGGCAGAGCGAAAACCGCTGCCCCGGCGGCGTCATCGCCCGGATTTCCCTACGAGCTCGCCGTCCGTCCGGGCGGTCCGGTGCCGGTGGAACGTCTCCCGCGCGTGAGCATCGTCATCCTCAACCTCAACGGTAAGCACCATCTCAAGGGCTGTTTCGATTCGCTATCCGCGCTCGATTATCCGCGGGAGAAGCTCGAGGTCGTGCTGGTGGACAATGGCTCCAGCGACGGCTCGGTGGAGGAGATGCGCGCCCGGCATGGCTGGGTGCGGTTGTTCGTCAACGAACGCAACGTCGGCTTCGCGGCCGGCTGCAATCAAGGGGCACGCGAAGCCCGCGAACCACAGGTGCTGGTGTTTCTCAACAACGACATGCGCGTGGCCGTAGACTGGCTGCGCGAACTGGTCGCGCCGATCGTGCGCGGGGAATGCAGCGCGACTACCTCGAAGATGTACTCCTGGGACGGGAAGGTGCTCAACTCCGCCGGCGGTGCGATGAATTTCCACGGTCTGGGCATTCAAGTCGGCATCGACGAGCTCCCGAGTGCCCATTTCGATATCCCCCGCAAGACGCTGTTTCCCTGCGGCGGAGCCATGGCGATTGATGCGCGGGTGTACTTCGAGGTCGGCGGTTTCGACGATGAGTTCTTTGCGTACTACGAGGACGTCGATCTGGGCTGGCGACTGTGGGTCGAGGGACACGAGTGCCACTATGTTCCGAGCTCCGAGTGCTGGCACCATCACTCGGCCACCTCGCGGCGCCTCCCGCTCGAGATGGTGCGCCTGATTCAGGTGCGCAATCCCCTGCTTGCCTGCTTCAAGAACTACGACGAAGACAACCTTCGTCGCGTGCTCGCGCCGATGCTGGCCCTGGCCGTGCGCCGTACGTGGATGATGATGGGGGTGCACGAAGACAAGAGCTTCCGCATCGAGCACGCCGAGGATCCGGCGCGGGGCGGTGTGCTGAAGCTGCTCGAGAAGGCCCGTCAGGCCGCTTTCGAGGAGAAAATCGAGGTGCGGCGGGTGGGCATGGCCGATCTGCTCGCCGTCAACGACCTGCTCGGGAACTGGCCGCATTGGTCCGCGCGCCGATCCAGGGTGCAAGCACGCCGGCGGCGGCCCGACGCGGAGATCTTCGCGCTGTTCCTGAAGCCCCACTGGTGCATCGAGGGGGAGAAGGGCTACATGGAACTGCAGCAGGGCCTCAGCGGCCTCTACGGGCTCGAGCAGCTCTTCGGGGCTGATCGACTGCCGGAGGCGAACAGGCCGTGAAGCTCTCGATCGTGATTCCGGTGTACAACGAGGAGGCCACGCTGCGAGCGATCGTGGAGCGCGTGCTGGCGACGGCCTTCGAGAAGGAGCTGCTGCTCGTGGACGACGGTTCGCGCGACCGCTCCCGTGAGATCATGCGCGAGCTGGAGCGCGCTCACCCAGAGGTTCGCTGCCTTTATCATGAGCGCAACCAAGGCAAGGGCGCGGCGCTCTCGACCGGCTTCCGCGAGGTGCGCGGGGATGTGGTGTTGATACAGGATGCGGATCTGGAGTACGACCCGGCCGACTATCCGGCCCTGCTGCGGCCGATTCTCGAAGGCAAGGCCGATGTCGTCTACGGCAGCCGCTTCCTCGGCGGCGCTTACGCGCGCGTGCACCTGTTCTGGCATTACGTGGGAAACCGCATGCTGACGCTGGCGAGCAACATGTTCACCAACCTCAACCTCACCGACATGGAGACCTGCTACAAGGTGATGCGCCGCGAGGTGGTCGACCAGATCCTGATCCGCTCGCGGACCTTCGCCGTCGAACCGGAGCTGACCGCCAAGATTGCCAGACTGCGAGTGCGCGTGTACGAGGTTCCGATCAGCTACGCCGGCCGCGACTACAGCGAAGGCAAGAAGATCGGGATCAAGGACGCCTTCATCGCTCTGTGGGCGATCGTGCGCTGGTCGGTGCTGCCCTACGAGCGGCCGAGCCCCCGCCAGCGCGTCTGAAAATGCCGCGCGGCCGCGCCCGCATCCGCAGGCCCGGCCGCGCTGTCCGTCAGGGACGGCTCACTTCTTCTCGCCTTCGCCGTTCCAGAACTCGATCGAGTTGAAGACGATCAGGTCGGCCAGGTAGCACAGGCCGTAGACCGGGACGATGTTCAGGCCGAGGAAGATGCCCTCGTTGGCCCACTTGTTTTCGGTGACCTTCTGGTTCCAGTCACGCAGACCCTGGAAGGTCTTGTTGGGGCCGAGGCAGCCGGTGGCGAAAACGCTGAGCGCGAGAGCGCAGGCGACGATGCACTTGTTCATGGAGGTATGGGAGGGTTCGGTGGGGGGATCCCGGGGGGAGCAAAGGCGCTCTTCGGGACCCAAAATTGTAGGGGGCCGGAATCCTGAAATCCAGCCCGGACCCGGCCGATCAATCCCGATCAATCCCGCTCGATCCGGCGGATCCGGATATCGCGGAACTGGATCAGCGCGCCCTCGCTCTGAAGGCAGATCTTGCCAGGAAGCTCCTCGCACCAGCTGGCGCTGTTCTGGAGTTCGCCGTTGACGTACAGGCGCAACTCGCCGCCATCGAGGCTGATGTCGTAGCGGTTCCATTCGCCTAGCTTCCTCTCGTTGCATGGCAGCGCCTTGCCTGTCCAGCGCCCCTCCGTGCGGCTGGCCTCGGTCTGCATCGGGAATTCATCGATGTTCCAGATGTCGCCCGCATTGCGGTGCTGCAACTGAGCTTCGATGCTGCGCGGCCAGATCTTGTCGGGCCCCTGCATGCGCATCAGGACGCCCGAGTTTCCCGGCGGGAAGCGCGGATCGTGGCGCCACTCCAGCGAGAGCTCGAAGTTGGTGTAATCCTCGGTGGTGCGCAGGTAGCCGATCGGGTTGCCCTTGCAGACCAAGACGCTGTTCTCGATCGAGAAGACATCCTCGAGCTTCGCGCCCGGAGTGTCGCTGTGGAAGGTCCAGCCGCGGAAGTCCTGACCATTGAAGAGCGCCTGCTCCGAAAGCCTGCGGCCGGGAACGCGCGGATTGCTGCGCAGAAACTCGAGCAGATCGGCCAGCTCCTGCTCGCTGAGACCCATGGCGGCGTTGTCGGGCATCACCGAGAGCTTCTGCTTGGTGCGGCTCTCGATGGTTTCGCTCGGGATGACTTCCAGCCGTCCGGTGGTGTCCTTCAATACCAGGTGCCTGCCGTTGTCGGAGCTGACAAAACCGGTGAATAGCTGTCCATCGCCGGTCTCGACCATCCACGCGTCGTAGCCGAAGGCGATCGCCGCGCTGGGGTTCAGGATCGACTCCAGCAGTTCGCCGGCCCCGTATTTCAGCGCCACCGTGCTCAGGTCCGGACCGATCTCGGCCCCGCGCTCGTAGAAGCGGTGGCAGCTGTAGCAGCGCGCCCGCTCGCCGAAGAACAGCCGCTGACCGCTGCGCGCATCGCCGTGCAGTCGCAGGATCTGCGCCTTGCGATCTACGCCGGCAGCTTCCGCGGAGGGAGCGGGGAAGTGGCCGCGTGCCAGAGCGCGCACGGCCAGGTCGGGGCACGCGTCGATCGCCGCAGCCACCGCGCGGCGGCCCGCATCGCTGAGGCGCCCCTCCTGCGCCATGCGCACGAGCAGCATGCCGCCCTCACTGCTGGCGGCGAAGTGTCTCGCGGCGGCCTCGATCGCAGCCGGATCGGCGTCGCTGCGCGTCAGCAGCTCCTCGCGCGCCTTTTCCGCCGCTCGATCGACCGGCTTTTCCAGCAGGATCTCGAACTCGACGCCATCGCCATTGCGCTGCGAGGTGCCGCCCAAGTCCATGCCGACCAGACCGACGAAGCTCACGGCGCCCTTGGGCAGCGCATAGACGATGCGGCTCTCGGCGTGCGTGCCCACACCGACGGTGTAGCGCTGTTCGCCGACGCGCAGCGGGCCGCCGTTGCAGTTCTTCCCGACCTGGACGCTGCCCCATTCGGAGCTGGCCGATTCAAAGCCGCCGAGCGGGAAGTCGAGCGGCTGGCGTGACTCGTCGAGCACCGCGAGATCCAGCCAGTCGACCCAGTCGCAGGAATTGTTGCCGCCAGCTAGCGCCAGCAGGTGCAGGCGCGAGGCCCCGCGCACGTCGATCTCGAAGGACTGGACGCCCTCGCGCAAGCGCCCGCTGGCCCACACGCGCTTCGCATCGCCGCCACCTCGCGGCTTGAGTTGCTCCGCGAGGTTGTATTCCGACCAGTCATTTGTGGCGCGCTGCTGCACCCACCAGCGCGCCAGCGGACGCAGGTCCTCCGGGCCGCCCAGCGCGATCGTCAGCATCGCCTCGGCCGCCGCGCGCGTCTTCAGGAAGGCGAGGCTCTCGATCGCGAGATTGCGCTGTTCCCTCGAAAGAGACGGTTCCAGCGCGCGTTTGAGGAAATCCGTCACGAGCTCGGGCGGCCGGATGCGCCAAGCGAGCCGCGCCGTGCGGTCCGTCCAGCGCAGCGGATCCTGCTCTTCCGTGCTGCGCTGCGTGTAGAACATCTCCGGCAGCTCGTTGTAGGCCTGCGCCAGCGCTTCCAGCATCCACGGATCGCGTCCGTCCCAGCGATCGAGGAGCTGGCGCACATCCAGCCCGTGGAAGGCGCGCCAGCGCCCGCTCTTGTCGATGTTCCAGCGCAAGGCCAGCGCGAGCTCTCGCAGCACCATCGGGTGGCGCTCCTCGAGCTTGTCCGGCTGCTCGAACAGGCGCGCGGGTGCTTCGCTCTGCGTGCGGCGCGAAAGCTCGTAGACCAGCCTCCAGGCGCGCAGCGCGGTCACGCGCAGATCGGGATTGGGGTGCCGGAAATACTCCAGCGCAGCCTGCAGGCCTTCGGGCGAGAGCACGGCGGCGATCCAGATGCCGCGCGCCGTCAGCACCGGATCCTGGCCCTGCATCCAGGCGCGCAGCGCGGGCAGCGCCTGTGCGCCCTCGCGGACCAGCCGGGCACGCGCCTGCCCACGCACCTGCACTGCGGGCGAGGCCAGGGCCTGCAAGGCACCCGGCACGGACTCCAGATCCAGCTTCGGCGCGCGGCTGGCATCACCCTTCGGCGCGATCCGCAGGATGCGACCGTAGGCTTCGCGATCGCCCGCGGCATGCCCGCCGACACCGGGGTCGTACCAGTCGGCCACGTACACGGCACCATCCGTGCCGACACACACATCGGAGGGGCGGAACCAGCGCTCGCGCTCGTTGCCCGTGCCGAGCCTCGCCGCGATCAGCTGACCGCTCTCGAGGTTCCAGCCGGAGCCCGCCGCCACCGGTCGGTGCGCGTAGACCACGTTGCGGCCCGCATCGCAGTTGAGCACCCGTCCGCGGAACTCGCTCGGCAGCAGCCCGTTTTCGTAGACCGCCACGCCGGTGGGGCCGCCGGCTCCATTGATGCAGCCGGCGGGCAGCACACCCGGGTCCTCCTGATGCCAATGCGCGCTCGGCGTGCTCTGGCCCGGACGTCGGTCGCTGTTCCAGTAGCGCGACCCGTCGGCGGAGAAGTAGCCGTAATTACCGCCTTCCATGACCCACAGCGTGCGGCAGCCCTGGTTGCCGTCATCGTCGTTGTCGGACTGGAAGAAGTTGCCGAAGGAGTCCAGCGCGATCTCGTAATTGTTGCGGAAGTTGTGTGCCAGCACCCGGAGGGGCGAGCCGTTCGATCCCACGCGCAGCGCGAGTCCGCCGACGTACACGCGGTTGTCATCGGAGATCAGTCCGGGGCGGTTGTCGGCCGCGAATTCGCCGCCGTCTCGGTACAGCGATCCGGAGCGCAGGTTCCAGCCGCTCCTGTCGGCCACCAGGTGCGGGCCTGCGTTGCCCGTGTTGAAGTACCACTCGCCATCGGGTCCGACGACGAAGCTGTGCAGGCCATGGTCGTGGTTGTGTCCGCCGAAGCCCCCGAGGAACACCTCGCGCTGGTCCGGCACATCGTCGCCGTCGGTGTCGGTGTACAAGATGGCGTCGGGCGAGCAGGAGACCAGCACGCGATGGTCGATCACGCAGATCCCCAGCGGCGAGACCAGCCCTTTTTCCTGCGCGAAGACCTTCGAACTCTCGGCGTAGCCGTCGCCGTCCTTGTCCTCGAGGATCACGATGCGGTCGCCCGCGTCGAAGTGGCGGCCCGGATTGCGGCCGCCCCATTGGCGGTAATTGACCGCTTCCGCGACCCAGATGCGCCCGCGCGCATCGACGTCGATGGCCGTCGGGTTGTAGAGCTGCGGGGATTCAGCCCACAGCCGCGCCTCAAGCCGCGGATCGAGCTCGAACTGTGGGGAGAGATCGCGTGCGGCTTCCTGCGGGGCGGCAAGGGCTGGCAGCAAGGCAAGCAGGTAGGCGTGCATCATGGGGGCTCAGACTTCGATGGCGGGCAGGATCTGGTGCTGCTCGGCGAGCAGCACCCGGACGTGGGACAGGCCCAGGCGCAGCAGCGCCGCCTGCGCGCATTCCCGTGCGATCTCGGGCAGGTTGGTCTTCTGGGAGATGTGCGCGATCACCAGCGTGTGCAGATTGGCGCCCGCGAGTTGTTCGAGCATCGCGGCCGCCTGCTGATTGGACAGATGGCCGCGGCCGCCGGTGATGCGGCGGCGGAGCATCGGCGGGTAAGGACCGCTCTCCATCAGCTCCGGATCCCAGTTGAACTCGAGCACCAGCACATGGGGATCGCACAGCCGCCGGGCGATGGCCGGATCGGGGCGGCCCATGTCGGTGAGGATCACGGCCTTGCGCGCGCCCTGCTGAAAGCCGAAGGCAACGGTCGGGTCGCAGTCGTGCGGCAGCAGCACCGACTCGACCTCCAGAGCGTCTCCGCCGGTCCGTGAACACAGCTCAAAGCGCGCATCCACGCGCAGCGCCGCGAGCTGCCGGGCGCGGCGCGCCCAAGGATGCGACAGTTGCGCCTCGGCCGCATGCAGCGTGGCCCGCGAGCGCCGGGCGACGAGCCCGACGCTGCGCGCATGGTCGAGGTGGCCGTGCGTTACCAGCACATGGTCGAAAGGCTCATGCCCCAAACCCGCTGCCGCGAAGCGTTCGTCCAGCGCGATCCGCGGCAAGCCGGCATCGACCAGCACGGCACACTCGCCGGCGCGCACGAGCGTGGAATTTCCCTCGCTCCCGGACGATAGAACCTGCAACTGCATGCGTGTTCCCAAGTCTAGCGTGAACTGCAGCTCCTGATTGATATCCTGCCGGGACCGATTCTCCAGAGAGAAAGCCCTCCATGCGCCAACGCCTGTTCCTTGCCTTTGCCCTGGCCTGCGCCAGCTCCTGCCACGCGCCCGCACCCAGACACGCTGCATCGGCCGTTGCCGCGCGGCTTGAGGCCGATGTGGCGTGGCTCGCCGCGGATGCCCGCGAGGGCCGCCGCGCCGGAACCCAGGCCGGGCTGGAGAGCGCGGACTGGATCGCGGCGCGATTCGTGGAGCTGGGACTCGAGCCCGCCGGCTCGCAGGGCTGGTTCTTCGACTTCTCCGTGCCACTGCCGGCGGCGGACGGAGGCGAGTCCTATCTAGCGGCCGCTTCGACGCGCATCGACGCGGGTTCCGATCTCGCGCCGCTGTACTGCTCCGAAGGCGGCAGCTTCCGTGGCGAGACCGTGTTCTGCGGCTACGGCATCGAAAGCGAGGCCTTGTCGCGCAACGACTTCGAGGGCCTTGAACTCGCCGGACGCATCGCCCTGATCCTGCGCGGCACGCCGCCGGACCTGGAAGCGCAGCCGGCTGTGCAGCCCCAGGCTGATGCCAAGGCCCACGGCGGCGGAGCGGAACCGCTCTTCGCGGCCAGTTCCGTCTTCACCAAGGTGATGAATGCCAAGCGCCGCGGCGCGAAGGCCTGCGTGCTGCTGACCTCCGCGCAGGGGCCGGCGCTGCCGGCCTTCGATGCCGCCAGCGGCGCGCGCGCCGGCATTCCGGCTCTGGCGCTTTCCGAATCGGCGACAGCGCGCCTGTTCCCGGTGCTCGAGAGCGCGGCACCGGCGCCGATGACGCTGGAACTCCGCGCGGATGTGCGCCGCGGCGAAGGACCCGCGCGCAACGTGCTCGGCCGCCTGCGCGGCCGCGACTCCTCGCGCGCGCTGGTGATCGGCGCGCACTACGATCACCTCGGTCATGGAGGCGACGGCTCGCTGGCCCCGGACAAGACCGGCGAGATCCACAATGGCGCCGACGACAACGCCAGCGGCACGGCGGTCGTGCTGGAAGTCGCACGGCAGCTCCGCGAGGGCCCGGCGCCGGACTGCGATGTTGTGTTCGCGCTGTGGTCCGGCGAGGAACTGGGCCTGATCGGCAGCGAACGCTGGGCCGCTTCGCCGGAGTTCGCGAAGCAGCGCATCGTCGCCAATCTCAACCTCGACATGGTCGGTCGGGCCGATTCCGGACAACTGCAGGTTCTGGGAGCCGGCACGGGCGATCGCTTCGCCGCGCTGCTCGAAGGGCTCGCGCCGGAAAGCGGCCTCAAGCTCTCCATCAGCACCCAGGGCGGCGCGATGGGGGGCTCCAGCGATCACCAGAGCTTTCTCAAGCGCAAGGTTCCGGCCCTGCACCTGTTCACCGGCCTGCACGCCGACTACCACAAGCCTTCCGACGACATCGAGCGCTTCGAGGCGGAGGGGGCCTCCAAGGTGGCGGCACTCTCGGTGCGCCTGGCTCGCGAGCTGTGCGCGCCGCAGCCGATCGCCTTCGTCCAGCCCGCGGTAGCGCCCGGTCGCGAGCGTGGCGAAGGCGGATTCCGCGCTTGGTTCGGATCCGTGCCCAACTACACGCACTCGGATCCCGGCGTGCTGCTCGATGGAACCTCCAAGGGAAGTCCCGCCGAGCGCGCCGGCTTTCTCGCGGGCGACGTGCTGCGCCAGATCGGCGATGTCGAGCTGAGCACGGTCAACGACATGGTCTACGCGCTCCAGCGCTACAAGCCGGGTGATGTCGTGCTGGTGCAATTCCAGCGCGACGGCAAGCCCCACGAAGTGCGCGTGACGCTCGCCAGTCGCGGAGCGGTGGTGCAGTAGGCGCCGCTCAGTCCTTCCAGCGGGCGACGAACAGGTTCGTTTCCCGCGGGTGCGTTCCGCCGCGGTTGGAGGCGAACACCAGCCACTTGCCGTCCGGCGAGAACATCGGGAACCCGTCGAAACCGGCGTAGGTCGTGATGCGCTCGGGCTCACCGCCCTCGACGCTCACCGCCGCGAGATCGAAGTCGCGGCCCTCGCGCGAGGGATCAAAGGCGTTGGTGGAGAACACCACCCGCCGGTCATTGGGGAAGAAGAACGGTGCGAAGCTCGCGCGGCCGAGCTTCGTCAGCGCACGGCGCTCGCTGCCATCGGGACGGATCAGCATGATCTCCATGCGCGAGGGCCGCACCAGCCACTGCGAAAGCAAGGCCTTGTAGTCGGCCATCTCGGCCGCTTCCTTGCCCGGCGTGAAGGCCGTGGAGCGGAAAACGAGCCATTGGCCGTCGTGACTGAAGAAGGCTCCGCCGTCGTAGCCCAGCGCATCCGTCACCTGACGCAGGTCCGAACCATCGAGGGCGCTGGTCCATAGCTCCAGATCGCCGGAGCGGGTGGAGGTGAAGACCATCCGGTCGCCGCGCGGCGAGATCGTCGCCTCGGCGTCGTAGCCAAAGCTCGTCGTCAGCGCGCGCTCGGTTCCGCTCGCCAGATCGTGGGCGTAAATGTCGTATTCGGGATGAATCGACCAGACGTAGCCGCGGCTCATGTCGGCGCGCGGCGGGCAGTCCTTCATCCAGGCCTGCGTCGAGGCGTAGACGATCTGCTGATCGCCCGGCAGGAAGTAGGCGCAGGTCGTGACCCCTTGTCCGTTGGAGATCTGCTTCAGCGAGCCATCGCGCTCGAGCGTGAAGATGCGGTCGCAGGTGCCCTTGTCGCGGCCCTCCGACTGCAGCACCAGACGGTCGCCCGCGAAGCTCCAGTAGCCCTCGGCGGCGTTCTCGACGCCGCGCGTCAGCTTCCACAGTCCAGCGAAGTGCTTTTCCTCGGGCTGGATCAGCGTGTGGGCCGCCTCCGCGCCGCCCAGCGGCGGCCGCTCATCGCCGGTGCTGCGCTCGGACAGGCCGGCGCAGCCGGCGAGCAGGGTGGGGGCAAGCAGAGTGCAGACAGAGGCGTTCGCGATCTTCATGTTCACTTTCGGGGCGGTACAGGGTCGTGTCCCCCCTTGCACAGGGGCTGGCAGCGCAGGATGCGCCAGATCGAGAGGCACGATCCGCGCAGGATACCGTGCGCCCGGACCGCTTCGAGCATGTACTGGCTGCAAGTCGGCTGAAAACGGCACGAGGGCGGCTTGAGCGGTGAGATCCAGCGCCGGTAGCCGCGCACGGGCAGCACGAAGAGCTCTCGCAGGAGCCGGATCATGCGCGCGGCGGCCGGGGCTTGGCGCGCGCGGCGCGCTGGGCCAGCTGCACCAATTCGGGCCGCAGCGTCGCGATCTGTGGCTCGAGCCGCGGGCGGGCGGGGATCAGGATCAGGTCGAAGCCCGCGGGCAATGCCCGGAGTTCGAGTCGGAAAGCTTCCCGGAAGACCCGCCGGATGCGGTTGCGCCGCACGGCCTCCTTCCAGATCGAGCGGCCGACCGACAGTCCCAGACGCGGATGCTCCAGGCCGTTGGGTGCAGCCACCACCAGCAGATCGCTCCCGCGCGCCCGCGTACCGTGCTTGTACACGCGCTCGAAATCGCCCTTGCGCACGAGGCGCAGGTTGCGGGTCATGCGGGCAGGGCCACTCATCGGGCGGTTAGCATACGCCCATGCCACCGGCCCATGCAGCAGCGGAGTTCTCGCGGGCCGTCAAGGTCTGGCAGCAGCGCGCCGGTCCGCGGGTTGTCTGCTACGCGCAGGCGCACCTGCCTCGCGCGGAACTTTTGCGGGAGGCGCGCGCGGGGGCCGAGCGCGGGGAAAACTGGCTGGTGCTGTCCGAGGCGACGATCGAGGCCTTCGAGGGGCTCTCCTGCGTCTCCAAGGCGCCCCTGGAATGGCTGCATCCGCTGCTCATGGACTCCGGCTGCACCCGGGGCGAGCTGTTCCTGCGCCCCACGCAGCTTCGCTCGTTGCGCGCGGCCTTTCCGCTGGTGGCGCATGCCTTGCGCGCGCAGTCTGCCTGCGTGTCCGCCGACGAGGACTGGGTCGCGTGCGCCCGCCAGATCGCCGAGCGGACCTTCGGGGCGGCCGGCGATCTGGGCATGAGCACGCTCGGGCTGCGGCGCGTGCACGTCGACGAACGCATCTTCTCGGACTTCACGGCATCCCTCTTGGCCGCCTGCGAGCCCTTGGTCGAGTGCCACGAGCGCGCGCCGCGCTGGGATGAGGGGCAATGGGAATTCCTGCGGCGGGCACGTCAGGTCGGCCTGGATGAGGGAGGCACGCTGCTGATCGACCGGCCGACTGCCCTTTTGTTCACCGAACTGGATCCGCGCCTGAGATTGTGCGCGCAATCGCGTCCGGCTCCGCTCCTGTGTCTGCTGCGAAGCAAGCACCCCCTGCAGGCCCAAGCCTGGGAGCAAAGCCTCGCGCAACGAGAAGACACCGAAGACTTGAGCGCGTTCGACCGCTAAACTAGGGGCCATGGGAATGCTTCAAGAATTCAAAGAGTTTGCCGTCAAAGGCAATGTCGTGGACATGGCAGTGGGCGTGATCATCGGCGGCGCCTTCGGCAAGATCGTGACCTCGTTCACCAACGACGTGGTCATGCCCCCGATCGGCATGCTGATGGGCAATGCGGACTTCTCGCAACTCTACCTCAACCTCAAGGCCGACAGCATCGCCAAGACGCTCGATGAGGCCACCAAGCTCGGCGATCCGGTGATCCGTTACGGGGCCTTCATCAACACGGTTCTCGATTTCGTAATCGTCGCCTTCGTGATCTTCCTCGTGATCAAGCAGATGAACCGCGTGGTGGGCCAGAAAAAGGCCTGATCTGGCGGCTTTTTCCCGCATCCGGGCAGGGGTGGGCGCGCGCCCGCCCATCGTCTACACTCAGGGGCTCCGCCGGCCGAGAAAGGTACCCGCGGAGCCCTTTTTCTGCCCATGATCCAGCCCACACAAGTACACGAGGTCCTCAAATCCCACCAACTCGCCGACGGTTTTCCGTTCGTGCTGGATCTCGACCGCAGTCACGGCTCATGGCTGCATGACTCCCGGGCAGGGCGCGAGTACCTCGACTTCTTCACCTGCTTCGCGGCCTGGCCGATCGGCTACAACCACCCCGGCATGCGCGAGCCGCGCTTCGTCGAGGAAATCGTTCGCTGCGCGATCCACAACCCGTCCAACTCGGATCTGTACACGACCCAGATGGCGGACTTCGTGCACGCCTTCGCGACGCACGTCACGCCGCAGGACTATCCCTACCACTTCTGGATCAGCGGCGGGGCACTCGCCGTGGAGAACGCGATGAAGGCCGCCTTCGACTGGAAGGCGCGCAAGATCGGGCTTTCGAAGCTCACCGACGACGGCGCGAGCCTCGTCATCCTGCACTTCCGTCAGGCTTTCCACGGCCGCTCGGGCTACACGCTCTCGGTGACCAACACCGTGCCCGACAAGACCGCGCTGTTCCCCAAGTTCGACTGGCCCCGCATTCACAATCCGGCCATCGTCTTCGATGCCGAGGGTTGCGCTGCGAACGACATCCTCGCCGAGGAAGCGCGCGCCGTGCGCGAGATCGAAGAGGCCTTCCTGAAGTTCAAGGGCCGCATCGCCGCGATCTTGATCGAGCCGATGCAGAGCGAAGGCGGCGACAACCACTTCCGCAAGGAATTCCTGCAGACGCTGCGGCGCTTTGCGGATGAAAACGAAGCCCTGCTGATCTTCGACGAAGTTCAGACGGGCTTCTTCGGCTCCGGCCAGCCCTGGATCTGGCAGCACTACGGCGTCGCGCCGGATCTGGTCGCTTTCGGCAAGAAGGCGCAGGTCTGCGGTTTCTACTCCAATCGCCGCATCGACGAGGTGGAGGAGAATGTGTTCCACAAGCCCAGCCGCATCAACTCGACCTGGGGCGGCAGCCTGACGGACATGGTGCGCTCGCGGCGCATCATCGAGCTGATCGTCGAGGAGAAACTCGCCGACAATGTGGCCGCCCGGGGCGCACGCTTCCAGCAGGGCCTGCGCGAGATCGCGCGCACGCGGCCCTCGATGCAGTCGGTGCGCGGGATCGGATCCCTGCAGGCCTTCACGCTGCCGACGCCGAAGGCGCGCAATGACGCGATTCAAAAGTTCCGCGAGGCGGGATTGCTGGCGCTGTCCTGCGGTGTGTCCTCGATTCGCTTCCGTCTGCCGCTGGTCGTCACGGAATCGGAAGTCGAGCACGCGCTGAATTGCGTGGAAAAGGCGCTGCCGAAGGGCAGTTGAGCTTTTTCGCCAGGGTTTCGAGTCCCTGGCGCGAGAGAACTCGCATGCATCACCGCGGACATGGATGCTATGAGGACTCTCCATCCCGCAACCCGCTCCGGAAACGGGCATTCGGCCTCCGGCCTGGGATCCGGACAAATGTTTCCTCATCGGCAGCTACCTTCGCGGCAGCCGCTGGGATCACTTCACGCGCGAGCAATACCTGGAGTGGTTTGATCTGACGGCGCCATCCCCGACGGACAAGGTCACCGGCACGCAGGATGGTCCTGCCACCTTCGGCAAGCTGGCGCCGGAACTTGCGGCGCGCATTCGAACGCTGGCCTCTGTCACGCTCGAATCAAATCGCCCGCGCTAGACGCGCCTCTGCTCGCCCTGCATCGTCTCGCCCTGCACAGACTCACGCTGCACAGACTCACGCTGCACAGACTCACGCTGCACAGACTCACGCTGCACAGACTCACGCTGCACAGACCCCACGCTCTTGCGCAGACGCAATTGTCCGCAGGCCGCATCGCCCTCCAGCCCGCGTGACCAGCGCACCGTCGCCACGAGCCCGCCGTCGAGCAGCGTCTGACGGAAGCGCTCGACCTCCGGCTTCTCCGGCCTGCGATAGGGGCCTTCCTCGACCGGGTTGTAGGGGATCAGATTGACCACCGCTCGCCGCGAGCGCAGGCGCTGGAGGAGTCGCTGTGCGTGGCCGCCGGAATCGTTGGTTCCGCCGAGCAGCACGTATTCGTAGGTCACTTCACGCCCGGTCTTTTCAAACCAATCATCCCCGGCGGCGAGCACTTCCTCGATCGGAACGCCTTTCATCGCCGGCACCAGCTCGTCGCGCTGCTCCTGGTCGGGCGTGTGCAGCGAGATCGCCAGCTGGAAGCGCGGCTTTTTCGGAGCCAACTGTCGCAGTCGCTCTGGCTGGCCCACGGTCGAGACCGTGATCTTGCGCGCGCCGATGCCCATCTCGTCGTGCACCGCATCGAGCGCGCTGAGCAGATTGGCCTGATTGAGCAGCGGTTCGCCCATGCCCATCACGACCGAGCGGGCGAGCGCACCGAGCGCGCGTCCGCGGATGTACTGCTCGAGGATCTCGTGCGCCGCGAGGTTGCGCATCAGGCCCAGCTGGCCGGAGGCGCAGAACGGGCAGCCGATCGGGCAGCCCACCTGCGTGGAGACGCACAGCGTCGCGCCGCCCTGCGGCTCGCCCTCTTCGTCGAGGTAGAGCGAGGGCATGTGCACGGTCTCCACGCTCGCCTGCGAATAGGTCTGTGCGAGCGGAACGCCGTTCTGCGCCGCGCGCGGCACTCCGCCGCGCGCAAAGCCGATCAGCAGCTTCGTGGTTCCGTCGCGCGCGGTCTTGCGCGCGAGTTCGCCGCCCGAGAAGATCGGCAGCGTGCGGGCGAGCGCTTCGCGCAGGCTTTTCGGCAGGGAACTCATCTGCTCGTAATCGAGCAGGCCCTTGGCGACGACATTCTCGCGCAGGATCCGGGCGTGAAAGGCCTTGCCGCCGAGCGCTTCCACGCGCTCGCGCAGCTGTTCGCGGCTCAGCGCGAGCAGGGAAGTGGGCTCAGACGGCTCCATGCGGCCGAGCCTCAAGGATGGCGCGGCGCAGCTCCTCCGCGATCTCGGCCGCCACCTTGCGCGCGGCGGGGAGATCATGCGGATTGGCTCCGCCGACGCTCTTGTGTCCGCCGCCGCCGTAGCGCTCCATCAGGTTGCCGATGTGCGCGCCCGCGAGGCCCACCCTGTGCGGCGAGTTCCAGGGATTCTCACCGGCCGTGACATGGAAGCCGGAGCGCGTGGGGATCACGCCCACGGAGTAGTGGATGTCGGGATGGTGGTAGAAGGGCGCGAAACGCTCGCGGCGGATCTGCGAGGAGCTGGCGTCGTAGAGCAGCACCTTGTCCTTCTTCCACGCCACGGTGGGCGGGAACTGCTCGAGCGCGCGGTCGCGGTTGCGCGAAGCGCGCTGGTGGGCCTTCTCGACATCGGCGCGGTTGGCGACACCGGCGAGATCCGCCTGCACCATCGCGCCGACCAGTTCGTCGACCCAGTCGATCGTGGGGGCCACGGTCAGCGCGCGCATGATCCGCAGGGCCGGCTCGTCGCCGAAGATGGCCTGATCGACGGACTCAAAGCGCGCGGCGTCGATCACATCCGACCAGCGCGCCATCTCGAGGAAGCGCGCTTCGGGCTGGTAGCCCCAGTGGCGGATGGCGTGCTTGAGGATGAGCGGCGGGCAGGAGGGCGAGTTCTCATCCCAGGCCCAGCGGTCATTAGGTGTGTCCTGCGCCTCTAGGTACCTGGCCCGCAGTTCCTCGCTGAGGAAGGTCGTGGGGTGGTGGTCGAACCAGTACTCGGCGCGCGGATGGAAATGGAAGTCGACGATGCCGAAGCGCTGGCCGGCCTCGAAGTTCTCCCAGTCATCGCGCTGGTCGTAGTTGACGCTCTTCCAGCGCACGTCGCCGCTCTCCCGCTCGGCCAGCACGCGCGCCAGCACGGCGGCGGAGACCATGCCGTCGAAGTCGCGGTGGTAGTGGATGGTGAGGGGCTGGGACATGACGGCGAGGATCGGGGGTGGGAGAGCATAGTCCAACGCACGCCTTCTGGCATCTGCTCTTGTCAGGATCCATGATCAGGAGCGAGACTGACGAGGTCATGATCGCCTCGCTCCTGTTCTTCTTGGCCCTGCAAGGCACCCCGCCTGCCACCGAGGTCGATTTCGCCGCCCGCTGGCAAGTCCAGGGCGAAACACTGGAGCGCGCCGGCCAGCTCGCGGAGGCCGGCGCAGCCTATGCGCGTGTGCTCGAACGCGATGCGCGCTCGCTGGGTGCGCTCTCCGGATTGGTGCGCGTGGAGAGCACGAGCGGCAACCTTGACGCTGCGCTCGACCACGCCGGTCGCTTCCTCGAGGTCTGGCGCCATCTCAAGCTCAAGCCCGCGTCACTGCAGGCGCGCGCCGCGGAGCTGGCGAACTTCGCGCGCGAAAAGGACCCGCTGCGCAAGCGGCTCGACACGCTGCGGCGCGAGTACGTCACGCGGCTGCTCAAGCTCGCGGGCGAGCAGATGGACAACCTCTCGTGGCACTCCGCCCGCGCGATGCTCAGCGAAGCGCAGTTCGTCGATCCCGAGCACCCCGAGCTGGGTATGGGGGTCGCGCGCATTCGCAAGGAGGGCGGGAACGAGCTCGCGGTCGAGGACGAAACCGGCGGCGCCGATCCGCTGGCGGGTGTCACGCCCGAGTGGGTAGCGGAGGAGGATCCCAAGCACCGCGAGTGGGACAAGGCCTGGACGCTCGACACCAAGCACTACCGCGTCAAGACCAATGCCGGCTACCGCGTGCTGAAGACCACGGCCAACGCGATGGAACAGGTGCAGGTCTTCTATCGCATCTTCCACGACTACAAGACCGATGGTTCGGACATTCCGATCGCGAATGTCTGGATCTTTCGGAACGCGGCGGAATACAAGGAGATCGGCGGGCAGCCGACCGACTGGGCCGCGGGCCACTGGGACGGCTCTTCGGTGGTGACCTACGACCCGCGCGGCGAGAACAGCGAAGCGGGGCTGTCCGATTTGCTCAACACGCTGTTCCACGAAGCGAGCCACCAGTTCACCTCGCTGTGCGGCGGCCCGTCGGTGCCGGCCTGGCTCAACGAAGGCATGGCGAGCTTCTTCGAGGGCACCAAGCTGCTTTCCAACGGCAAGCTCGATTGGAATCTCGTGGCGAGCCACCGGCTCTATCCGCTGCTCGAGGATATCAAGGCCGGGAAGAACACGCTCGCGGGCGTGATCGAGGGCAAGGTCGATGACTACCGGGTCTACTATCCATGGGGTTGGGGCATCGTCTACTACCTGTACAACGCCGAGGACGATGAGGGTCGGCTGATTTACCGCCCGCTGATGCGCGAGTATTACCGCGAATACTCGACCGATCAGCACCTCGAACGCTTCACCGAGTACTTCCTGACTCGCGCCGCCGTGCCCGGCGTCAGCACGATCGAGCAGTTCGAGCAGCGCTTCAAGGCCTACATGAGCGAGCTCGAAGCCTTCGACAAGGGCCAGCTCGATGCCGCGCGGCGCTTCGAGGAGCGCGGCGATCAGCAGATGCGCCTCAAGGACTACGCGCGTGCCGTGGAGTACTACGGCCGCTCGCTGGCGCGCGATCCTGGCTTCCCGCCGGTCCTGTGGAAGCAGGCTGAGGCGCTGGAAAAGCACCAGGAGACCGATCGCGCGGCGGGTGTGCTGCGCCTGTGGCTCAGCGTGCTGACGCCAAGTTTTCTCGACGGCAGCGCCGATGCACAAACGCTGGCGCAGCGTGCCCAGGCGCTCGCGCGCATTCCCAAGCTCGATACCAGCGCCAAGCGCCTGCAGGAGCTGCGCACGAAGTTCCATGCCGACTCCGTGGCGCTGGCTGATGACTACGACAGGGGAGGCTTTGCGCGCCTCGCGCTGCGCGTGTTGCGCGCGCCGGCAACCGCGCAGCCGCCCAGCGAGCGCGCGCGGACGCGCTACTTCGAGATCTCCGACAAGAGCGGCGTCAGCCTCGAGAGCTGGCGTCTCATCTTCAACGAGCGCGACCTCAAGGGCTTTTACGGCGGCGGCGAGGGCGACTTCACTGTGCAGGACGGCGTGCTGGTGGCGAACATCCGCGCCGATTCGGACAACGGCGCCAAGCCGGAAGGCCCGAGCACGGGAGCGGGCTCGGGCGGTGCCGCCAAGGCCAGCGACGTGTTCGCGTTCCGGCGCCTGTTCATCGACGTGGAGCCGGCCGGCGACTGGTCGCTCTCGGCCGAGGTCAAGCTGAGCGAGCGCTCGAGCCTCGCGGGTCTGTGTTTCGGCCGCAAGGCCGATGGACGGTTCCAGGGCGTGGGGCTGCTGCCCAAAGGTTATGTCGACCTCGCTTCGATGGGCTCCACCGAAGGCAAGCCGCTGACGCGCAACAAGATCGATCTCAAGCCCGATTGGAACCGCCTGCGCATCGATGTCGCGGGCACGCGTCTGGTGGTGTTCCTCAACGAGACGCCGGTGATCGACTACCTGTTCGACTCGCGCGCCGAACTGCGGGGCGATTTCGGCTTGCTGGCGGGTCTGGGCGAAGCGCACTTTCGCGAGATCCGGCTGCTGGAGTACGACGAGAGCTTGCCACGCCGCGCCAAGCTGGGTTTCCGCAAGAGCGCGCCGGTGATCGACGAGGCCACGGGCGCGATGTCGGTGACGCGCGCGCCGTCGGGCCTTGCGAACTACCTCAATCAGGCTCCGCCCAAGCTCGAGGTCGATGGCTGGATTGGAACGCCGCCGGGCGGCGGGGATCTCGATCAGCTGCTCGGCTGGCCGGTGATCCTGCTGTTCTGGAGCACCTACTCGGAGGCGGCCTTGCCGCAACTGCCGGCCGTGGAGCAGTGGCAGAAGCTCGCCAAGGATCTCGACATTCCGATCCTGCTGCTTTCCAACGAGAAGCCCGAGACCGTTCAGGCCTACGCTTCAGAGAAGGGTCTCACGCTGCCGATCGCCCACGACTGGTCGCAGCGCCTCTACAAGGCCTACGCCATCGACAAGGTGCAACTGCCGCATGCCAAGCTGATCGGCATCGACGGACTGGTCGCCTGGGAGGGCAATCCCGACTACAAGGCGGCCTACGGAAGCTACCTCGACGAGCCGCTGCAGACCATGCTGCAGCGCTCGAAGCTCCCCGAGCTGAAGGCGGCCCAGATGCAGCTCGAACAGGCCAAGGCCAAGTACGCGACGGGGGACCTCGCCGGGGCGATCGCGCTCTACTCCGCCATCGCCGATCTGGGCGTCGAACACCCGCGCGTGGCGATCGCGCGGGGCAAGCTCGCGGGTCTTGCAGCCGCGGCCGAGGCGCTGCTGGAAGACGCTCAGGGCAAGCTCGGCTCCAAGCGCCTGCTGGAGGGTCTGCGCGTTCTGGATGGAATCGTGCGCGACTTTTCACCGCTCGCCCCCGCGCTGGAAGCAAAGGCGCTACTGGAAAAGCGCGCCAAGGAGAGTGCCGTGGTCAAGGCGCGGCAGCTCGAGACGCGCCTCAAGGGCATCGAGAAGCTCGTGAGCGCGGGCGCGCTCGACAAGGCGCTCGCGGGAGCCCAGGCGCTCGCCGCCAAGCTCGACGCTGCAAGCGATCCTTGGGCTGCTCTGCGAACGCGCTGGCTCGCCGAGGAATGCGCCCAGGGTAAGGACGCGAAGCTGGTCTGGGAGCGCTACCAGAGCCAGTTTCCGGGCGCCGTCAACTAGGGCGACATCCTTCGAAAACGCGCCCACGCCAGACCGGTCGTGAGGGCCACGAGCGCCAGCAGCACGGCCACAAAGCCTGCCGGCAGCGTTTCCGTGTCGTAGATCTCGACCATCACCCGCACATCCGCCAGGCGGAAGTACGAGTAGTGCGTAACCCGTTCGATCAGGTACAGCGACATTTGGAACAGCGCCACCAGCAGCATGGTGAAGCCGATCCCCAGCGGATTCGCCCACCAGCACGAGAGCAGGAAGGTCGGCGCGTAGATCGAGAGCAGAAACAGGGACTGGTAGCCCGCGCACAGCACCAGCGGCCACAGCGCGACACGCTCCTCGATGAAGCTGCCGATCAGCGGAACGGTCAGCGTGCTGGCGATCACCGGAACGGTCAGCCAGAATGCGCCGGCGACCCAGCGCTCCCAGAACAGCCGGCGGCGCGACAATGGGCGCGCCAGCCAGATCTCGAGCGTTCCCCGCTGCACTTCGAGCGCGACCGCGAACATGGCGAACAGTACCGCCGCGAGGCCGCCGATGGAATGGGCACCCTTGAAGAAGTGCTGGGCCGCGAGGTAAGCGGGGAAGCCCGAAGCCTCGATCTCGTCGGCCATTTCCTGCAGCACGGGCAGGGGCACCAGACTGCGGAGCTTGTCGAGGTTCTCGGAAAACTGGGGCCAGTAGGCCAGCGCGCCGATCAGTAGCACCTCCAGCGTCACGAAGTAGGCTAGCCCCAGCCACCATCGGGAGCGCAGTTCGCCGCCCATCAGCAGGCCTCCACGCCGTAGAACTCGCGGAACAGATCGGTCAGCGAGAGCGAACCGTGCTCGATCGCGATGGGGGCGGGGAGACCGGGGGCGCTGCTCAGGGCCGCGAGCGTGCGCCGAGGATCCGCGGATTCCATTTCGATGCTCGCCTGCATGCCATCCGCGCGCGCGCGCAGCACGCCGTCGAGCGCAGCGAGCTCCGCGCTACGTGGCGGGCTGGTGAAAGCGACGCGCAGGACGCGGCGCGCGCGCTCGAGCACGGAGGCGCGCGTCTCGTCGCTGATCTTGCGGCCTTGGTGCAGAAACAGGATCCGCTCGCAGACGCGCTCGGTCTCGCCGAGGTGGTGGGAGGAGAGCAGTATCGTGGTTCCCGACTGCGCGTCCTCGCTCAGGATGGCGAGCACCTCACCGCGTTTCTTGGGATCGAGGCCTTCGGTGGGTTCATCGAGGATCCGCACGCGCACTCCCGGAGCCATCGCGGCCGCGAACAGGAGTTGGCGCTTCATGCCGTGGCTCCAGCCGCGCACGCGCCGCTCCAGCGGCAGCTCGAGGCGCCGGCACAGCTCGATGCCGCGCGCCTGCGCAGCCGGCTCGCGGCCGCGCAGCAGAAACTCGAGCATGCGGGCTCCGCTGAGCTCGCCGTAGAGAGCGATCTCGCCGGGTGCGTAGGAGCAGCGCTGGCGCACCGCCAGCCCGTCGGCCTCCAGACGCACGCCATCGATCCACACCTCGCCTGCATCCGCCTGCGTCAGGCCGGTCAGGATGCGCAGGAGCGTGCTCTTGCCGCTGCCGTTGGGCCCCAGAAGCCCGATCACTCCGCCCGGCCCCAGATCCAGATCGACGCCCGCCAGTGCCTGCTTGGCGCCGAAACGGCGCATCAGGCCGCGGGCCAGGATCCGTCCCTGGCTGTCGGCTGTCGCTGAAAGGGGAGGCGCGGTCTTCAAGGAAAGGGCAGAATGCTCGCCGCGTGGCGGAGCCGATGCAAGTCGTCGAGGTCTGGAAAAGCGACCAGTTCGGGCGCGTGGAATGCGTCCGAACGGCAGGTGGATTGTTCGTGCGCCGCGTAGCCTGCGGATCCGCGATTCCCTTTTCCGCATGGCTCGCCCGGCGCCTGCTCGCGCGCGAGCGGCGCGCGCTGCTCGCGGCCGCCGGGCTCGCCGGGGTGCCCCGCTGGTGCGAGCCGCCCAGTTCGCATTCCGAGGGCTGGCGCACGCATCTCGAGGGCGCGCCGCTCAGCCGGGCGGAGTGGCTGCCGGCGGACTTCTTCGATCTGCTGGAGGAACTCGTGCTCGAGTTGCATGCGCGCGGGATCTGCCACAACGACCTGCACAAGGAGCAGAACATCCTCGTCGATCCCTCGGGCTGGCCGGGTCTGATCGATTTCCAGCTCGCCAGCGTGCATCCGCGGCGGGGGCGCAGCTTCGCGGCGCGCGCGAGAGAGGACCTGCGCCACCTCGAGAAGCATCGCCGCCGCTACACGCGCAAGGGGCGCGGGCCCGCGGGACTCGAACAGCGCGGCGCCGGCGCGGGGCTGCGCCGCTCGTGGATTGCGCTCGTTTGGAGGCGCGTGGGCAAGCCCGTCTACCAACTGGTGACGCGCGGCATCCTGCGCACCCGGGATGGCGAGCCCCGCCGCTGCGAAACAGCGCGGTTTCCGAGCTTTGGCCCGCCGATCAGAGGATGTCGTCCCGGTAGATCCAGCGACGCTTCTTGATGTTCTCGCGGCGCAGGCTGACGAGCTGCCACAACTCGCGGGGGCCCAGCACGGCCAGGTACTCGCGGGTGCCATCAGCCCCGCTGAAGGTCACCACGCCGCTGACCAGCCCGACCAGATAGCGCTGCTCGGTGCCATCGGCCAGCGGCCGGGCATCGACGAACACACCCGCGCCGATCTGGTCCGGACGGCCACGCAGGGGATCGGGAATCGTCGTCAGGATGCCCTTGGCGCGAGGATCCGCCAGCACCTCGACCGCGGCCTCCCAGCGTCCCGCTTCGGTCCGGCCCACGATCCAGACGCGGCTGCCCGGGGCCGGCTCCTCGAAGCTCATGGGCACCGCCGGAAGGCGAATCTCCGCCTCCGCCGTGCACAGCTCCGGTGACACCGGTTCGATCACCACCGACTCGACGCTCTCGCCATCCCCGAACCAGGCGGTGATCTCCGCACGGCCCGCACGCGCGGTGCGACCGAGGAAGACCACGCCATGCTCGGTGGAGACGCCCAGCTCCGTGCCCTTCTCCGTGCGGATGCTGAGCGTGGGGTCGGTGAGGCGATAGGTACCGACGCACCCCGCGGCGAGGCCGGCGCAGGCAAGCGCGAAAAGGGTCTTCACTCGAAGCGTTCGAACCACTGGCGGTAGAATTCGTTCTCGGGATCCAGCTCCATCGCGAGCCCGGCCTCGCGCCGGGCATCTACGTTGGTCAACTTCCCTTCTTCGCCGCCGGATTGCAAGCGTATCCCGCCGCGGCGGCCCGAGAAGCTCGCCCGACCGGCCAGCGCCTGACTCAGGTCGTGGCGGAACTGGGCGTTGAGCGGCGCCATCTCGGTGGCCTTGCGCAGGTCGTCGATCGCCGTCTTGGGATCGCCGCTGAAGGCCTTGCAGCGTCCCCGCGCCCACCAGGCCCGCGGATCCTGGCTGCCCTCCTCGATCGCGGCGTTGAGGTCGGGGAGCGCTTCGTCGAACTCCAGCATGCGCAGGTGGTAGAGCCCGCGCTTGAGCCGCGCTTCGGGGCCCAGGATCGGAATGTTCTCGATGAAGGTCTTCCAGTCCTTCTCCAGCTGCTCCAGATCCTTGTCCTTGAGACCCAGCCGCGCAAACAGGTACTTGCGGATGTTCTCCGGCGAGACCATCTTGTCGCCGCCGGGCGCCGGTTCGACCTCAAGGCCCTTTTCGAGCGTGTACAGGCCCTTGAAGAAGCGGTTGAAGCCCTTCTGGTACTTGCCGTTCTCAAAGTTGTTGAGGAAGTACACGAAGGACCAGGCGTGCGCGTACTGGAAGCCGTCGAAGGCGTCGCGGGAGAGGAAGAACAGCTCGGAGAGCTTGGTGTCGGGGCGGTCGGCGAGCCCCAGGCCCTTCCTCGATCCGCCCTGACCACCCGTCTGCACGCCGCCTTGCTTGCCGACCTTGATGGCCTGCTGCACCGTCAGCACGCGGTCGGTCTGCAGTTCGCCCGGCTTGATCACCAGCTTGCCCTTGGCATCGCGCTCGACCTTCGAGGATCCGAAGTAGTCGGCAATGGCTTCGTTGAGCCAGATTTGGGGCTCGTACTGCTGCTCGATCAGATAGGTCAGAAGGTGCGTGCACTCGTGCAGCGCCACCCAGGTGGATTGGGCCGGGTCCGAGTACTCGTGGAAGAAGTTGAGCGTCTTGTCGAAGGCCCAGAAGTAGCCCAGCGTGCTCGGCCCGATTCCCGTGCGCGGATCCGACAGCTCCTGGAACTCCTCGTAGCTCTTGTAGATATTGACCGTCATCTTGGTCCTGCGCAGCGCGGGCGAAGGATTGATGCCGATGCGGTTGTCCATCAGGTTGTAGTAGGTCTCGAGCAGCTCGCAGTAGTAATCGAGCACTTCAGGCGAAGTGTTGGATTTGAAGATGAAATGCTGCGTCTCGCGCGTCCAGGCGTTGCGCCACTCCGAGTGCTTGGCGAGTTCTTCCGTGCGTTCGCGGCTCTTCTCGAATTCGCGCTTCAGCTCCGCTTCGTAGGCGGCTCTCGAGAGCCACTTGCCGCGGTAGCGCACGAAGCCTTCGGCGAGCTTCTTCTTCTCGTCGTCGTTCTTCGGCACATAGTCCGACATGTCTCCCTCGATCTCGACCGAGAGGATGCCGGTCTTGTCGGGCACGACGATCTCGCCGTGTTCAAACACGAAGCGGTAGCCGTTGCCCTCCTGCCGCGCCTTCCTGGGCGTCAGAACCTTGCCTTCTTCGGTGAGGACGCGGTCGGCCTGCGCCGACGCGGCCAGAGCGAGCAGCAATACGGAACACAGCAGTCGTTGCATGGCGGGGCTCACGTGGTGTAAGCCTTCCAGGCCTCGGTCAGCTTTTGCCAATCGACGCCCTGAAAGGCCTGATTGACCGACTGCTCGAGATCGCCTGTCGCGCCCAGCGTGCGGAAATAGGTGTCGAGGATCGTGTCCCAGGCGGGGTCCCAGCCCGCGGCCCTCTTTTGCTTGCCCGTGCGCAGGAAGTAGATCAGCGACCAGCCCTGCGCGTAGTGGATCCCGATGTCGGTGCCGTGCTCGGCCTGACTGGAGTAGTACTGCTGCTGGCTCATCTTCACGAACTTCTCCAGCGGCACGAACTTTCCGTCTTTGACCGACTGGGCGATCAGGTCCTTGCGCCAGGAGAACTTCTCCAGCGTGAAGCGCTTGTTCTTGCCGTACTGGTAGCCGGAGTAGAAGTCGCCCGTGCCTTCGTTGTACCAGCTGTGTGGCGCGATGTTCCCGTAGAAGTAATAGATGTACTGGTGGAAGGCCTCGTGATTCAGAACAGCCCAAGTGTCTCCGCGTCCGCCGCCCGCCCGATCGTCGTAGATCACCAGTTCGCGCGATGACGAGTTCCAGTAGCCCGCGGAGCCGCCGGGCCCGCCGTAGCTGTGGTACTGGTCCTGATTCTTGCAGACGCGCACCAGGCTCGTTTTGGATAGCTCGCGCGGATCGATCTCGGGCTGCTTGGGATCCTTGGTGGTCTCCACTTCCTTTTCCTGACCTGTGCGCAGTCCCTTGCCGGCTTCGCGGATCTCGAGGATCTTCTCATACGGGTAGTCCTTTTCGTAGATGTCCCGGATCGCCTCGAGCCGCTCCTTCAATTCGTTGATGAACATGCGGTCATCGTTGTTCGAAAGGATGAAGTAGCGCGGCGTTTCGTACAGCTTCCACTCGCCCGCGAGCTTGGCGACATCGGCCTCCAGCTCCTTGCGGCGCTTGTCGCGCGGCGTGAGCGTGGCGGGATCGACGGGCGCGCCGCTCTCCAGAGCCGCGACCTCCAGAGGCTTGAAGGAGCGGCCCATTTCCACGAGCGGGGATTCCCACTTGGGCCACTTCTTGCCGCCCGGCGCATTGAAGATCAGCGCGACCTGGGTTTCGGGCCGGAGATCGTAGAGCATTGCGTAGACCTTGACCTCTTCCTGACCGATCTTGCCGACGAAGATGTGCTCGACGGCCTTGACCTTGTTGATCGTGCGCTCCTTCTTCTCCTCGAGCGTCGCATTGGAGATCACGTTGGACTTGACGTAAGCGTGCAGGTCCTTGGCGTGGAATTTGCGCTGGCCGTTGACCTCCTTGGGCGGCTTGGCGTCGAAGCGCACCACCCAGCAGTGGATGTCCAACATGCTGGATGCGCCCAGTTGCACGTACTTGTTGCTCTTGGGGTCGAACTTGACGATCAGGTTGCCGTCGCTGGGCTCGGGGGGAATCAGTTCCCAGTCCGCCGGAACGCGCACCTGAAAACCCAGATCCGTGCTTTCCTTGTACGGGTCTCCGACCTTGGGCACCTGCGCGAACACGGCTCCGGCAAGACTGAAGAAGCAGAGCAACAGCAGAGCCATGTGACGTTGGCGAAGCATGCGGGATCTCCTTGAGATTTGAGAATAGCAAGCAAGCCGCTGCATTGCCGTCTCGCAGGCAGTCCAACGCATCTTTTTCATCGGATCCCAGTCCGATCCGGCTATCATGCCCCCATGCGTACCACCCACGCTCTAGTGCTGCTTGTCGCTTTGGTTGCCATCCTCGTCGCCTCCCTGTTCTGGCTGGGCGGAAAAGATCCCGTCACCGAGGTCGCCGAACCGGCGCCCGAGCTGAGCACCGCGCCCACTCCGGGCGCGAATGACAGCTCCAGCGCGCCGCTCGCGGGCAGCCTGTCAACCGAGCCTTCCACCGCAGGCCCGGCGGAGCGGGCGCGGGTCGAGACCCCCGCCGCCCAGCCGCCGGCCACGGTGCAGGCGGAGGTGCTCCCCGATGGCCTGCGCGGCCGGGTGGTCGATCCCGCCGGGAAGCCCGTCGCCGACGCGCTGGTCTACGCCGGCCCCGATCAGGGCATGAATTTCGGCGCGCTCGACGCCTTCGAGCCCTCGATGGCCCCTTGGATCGAGCGCTACGACGGCAAGACGGGCGCGGACGGCACCTTCCGCCTCGCCTACCAGCCCAAGGCCGGCCTGCGCCTCGCCGTGCGCGCCGCCAACTACGCCCCGCTCGACGCGCAGCGCACGCTCTCGCGCGGGGAGTTGGATCTGGGCGACATCACGCTGGAGCAGGGCGTGATTCTCGAGGGCCGGGTGGTCGATCCGAGCGGAACGCCCGTGGCGGGCGCGGAACTGTACTCCCGTCCGACGGGCATGGGCGGCATGGTGGTCATGGCCGGCGCGCGCGGCAAGCCGCTCGCCAAGACCGACAATCAGGGGCGCTTTCGCATCGATCGGCTGGCGAGCGGCCCTTGGCGCCTGCTGATCAGCTCCGAAGAGCACCCGGACAAGAACGTGCAGGGCAGCACCGAGCGGCCGGGCGAGCGCAAGACGGATTTGTCCTTCCAACTGGACGAAGGCGCCGCGATCGAGGGGCGTGTCACGGCCAAGGTGAGTGTCAACTTCGCGGAACTCAACCTCAGCGCGCTCAAGCGCAACGAGGAGGACTCAGGCGCCATGATGTTCGGGGCGGGCTTTGCCGTCCCGCGCCGCGCCAAGGTCCGTGCCGACGGCACATTCCGCATCGGCGGCCTGACCCCCAATGCCAACTACCGCCTCAGCGTCAAGAAGGGCGAACCCAGCCTGATGAACATGGGCATGGGCATGGGTGGCAACGAAGGCCTGGCCGCCAAGGCCGGGGACCGCAATGTCGAGGTGGCCTACACGCCCGATCCGGCGATCGTGTTCCAGGTCGTCGATGCCGCCAGCGGTGCTTCGCTGACTGAACTCGATGTCAAGGCCGGTTACGGCTGGAACATGCCGCTGATGGGCAAGGGTGGCAAGCTGCAGCGCGAGTTCCCCGAGGGCAAGGTGCGCTTTGAGAACGTGCCGCCCAAGATGCAGGGCTTCGGCGGTGGCGGGAACAACCAGGGACTCAAGCTGCGCGTCGACGCGACCGGCTACAAGCCCTACGAGAAGAGCGGACTGGAACTGCCCGCCGAGGGCGATCTCGATCTCGGTGTGCTGCGTCTGGAGCCCAATCCGGTCTGCGAGGTCACGGTGCTCGATCTGGCGACCGGGGCGCCGGTCGCGGGGGCCGAGGTCACGCTGGAGAAGGTCACCGAAGACACCCGTCAGGCCCGCGGGATGCGCATGGGCATGCGCTTCATGACGCGCGGCGTCGACTCGACGAACGACGAGAATTCCTCGCGCGCCAAGACCAACGCTCAGGGGCTGGCCCGCCTGCAGAGCTTCCCGGGTTCGAATGCGCAGCTCTCGATTGAGGCGCAGGGCTACGCCGACTACACCGGAGCCGAGCTGCTCCTGCCCGGCGAAAAGAATCACACCGAAACCGTGCGGCTCTCCCGCGGAGGCGAGATCGCGATCACGGTGCTGGACAGCTTCGGCAAGCCGGTGGCGGGGGTTGCGATCGAACATCGCCTGCCTGGCGAGAAGCCCACGGAGGAAGAGCGCTGGATGAACATGTTCAGCGGGCGCACGCAGCGCACCGATGCGCGCGGCGAACTCCTGCTCGTCCACCAGGTTCTGGGCGAGCACCAGCTGCGCGTCCAGCCCCGAGACCAGACCGGAATGCGGATGGGGGGCGGCGTCACCTTCCGCATGAGCGGCCGCGAGGAAGAGCCCGTGGTCGAGCCGCCGTGGTCGAGCGCCGTGGTCAGCGAGGGCAGCCGCATCGAGATCCGGCTCGTCACCGAGCCCATCTGCCAACTCGAGGGTGTCGTGCGCGAAGCCGGCCGGACGCTGGCGGGAGCCATGCTCGAAGTCGCCGATGCCGAATCGGACTCCAGCATGGGCGGCTTCTCCATGGCGAGCTTCGGCATGGGCGGGGAAGGCAACAAGACCGATGGTCAAGGTCGCTACAAGCTCGAGGACCTCAAGCCGGGCCGGGCCAAACTGGTCGTTCGGCACCCCTCCCGCGCGATGGAGCACGAGGTGGCGATCGATCTGGTGGCGGGCGGCAACCGCATCGACGTCGACCTGCCCTCCTCGACCATCGAGGGTTTCGTGCGCGATGAACAGGGCCGGGGCATCCCGGGCATCAAGATGCGCGTGGAGCGTGCCCAGGGAGGCAGCCTCAATGCCGAGGTCTCGGTGATGATGAGCTCCGACATGGGCGAGACCGTGATGTCCACGATGGGCGGACAGGAGTCGGTCGAAACCGATGCCGATGGGCGTTACGTGCTGCGCGGTGTGATGCCGGATGTCGACCTCTTCGTGCGCGCAACCGGCAAGGACATGCAGCCCGCCAAGTCCGACAAGGTGCGTCTGGCGCTCGATCAGGTGCTCAGCAACGTCAACATCACGCTGCGCAAGGGCGGGACGGTCGAGGTGCGCGTCAAGGGCTTCACCCGCGAGAACCGCAACTCCTTCGGAATGATCGAGGGCCGTCGTCTAGATCAGGAGAACGCGTCGCCGCAGATGGAAGGCCTCGGACGCAACGGCGTGGCGCGCTTCCGCGGCTTGGAGCCCGGCAAGTGGTCCTTCAAGATCATGGACATGGGCTTCAACCCCGAGACTGGCGAAGCCACCGCCCCCAAGGACACCAAGACCGTGGAGATCGAGGTCATCCCCGGCAAGACGCAGAAGGTCGAACTCGACCCGAACTAGCCCGTTCGCGGTCCAAGGCGCCCTGCTGTAGGCTTTTGGGATGCGCCGTGAGTCGATTCTGATCGCTCTGCTCCTGCTGCTGGGGATCCTCCTTGGTGGGCTGTGGTGGGGGGTGCAGGGGGGCCTCGGAACGGCTCGGGCAGCGGCTGGCGGAGAAGCGCAGGATCCTCGCGAGGGCGCAGGTGTCGATCTGCTGGCTGCGGAGAGCACGCCCTCGGAACGCAGTGAACTGGCGCCGATCCTCGGTCCGAACGCGGACGAGCTCGTGGTCACGAAGGAACGCGTGCGTCCGCCTGGCACGCGGCTGTTCGGCACCGTGCTCGATGCAGAGGGCGCGCCGCTCGCGGATGCCGAAGTGCTGGCGATCACCGCTTCGTCGTGGATCGGGCTGCCGCTGGAACTGGATGCGCTGGCGCGCCCGCAGGAGTGGTCCAAGCTCCAGCGCGTGCGCACCGACGCGGAGGGCCGCTACGAACTGCACGGCCTCTCGGGTCGACAGCTGCGCGTGATGGCGCGCAGGCCCGGCCATGTGCGCGCCTACCTGCCCAATCGCATGCTCCCGAAGAGCTTCGATCAGATGGAGCTGGAACCGCTGCGCCTCGCGAACGCGGAGGAACAGCGCGGTCTGGTCCTCGACGCGAGCGGGGCGCCCATCGCCGGCGCGCGCATCCTGCGCGCCGTGGAGGGGCTCTACCCGGAGGAGCCGATGCCGATGGAAGGCGCCGCCGTGCTGGTCGCGATGAGTTCCGCCGCTGGCGAGTTCACGCTCCGCGAAGAGGCTCTGGGGCTCTGGGCGCTGTGGGCGCAGGCCGAAGGCTATCTGACCCAGAGGCTCTCGGGAGACTCCTGGCCGCGCGAAGGTCTGCGCTTCCGTCTGGAGCGAGGCGCCGATGTGGCGGGCATCGTGGTGGAGCTTGCGGGCGGCGTGCTGCCCTCCGGCGCGCGGGTCATGGCCTGGCCCATCGTTCGTAAAGACTCCGAGGACTCCGCTGCTGAGGCCTCCGAGGCCGCGTCGAGGAGTCCAAGTCTGCAGGATGCGCTTTCCGCCCCGGTGGGACAGGACAAGCAGTTTCGCCTCGAGGGCATCGACCCCGCGCTGAGCTATCAGTTGGAGTTGCGCGCCCAGGATGCCAAGGAGGAGTGGCGCGTGGTGCGCGGCTCCAGCCGGGCGGTTGTGGAACCCGGCCAGCGTCAGGCGCGCATCGAGATCCGCGAAGCTCTGGAGACGGTCGGCAGCGTGGTGGATGACCGCACGGGACAGCCGATCACCAAGTACATGGTCTGGGCGGGCACGAAGGACCGCGAGCGCAGCCATCTGCTCATCGACGGCGGCGACGGCCGCTATTCCTTTTCGGATCTGCGCCCCTTCCGCAATCGACCGCTGCGCATTCGCGTGCAGGCACCGGGCTACCTCGAGGCGTTGTCGCCGGAGTTTCTGCCGCTCGACAAGGGACGAACCCAAGTCGCACCCATTCGATTGAAACCCGCTCCCCGCCTGCGCGTGCGCGTGCTGGCGGCGGAGAACGATGCGCCGCTGGCGGATGCGCGGGTGATGGTCGGGACGGAGAGCCGTCTGCCGTCCTCGATCGCGAGCGAGGAGAACTGGGAGCGACAATCGCTGCCAGAAACCAACTTCGCGCGCACGGATGCAGACGGAGTTGCCTGGCTGACCGTCAGTGCGAGTGCGCCATTCCATGTGGCGGCCAGCGCGCGCGAGCGCGTGCCCTCAGAGCCGCTGGCGTGCGCCGCGCTGCCCTTGGGCGAGGACCGCGAAGTGGTTGTGAAGCTCGCGACAGGCGGCCGGGTGCGCGTCGAGGTGCGCGATCCTTCGGGCAAGCCTGTGCAAGGTGTCGGCATCCTGCGCCGCGTGCCAGAGACCGGCGTCAACACCGAAGACTGGTCGCAGTTGAGCCCCGAGTGCGAGAGCGATGCGAATGGTCTGGCATTCTTCTATGCCCTCAAGGCGGGTACGCACCTGTTTCGTGCCCGCGACGGACGCGGGGAAGTATGGGTTTCCAATGCGTCCGAAGCCGCCTCGCGCGATTGGGTCAGCGTCAGCGTGGCCGAGCAGGGCGAAACACGGGTAGAGCTGCGCGTCGCGCAGCGCATTGAACTCCTCGGCAGCGTGCGCGCGGCGAGGCGGGCAGTAGCCGGGGCGCGGGTGAGCCTGCTGCGCGTGACGCCCGAGGGCCAGCGCGAGGAAAACACCTGGGAAGCCGCTCAGCATGTGCAGACCGATCCCAAGGGCAACTACCGCTTTCCGAGGGTGTCGCAAGGCACCTATCGCCTGATGGTGCTGCACGAAAGCCGGGCGCTGGCTCAACTAGAGACCGTGATGCTGCAGCGCTCGGAGGAACGCATCGACGTCGAGCTGGAGTCCTGCGGACTCTCCGGGAGGGTGGTCGACACCCAGGGCTTGCCCATTCAGGGTGTGCATGTGCAGCTCAGCTGCCTGGATCCTCTGTACGGCGATGTCGATGATTCGGCCAGGAGCTTGCGCTTCAGCAAGGGGCAGATCACCGAAATCAGCCGCGACCTGACCCGCGATGCGGTGCGCACGGATCGCGAGGGGCGCTTTGAGCTGTCGGGCTTCAGCTCCGGCATGCCCCTGATGCTCAGCACCTATCACGACGAGCATGAACATCGCTCCTTCAGGCTGGCTGGCTTCGCTCCGGATGAGCAGCGCGCGGGGATTGAGTTGCGCTTGGCGCGCGCCGGCCGGATTCACTTCACGCTGCAGAGGCCCAAGCCCGCCTCCGGCGAACTCGACTGGCTGGTCGTGCGCTTCGCGCTGCAGCTGGAAGGCGGGGGCGAAGACCTGCGCGCACAGGAATGGGCGCAGGCGGAGTGTCAGGCCGAGCAACTCGGCCCTGGACGCTATCTGCTGACCGTGTGCAGTCAGGAAGGCGTGCCCCTTCAGGGCATCGCGCCTGTCGAAGCCGTGCTGGAAGAAGGCGGCGAGACGAGAGTCAGCATCACATTGCCATGAGTCAAACGTACGACGCGATCGTGCTCGACCTCGACGGCACGCTGCTGGATGACGATTCGCGCCTGCCCGAGCGCAACCTGCGCGTGCTGCGCGCCGCTCACGAGCGCGGCGTGCGCGTGATGATCGCGACCGGCCGCTCCAATCTCTCTTCCCACGAAATCGTGGCCGAGCTGGGCATCGACCAACCAGCCGTGGTCTTCAACGGAGCCGGTCTGTACTGCGCGCGCCGCCAAAAAATGCTGGAGGAGCGCACGCTTTCGGGGCGCACCTTGGAACGCACCCTGCGCTACGCCGAGCAGCACGCGCTCCTGCCCGTCGTGATGTGCAGCGATCAGAAGCTCGCGCTGCCGGCTCGCGATGCCCACGAGGAGGCTGCGCTAGCTTTCATGAGCGGACTCAAGCTGGTCAGCCGCGAGGAACTGCTCCAGACCGAGTTCGTGATCCGCGTCAGCCTGTTCAGCCGCGACCACGAGAGCAGCGAGCGCTTCGCGCTGGAGTGCGAGCAGGCTCTGCGCCAACCGGTCTACATCACGCACTTCCCGCTGAATGTGCTGGCTTCGCACCGCTCCAACCCGCTGCATGTGCTGGACATCCACGCGCCCTGCCTCGGCAAGGGCGAAGCGCTGCGTATCCTCACCGAACAGCACGGCATCCCGCCCGAGCGCGTGGTGGCGGTGGGGGATGCCACCAACGACATCCCCATGTTCGAGAAAGCGGGTCTGAGCGTGGCGATGGAAAACGGCATGGCCGAGGCGCGCTCGGCGGCCATGCGGGTGATCGGTTCGAACAACTCCGACGCGCTCGCGCAGCTTGTCGAGGAACTCTTTCCGGCCCCGAGCAGCGCTCGCTAGCTCTTGCCTGGAGAGGAGTCCGACGGCTTCGGCTTCGGGGCGGCCTTCGCCGGAGTGACCGCACTGCCCGCAGCCGGCGCACTGCCCGCAGCCGGCGCACTGCCCGCAGCCGGCGCACTGCCCGCAGCCGGCGCACTGCCCGCGCTGTCGGCCTTCTGGCCGGCCTTGTAGGACTCGGAGCGGTAGTCCGTCAGGTAGAAGCCCTCGCCCTTGAAGAGAAAGCCCGCGCCGCCCGAGACCAGCCGTTCGAGCTTGGGCTTCCTGCACTTGGGGCAGGTCTTCTTCGGCTTTTCCTTCATGCCGTGGAAGATCTCCTGGACATGCCCGCAGGCCGCGCAGCGGTAGTCATAGGTCGGCATCAGTCCTGACCCCGCTCGATCGGCCCGCTGACACGCACCTGCGCTGGGCGAAGAATCTGCGTTCCCGACCAATAGCCCTTGCGCAGGGTCTCGATCACCATGCCGGGCTCGTGCTCCGCCGTGGGCACGGTCTCGACGGCCTGGTGCATGCTGGCGTCGAATTTGCCGCTCGGCGCGACGAGCCGCAGGCCCTGTGCTTCGAGCACGCGCCACAGCTGCGCGCGGGTCAGCTCGACGCCGGCGCGCAGATTGCGCGTCTCGTCGCTACTCGCCGGCGAAGCCAGCGCCATGTCGAGGTAGTCGAGCACCAGCAGCAGTTCCTGGAGCAGACCCTGCTTCGCGCGCGCCACCGCGCCGTCGATGTCCGCTCCCATGCGCCGGCGCAGGTTCTGGTAGTCGGCTTGCGCGCGCTGCCATGCTGCCAGATGCTCGTCGCGCTCGCGCCGCAGCTGTTCCAACTCGCCGGACTCCAGCGCCGCGTCGGAGGCGGCGCCCTGATCGTGTGTGTCGTTTTCGCTCATGACTTGCCGCTGAAAATGCTGCTGATCTTCTCGTAGAAGCTCTTGTTGCCGCTTTTCTTGTTCTCAATACCCTCGAACTTGCGCAGCAGTTCCTTCTGCTCCTCATCGAGCTTTCGGGGAATCTCGATGAACACGCGCACGAGCAGATCCCCTCGCCCGCTGCCGTCCATGCTGGGCAGACCCTGTCCGCGCAGGCGGATCAGCTTGCCGATCTGCGTGCCGGCCTCGATCTTGACCTCGGCCTTGCCGCGCAGCAGCGGCACCTCGACCTTGTCTCCGAGCGCCAGCTGCGCGAAGGAGAATGGCAGTTCGCAGATCAGATCGGCGCCGTCGCGCTGGAAGATCGAGTGTTCGTGCTCGCGCACGATCACGTACAGATCCCCGCGCGGCGCGCCGCGATCGCCGGCATCGCCGCCGCCGGGAACGCGCAGCGAGACGCCGTCTTCGACGCCCGGCGGAATGCGCAGCTTGATGTCGCTCTTCTCCGCCACCTTGCCGGAGCCCCTGCAGCTCGTGCAGGGACTTTCGATCGTGCTGCCCTCGCCGCGGCAGGCGGGGCAGGGGGTCGCTAGCGTGAAGAAGCCCTGATTGCGGTGCACCTGTCCGCGGCCCCCGCAGGTTTTGCAGACCGTGACCTGCGTGCCCGGCTTGGCGCCTGAGCCCTGACAGGGCTTGCACTCCTCAGCGCGCTTGAGGCTGATCGTGCGCTCGACCCCGCTCTCGATCTCCTCGAGCGTCAGCTCCAGCTCGATCTTGAGTGCGCGCCCGGGCTGCGGACCGGCCGTGCGTCCGCCCAAACCGCCGCCAAAACCGAAGATGTCGCCGAACGCGGAGAAGATGTCCTCCATGTTCGTGTAGCGCTGGCCCTCGAAGCCGCCGCCGGGGCCGAAGGCCTGATGACCGAACTGGTCGTACTGGCGGCGCTTCTGCTCGTCGGAGAGCACACCGTAGGCCTCGGCTGCGTCCTTGAAGCGCTGCTCCGCCTGCTTGTCGCCCGGGTTGCGGTCGGGGTGGAACTTCAGCGCGGCCTGACGGTAGGCCTTCTTGATCTCCTCGGCGCTGGCGGTCTTCTGGACGCCCAGCATCTCGTAGTAGTCCTGCTTCTGGCTCATGCGCGAAGTGTGGTTGGGTTTCTAAAAGCGCGGGCGGGGAGGGCACTCCGCAATGTCGGAGGCCGCTCCACGCCCGCGCGTGTCTCCTAGCACAAGATCAGCTCAGGCTGCCTTCGACCTTGGGCTTCTCTTCCTTGATTTCGGTGACCATCGAGTCGGTGGTCAGCAGCAGGCCGGCGATCGACGAGGCGTTCTGCAGAGCGCAGCGCACGACCTTGGCCGGGTCGATGACGCCGGCTTCGAACATGTCCATGTATTCGCCGGTCAGGGCGTTGAAGCCGAAGGCCTTGCCCTTCTCGCGGGCGGTCTCGACCACCACCGCACCGTCCTCGCCGGCGTTGGCCGCGATCTGGCGCATGGGGGCTTCGAGGGCCTTCTCGATGATTATGGCGCCGAAGCGCGCGTCACCCTTGAGGTCGAGCTTCTTCACGGCCTCGACGCAGCGCATCAGGCACACGCCGCCGCCGGGGACGATGCCTTCCTGAATGGCCGCGCGGGTCGCGTTGAGCGCGTCCTCGAGCAGGTCCTTCTTGGCCTTCATCTCGACTTCGGTCTTGCCGCCGGCTTTGATCACGGCGACACCGCCGGTCAGCTTCGCCAGACGCTCTTCGAGCTTCTCGCGATCGTAGTCCGACTTGGTGTTCTGGATCTGAACGCGGATCTGGGCCACCCGGTCGCCGATGGCCTTCTTCTCGCCGCTGCCGCCGACGATCGTCGTGGCGTCCTTGGTGACGCGCACGCGCTTGGCCGAGCCGAAGTATTCCGGCGTGACCTTCTCGATCGGCACGCCGAGCTCCTCGGTGATCGCCGTGCCACCCGTGAGGGCCGCGATGTCGCCAAGGTAGGCCTTGCGGCGGTCGCCGAAGCCCGGGGCCTTGACGGCACAGACGTTCAGCACGCCCTTGAGACGGTTGATCACCAGCGCCGTCAGCGCCTCGCCATCGATGTCCTCGGCGATGATCAGCAGCGGACGGCCCGAACGCGCCGCGGCTTCGAGCACGGGCACGAACTCGCGCACGGACGAGATCTTCTTGTCGTAGATGAAGATGTAGGGGTTTTCAAACTCGGTGGTGAGCTTGGTGAGGTCGGTGGCGAAGTACGGCGAGAGATAGCCCTTGTCGAACTCCATTCCCTCGACGACGTCGACTTGCGTCTCGATGCCCTTGTTCTCCTCGATCGTGATCACGCCCTCGTTGCCGACCTTCTCGAAGGCATCGGCCAGCATGCGTCCGATCTCGGCATCGTTGTTGGCGGAGATCGCGGCCACGCTGGCCTTCTCCTCACGGGTCTTGACCTTGCGGGACTGGGCTTGGATCGAAGCCACGGCCGCGTCGACGGCTTGCTCGATGCCGCCGCGCAGCTCGATGGTGTTGACGCCCGTGGCGAGGAACTTGAGACCCTCGTTGAAGATCGCGGAGGCGAGCACCGTGGCGGTGGTGGTGCCGTCGCCGGCGACGTCATTGGTCTTGTTGGCGACCTCGAGCACGAGCTTCGCGCCCATGTTCTCGAAGGGATCGGAGAGCTCGATCTCCTTGGCGACGGAGACGCCGTCCTTGGTGACGTGCGGAGCGCCAAAGGACTTCTGCAGGATCACGTTGCGGCCCGCGGGGCCGAGGGTGACGCGCACGGTCTTGGCGAGCTTTTCGATGCCGCTCTTCATCTTGGCGCGCGCGTTCTCGTCGAACAGGATTTGCTTGGCCATGGTAGGTGTGTTGCTAGGGGGTGTTGTTCGGGTTTTTGGTGGGGTGTGTCGCGTGCGGGATCAGAAGTCCATGCCTCCCATGCCGCCCATTCCACCCATGCCTCCCATACCGCCCATTTCCTCATCTTCCATCCCGCCGCCGGCCGGAGCCTTCTTCTTGGGCTCGGGCTTGGTGGCGATCAGGGCGTCGGTGGTGAGCAGCAGGGTTGCCACGCTGATCGCGTTGTGCAGCGCGGCCTTGGTGACCTTGGTGGGATCGACGATGCCCTTTTGGATCATGTCGACATACTCTCCGCGCAGGGCGTCGAAGCCATGGCTCGGCTTCTTCTCGCGCAGCACGCGGTGCGCGACCACGGTGCCGTCGAAGCCCGCATTGGTCGCGATCTGCTGCAACGGGCGCGCCAGCGCTTCGTGGAGTAGATCCAGACCCATGTTGTAATCCTCGTCATCCTGGATGCGCAGGCCCTTCAGGACTTCACGCGCGCGCAGCAGCGCCACGCCGCCGCCCGGCAGGATCCCTTCCGCCACGGCCGCGCGGGTCGCGTGCAGGGCATCCTCGATCAGCGCCTTGCGCTCCTTGACTTCCGTGTCGGTCGCGCCGCCCACGTTGATCTGGGCGATGCCGCCCGTCAGCTTGGCGAGACGCTCCTGGAGCTTCTCGCGGTCGTAGTCGGAGGTGGTCTCCGCGACCTGCGCGCGGATCTGGGCTACGCGGCCCTGGATGTCCTCCTTCTTGCCGGCGCCGCCGACGATCGTGGTGTTGTCACCATCGATCACGACGCGCTTGGCCGTGCCCAGATCGCGGATCGAAAGCTGGTCGAGCTCGCGGCCCTCGTCCTTCATCAGAGCGGTGCCACCGGTGGAAACCGCGATGTCGAGCAGCATTTCCTTGCGGCGATCGCCGTAGCCGGGCGCCTTGACCGCGCAGACGTTGAGCACGCCGCGCAGCTTGTTGACGACCAGCGTCGCCAGCGCTTCGGAGTCGACGTCCTCGGCGATGATCACGAGCGGCCGGCCGGCCTGCTTGACCTTTTCGAGAACGGGCAGCAGCTTCTGCAGCGAGCTGATCTTGTTCTCCGTGACGAGGATCAGCGGCTTGTCGAACTCGCAGGTCATGCGGTTGGGCTCGGTGACGAAATGCGGCGAGAGGAATCCGCGGTCAAACTGCATGCCCTCGACCACATCGACGGTGGTCTCGAGGGTCTTGCCGTCCTCGACGGTGATCACGCCGTCCTTGCCGACCTTCTCCATGGCGTCGCTGATCAGCTCGCCGGTGCGCGGATCGTTGTTGGCGGAGATGGTCGCGACCTGGCGGATTTCGCCGCTCTTCGACACCGGTCGGGACATCTTCTCCAACTCGCCCGTGACGGCGGCAGCGCCGTCCTTCATGGCCTTCACGAGGCGCACGGGCGCAGCCCCAGCCGTGACGGCGCGCAGGCCCTGACTGAAGATTGCTTCGGTCAAGAGCGTGGCCGTCGTGGTGCCGTCACCGGCGACATCGCTGGTCTTGCTGGCGACTTCCTTGACCAGTTGGGCGCCCATCTGCTCGTAGGGGTCCTGCAGCGTGATCTCCTCGGCGACGGTGACGCCGTCCTTGGTGATCGTGGGGGCGCCCCAACCCTTGTCGAGGATCGCGTTGCGACCGCGGGGGCCCAAGGTTGTGACGACTGCCTTGGAGAGCTTCTCGACGCCCCGGCGAATCGCATCGCGGGCATCGGACTCGAAAACCATCTGCTTGGCCATAGAGTGCGCTGAGGGGGGTAGAGGAGGAAAGAATGCGGGACACCGCCTCTCTAGCAAGAACGATGCCGTGTCCGAGAGAATCTGTAAGTCATTGTCAATCAAGAGCTTGATCCGGTCTTCGGGTCTGGATCGGCGCTGCCGCCTTGGCAGGCAGGCCCGAGCGAAGCCTTCCGCTGCTGCCAAGCTGGCAGCCCGAGGGATCTTGCTTGGGTCGGCGCGGTCGGTGTGCGACACTGCCGGGCTCTACGCAAGCCCATATGAATGCCACACCCAGCCCCTTCCATTCACTCGGCCTCCGTCCGGCGATCGTCGAGGCCATCACGGCGCTGGGTTACGAGGAGCCGACCCCGATCCAGGCCGCCGCCATCCCCGAGATCTTGGGCGGCAAGGATGTGCTCGGCCAGGCCGCCACCGGTACCGGCAAGACCGCGGCCTTCGCGCTGCCGATGCTGGAGCTCCTCGCGCGCGATGAGCAGGCTTCCCACCGCCCGCGCGCGCTGGTGCTCGTGCCGACGCGCGAGCTCGCCATGCAGGTCTCCGAGGCCGTCCACAAGTATGGCAAGGCGCAGGGCGCGCGCGTCTTGCCGATCTACGGCGGCCAGCCGATGCACCCGCAGCTGCGCGCCCTCTCGCGCGGCGTCGATGTCGTCGTCGCGACACCCGGACGCGCGCTCGATCACCTCAACCGCGGCACCCTCGAGCTCGAAGCCGTGCGCCTCGTCGTGCTCGACGAAGCCGACGAGATGCTCGACATGGGCTTTGCCGAGGATCTCGAGGCGCTGCTCAACGCGCTGCCCGAGCAGCGCCAGATGGCGCTGTTTTCCGCGACGCTCGCCCCGCGCATCCTCGCGATCGCGCGTTCGCACCTGCGCCAGCCGGTGCGCATCCAGATCGAGGCCGAGGAACCCACCGCCGGCGAGCTGCCGCGCGTGCGCCAAAGCGCCTACATCGTGCAGCGCGGCCACAAACCCCAGGCGCTCGCGCGCGTGATCGACATGGAAGCGCCCGAGTCCGCGATCGTGTTCTGCCGCACGCGCGTCGAAGTCGACGAGCTGACCGAGGCCATGAACGCGCACGGCTACCGCGCCGAGGCGCTGCACGGCGGCTTCGCGCAGGAGCAGCGCGAGCGCGTGCTCAAGCGCTTCCGCGAAGGCAAGACCGACCTGCTCGTCGCCACCGATGTGGCTGCGCGCGGCCTCGACATCCAGCACCTCTCGCATGTCGTCAACTACGATGTGCCCACGGCGCCGGAGTCCTACGTGCACCGCATCGGCCGCACCGGCCGCGCCGGACGCGAGGGCGTCGCGATCACGCTGCTCGAGCCGCGCGAGCAGCGCCTCTTGCGCAACATCCAGCGAGCCACGGGCCAGGAGATCGCCATCGAGGCCATCCCGACCGTCGCCGACCTGCGCGCGCGCCGCATCGAGCTCTTCAAGGCCTCGCTGGTCGAAGCCATGCAGGCGGGTGAGCTCGAGCCCTACCAGAACATGCTCGCGGAGCTCGGCGAGGAACACCCGCCCGGCGACATCGCCGCCGCCGCGCTGAAGATGGCGCACGAGGCGCTGCATCCCAAGTCTCAGGATGCCGAGATCCCCGCGTCACAGTCCGGCGCTTCGAAGTCGGGCCGCGCTGAGCGCGAAGACCGTTGGGCCGAGCGCGAAGCCGGCCCCCGCGAGTCGGCCGAGAGCCGCCGGCCCGGGCGCGGCCAGGGCCCACGCGCTCACGGCTTCGATGTGGCGCGTCTTTTCATCGGTGCGGGTCGCATGGACAACCTGCGGCCAGGCGATCTCGTGGGCGCCATCGCCAACGAGGCCGGCTTGCCGGGCGATGCCATCGGCGGCATCCGCATCACCGAGCGCTTCAGCCTCGTCGATGTGCCCGAGGAGTTCGCCGACGATGTCATCGCGGCACTTTCGAATACGAAGATCCGCGGACGGCGCGTGCAGGTGCGGCGCGATCGGTTGGGTTAGGTCGCGCATCGCGGCGCCGAAGGCGGTTGCCATCCCCCGACGACGAGGCTGCTACTGAGCACCTGCTTGCAGCGCTCCTAGCGGCCGAGCGAAACCCCGGAAGGGCTCCCGCCCAGCGAATCGATGAGCTCGCCGAGCAGGAGGGCCTCCGCGTACATCGCCGCTGTTTCCGGGTGATTCGGTACATCGAGCCGAACGACGCGGAGTTCCTGGCTTCCATCCTCCGTGCTCACGCCCAGATGCCCGGCAGCCCAGCCGGGCGGAAGGCCGGGCGAATACTCTTCGCCGGCTTTCAGATGGACGACCTCGTAGTGACCGCTGGCCATCAGGTCCTTCAGCGTCTGGTCGACCTTCCGCACGCGAACCGAGACAAGCTCCTTCCTCGCGGCGATCAACTGCTCCACGCTCATGCCAGCGTACTTGTCCGCGAACGACTGCCTCTTCGGGGACTCAGCATTCGGCAGATTGGGCTGCGCGCGGTCGGTCGGACGGTCCAGGTAGATGTCCTCGGCCACGAGTTCGGCAGGACTTTCGCATGGCGGCGAAGCAAGGCCCTGGTCAGGTGCCAACGGGGCATTCTCTGGCATCCATGGGCGTTTCCCAATTGCCGAGAAGACGATCCAACCTGCAGCGGCTACCACGATGATTGCCACACCAATGAGTGCTGTTCGGAGGCTCATTGGCAGTATCCGCAGGTGAAGACGATCTTGATCCAGTCAGATCCGGTGCTCGGACATGGAGTCCAGACACTGGCAGTCGATCGCTTATGCGGATCGCAGTCTAGATCCACATTCATGTTCCCAGACTGGGTAGAACATGAGCCCCCACCAGCAGAACACGAGTTCTCCCACAGCAAGGTCCAATGACAGTTTCCACAAAAGCCTGTATACGGCACCGCATGGATCGAAGTCCAATAGGTGCACGCCGCACCGTTGCATGTGCACGCTCCATGCTGCGAAACAGTGTAGCTCTCCAGGCAATTGGGTGCCTGCGGTGTGCGTGCTGTCGAAAAAGGCATCGCGAATCCCGCCAAAATGAGTAGCGGGGCCAACATCCATATGCGGGAGCCTGTGTTCATGGGAAGTACACCTTTTGCCCATGAAGTTGTAGGGCAATGCTGAGCCAGAGGTCTGAAAAGCATGGCAAGGGAACTCACCATGCGATTCCCACCCTAGCATCGCCTGCAACCCGCCGCCAGTCCGAAGAGGCCTGAAATGCCTGTTTCGCGAGAAGCCTGCGGAGGGATGGCTGTCGATGCGATTCTACCCTGGAGGCGCGGCCCCAGGACTGCCCGGCGATGCGCTCGCCGGAGCTTCGCACTGCTTACCGCATCTGGCGGCCTCTGGCATCGTGCGTCACCGTGATCGCTTCCACGATCGACCAGATCCACACCGCGATCGAAGTAATGCCGCAGGTCAACACGCCAGCGGGTACCGCGAGGATCAGCTGAATGATCGCCCGGCTGGTGTAGCCCGCGTAGAAGTTGTTGACGCCGAAGGGCAGCAGGATCGCGAGCAGCACGTAGACTACGCGCTCCTTGTCGGCCACAGGCAGGGGCTCCTGCGGGCCGCTGGAGTACGGCCCGGAAGCGGCTAGCGGCGGCAGCGGCGCGCCCGCCTGGGGCGTCTGCATCGGACGGGGGGCGGGGCCCAGCGGTGGAGGAAGTCCCAAGGAAGCGCCGAGCGTGGTGTCCGCGAGCGCGGACCAGTTGGCCATGCCCTGCGTCCAGACCAGCGTCCGTCCTTCGATCAAGCCCTGGTTGGCGAGATCACGCAGTTGGGCTTCTTCGATCGGACCTTTGCGCTGACCGTTTTCGGCGTAGTACCACATGGGGCAGCCTTACGCAGGGCAAACGGAACTATTCCAAAGGAAAGCGGCTGGCCTCAGCTCAGGCGTAGTCCAGCAGCCGGTGTTCGGGGTTCTTGCGCCGCGCGGCCTGCTTGTCCCACTCGCTGGTGAACAGCACCACGGTCTTGCCGCGCGAGTCCTTGGTGACGAGCGCGGTGGTGGGGGGCTGGAAGCTCTCGAGGTTGCCTTCCAGCCAGGCGCTGCACTCGAATGCCAGCGGGGAAACCTGGGTCTCGACGCCGTACTCGTCTGACAGGCGGTACTGCAGCACTTCGAACTGGAGCTTGCCGACGGCCGCGATCACCGGATCGTTGCTCAGGCCTCCCTCAGGGAACAGGCGCTGCACGGTGCCCTCGGCGATCAGCTGCTCCATGCCCTTGTCGAAGGACTTGCGCTTGGTGGTCTCCTTGGGCGCAATGCGCGCGAAGACCTCGGGCTGAAACAGCGGCAGCGGCTTGTGCTCGAAGCCGCCGGCGAGCGAGATCGTGTCTCCGATGCGGAAGGTGTCGCGGCTGATCAGGCCCACGACATCGCCGGGGTAGGCCTCATCGAGCGTGCTGCGCTCCTGCGCGACCATGGTGTGCGGACGCGCGAGGCGGATTTCCTTGTCGAGGCGGTGGTGCTTGACGACCAGATCGCGGCCGAAGCGCCCCGAGCAGATGCGCACGAACGCGAGGCAGTCGCGGTGGCGCTTGTCCATGTTGGCCTGGATCTTGAACACGTAGGCGCTGAAGGGCGCTTCGACCGGATCGAGCAGCGACTCGCCGCCGCTCGCCAGATCGATCGGGCGAGGGCCCGGCGCGGGCGCGAGCTCGACGAAGGCATCGTAGAAGGGCTCGACGCCGAAGTTCGTCAGCGCCGAGCCGAAGAAGGTCGGCGTGACCTCGCCCTTGAGGAAGGCTTCGCGCGAGAAGGGGTTGCCCGCCACCTCGAGCAGCTCGAGGTTTTCGAGCGTTTTCGTGTAGAGCTCCGTGCCGATGCGCTGCTCGAGCACCGGATCGTCGAATGCCAGGCGCTCGATGTCGGCCTTCTGCGCGCCGCCGCTGGAGGTCTTGGTGAACAGCAGTACTTCCTGCGTGCGCCGGTCGATCACGCCGCGGAAATCGCGGCCCATGCCGATCGGGAAGTTGAGCGCGGAAGCGTGGATGCCGAGCACGCCCTCGACCTCGGCCATGAGATCGAGCGGATCGCGGCCGGGCAGGTCGAGCTTGTTGATAAAGGTCAGCACCGGAATCCGGCGCAGGCGGCAGACTTCGAACAGCTTGCGCGTCTGGGTTTCCACGCCCTTGCTCGCGTCGAGCACCATGATCGCCGAATCGGCGGCCGTCAGCGTGCGGTAGGTGTCCTCGCTGAAGTCCTGGTGGCCCGGCGTGTCGAGCACGTTGATCACCATGCCCTTGTAGGGGAACTGCATCGCCGAGGAGGTGATCGAGATGCCGCGCTCCTGCTCCATGCCCATCCAGTCGGAGGTGGCTAGCTTGCCCTTGCGGTTCTTGACCATGCCCGCTGTGCGGATCAGGCCCGAGTAGAGCAGGAGCTTCTCGGTCAAGGTGGTCTTGCCCGCATCCGGGTGCGAGATGATCGCAAAGGTGCGGCGGCGCGCGGTCTCGCGGGCTAGTTCCGGGTCGGGTGCGGGGCACATGGGGGCCAAGGATCCTGACCCCGATGGCCCGCGTCTGCAAGGGCGCGGCTGCGTCGCGGACGGCCGCCGGGCCCCGGGAAGCGCCGCCGGCCCGGCCGTGCTTCGGGGGGCCGGCCAAGGCCGCGATCCGGCAACTCATGCACCATGCTTACGCCCGGTGCGCACGCCTTGAGGGAAGGGAATGCTAGGCTCGCTCGCCGATGCTGCTCTTCTGCTTTTCCCTTCTTCTCGCGCAAGGTTCCACTGCCCAGCCGAATGCCGGCTCCGCCGAGTTGCACGGACGGGACGGTTCCGTGCAGACGCGCGCGCTGAGCGCTCTGGACCTCACCGATCCGCGTCTGGCGCAGGCCTGGCGCGTGCGCTTTCCCGCCCATGCCTCGCTCGAGGTTCCCGCCGAGTCCGCCCAGGTGCGCCTGTGGAGCGGAGAATCGGTGTTCGGCGAGCTGCGCGGAGGGCAGCAGGAAAACCTCGTCTTTGCCAGCGTCAGCGGCCTGTCGCTGGTGGTGGGCCTTGAGGAACTCGACACGCTCCTGTTTCCGGCACGGATTCCGATCAGCTGGTCGCAGCCGGTGGAGCCGGCCAAGGAAGGCGATCGACTGTACCGCCGCTCGCGCGAGGCACTGGACGTGCTCGCCGGAGGCACCCAGTCCTTCTCCTCGAAGGCGATCGGTTTTGAGATCAACGGCATCGGCGCCAAGCAGATCCCGTTGGAGGAAGTGGCTGCGCTGTTCATCGACCGCGAGGCGCGCGAGCTCTTCGAGCCCAAGCGCCGCGAGGGCGCACCGGTGGAGGTGGAGTTGAGCGATGGCAGCCGACTGCAGGGCGCCCTGCAGCGGCTTTCGCTGGCCGGCTGCGAGCTTGTGCGCGCCAGCGGCGAGCGGCTGGAGATCCCGCTGCGCGCGATTCTGGAACTCTCGGTGCGCGACGGCCAGACCGGGTGGCTCAGCGAACTCGCAGCCAGTGAGGCGCCCGCATGCTCGCCCTTCGGCGATGATCTAGGTCTCGTCTGGCCTTCGCGAATCGATCGCGCGACCAGCGGCGGGCGGCTCAGCGTGCAGTCGCGTGTCAGCCCGCGCGGGATCGGCATGCACGCGCCCAACCGCATGCAGTGGACGCTGGACGGCTCGTGGAAGCGGCTCCACGGTTCGGTGGGCATCGACGACAGCACGCGCGCGCTGGCGGCGCGCGGTTCGGTGGTGTTCCGCGTGCTGTGCGATGGCCGGGAGCGCTGGAAGAGCGAGGTCGTGCGCGGCGGCGAAGCGCCGCGCGCGATGCCGCCCTTGGAACTCGCGGGCGTGCGGCTGCTGGAACTCGTGGTCGAGGACGCGGGCGACGGCTTTGCCGGCGATCGGGCCAACTGGCTCGATCTCTCGCTGTCGCGCTAGGGCTGGGCCTTGGGCAGGCTGCGCGGTCCGAGGCTGCGGAAGTACACGGCGCAGTCCCCGCCGCGCTGCTTGGCCGCGCGTAGAGCGCTCTCGGCATGTTCGCGCAGCAGTTCCGCGCTCTCGACGTCGCGGCCGTTGGCGCTCTCGAAGCCCACCGAAGCGCCGATCCGCAGTCCGCTGTCGGCCGGCAGCGCGCCCGGATTGAGTGCGCGCAGGGCCTCGAGCAGGCGCACCACGACGCGGGCTCCCTGCGCCGGGCTCGTGTAGGGCAGCAGCACGCCGAACTCGTCGCCGCCGAGGCGGCCGGCAAGGTCCTCGGTGCGCAGCTGCGAGCGGATCGCATCGGCCACGCGGCTCAGCGCGCGGTCGCCTACGGTATGGTCGAGGCGCTTGTTGATCTGACCGAAGCGATCGAGATCGATCAGCAGCAGGCAGACGGGCAACTGGTGGCGGCGGCTGGCGGAGAAGTGCTCGCGGACGCGCTCCTCGAAGACCCCGCCGCGCAGCAGTCCCGTGCGCTCGTCGTACAGCGCGCGGTGGCGCAACTCCTCGATCTGGGCGTGCGCGAGCGAGCGGGCGAGCAGCGACTCCATGCGCCAGCCGAGTTCCTCGACCGTGCCATCGCGGGCCGCCAGATCGAACTCACGCTTGCGCAGCGCCAGCCGCGGCAGCGCCTCGGCGCGCACGGGCTCGGAGCACAGATACAAGAGCAGCGGCGCCTGTTCGTCGAGTCCCACAAGCTCGATCTCGCTCTGACCGCCCTCGACCAGCGGATCGAGCACGACCAGATCGAAGCCGCCCTCCGCGAGCAGCTGCTGGCTGTCGCGCAGATTCCTCGAGAAGCGCCACTCAAAACCTTCATCCGGCGCGATCGACAGGCGCTGCTCCCAGCCGCTCTGGCGGTGGTCGAGCACCAGGATCCGGAATTTCGTGCGGGTCGTCATGGGGAGGAGGGGCAGCGCGGGCAGAGCGCCCCCGTGCATTCTACCCCACAGGATGTCGCTTTTAGGGGGCCGGCGGTTGACCCCAGGCCTGCGCTCGCTACACTCCTTGGCCCTCGTCGGCGCCATCCGCCGCCGAGCGGGCCGCTTTCCTGAGCCGAGGGAAGGAGGGCCCGGTTTTTCGCACTTCTCCCCCCATGTCGGCAGCCAGTCCACAGTGCACTCCGGGCGCTGTCGCTGCGCGGGACCTGGCGCCCGGAACCCCGTCGGCCGAGTTCCGGTCCCGGGGGCCCAACTTCATTCCTCCCGCGCGCGTGGGCGCGAACCTCTCCAAGGAGGCTTTCCCAAGGGAAAGCCCTTCGCCACGAGAATTCATGCAAGACATCAACATCAACGAGCTGATCGACGCCGGCGTGCACTTTGGTTGCCGCGTCTCCCGCTGGAACCCCAAGATGGCGCCGTACATCCACGGCCGCCGCAACCTGATCCACATCATCGACCTGCGCGAGACCCTGAAGGGCATGCTGCGCGGTCGCAACCTGCTCTACCACATGGCAGCCGAAGGTTCGTCGATCCTGTGGGTCGGCACCAAGCGCCAGGTCAAGGGCGTGATCCAGGATGCGGGCCAGCGCACGGGGATGCCGATCGTGACGGAACGCTGGATCGGCGGCACGCTGACCAACTTCTCCGTGATCCGCTCGCGCCTCAAGCGCCTCGAGGAACTCGAGAAGACCGAGGAAGACGCCGCGGTGGCGGCCCAGTACTCGAAGAAGATGCTCTCCAGCCTGCGCCGCGAGAAGCGCAAGATCGTGCGCAACCTCGGCGGCATCCGCGAGATGGGCGGCATTCCCGGCGCGATGGTCGTGGTCGACCCCGCGCGCGAGGCCAATGCCGTGCGCGAGGCCAACCGCATGGGTCTGGTCGTGATCGGCGTGCTCGACACGGACTGCGATCCGACCGGCATCGACATCGTCATCCCGGGCAATGACGACGCGCTGAAGAGCGTGCGCCTGATCGTCGAAACGCTGGTCAAGGCCGTCGAAGAGGGCGCCGCCAACCACCGCGAGCGCATGGCGACGATGGGCGTTGCCGAGAAGCGCGACGGCGAGGCCGCTCCTAGCGGCGACGAGCCGCGTCCGACGGGCCGCAATCGCATGCCCGAAGGCATGGGCGGTCGCTACGCACGCGGTCGTCGCAACGACGGCGGCGGGGGTCGCAACGTTCCGAAGACCGAAGAGGTCTGATCCACAGCCAGGGCATCCCCGAAACCCCAACGCACAAGGACTCAAACCGCGATGAGCGTGGAAATCACTTCGAAGATGGTCGGCGAACTGCGCGAGCGCACGGGCGCCGGCCTGATGGAATGCAAGAAGGCTTTGGCCGCCAGCGGCGGAAGCATGGAAGGCGCTGTCGACTGGCTGCGCAAGTCGGGCCTCAAGACCGCCGAGAAGAAGGCCGGTCGTGAGATGGGCGAGGGCCGCATCGCGGCCTGCATCCTTCCCGGCTCGAGGAGCGGTGCGCTCGTCGCGCTGACCTGCGAGACCGACTTTGTCGCCCGTACGAGCGACTTTGAAGGGCTGCTCAACGCGGCCGCGAAGCTGGCCGCGGATGCGGCCTGCAGCGACCCTGCCGGGCTCGGCGCGCTGAGCCACGGCGCTTCGACGCTGGATGAGTCAATCAAGCTGATGGTCGGCAAGATCGGCGAGAACATCTCGATCGGCAAGGTCTCCGCCTTCCGCAACGCCAGCGGCTACGTCGGCTTCTATGTGCACCACGACGGCAAGAAGGGCGCGATCGTGTCGGTCAAGACCGGCGCGGAAGAAACCAAGGCCGTCGCGGCGCTCAAGGATCTGGCGATGCACGTCGTGTTCGCCAACCCGAGCGCACTGAAGCGCGAGGAAGTGCCGGCCTCCGAGGTCGAGCGCGAGCGTGCGATCTACCTCGACGAGGTCAAGAGCAAGCCGGCGGAAATCCAGGAGAAGATCATCTCCGGCAAGCTCAACTCCTTCTACGCGATGTCGGTCCTGCCGGAGCAAAACTGGTTCAAGGACGACGCCCGGAAGGTTCAGGCCGTGCTCGATGCCGAGCTGGGCAAGGGCACGCTCATCGAGGGCTTTGCCCGCTTCCAGATCGGCAAGTGAAGCGAATGCGCGCGGGTTGACCGCGAGTGCTGGAATCCCGGCGCCGTTTCCCTATCCTTGGGAGCGGCGCCGGCGCCTTTTAAGGCCCGGCCGAGGCCTCCTCCACAGCACCATGTCGACTCCCTACCAGCGCGTACTGCTCAAGCTCTCCGGCGAGGCCCTCGGTGACCCGGCCAAAGGCCATGGCATCGATCCCGAGGCCGTGCAGAAGATCGCGCGGCAGGTGGCGCGCGTGGCTCGCATGGGCGTGGAACTCGCGATCGTGGTGGGGGGCGGCAACATCCTGCGCGGCGCGCAGTTTTCCAAGCTCGGTGCACCCCGCGCCAGCGCCGACTACATGGGCATGCTGGGCACGGTGATCAATGCGCTGGCGCTGCAGGATGCTCTGGAGCAGGAAGGACTGGAAACGCGCGTGCAGACCGCGATCGAGATCCGCCAGGTGGCGGAGCCTTTCGTGCGCCGCAAGGCGCTGACGCACCTCTCGCACGGACGCGTCGTGATCTTGGCGGCGGGCACGGGCAATCCGTTCTTCACCACCGACACGGCCGCCGCGCTGCGCGCCACCGAGTTGAACTGCGAGGTGCTGCTCAAGGCCACCAAGGTCGACGGCGTGTACACCGCCGATCCCAAGAAGGACAAGCACGCTCAGCGCTATGAGGAACTCGACTACATGCAGGTCCTGCAGCAAGGCCTGAGCGTGATGGATGGCACGGCGATCACCATGTGCATGGAGAATTCGCTACCGGTGATCGTTTTCAACATGTTCGAAGAGGGCAATCTCGAGCGCGTGATCCGCGGCGAGTCTCTCGGTACCAGAATTCGGAGCGCTTCATGAGCACCCAGGCAATCATCAAGGACACCCGCGACAAGATGGAGAAGGCCCTGCACCACCTGCAGGAAGTGCTGAAGTCGATCCGCACCTCGCGCGCGAGCGCGGCGCTGGTCGACGGCATCCGGGTCGACTACTACGGCACACTGACGCCGATCGCGCAGATGGCCTCGATCACGGTGCCGGAACCGCGCCAGATCGTGATCAAGCCCTTCGACGCTTCGATTCTGAAGGAGCTCGAGCGCTCGATCCTCAAGAGCGATCTTGGCATCACGCCCCAGAACGATGGCAAGCTGCTGCGGCTCACGATGCCGCCGCTGAGCCAAGATCAGCGCAAGAAGTACGCCGCCAAGGTCAAGGAGATCGCGGAGGAGACCCGCGTGGCGATGCGCAACGTGCGCCGCGACCAGAACAAGCTGGCGGAGACCGCCCACAAGGGCGGCGCCATGACCGAAGACGACCACAAGCGCGCCCAGGAGGAGATCCAGAAGGTGCTCAAGGAGTACGAGGACAAGGTCAGTGCGGTCCTCGACCGCAAGACGGCCGAGATCATGGAGGTCTAGGCCGGTCCGGGTCTTCCCAAGGCCGTTTTCTCGGCTATCCTGTTGCCCCGATCCTTTCGGAATGGGCGCGTAGCTCAGTCGGTAGAGCAACTGGCTTTTAACCAGTAGGTCGAAGGTTCGATCCCTTCCGCGCTCACCATTCCGAAAGTGCTTGTCAAGCGGCCTTCCCGAGGCTAACTTCTCCGCCCCTGCAACGCTTGAGTGCCCACGTAGCTCAGTTGGTAGAGCAGGTGACTCTTAATCATCAGGTCCAAGGTTCGAGCCCTTGCGTGGGCACCATCTTCTTCGAGCGCGCGGCCCCAGCCCCAGGCTGCGACGGCAACCCGCCAGGGCCTTGACGGCCCTCTTCCAAGCCGTGTCAGGATCTGGTGCCGCCCGGAAGCCCGCCCGGAAGCCCGCCCGGAAGCCCGCCCGGAAGCCCGCCCGGAAGCCCGCCTGGAAGCCCGCCTGGAAGCCCGCCTAGGGCCGAATACATCCGCGCCCAGTAGCCGGCTCTGGCATTGCCCTCGACGCCTGGCATCACCAGCAGGACTAGCGGAAGGATCGCGACGATGCCGACGATCGACAGCGCCAGCACGGCCGTGAGCGTGTAGCCGACGATCACGACCGCCACCGTCAGCAGGAGGTCGATCAGCATCACGCGGAAGGTCGCCCACGGGCGATGCGCGGCGATTCTCCAGGCATGCGTCAGAGCGGAACTCGCTCCGCGTCGGTGGCGCACGAGGCTTTGCAGCGCGAGATGGTAGAGCGAGGCGATCGTCACCTGAAACAGGGCCGCGAGCGCGAAGAAGGGCGACATCAGCAGCAGGAACTGGACGCTGTGGGGCATGATCCCGATGCCCTTCAGGAAGAACCAGGGCGGCACCACCACGAGCGAGAGCCCCACCAGCAGTACCAGCGTCAGCCGCAGCCAGAGGAAGAACATCGGCCACAAGAGCCCCTCGCTCGCGCGCCAGCACTCCGTCAGCGTCGGTGTGCGCCGACCCCGGGCGGGCAACCCGGCCAGCGCGCCCGGCTGCATCAGGATCGCCAGTCCGGCCTGCAGCCTCAAGGGGAACAGCAGCAGAGGATTGATGGCAATCAGGCCCAGCCAGGGTTGCCAGACAATCGTGCCCGGTCCATCGAATTCCTGGTCCAGCGCGCTGGTCAGGATCCCGAGAAACAGCAGCGTGAGCGAGGGAAAGAACAGGCCCGCCACCCAGATCCAGCCGGGGGCGGCGGCGGAATACGCTGCGCCACGCAGCCCAGCGGCGGCGTCCGCGAGGCACAGCTCTTCGTCGTTGGAACCTAACCAGCGTGACATGTGGGGACTTTCCGTTCGCGATACGCGCCAGCGGCGCACGGATTTTTCGGCTCCGGGCGGATCTATCCGGCCGCCGTGGCGCTGAAGCGCTGGGCGGCGAGCAGGCTCTCGATCTCGGAGAGCGTCTTGGGGATGCCCGCGGTCAGCACTTCGCAGCCTTGGGCGGTGACGAGCACATCGTCCTCGATCCGCACGCCGATGCCACGCCAGCGCGATTCGACGGTCTCGTCATCGGATGCGATGTAGCAGCCCGGCTCGATCGTCAGCACCATGCCCTCCTCCAACTGACGGGACTGGCCCGCGACGATGTAGGCACCGCAGTCGTGGACATCGAGTCCCAGCCAGTGGCTGGTGCGGTGCATGTAAAAGCGGCGGTAGCTGTTCGTCTGGATGGCCTCTTCGACCGTGCCCGCCAGCAGGCCCAGCCGCACGAAGCCCTCGCACAGGACCTGCACGGCCCGCTCATGGACGGAAACGAAGCTCACGCCCGCGCGCGTGGCCGCGATCGCCGCCAGCTGGGCGGCGAGCACGACCTCGTAGACCGCACGCTGCTCGGGGCTGAAGCTGCCGTTGACCGGGAAAGTGCGGGTGACGTCGCAGGCATAGTGCTGAAATTCCGCGCCGGCATCGATCAGCACCAGATCGCCATCTCGCAGTGGCTGGTCATTCTCGACGTAGTGCAGGATGCAGGCATTCGCTCCGCCGGCGACGATGTTGTTGTACGCCGAGCCGTTGCCGCCGCGCGCGCGGAAGGTGTAGTCGAGCAGTGCGTCGAGCTCCCGCTCGTTGACGCCGGGACGGCACTCGCGCATCACGCGCGTGTGGGCCTCGCGAGTGATCGCGGCGGCTTTGCGCATCAGCTCAAGTTCCTCGGGCTGCTTGAACAGGCGCAACTCGTGCGTGAACGGATTGACGTCGAGCAGTTCCAGCGGGGGCACGATGGCGCCCTTGGCGCGCGCGCGCAGCGTGGCGAGTACCTCGAGCATGCGCCGATCGCGCTCGGGCTCGACGCCCGTGCGGTAGACGATGCGTTCGCAGTTGACGAGCAGCGCGGGCAGGTCCTCGAACAAGCGCTCGATGTTGCGCGCTTCGTCGACGCCCAGCGCGGCCGGCGCGGCCTCAAGGCCCAGCCGCCGACCGCTCCAGATCTCCTTTTCGCGGTCCTTTTCGCGCAGGTAGAGGAGCGTGCGTGCGGCCCGATCCGCGCTAGCCGGCAGGATCACCAGCGCAGCATCCGGCTCGGCGAAGCCCGAGAGCCACCAGAAGTCGGAGTCGGGCCGAAAACGGTATTCCGCATCGAAGTTGCGGATCTTGTGGGCGGAGGTGAAGAAGATCCCGGCCGCCGCGCGCTGTTGCAGGCGTTCGATCAGGCGGGCGCGGTGGTGGCGGTGAAGAGCGGAAGAGGGCATGGGGCAGTCGCAGGTCAGGGGCGCACGAAAGTCTCGATCGCCTCGGCCAGCAGCGCCAGACGGCGCGGCTGCGAGGCGGGCTGCGTGAAGTCGATGTGGATGCCGCCGGGGCGTGCTTGGCCGCGCTCGAACAGGCAGGCATCGATGTAGAGCGGCGCGCGACCCAGCGCGGCGGCGAGGCCCTCGAACAGGCCGCGCGAGGGATCGCCGGGCAGCAACTCCAGCGCCAGCCCTTCGTCGCGGACCAACTGCGGCAGCGCGGATGGCAGCCGCCGGGGAAAATCCTGCGCGCGCGGCTCGAAACGGCCGTAGAGCGTGCGCGTGTCCGAGCCGGGCTCGAGCTCGACCAACTGAGCCGCGCCCAGCTGCTCCAGCGGGTACCAGTCGAGGTACTCCTGTCCGAAGGCGTAGTCGGGATCCGGAGGGATTTCCACGCGCACGCTGCAGCGCGGACCGGCCAGATGCGTCAGCTCGACCAGCACGCCCTCGTATTCGACGCGCACGGCGAGGCGCACGCGCGCCGCGCCGATCGCCAATTCGTCGAGCCGCATCTCGCGCCGCTCGACGCGGCCAGGCAGTCCCTGACCTGTCAGCGGAGGCAGTGCCGGCCGCAGAGTCACGCCGTCGGCTAGCCTGCTCGCAGCGCCCTCGACGCCTGGCAGAAAGCGCGGCAGCAGGCCGGCGAAGAGTCCGGGTTCGCCGCGGATGGCGACCAGATGACTCCAGGCGCGCTCGTAGCGCTGCTGGCGCAGAGCGAAGTCGCACAGCCTCGCATGCGCGGCGCGCGCGGCTTCCGAGGGCTCGGCCGGGAGCGCTCCAAGCGCACCGAGCGCTTCGAGCCATCGCGACCACCCCTCGGGCCGCGCCGGGTCGAGGGCCTCCAGCCGCCGGAGGGGTGCGCTCGGGTCGAGCAGCGCCACGGCGCGCTCGGCCTCACTGCCCACGGGCAGACGCGGCAGGTCGGAGGGCAGCGCGAGAAGCAGCAGCAGGGCCGCGGGGCTCATGCCAACGAGCCTCGTCCTTGTCCGCTGCAGTGTCAAGCCGCGGCGAGACTCTTGAGGGCGGACCGCCCCGTGTGCCAGCATGGAGCCTGTGATCGCCAAGGATTTGCTGGTGTTGCTCGCCTGCCCCGTCAATCGGATGAGCGTGCGCGAAGCCGAGCCCGCGCTGCTGGAGCGGATCAACCGCGCCATCGCGGCTGGCCGGCTCGTGCACCGCGACGGCCGCAAGGTCGAGGCGACCCTCGAGGGTGCGCTGGTCCGCCAGGACAACCTGTGCGCTTACCCGGTGCGCCAGGGCATTCCGGTGATGCTCGCGCCCGAGGGCATCGAGCTCGCGGGACTGTAGCGCGGGCCATGCGTCTGGTTCATGCCGCGCATCCAGGCCGCCACGTGCGCCTGGGCTACTGCCTGAACCTGCATGCGGCAAGCAGCCTCGAAGCCCTGCTCGAAACGCTGCGCGGCGTCACGCTGCCGCTGCGCGACAAGCTCGGTGCCGAGCGCGAGCCCTTCGCGGTCGGCATGTACCTGCCCGCCCCGCTCGCCTTCGAGCTCTGCGATCATCCGCGCTCGCAGGCGGAGCTCGAGCGCTTCCTCGAAGCGCACGCACTCGATCCCTTCAGTTTCAACGCCTTTCCCTACGAGCATTTTCAGGACGACGCGCTGAAGCAGCGCGTCTACGCGCCGGACTGGTCGACGCCCGAGCGGCTTGAGTACACGCTGGCGATTGCGCGACTGGCCGCCAACCTGCGCAAGGCGCGCGCCGGCGAGCAACTCTCGATCAGCACACATGCCGGAGGCTTCGGACCGGATCTCGACCACGCACCGCGGGCCGAGGCCGCTCGCCGGGGCCTGCACCAAGCGGCTGTGGCGATCGACGCGCTGGCGCGCGAGCTCGGCCGCGCAATCGTGCTCGCCGTCGAGGCCGAGCCGCGCTCCAACGCCAACGACACGCGCGAGGCAGCGGCTGTGGTGCGCGAGTTGGGCGCGGGCCTGTCCTCGCTGGGCCTGTGCCTCGATGCCTGTCACTCCGCCGTCGAGTTCGAGGATCCCCGGATCACGGCGCGCCTGGCGCTGTCGAGCGGCAGCTTCGGCAAGCTGCAGTACTCCAGCGCGCTGGCCTGTCTTCGACCCCTGGAGGATCCCGAGGCCTACGCCGAGCTGCTCGCCATGGCGGAGCCGCGCTTCCTGCATCAGGTCAGCGGCCGGGTCGGCGAGCGGCGGCTCGCCTGGCTGGATCTCGACGAACTCGCGCGCAGCGGGCCCCGGCAGGCCGAGGAGCTGCGTTGTCACTTCCATGTTCCGGTGGACGCCGAGTCGATCGGACGCTTGGGCACGACCCGGACCCATGCGCAGAGCCTGCTGAGCGAGCTGGTGGCGAGCCCGAACCTGTGGCCCGGCGCAGAGTTGCACGTTGAGATCGAAACCTACACCTGGGCGGTCATGCCCGAGCGGGCCCGCGGGCCCGGCAGCCTGGTCGAGGCTCTGGAACGGGAATATCGGGCGGTGCTGGCCTACTTGGAGCCACTGGGCTGGCACAGGCCTTGACACCCCGCCTTGCGGAGCGTACTTTCCTCGCCCTCGATCGCACCTAACCCATGCGACCGAGACGGTGGTCCCATCGTCTAGCCAGGCCTAGGACACTAGGTTTTCATCCTAGCGACAGGGGTTCAAATCCCCTTGGGATCACCAACCAAGCCACCCTGAGGCGCCACACGCCCAGGGTGGAACCATCTCCGGCCCGTGCAGCGCGTCCTGCCCAGCTCAGCCGATCCAGCCCCTATTCCCACTTCAGGCGCCACAGGTTCAGCACCCGCCCGCTGCCATCCTCCAGCGGATGGCGCACGAGCTCCAGCGGGGGCGCACCGGGCAGCGAGCGCAGCATGCGCTCCTGGACGGGATCGGGGGCCGCGCTCGCCGGACCGATCCACGCTCCCAGATAGGTCGGCCGCCGCTCGAAGAAGAAGTCCGGCCGCACGCCCTTGTCGTGCCCGGCCGAGACGCGTCGCGGCGGGGGACGGGTGCGCGCGACCTCCCGGCTGGTGAGCCCGAACTGGTCGTAGAGGAACAACTCGCAGGCGTAGCCGATCGCGCCGATATTGCCGACGATCAGCGACTCGCCCGGGCGGGTGAAGCGCGCCAGAGCCTGACCCAGCTCCAGCCATTCCGCGCTGCGCTGGCGCATTGCCTGCCACTGCTGCTTCTCGCTGCGCCAGCGCGGATCGTTCCAGCGAAAGTGCAACGTCTCGCGCCAACTCTCCGGCAGCGGCGTGAGATCGAAGCTGGCGAGCGGCGAGAGCGCCAGCAGCACCGTCCAGCCCGCCCGCGAGCGCAGCAGCGTGCCCAGAGCGAGTGCCAGGAACGCGAGGCCGGGCACGAAGAAGCGGCCCATGGGCATGAAATCGCCGCCGACCAGCAGACCGTGCGCCAGCGTGGCGGCGAGGATGGCCAGCGGAGCCCAGACCGCTCGGGCACTCGCCCGCGCGCGCAGCGCCAGCACGAAGGCCGCCATCAGCCCGAGCAGCAGCGCGGGAAACGCGAGCAGAAAGCTCGCGAGGTACTTCGCGCCGCGCTCCAGCGTCAGCGCGGAGAGCTCGCTCTTCGCGTAGGCGGTGTTGGGCAGCCATTCGCCGTAGAAACCGGTGCGCCACCACAGCAGCGCGCCGAGACACAGCAGGACGGCGAGGATGGCGAAGCCCGTGCGGCGCCACTGGCCGAGCCCGCCCAGCGCGAGCACCAGCAGCGCGAAGGCCGCGCCGTCCACCCGCATCAGCGTTGCGGCGCAGGCGCACAGGCTCGCGGCGCCCAGCGCGCCCGCTCGCATGCGCTCGTAGCTGGCGAACAGCAGCAGGGCGAAGGGCATCGTCTCGAGTCCCGCCGTGCCCCACAGCGCGAAGGCCGGGCACAAGGCCAGCAGCCATCCGGCGGCGAGGCCCGCGCGCCGGGCGCTCCAGCCGACCAGCACGGCCCCGCAGGCCAGCGAGAGCAGGTTGGCGCACCACTCGAGCGAAAGGCCCAGCCAGGAACACGGCGCCAGCAGAAGGACCCAAAGCAGGTTGGAGTAACCTTCGACCGGCGGCGCTTCGCCCACGTTGAACACCAGCCCGTGGCCCTCCGCGAGGTGGCGCGCGTAGCGGAAGGAAATGTAGGCGTCGTCGCAGGTGAACCAGTAGACGAGGGCGTGCGCCACGTACAGCACCACGCACAAGCCGATCCCCGCAAAAGCGCGCGCGCGGTTCATACCTTCTGACGCGCGCGGCGGCCGCGCCTCGCGGCGGCTGCGGATTCGGCGTGCGGATGGGCCTGCTCGTAAGCCTTGCGCAGCCGTTCGATCGAGACGTGCGTGTAGATCTGCGTGGTCGTGAGGTGCGCGTGGCCGAGCAGCTCTTGCACGCTGCGCAAGTCGGCGCCCGCATCGAGCAAGTGCGTCGCGAAGCTGTGGCGCAGGGTGTGCGGCGTCACGCGTCGCACGATTCCAGCCAGCCGCACGCGCTTGTCGACGATACGTCCGAGGCTGCGCGTGGTCAGCCGGCCGCCGCGCGGATTGAGGAACACCGCATCGCGCGCTTGCGGGCGAGGGCTGGGCCGGCGGGGGTCGGCGAGGTAGCGCTCGAGCGCCGCCTGCGCGGGTTTGCCGAGCACGCCGAGGCGCTGCTTGCGGCCCTTGCCGAACAGGCGCACCACGCCGCGCGTGAAGTCGATCGCGCCGCGATCGAGTCCCACGGTCTCGGCCGCACGCGTACCGGCCGAGTACATCAGCTCCAGCAGCGCCCGATCCCGCAGATCCTCCGCTCGAGCGGGCGCGAAGGAATCGAGCAGCTGCTGCATCTCCTGCACGGAGAGCGCTCCTGGCAGCTTGCGTTCGCCGCGCCGCTGGCGCAGGCCCGCGGCCGGATGCGCATCGATGCGGCCCTGACGCAGCAGGTGCTTGAAGAAGGAGCGCGCGGCGGACAGCTTGCGCTGGATCGAACTCTTGGCGAGTCCGCGCTCGTCCAGGCCGGCGAGGAAGGAGCGCAGGACGCGCGGCGTGACCGCCTCGGGTGTTTCGAGCCCGCGCTGCGCCGCGAAACGCAGGAACTCGTCGAGATCCGAGCGGTAGGCGCGCAGCGTGTGCGCGCTGGCTCCGCGCACGGCCGCGAGCTCGCGCAGGAATGCCTCGCGTGCGCGCAGCAGCGCGTTGTCAGGGATCCCGGTCTGGCTCACTTGGCCGACTTCTCGCTCTTCTTCGCGCTCCAGCCCACGGGGCGGGCGCGGGCCGGCTCGAGCAGCGCGCAGAGCGTCATCGCGGTGCCGAAGTTCTCGCTGCGCGGAAAGACGCGGTCATTCCAGCCACCCGAGCTTTCGCGCACGGCCCACAAGAGCTGATAGAGGCGCTCGCGCGCGGCCGCTCGCTTGCCTTCCGGCAGGAACTCGATCGCCTGCGCCACATAGCGGTGTCCGTAGAAGAAGTAGTAGGGCGCGATGCTGTAGGGCGGAATGTGCGTGCCGTTCTGGCGGCGGCGCACCTCAAGCCATTCCCAGTGCGCGAAGAAGGACTCGACGGCCCGCTCGATGCGGGCCTCATCACTGCGTCCGGCGAGCAGCAGCGTGGTCTCGACCACGGCCATGCGGGCCACGGCGGCCGGTATCTCCTCGGCTGACTTGCCGCGCGGCGAATCGGCCTGTGTCGCGTACTGCACGGCGCCACTCTCGCCGCGCGAGGCTTCCAGCGTGGCGAGCGCGCGCTCGACCAGCGCGTCGGGAACCGTGAAGCCGGCGTCGCGCGCCATGTACAGGAACTGCAGCGTCGGAGCTGTCATGAACGGGCTTGCGCCGCTGGGAGCGTCGGTCCGCGCGTAATTCCAGCCGCCCGATTCACTGTGCTCCAGCTTGCCCAGCGCCGCGATCAGCCAGCGCACCGCCTCGTCGAGTTCCCCCCGGCGCGTCGTCGGCAGGCTGGCGCTCGCCCGCAGTCGCAGCAGGAATTCCAACGCGTAAGCATGACCCCAGCCGCGCACGTCGTAGCCCTTGCAGCCCTCCGGCTGCATCAGCGGCAGCTTCAGCGAGCGCAGCACGAAGTCGAGACTGCGCAGGATGGCCTGCTCGCTCGCGGGCTCGAGCTTGTCCGGCTGGGCGCACAACAGCGCACTGCAGACGATCGAGGTGCCGCCGACGCGGTAGCCGATCGGAATCTGCGGCTGGCCTTTTTCGTCAGGGACGCGGTAGACGCCCTCGTAAGGCCACTCGCAGGGCTCCTTGACCTGTGGATCCATCGACTCTTGCAGGCTCACCAGCAGGCCGATCGCGCGCTCGCGCGCCTCTGCAAGCGCTCCCGCATCCGGGGCCTGTGCGGCGAAGGCCGCTTGCTTGCGCTTGAGCTCCTTCTCAGCCGAGGGCTTCTCGGCCGTGGCGCGCTTGCGCGGCGGAGCCTGTTGGCTCGACGGTGAGCTGGACTGCGGGGCCACGGCGAGGGACAGCGCGATCAGGAGCTTGGGTGTCAGCATCGTGCCGCGATCCTACGTCCTGCACGCGGCCTGTGGCGAGAGGCTCGCTCTAGCGCGCCGCAGTCGGAACCGGCTTGGCGGTCGGCAGATCGCGCTGCATGGCCGCCAGCTGTTCCCGCCAGCCGGAAAGCAGGATCTCGCGCGAGCGCGGGTTGAGGCCGTAGGTGAAGCCCTCTTTTTCGCTGCGCGCCAGCGTTTCCTGCATGGCCTGGGCGGCTTTGGCCTGACTCTCGACGTAGCGCTGCCACTGCACGAGCTGCGCGGCGTTCTGCTTGGCCTCGCGCTCCAGCGTCTCGATCCGCCCGCGCAGGACCTGCAGTTCGGCCGTTGGGTCGTCCTTGGGGGGGCTCTGGTTGAAGGCCGGGGTGGTGGCGACGAGTAGCAGGACGCCGCAGACTGCGAACGGTAAGGCTTTCATGCTGGCCCTTATCGGCTGTGATCCGGGGCGGACTGAAAATCCCTATACTCGCGGGTCTCCATGAACGCGTCCAAGAGCCCCGACGGCCGCTCGCCCCTGCTGTTCATCTTCCTGACCGTGTTCATCGACCTGCTCGGCTTTGGGATCGTGATCCCGCTGCTGCCGGTCTACTCCCAGTACTTTGGGGCCTCGGAGTTCCAGCTGGGGCTTCTGTTCGCCTGTTTCTCCGGGATGCAACTCGTGTTCGCGCCGATGTGGGGGCGGCTTTCCGACCGTATCGGCCGCAAGCCCGTGCTGGTGGGGGGGCTGATCGGCAGCGCGGCTTCGTATGCGCTGTTCGCTTGGGCGGACACGCTCAGCCTGCTGTTCGCCGCCCGGCTGCTGGCGGGCTTCTTCGGCGCCAACATCTCCTCGGCGCAGGCCTACATCGCCGATGTGACCACCCCGGAGAATCGAGCCAAGGGCATGGGACTCCTGGGGGCAGCCTTCGGCCTGGGATTCACCTTCGGCCCCTTGCTCGGCGGGCTGCTCTCGGGCCTGCACGCGGATCCCGGCCAGTTGCCTCCGGGCCCGGGTCTGGCCGCGGCCGGGTTGAGCCTGGCGGCGGCGCTGTTCGGCTGGCTGACACTGCACGAGCCCGCCCGCAAGCCCGGCAGCGGGCGCGTGTTCAGCCTCGAATCGGTGCGCGAGGCCTCGCGCGAGCCGCGCATCGGCCTCATGATCGCGCTCAACTTCTGCAATGTGTTCGCCTTCGCCTGCTTCGAGGGCATGTTCACACGCTTTGGGCTGGCGCTGTTTCCCGAGCAGTTTGGCCAGAGTGGTCCGATTGAACGCGCGACGCAGGCCGAAATCCTGCGGGCGGCTCCGATCGCCGGCTACTACCTGTTCGGCATCGGGATCGTCTCGGCCTTGATTCAGGGCGGTTTCATTCGCCGGCTGGTGCCGCGCTACGGCGAGACGCTGCTGGCGCTCGCCGGGCCTTTGATCCTCGCACTGGCGATGGCTGGCATCGGTCTGGCGCCGAACTGGAGCGTGGTGCTGGCCGCCTGCGCCCTGATGCCCTTTGGCTTCGGGCTCTCCAATCCCTCGGTCAACAGCTTGCTGTCGCGCGCGGCGCCCGCCGATCGACAGGGATCGTTTCTCGGGCTCAACCAGTCGGCCTCCAGCCTGGCGCGCATGAGCGGTCCGCCGCTGGCGGGCTTGTGCTTTGCGCTCCACCCGCGGCTGCCGTTCTTTCTGGCGGCGGGCGTGCTGCTGATCGCGTTCCTGATCGCGCGCCACTACCACGCTCGTTTCGCGCACAGTTTCCCGCGCGCCGGCGCCTGAGGCGGGCATGCGCATCGTCTCGCGAGTCCACCCGCTGGGAGTCCAGCCCCCGCTCGTGGAGGCGCTGCGGCGGCTGTGCTTGGAGCAGGGCCTGTGCCTGCTCGAAAGCGGGGATGGGCAGAACGACGAGTGGAGCTGGCTGTTTCTCGCCCCGCTGCCGCTTGGCCCCGCGCCGCGCCAGATCGGCGAACTGCGCCGTCAGGTGGAGGCGCTGGAACTTGGCGAGAGCGAGGTGCCCGGGCCCTTTCGCGCCGGGTTCGTCGGCGCGCTCGCCTACGATCTGGGCGTGGCAGGCGAGCGTCGCGTCTGGCATGCCGAGGATGCTTGGCTGCAGGCGCCGATCGCGGGTGGGCTGCGCGCGGATTTTCTGGTGCGCGAGAGCCGGAGCGGCGCGACCTGGCTGGTGCTGGGCGAGCGCGAGGGCCTGCGCGCGGCCGCGCTCGAGGCGCGGGCGGCCGGCATCCGCTCCCGACTGAGCGCCCCGCCGCCGGACTTGCCGGCTCCGCGGCTCGCCGCCCCGCTGCGGCGCCACACCGCACCCGGCGAGCACCGTGCGCGCGTGCAGCGCCTGCGCGAACAGATCGCGCAGGGCGAGTGCTACCAGGCCAATCTGGCCCATGCGTTCACGCAGTCGGTTCACGGCCATCCGATGGCCTGGTACGAGCGCCTGCGGCAGATCAACCCGGCGCCGTACATGGGCTATCTGGAGCACGCCGGCGGCGCGCTCCTGTCGGCCTCGCCGGAACTGCTGCTCGAAGCCCGCCACCGGCGCCTGTGCACACGCCCGATCAAGGGCACGCGCCGCAGATCGAGTGATCCAGAGGAGGACGCCGCCGCCGCATCGGCGCTGCTCGCCAGCGAAAAGGACCGCGCCGAGCTGGCGATGATCGTCGATCTCGCGCGCAATGACCTGGGCCGCGTGTCCCGCACCGGCAGCGTGCGCGTGGAGCGCGGCTTTCCACGGCTGGAGAGCTACGCTTCGGTCCACCACCTGCTCGCGGACGTGGTGGGCGAGCTCAAGCCCGGCCTCGACACGCTCGACGCGCTCGCGGCGCTGTTCCCGGGAGCTTCGATCACCGGCGCCCCCAAGCTCGCCAGCATGGCCGCGATCGCGCGCGAGGAAGGCGAGGGACGCGGCTATTTCAGCGGATCGATGGGTTGGCTTGATCGCGGCGGCGACTGCGCGTGGAACATCCTGATCCGCACGCTGGAGTTTCGCCGATTGGGTCCCGATTGCGGCGAGTTTCGCTTTGCCGTCGGCGGGGGCATCACCTTCTCGAGCGATGCCAGCGAGGAAGAGGAGGAGACCATGGTCAAGGCGGCGCGCCTGCTGGAGACGCTCGCTCCGTGAATGCCGTGCAGTGGTTTGACGGTTGCGAGCAACCGCGGTCGGCCGCGCTTGGGCCGGGCGTGTTCGAGACCATGCGCGTGCGCTGCGGTGCCGTGGAGGAACTCGACCGGCATCTGGCTCGGCTGGAGCGCGGAGCTCGCGCGCTGGGCTTTGGCGTGCGCGGCGACGAGCCAGCCGAGATCGGGCGTTACCTGCTTGCGCAGGGGCTGCAGGACTGTGCGCTCCGGCTGGCGCTCGAGCCGGATGCGAGGGGTGTGCACTGCACGCTCTCGGCGCGGGCGCCGCGCAGCGTCGGGCCGGAGGGCGTGCGGCTGGTGCTGCTGGAGGCTGTGCGGTTGCGCTACGATCCCTTGTGCGTTCACAAGCGCACGCAGCGGGGGCTGTACGAATTCGCCCTCGCTTTCGCGCAGGGGCAGGGGGCCTTCGACGCCGTGCTGTTCGACGAAGCCGGAGCGCTGCTGGAGTGTGCCACCGCCAATCTGCATGCCCGAATCGAGGGGGAATGGTGGAGCCCGGGAGCGCCTCAGGGGGTGCTGCCCGGTTTGGAGCGAGAGAAATTCCTGCAGCAGTTCGGGGTCTGGCGCGAGGTCGCGATCCCGCGCGAGGACCTGCTCCGGGCCGAGGCGCTGTGCCTCAGCAATCGGGTTCTGGGGGTGCTGCCGGTCGCTGCCATCGAGGGCCTGTGGGAGGGGGCCGCGGGGCGCAACAAATGAGCGCAGGTAGGCTATCCTTCAGGAACCCCTCCATGCTGCTCCAACTCACGCTGCTGCTGGCGGCCCTCGTGCCGATTCCCAATCAGAACGCCAACTGGGACGCCTTGCGCGATGCCAAGGATCTCAAGCCACGGCTGGATGCGGTCCGAGCGATCGTGCAGGAGGCTGCGGCCGAGAACCAGTGCGGGAAAATCGTCGGCGAACTGCTCGACTTCGCCACCAAGGCCACCACGCCCCCCGAGCTGCGGGTCGCGATCTCCAACGAGTTGGCAGCCTGTAAGGATGCCCGAACCCCGCGCGAGATCGGCGCGCGCCTCGGCAAGGGTCAGGTTTTCGAGCAACGCTTCCTGCTCGACTGCGCCCAGCATTTCGCGGATGAGGCACTCGACAAGGAGATCCGCGACAAGGTCCTGAAGGGCGATGATGCCTCGCTGCGCGAATATGCGCTGCGCACGCTGGTGGCGCACAAGTACAGCGCCGCGCTGCCCGTGATGGAGGCCATCGTCAAGGATGGCAAGGACACCGAAGTGCTCGCCGCCGCGGTGTGGGGTGTCAGCCGACTGCGCCGCGACACGCCCGAATGGGGCGCCTGGGAAGAACGGCTGGTGGCGCTGGTGACGAGCAAGCAGGAGAGCCTGCGTCTGGCGGCGCTGGCGGAACTCGCGCAGGGACAGGATGCCGCGCACGAGCCGATCTTCCGCACGGCGCTGGCCGCGCCCGAGTGGCCGGCGCGCTCGATCGCGCTGGAATGGATGGTGCGCCAGAAGAGCAAGGCCGCCGTCAGCGCGCTGATCGAGCAGTTCCAGAAGGAGCAGCCGGGCGGCCGCATGCACAACGACTTCGCCAAGCAACTCGCCAAGCTGACCGGCATGCCCCTCGGAACGGATTCGGTGCGCTGGGCGGAGTGGTGGAAGAACAGCGCGGAGAGCTTCGAATTCCCCAAGAACGCCGGTGGCGCGCGCTCGAAGGACGCCGCCAAGGCCGCACCTCCCGGCGGCACCTCGGTGGGGCCACGCTTCTACGGGGTCGAGATCAACAGCTTGCGCGTGGTCTTCGTGATCGACGTGTCCGGATCGATGATCGAGACGGTCGCCGAATTGCCCAAGGAGTATCGCCACGAGTCGGGCGCCAAGCCCACGCGCATCGATGTAGCCAAGTTCGAACTCTCCCGGATCGTCCAGGCGCTGGCGCCAGGCTCGGCCTTCAACATCATCAGCTTCTCGACGGGCGTCGACGGCTGGATGGATGGGCTTCAGGAGGTGCTTGGCGGCGGCAAGTCCGGCGGCAAGCCCGGCGGCGGTCCGAAGAGCGGCCGCGAGAAGGAAAAGAGCGAGAAGGAAATCGAGAAGGAGAAGGCCAAGGCCGCTCAGCTGGATGCCGAGCTGCGCAAGAAGGCTCAGGGCTACATCGACGGGCTGGGCGCCAACGGCGGCACCAACTTGTACGACGCGCTGGCTCTCGCCTTCGAGGATCAGCTGGTGGACACGATCATCGTCCTCTCCGACGGACAGCCGAGCGCCGGGACGGTGATCGACCCGGTCCTGATCCGGGAGGACGTCAAGCGCTGGAACACCGTGCGCAAGATCAAGATCCACACCGTATCGATCGGGACCGACTTCGATGTCCTGAAATGGATCTCCTCCGATTCGGGCGGGGAGCACAGCTTCTACCGCTGAGCCCTTGCAGGCTGGCACAGCCCTTGCGGTAATGGGGGCCATGCGACTGATCCTCTGCCTGTGCTTGTGCTTCAGCCTGCCGTCGACCGCGGCGGTTGCCGCTGCTCTTCCGCTCCTCACGACTCAGGACAAGCCCGCTCCGCTGCCGGACAAGCGGCCGGAACTCGAGGCGCTGACGAAGAAGCTTCTGACGCACGCCTCCAAGAAGGGTGCGGAGGACAACGACGCGATCGCGGTGGTCGATCAGCTGACGCAGGAGTTCGAGAAGTGCGGCCCCAAGGATCGGCAGCTGGTCGTGAAGTCACTCTCGCGCTGTTTCGAGGAGCGGCGCCTGGAGAAGGCCGGTGAACCGCCCAACAACAAGCTCTACATGGCTTGCGCCGTGGCGCTTTCGACGATGGGGCCGGAAAGCGCCCCGGAGCTGCAGAAGTGGATCGGGCACAAGGAGCTCAAGAAGGACGTCGCGCTGCAGCAGCGCCTAATCCTCTCGCTGGGCAAGACCAAGGACAAGGACGCCCTCAAGGCCCTGCAGGACCTGATGTTCCACAAGGACAATGTAATCGTTTCGGCGGCTGCCGAGGCGCTGGGCAACTACGAGGATCTGGAGATCGAAGCGCGCAAGAAGCTCTTTGAGAGCATGCTCAAGGTGCTGATGTCGCAAAAGGGCATGACCGACGCCGATCCCAACAGCCCGGCGTTGCGCGAGCGCTACGACGTGATCGCCGCCCCGATCATCACCACGCTGCAGAAGCTCTCGCGCCACAACGAGCGCAATCCCGAGGAGTGGCAGCGCTGGTGGAACAAGAACAAGGGCAAGAACTGGGACAAGGGCACGGATTGATCTCGACGCGTGATGCGCTGATTCTGGGAGCGGCGCTGCTGCTGCCGCTGGTGGTGCTGAGCGTGCGCAAGCATGGAATGGAGCCGCCGGCGGGGCCCGCGCTGGAGCCTCGCGCCGTGGAGTTGCCGTTGCCGAGGCCCGAGTGCGTCGGAACTCTGGTGCTTCCCGACGGCTCGCAGCTGATCGCCCGGTTGAGTCCGTGGCGCGCGGATCCGGATCGGCAGCGGGCCGAATCTCAAGCGCTGGCGCAGCGCCTTGGACTGACGCCGGAGGGTGGTGTGCTCGAGCTCGCGATCGAGCGCAGCCTGCCGAGTGCGGGAGTCGAGCCCCTGCGGCTGGAAGTTTCCGCTCCCCGGGTCGTCGACGCCCGCGGACCATGCGCCACGAGCCTGCCCCTGCCGATTCCTCCGGGGCCCGTCGATCCGCACCTGAGCCTTGCGGCCGGGTTGGAGGGGCCCTTGTCCTGTGGCCAACGCGCGCGCGGCCTCTTGTGGGGCCAGTTGCCCGGTCCGGGCGCGCGGCTCGAGTTGCCGCTGCCGCTCGAGCTGGTGCAGCCGTGAGCCGGTCTTCGGGGCCGAGCTGCGCGCTGATTCTGCTGTTGCTGGTGCTGGCAGCACTTCCCGCCTGCGAGCGAGCCGGGCCACGGGCCCCGTCCGCCGCGGAGCCTCTGCTGCCGCTCCGCTCCCCCCCGACCGCGCCGGAACCGACCGCGCCGGCGGCCGCTGATGCCGCTGATGCCGCTGATGCCGCTGAGCGCCATCGCTTGCGACTGGAGAACGAGCAGCTGCGTCTGGAGCTTGCCGCCGAGCGAGAGAAGCGGCAGGAGCGTGAGCGCGAGTGGCTGGCCTACGTCAAAGGGCTCGCGGAACTGGCTCCGCGCGCCGGAGTCGAGCTGCCGAGCTTCGAAACCGAGGCTGGCACGCTCGAATTGCCTGCCCCGGCGGCCAAACCACCGTCGGATCCAGCTCTAGAGGCCCGTGCCCTGCGCGATGCGCAGATCCTGCGGCGCATGCAGGCGTTGTTGATCGCCGACTCGGTGCAGGGTCTCGACGTGCTCGAACTGGGGACCTTCCAAGACGGTTTCACCGGTCCGGTGGTCTTCCGCACGCTGGATGATGAAGGCCGGCCCTTCGGCAGCATCTGCGCCGATCGGCTGCAACTCGAAGGCAGTCGAGCTGCCCGCACGCTGACCTTTGTTTTCAGTGTCGGGTATCAGCGCCGGGGTGAGCAACGCACGCCCTTCGCGGCGCCGGGCGTGCTGCGGGTCGAACTGCCCGAGGTGGATCCCACGCCCTGGCTCGAAGGGATCCCCGAGCTGTTCGCGAACGCCAAACCGCGCGAGTGGCGAGACGATCGGCTCTACGATCTCACCCGGCTGCGCGTGGCGCTCAATCTGCAGCTGCGCGAAGACGCCGCTAGCGGCTACTGGCGCCTCTCGAGCCTGGAAGGCGTCGTGGGCGGGGTGCTGCGCGAGGTCGTGCTCGACGGTTTTGGAGCTGAGGGGCAACTGGAGCGCAAGCTGTTCGCCGACAGCCTGCGCATCCTGGAACGGCCGCAGGGCGTCGTGCTGCTGCTGGAGTCGGGCGCGCAGATCCGCGGCGAGGTCAAGACACCCTTTTTGGAGGGGCGCTATCGCATCATTCTTCCGCGCGCCTCGTCGGAGCGCATGCGCGCCGAGGGAATACCCGTGCTGGCGGCAGACGAGTGAGCGAAAGGGTATAAGTTCCCCAGAGTGGATTCTGACCTGTTCAGCGATCGCGAGGAACACGCCGCTTCCCAGCCCAATGCCTTCGGAGGACGGGTGCTCAGCGTGCGTGAACTTTCGCGCGCGATCCACAAGAGCCTCGAAGGGTTGGGAAGGCTCGCCATCGAGGGCGAGGTCAGTCAGATCAAGCGTGCAGCGGCCGGGCATCTGTACTTCGATCTCAAGGATCTCGACGCCAAGGTTTCCTGCGCCATCTGGCGCAGCGCGCTGCAGAGCGCTCTGCGCTTCGATCTCAAGGAGGGGGCCAAGGTGGTTGTCCACGGTCGTCTGGACGTGTACGCCCCGCGCGGAACCTACTCGCTGATCGTGCAGCGAATCGAACCCAAGGGCGTCGGCGAGCAACTCGCCCGTCTTGAGGCGCTCAAGAATGAACTCAAGGCGCAGGGCTGGTTTGACCGACGCCGGCCCCTGCCCTCGATGCCCCGCATGATCGGCTTGGTCACGAGTCGAGACACAGCCGCACTGCAGGACTTTCTGCGCACGCGCTCGTTGCGCTGGCCGCTGTACCCCGTCCGACTCGTGCACACGGCTGTGCAGGGCGCCGCGGCCGCCGCTGACATCGCCTCCGCGATCCGTCGCATCGACGCTTCGGGTGTTGATGTGATTGTCGTCTGCCGCGGCGGTGGTTCGCTGGAGGATCTCTGGTGCTTCAACGAGCGGGTGGTCGCCGAGGCGATTCATGAAACCAGCGTGCCCGTCGTCACTGGCATCGGGCACGAGACCGACACCACTCTGGCTGATCTGGTTGCCGACCTGCGCGCGCACACGCCGACGGATGCGGCCCAGACCGTGATCCCCGAACGCGCTCGGTTGCTGCTGGAACTCGAACGCGGTCGTGAGCACCTCGACACGGCGATTTCCCATGCGATCGACCAGCGCGAACAACGGCTGCAGCGCATCGGCGGACGACTGGGTCTCAGTCTCAAAGCCCGACTCGAACGCGCCTCTGGGGCGCTGATGCGCGGAGCGGGGCGGTTGGCGAGCCACAACCCCGCGATGCGGCTCACGCAGCAGCGTGCGCGCCTTGAGCAATTGGGCTTGCGCCTGTTGAAGGCGGGAGCTCGCATACCTGAGTCCGCACAGCAGCGACTGGGGTTGTGCGAGGCCACCCTGCAGGCGACCTCGCCCTTTCGCGTGTTAGAGCGGGGGTACTCGATCACGCGCGCCGAGGACGGCTCCGTGCTGAGTGCAGCCGGGGCGGCACTGCCCGGCTCGCGCATCGAGACGATCCTCCACCAGGGACGGCTGATTTCCCGCGTCGAGGAAGTCAAGTGAGCGTTGCTCCCTCGTCCGTTTTCGCGGTGATCTGCAACTGGAACGGAGGAGGCGACAACATCGAGTGTATCGAGTCGCTGCTGAACTCGGGTTTCAGCACGCATCGGATCGTGTTCGTCGACAATGGCAGTGAGGATGGCTCCCGCGAGGCCGTCGCCGCGCGTTTTCCCGGCATTTCACGCATCGACAACCCCGACAATCGCGGCTTCGGCGAAGCGAGCAATCAGGGCGCGCGCTGGGCGCTCGAGCGCGGCGCGCAGGCAGTCTTTTTTGTGAACAATGATCTCGTCGTCGAGCCGGGCGTCCTCGAGGGACTCTGTGCGCGTCTTGATCGACATCCGAGCCGGGGCATCGTCGGTCCGCGCGTGCTTTACAAGGACGATCCTTCGCGCGTATGGTGCGCGGGTGGAATGCTGACCTGGAGGCAGAATCTTTCGACCCTGCTCGGGCATCAGTCTCCGGACGGGCCCTTGTGGCGAGTGGAGCGTGCCGTGGACTACATCCCCGGATGCGCCTTGCTGGCGCGCGCCGAGTTGCTCGAGCAGGTGGGGCTGTTTGACGCCTCCTACTTTGCATACATGGAGGACGTCGATCTGTGTCTGCGGGCGCGTCGCTCAGGGTGGGAGGTGTGGCTTGCGGGTGAACTTGCCGTCCGCCACGGGACGTCTCGGGCTACGGGCGGTGGCTACAACCCGCGACGCAAGTGGATGATGGGGGTCAATTCGATCTGGTTTCTGAGACGCCACGCGGGTACCCGCGAGTGGATGCGGTTCGTCGTTTTCGATGTGCTGAGCCTGCCGTTCCTGCTGGTCGGGGGTGTGTTTCATGGACGGGCGAAGGCGGTGGTGGCGAAGGCGGTGGGGATCTGGGATGGGATGCGGGGGAAGCGTGTGTGTGCCCGCGACATTCAGAGTGGCGCGGGTTGGCTTTGGTAACCCCACCCACTTGAACTGCTCCAGACCGCTGGTCGGACCGGCTCCCGGAAACCGGTTTTTTCGCGATCCAGAGGCGCAGGAGCCGTCCTCCTGATTGCCGGGGCATGGGGCCGCGGCATCGAGGAGCCGATGAGCCAGTTCATTCCCACCGAGTGTCCCTACCCCGAGTGCGACCGCACCGAGCCCTTTCGTTATCAGTTCCGCGGCGCCTACACGCGCAAGGTCGACGGGCGCAGC
>JBIKMH010000045.1:0-27527 GCA_044359355.1 Planctomycetota bacterium | reverse complement strand
CGGCCGCGCACCAACCGCGACCACCGCCCCAGCGCCGCCAGCAAGTTGGGCCTTCTACCCAGACGCCTCAGCATGGCGGAAGCGATTGCATGGAAAGGGTGTTTTTCTCTGAAGGCGTAGGAAATGGCAAATCGGTGTCGAGGTCCCCGGAAGGGGAGCAGTATCTAGTGGAGGCGGACCTCCCGAATCCTCCACCAACGCTCCTGCGCCTTGGTGACGCGCACCCGCACAACCGCAACGCTCCTGCCGCCGAGATCCACGGCGATGCGCTCGCCCGAAACCTCGGCCAGCGTCTCGAATCGTGTTCCGTCCCCGGAGATCTCCACCAGCGCGCGGGCTGGAAAATCCGCTGCCTGCTCGGAATCGCCGCTCAGGATTTCCAAGGCAGTGAGCGCTTGAGGGGTCGCCAGACGCAGCGTCAGGTAATCCCCGCTCACCAGGCTGGCCTGGGAGATGGCGGCAGTGTTCTCATCACCGTCGAAGGCGCGGGCCAATTCGCGTGGGTGGCTGGCGGTCACCAGCAGGTTTCCGTTGACCAGCAGGGCCTCGCTCTCGAAGCTCTCGCGCGACCCCGCGCGCTCGACGCGCGCACGGATGCGCGTGGTCTGGGCCGGCACGGGCGTGGGTCCGTCGCCGCGGGCGCTGTTCTCGCCCGGCTGGGATCCATCGAGCGTGTAACGGATGCGCGCGTCGCGGAAGGGGGCGCGGAAGGAAAGCTGCATGCTGGTGCCCGCCGCCGTCCACTGAAACAGATCGGCCATGCCCGCAGGGGGGATCGGGCGGTAGTGGACCCCCATCCATTCCAGGCGTCTGGCATGCAGTTCCATGCGCGCCAGGAAGTTGGATAGATCGCGCGTCTCGCGCGGGCTCCAGGTGCGCTCGGCGATGGCGCACTGGCGCGGCCAGGTCATGTACTCGACCTGACGAGCGTTGGGGATGTACTCGCTCCACAGATTGCCCTGCGCGCCAAGGATGTGGTGCTGCCTGTCGGCGGGAAGACCCTCGGGGATCGGCTCGTAGAGGTAGACCTCTTCTATCGGCGAGTAGCCGCCGATGGCCCTGGGCTCGCCGCTGCGGGCCTGGTAGTGATCGAGGTAGAGCTCCGCGTTGGGGGACATGACGACATCGTGCCCGCTGCTCGCAGCGGCAAGCCCGCCGCTCGTGCCGCGCCAACTCATCACCGCCGCACGGGGCGCGAGGCCGCCCTCGAGGATCTCATCCCATCCGATCACGCGTCGGCCCTTGGAGTTGACAAAGCGCTCGACCCGCTTCAGAAACCAGCTTTGCAGCTCTTCCACGTTCGCGAGCTGCTCGCTCTCCATGCGCGCGCGGCATTTGGCGCATTTCTTCCACTCCTCGCGTGGCACCTCATCTCCGCCGAGGTGCACGAAGGTCGAGGGAAACAACTCGAAGACCTCGCTCAGCACCTCTTCGAGGAATCGAAACGTGGCCTCGTTGCCGGGGCAGTAGATGCCTGCGTGCACTCCGGCGGGCACATCGAGGTCGAAAGGGCCGCCGGTGCAGGAATACTCGGGGTAGGCCGCCAGAGCCGCCGTTGAGTGCCCGGGCATCTCGATTTCGGGCACGATCGTGATGTGGCGTGCGGCCGCATAGGAGACCACTTCGCGGATCTCTTCCTGAGTGTAGAAGCCGCCGTAGCGTCCGCCTGGTCCGTAAGCGGTGGAATCGGCCGGGTCCAGTCCGAAGCCGATGCCGCTGCGCCAGGCCCCGATCTCGGTCAGCCGGGGATGCTTCTCGATGGCGATCCGCCAGCCGTGGTCATCGACGAGGTGCCAATGGAAGGTGTTGAGCTTGTGGATGGCCAGTTGGTCGATGACGCGCTTGACCTCGTCCTTCGTGAAGAAATGGCGCGAGACATCGAGCATCCAGCCGCGCCAGCCGAAGCGCGGCTGATCGCGGATGAACACCGCGGGCGCCTTCCAGTCGAGGCCCTGCTGCGGGGTGCGCGCGAAGATCTCGGGCGGAAACAGCTGTCGCAACGTCTGCGCGGCGTAGTAAAGGCCGGCGTCGGTACCGGCGCGGATCATCACGGAGTCGGTGTTGACCTCGAGCACGTAGCCCTCGGCGCCGAGGGCTGGATCGGCCTTCTCGCGCGTGAACAGGATCGTGCCCTTTTGTCGCTCGCTGCCCTGCTCGGTGCGCAGCACGAGCCCCGTCGAGGGCACCAGCCAGGAGACCAGCGCGCCCGCCGCCTGCAGCGCTCCCGCGTCATTCGCCGGCACGAGGATGCGCGTGCTGGGCTTGAGCTCAAAGCCGGGCTCCTTGTAGCGGGTGACGCTGACAGGCTCGGGCACAAGCGCGGGGATGGGCGGCTGGAGTGAGGGGACTTGAGTCAGGAGGCCAAGGACGATCGCCAGCATGGTGGGGAAAGCCTACCGTGGAGCGCGCCGGCGCCCTAGTGGTACGCTGGTCGCCACCGCATCATGTTCGAGAGCCTCACGCAACGCCTGACCCAGTCCTTTTCGTTCCTGCGCGGCAAGCAGGAGCTGACCCCGGAGAACATCGAGGACGGCCTGCGCGCCGTGCGCACGGCCCTGCTCGAAGCCGATGTGCACTTCAAGGTGGTCCAGGACTTCACCGAGCGAGTCAAGGCCCACGCGCTCGGCTCCAAGCGTCTGGCCGGAGTCGATGCCAGTCAGCAATTCGTGGCGAGCTTTCACCACGAACTGGTGCAGTTGCTCGGACCCAAGGACGCACGCATCGACTTCGCCAAAAACGGCCCCACGATCGTGCTGATGGCGGGCCTGCAGGGTGCCGGCAAGACCACCACCTGCGCCAAGCTCGCCAAACGCATGCGCGATACCCAGGGCAAGCGGCCCCTGCTCGTCGCTGCCGACGTCAAGCGCCCGGCCGCCGTCGAGCAGTTGCGCGTGCTCGGGCGCCAGTTGAATGTGCCCGTCTTCCACAAGGAGGGCGCGGATCCGGTCGAACAGTGCGTGCAGGGACTGGTCGAAGCGCGGCGTCAGGGCTTGGACTTCGTGATCCTCGACACGGCCGGTCGCCTGCACATCGATGCGGAGCTGATGGACGAAGTCAAGCGCATCGCCGCCGCGGTTCGTCCGACAGCGACGGTACTGGTCGTCGACGCGATGACCGGTCAGGATGCGGTCAACTCTGCCAAGGCCTTCAACGAGGCGCTGGAACTCACCGGCGTGATCCTCACCAAGCTCGACGGCGACGCCCGCGGTGGTGCTGCCGTCAGTCTGAAGGCGATCACCGGCAAACCGATTCTGTTCGCAGGCGTGGGCGAGAAGATCGACGACCTCGACGCCTTCCATGTCGAGCGCATGGCGGGCCGCATCCTGGGGATGGGCGATGTCGTCGGCCTCGTGGAAAAGGCACAGTCGGCGATCAGCGAAAAAGAAGCACAGGCCTCCTTCGAGAAGCTCGTGATGGGCGACTTCACGCTGGAGGACATGCTCGCGCAGCTGCGCATGATCCGCAAACTGGGGCCGATGAAGAAGGTGCTGGGCATGATGCCGGGCATCGCTCAGCATGCCGGCGCGATGGACATCGACGAGCAGCAGATGAATCGGCTCGAGGCGCTGTTCACCTCGATGACGCCGCGCGAACGCCTGCAGCCGGATGTGATCGACATGAGCCGCCGCCGGCGGATCGCCAAGGGCGCGGGACAGGAGGTCGCTGCGGTCAACGAACTGCTCAAGCGCCACAAGGACATGAAGCTCCTGATGCGGCAACTCAACAAGATGGGGCTCGCCGCGCAGTTTGGAGCCAAGCAGAAGGAAGCGGCGCTCAAGGGGCTTTCCGACAGCGGCGAACTGGCTTCCGCAGGCGGCGGTGGCGGCCTGCTGGGGGGGCTGGGCTCCGGTCTGGGTTCGCTGGGCAAAGGGCTGGGCGGGCTGTTCGGCGGGGGGGGCGGCATGCCGCAGCTGCCGCCGGGAATGGGGCCGGGAATGGGCGGCAGCGGGCCCGCCCATCCCTTCGGCAGCCGGCCGATGGGCTCGTCCTCGACCCGCCAATCGGGCAAGAAGAAGAAAAAGAAGCGCTGAGCGCCGCCTGAAGGCTTGCCAGAGGGGGGCAAATCGTGTTTCATGTTCGCCCCCTGAAGGTTGCCGGGCCGCCTGTGCGTCCCGCATGGCCCCGCTCAGGGTCTCGAAGAAACACCACCACTCATGGCAGTCGTCATCCGTCTTCGTCGAACCGGTCGCACGAACCTTCCTTGCTTCCGCATCACCGTCACCGACTCGCGCTTTCCGCGCGACGGTCGTTCGCTGGAGACGATCGGCCTCTACGATCCGCTCAAGAAGGACCGCACGCAGGCGGTCAAGGTGGATCCGGAGCGCGTGCTGCATTGGATGAAGCAGGGCGCCAAGCCCAGCGACATCGTCGCCTCGATCTTCCGCCGCCACGGCATTCCGATGGTGGCCAAGGCCAAGGTCGTCCGCGAGCGCAAGCGCGACGGCAAGAGTGCGACCGCCCAGCGCCGCGTCGCATCCAAGGATGCACGTCTCGCCGCCAAGGCGGCCCGCGCCGCTGCTCGCAAGGCTTCCAAGAAGGCTGCTGCTCCCGCTGCGGAGCAGGCCTGATCCGCACTTCCGCTTTCCTGCGCGCGTGCGCCGCCCGCGCGGTGCCTGCGCGCTTGCCTTAGGACTCCCGCGTGTCCAAGAAGAACGAACAACTGCAGAAGCTCTTCAAGAAGGTCACGGTGCGCGTGAGCCTTCCCAAGGTGGTCCAGGGCATGCCGCTGCTGGAGCAGGGCATGCTCGCCGTCCTGGTGCGCCACATGCCGCAGGAGAAGGCAGAGTCCTTCGTCGCGGCTCTGAAAAAGGCTTACCCCGAGTGGAATGAGGTGCGGGTCTGCCAAACCGAGGAACTTGCGTCGGCGATCCGCGGAGGCAAGGCCACGCGCGACAAGCTCAGCCCGCTGTTCCCGCCCGCCCGCGACGCACGCGAGTACCTGCAGGAAGTCTTCCAGAAGACGCACGGCATGGAACTCGATTCGCTGCGCGAGGATCCGATCGGCAACGCCAAGGCGCTTGCCCAGATGCCCGTGCTGGGGACGGCAGCCACCGGTCAGGTGCTGGCGCTCGCCAACGGGGGCAAATTGCCCGTGCACCCGGCTCTGGTGCGCTTTCTCGAGCGCGCCGGCATCGTCGCCAAGGGCGGGCTCAAGAAGACCAAGGACCTCAGCGAGTTCTTCCCCGAGAACGATCCGGCCGCGCTCGAGCGCGCGGGTGAAGTGATCGACCGCTGGTGCCATGCCAAGCAGCCGCTATGTCAGGAATGCGTGCTGGTCGAGGATTGTCCCTTCGGAAAGAAGGCTTTCGCCGAATGGAAGGTGCAGCAGGCGCGCCTGGCCGCCCAGCGCGAGCGCGAGGAAGCGCGCCGCGCCGTGCTCGAAAAGAAGGAACAGGAACGCCTCGCCAAGGAGGCTGCGCGCCTCTCCAAGAAGAACGAGGCCATTCGGCAGAAGCAGGAGCGCGAAGCGGCTCGCAAGGCTGCCATCGAGGCCAAGAAGAAGGCTGTCGAGGCCGAGAAGCAGAAGAAACTCGCTGAAGCGGCCAAGAAGAAGCTCGAGGCCCAGAAGAAGAAGGAAGCCGACGCCAAGAAGGCTGCCCTCCTCAAGCAGAAGGCGGCCGAAGCGGCTCGCAAGAAGGCCGAGGCTGCCAAGAAGGACGCAGCCCGGAAGAAGGCCGCGGCCGCGAGGAAGCCGGCCAAGAAGAAGAAATAGGCTGGCGATGGCTGGGCGCGAGTGGATCCTCGCTTCGGCTTCGCCGCGTCGGCGGGAACTGCTCGCTCGGGCCGGACTGCGCTTTTCCGTCCACGCGTCGCGCGTCGACGAGAGCATCGATCCCCGTACACCGCCCGAGCAGGCCGCGCTCGAGCTCGCCGAACGCAAGGCGCGCGCGGTTGCCCGCGAACTGGGGAATCTGGAAGCCGTGGCCATCGCGGCGGACACGATCGTGGCCCTGGAGGACGGCCGGATGCTCGGCAAGCCCGCCGACGCTCGCGAAGCGCAGGCGATGCTGCGCTCGCTGTCGAACACGCGCCACCGAGTGATCACGGGTGTCTGTTGCCTGGATCTGGCGGATCTGAGGCTGGCGCGCGGTTTCGAGCGCACGTTCGTGACCATGCGTGCGCTCTCGGAGGCGGAAATCGCGGCCTACGTCGCGAGCAACGAGTGGCAGGACAAGGCCGGAGGCTACGCGATTCAGGAGAATGCCGACCGCTTCGTCACCCGTCTGGAAGAGGGGGGCTTTGACAATGTGGTCGGTTTGCCCGTCGCGCTGACCCTGAGCTTGCTCAAGCCTTGGCAGCGGCCCGCGTGATGCGGCTCCCCGCATCCCTCGAAGAACAGCGCTTTACGCAGGAGCGCGGGATCGACTCGCTGCCGCACAGACCTTTGTCGCAGCCGCGGCGGCGGTAGATCTAGGATCGGCGGGGACTGGCGGGCTGAGGGCCTTGCGGCGGGATGAACTTCGGCCTCAGTCTCTCCAGTGCCGGGTAGAACCTGCGCCCTGGCACGGACGAGGACGGGACCGCCGCCCATGCTTCGCGCGGAAAATGCGGTTCCCAATGTCGAATCTGTCCCCGCTCGGGGAGCAGTCTCCTTGCTGGGGGGACCGCCTGCCGCTACACTTTCTCCCCCTCCATCGCCCGGAGGCCCCCAGATCTTGGGGGATTCCCCGGGCCGAACCATCGAGGGGACCACTCCATGAAGACCGACATCCATCCCAAGTACTTCGATTGCGCCGTCAAGTGCGGCTGCGGCAACACGTTCCAGACCCGTGCGACGGTCAAGGAACTGCACATCGAAATCTGCAACGTGTGCCACCCGTTCTACACGGGCATTCAGAAGTTCGTGGACGCCGCCGGTCGCGTCGACCGCTTCAAGAAGAAGTTCGGCGAGGGCGCCGGCGTCAAGAAGAAGTGAGCCTGACAGGCAGCCGGATTCGGCATGGTCCGCGCCCCGGCGCGGCCTGAGGATTCGAGCACCATGGCTTTCGCTGCCGTTCTAGTCGAGAAGTTGCGCACGCAAGCGGCGCGGCACAGCGAGCTGACGGAGATGCTGTCCCACCCCGAAGTCGTCGCGGACACGCGCCGACTTCCCGGGTTGTTGCAGGAGCGCGGAGCGCTCGAGCCGCTGGTTGAACTCGCCGCCCGACTCGAGGCCCTTCAGAAGCGTCGCAAGGAAGCAGAGGACATCCTCGCCGCTCCAAGGCCCGATCCCGAACTCGCCGAACTCGCGCGCGAAGAACTGAACCTGCTGGAGGGGGAGGAAAGCACGCTGGATGAGGAGATCAAGAACGCGCTCGTAACCGACAAGGACGATCTGCGCCGCAAGGTGATCGTCGAAATCCGCGCTGGCGTCGGCGGCGATGAAGCCACGCTGTTTGCGCGCGATCTCTACGGAATCTACCGCAAGTACTGCGAAGCTCAGCGCTGGAAGATCGAGGACATGGATGTCTCGACCAGCGAAATCGGGGGCTTCAAGGAGGTGGTCTTCGCCGTCGAAGGCGAGGGTGCCTGGGCGCGACTGCGCTTTGAGTCGGGGGGGCATCGCGTGCAGCGAGTGCCCGCCACTGAGGCTCAGGGACGCATCCACACCAGCGCCGCGACCGTGGCCGTGCTGCCCGAGGTCGAGGAACTCGAAATCGACATACGCCCGGACGATCTGCGCATCGAGACCATGCGCGCGGGCGGCGCAGGCGGACAGCACGTCAACAAGACCGAATCCGCCGTGCGCATCACGCACCTGCCGACGGGCCTCGTCGCGATCTGCATGGATGATCGCAGCCAGATCAAGAACCGCGCCTCCGCGATGCGCATCCTGCGCTCGCGTGTCTACGAGCGGGAACTCGCACGTCGCGCCGCCGAGCGCTCCGCCGCGCGCAAGAGCCAAGTGGGCACTGGCGATCGCAGCGATCGTATCCGTACCTACAACTACCCTCAGAATCGAGTGACCGATCATCGGCTCAACGAGAACTACTCGCTGGAGCAGATCGTGGCGGGCAAGCTCGACCCTCTGCTCGGCGCGCTGGTCAATGCGGATCGCGAAGAGCGGATCCGCAATCTCTCCTAGGTCGATCGCAACCGCGAGTGTCCGCAGGGGGCAGGACCCTGACGATGCACCTGGCCTGAGCATGTGATGGGATTGCTTTGCTGGAATCCAGCAAGAGGCATCCAGCTTCAAGACGATAGGCGAGCTGCACCGATTTCTGCACGCGTGGCTTGCGCGCCCACCCAGACCTGGACTGTTCGATCTGGCGGAGTATGTCTCGTTCCGCAGCTTCGCGAGCTGGACTAAGGAAAAGTTCAGAGGATCTTGGTGATTCTTCTCGCCAGCATGTCGCCCATGCAGCCTACCCCTGCGCCAGCGCTAACCGTGCCAATCTCTGCGCGAGGCGGAACCTGTGCGCTGTCCGTGTGGCTTGTCAGTGGGGGCAGCGGCTTTCAGTGCGGTGGCAGCTGCTCGGGCATTCATGTCTGTACTTTCCGGTCTCAGCAAACCAACGGCACGGTCCACTTCCATTGCAAGTGTATTGCTGAAGGCGTTCCGCCCAATCCTGATTCGACTTCCTGCACTACGATTGCAACCTACGACACTGCGTTGGAGGTCCATGACCACTACTGTCATCCGCAGGCATGCGGGCCGGAGTCCTGCTTCAAACGTCCGCTCACGCACACCCCCAAAGTGCCCTGCTTCTGCGACGACCATGCAATACTCGGCAGTCTGGGCGGGGAATGCTCGGGGGCTCCGGCGCTTGGATGCGCATGGTGATTGGCTTGGGCCTAGCCATCCTGGTTCTCCTGTTTTTTTTCCAGGTCCTCGCTGGCGCCGAGACCTGACACGGATTGAGGGACTGCCTCGGAAGTGGCAACTCCACGAGACGATTCCAGCAGGCCATTCTTCGTCGAGGCAGTGAAGCCCGACAGTGACCGTGCAGGTGGGCTGGAGAGTGCTCCGCAGTTCACGATCCAGGTCGTGCACTTCGAGGATTCTCCCATCGAGGGTGCTTCTGTGTACCTGCTGCAGGAGGTCCAGCGATCAAAAGAACACTCTACGGCTGTCCTGATGGAAATGACCGATGGCACAAGGCTACTCACGGTGCAGATCACCAACCTTGCGGTACCCTGTCGTGTTCGTGCGCGCGTTCACCGCGGCTTGAAAGTGGAGGCGGGTCTCGTTCAGCTGACCCAGGGCATCTTCAGCCGCTCTTCCCATGCAGCGGATATCGAAACGCCGTCAGTGATGCTCTTTCCAGGTGAGGCGGAGCTCAACTTCACATCTGTTGGCTACGAGCCCCTCCAGCGCGCCGTCGTGATCGAGGTTCCGCCCCAAGGCGAATACCACTGGATCGAACTCGATGCCCTGCCCAAGCCACCCCGCTGAGTGGCCGTCGCAAAGCGATTGGCTCGACGCTAGACTTGCGAGCGCTCATGCCAGCCAATGATGCTCGAACTCCTCCGGAGAACGCTGGCGAGATGCTGCAGCGCTCGCGCGAATTTCTGGCCCGCAAGGGCGTCGAGGAAGCCCGCCTGGAGGCCGAGTTGCTCGTCGCGCACGCGCTGGGCCTGGACCGCCTGCGCCTGTACATGCAGCTCGATCGGCCGCTCTCGCCCGCGGAGATCGACCGGGCGCGCGATCTGCTGGTTCTGCGCGGCAAGCGCGTGCCGCTCGCCTACATCCGGGGTGCGCGCGAGTTCTACGGGCGTTCGTTCAGCGTCGGGCCGGGCGTCCTGATCCCGCGTCCGGAGACGGAGCTGCTCGTCGATCTGGCGCGCGCGCTGCCTTCCCGGCGCATCGCCGATCTGGGGACGGGCAGCGGGTGCCTCGCCGTGACGCTGGCCTTGGAATTGCCTGAGGCTCAAGTGTTTGCGCTGGAGAACTCCGCAGCCGCCGTGCTGTGCGCGAGCGCCAACATTCAGCGGCTGGCGCCGCGCGTGGAACTGGTCGAAGGCGATGGCTTCGAAGGCCTCGAGCGTCTCGCGCGCGAGGGCGGGCCTTTCGACCTGATCGTCTCCAACCCGCCCTACATCGAGCGTTCGGAGGCCCGCGAGCTTGCGCCTGAGGTAGGCGAACACGAGCCGCATGCGGCGTTGTTTGCGCCGGAGGGCGATCCGGACCATTTCGTGCGGCGGCTGCTGGAGGCCAGCGCTCGAGTGCCTGCGGGTGTGCTCGCTCCCGGCGGCTGCTTGCTGGTGGAACTGGGGCATCGTCAGGGACCGCGCGTGCGCGCACTGGCGCAGGGACTGGGCTTGAGCGTGCAGCTGGTGCGCGACGGCGCCGGGATCGAACGCGTGTTGAGCTACCGGCGCTGAGGGCTTGGGTCGAGCCGACAGAGGGCCCTCGCCAGAGCCTGACGTCGGCGCGGGAAGGAAACCGGAGGCGCTCCGACCGGGTTCGAAGACACCGGGTTCGACAAGACCGGGCTCGACAAAACCGGGCTCGACAAACGAAGGCTTGAGGGCCGGCTCAGCGGTCAGCTGTCGGTGCGGATCGCACGAGTCGGGCCGGCGCCGAGCTGGGCAAGAAATTCCTCGATCGCCTTGCGGTCGATTTCGGCCAGCTCATGCAGGAACAGGGCGATCTCGTAGTGATCGACGGCCTTGGCGATCCGTTCGCAGCGCACGACGGCACCGTTTCCGCGGATGCGGCGCACGCCCCGCGGCAGCTTGAGCTCCAGCGAAAGCTCGAGCACGGTCATCAGCGGCACGGGTCGGTCGAGGAAGAAGCAGGCACCCGCGCGCGAAAGGTCGCGCAGCTTGGCCTCGCAGCGTGAGCCGCCGAGGTTGAGCGTGACAGGAATGTCGCAGGCGACGCGCAGCCAGCGGCGGCGCTCCGCCCCGGAGGGCTGGCGAGGGGCGGACTGTTCTTGGGTCGACATCGGGCTTCGCCCCATGGTAGGCAAAGCCCGGGCGCTTGTCGCGCCCGGAATTCCCGCCGGGCGCGGTTTTTTTGGCCCCCGGACGGTTAGACTCCGGCCCCTTCGGAGGGACTATGGCCAGCTACAACAAAGTGATTCTGATGGGGAATCTGACGCGGGATCCCCAGCTCACCTACACCCAGAGCAACATGCCGATCTGCAAGTTCAGCCTAGCGGTCAACCGCCGCTTCAAGGACTCGCAGACCAACGAGTGGAAGGAGGAGCCGACCTTCGTCGACGTGACGATCTTCGGCCAGCGCGCGGAAGCCTTCCAGCGCTACCACACCAAGGGCAAGCCGGCCTTCATCGAAGGTTCGCTGCGGCTCGATACCTGGGAAGACAAGAACGGCGGAGGCAAGCGCTCCAAGCTGTACGTCGTGGCTGACAACTGGGAGTTCGTCGGCGGCGGACGCGGCGAGGGAGCCGGCGCCGGCGGCGGCGAGCGCTCCTACGGTGGCGCAGCCGCCAGCCAGTCCAGCGGCGGCGAGCCGGGCAGCGGAGACTTCGGCGGCGGCGACGACGCTCCGTTCTGAGCGTCCTGCGCGTCGTCCGATGGATCTGGAACTGGAGCTGTTCGCGGGGCTCGCGGAGCGAGCCCGCGCGAGCCGCGTGAGCGTGAGTGGGCTCTCCGAGGGGTTGAGCATTGGCGAACTCAAGGCTGAACTCGCGCAACGCTTCCCGGAGTGGGGCAGTCTCGAGCATGTCGCCGTGGTGATCGGCACGGAGTACGCCGGAGCGAGTGCGCGCATCCGCTCCGGCCAGGCGATCGCGCTGCTCCCGCCGGTCTCGGGGGGCTAGATGGCGCAGGCGTCGGAACAGTTCGAGCTGCACGCCGGGCCGCTGGACACCGCGGCGCTCGAGCTGCGCCTTGGGGATCCCGCTTGCGGCGCGCGCGTGTGCTTCACGGGCACCACCCGCGCGCGCAACCGCGGGCGCGAGGTCCTGCGGTTGGAATACCAGGCCTTCGAGCGCATGAGCGGGCCGGAGATGGAGCGCATTTTCGCGCGCTGCCGCGCGGAAGCGGGCGGCGCTGAACTGCGGATGCTGGTCGTGCACCGCATCGGCGTGGTCGGCGTGGGCGAGCCCAGCGTCTGGATCGGGGTCGCCAGCCCGCACCGTTCCGAGGCTTTCCTTGCCTGCCGCTTTCTGATCGACGAACTCAAGAACACGCTGCCGATCTGGAAGAAGGAAGTCTACGCCGACGGTGAGCATTGGATCGGGGATCGTTCCTGAGCGCCGGGGACGCTATCCTGAGCGCTCTTCGATCCATGAGCGTCCCCGAGCAGTACTCCCTCAACCTTCCGGGCATCGAGCGCGAAACGCTGGATGTCGACGTGCTCCTGATCGGCGCGGGCGCAGCCAACCTCGCCTGCGCGATCCATCTCCAGCGCCTGCTCGCGGCGCGCGGGATCACGGACAAATCGATCCTCGTGCTCGAGAAAGCGGGCGAGATCGGCGACCACACGCTCTCCGGCGCGGTGATGAATCCGCGCGGGATCAGCGAGCTGTTTCCCGATTGGCGCGAGCGCGGCTGTCCGGTCGAGTCGGAAGTGCGCTGGGATGCGGTCGAGATCCTGTACTCCAAGGAGCACAGCAAGCGCCTCAAGGGCCCGCTGGTGCCCCCGCAATTCCAGAATCACGGCAACTTCATCGTCTCGATGAATCAGGTCGTGCGCTGGATGAAGGATCAGGCCGAAGCGGCCGGCATTCAGGTGTATCCGGGCTTCGCCGCCGCGGAAATCCTGTTCGAGCAGAAGCAGGGCGTCGAGCGCGTGGCCGGTGTGGTGACGCGCGACAGCGGCATCGACAAGCACGGCCAGAAGAAGCACGGTTTTCAGGCAGGCATGAACGTGCGCGCCGGCGTGACGGTGTTCGGCGAAGGCACGCGCGGCCATCTCGCCAAGCACCTGATCCGCCGCCACGGTCTCGATGCGGGCCGCAACCCGCAGATGTACGGAACGGGCATCAAGGAGATCTGGGAGCTTCCGGCCGAGCGCGGCGCCGAGTGGCTCGGCGGGGTGCTGCACACTGCCGGTCAGCCGCTGGGACTCAACGGCTACGGCGGCTCGTGGATCTACGGCCTTAAGGACAACCGCCTGAGCCTGGGTTTCGTGATCGGGCTCGATCATCCCGATGCACGGCTCGACCCGCACGCGCTGTTCGTGCAGTGGAAACAGCATCCCTCGATCCGGCGCATCCTGGAGGGCGGCAAGGTGCTCGCCTACGGCGCGAAGACCGTGCCCGAGGGCGGCTACTGGTGCATGCCGCGCCTGTACGGCGAGTCGTACTGCCTCGTCGGCGACACGGCGGGCTTCCTCAACGCCTCCACGCTCAAGGGCGTGCACCTTGCGATCAAGTCCGGCCTGCTCGCGGCCGAAGCGCTCGCCGAGGCGCTGCATTTTGGCGACACGAGCGCGGCGCGGCTCAAGCGCTACGAGGATCTGTTCAGCGCCTCGTGGGCCAAGGAAGAGCTCTACGGCGTGCGCAATTTCCGCCAGAGCTTCGAGAGCGGGATGCTCGGGGGCATGCTCGATGTCCCTTTCCAGCAGCTGACCGGTGGCCGCGGTCTCCTCGAGCGCCGCACCAACCACAAGGACCACGAGACGATGCACCCTGCGCATCTCTCGCGCCTCGAGAAGCCCGTCTTCGATGACAAGGGCTCAATGGACAAGCTGACGGATGTCTACCACTCGGGCACGACGCACGAGGAAGACCAGCCCGCGCATCTTCTGGTCAAGGATCCCTCCATCTGCATCGAGCGCTGCACGCGCGAATTCGGCAATCCCTGCCAGCATTTCTGCCCGGCGGCGGTATACGAGTGGCGCGAGGGGGGCACGGCGAGAGGGCCGGTGATCAACTTCTCCAACTGCGTCCACTGCAAGACCTGCGACATCGCGGATCCCTACGAGAACATCGAGTGGGTCGTGCCCGAAGGCGGCGGCGGCCCCAAGTACGTGAACCTCTGAACACTCCATGAAACTCTCCTTCCAGACCCTCGGCTCACGCCTGCCCTCCTGCGATCTGCTTGTTCTGTGCGTCCTCGAGGGCGAAAAGCCGCGCATTCCGGCCGGCATCACGCTCACCAGGCACGCACTCGCCGAGTTCAAGGGCGAATTCCGGGAGCAGCGGCTGTGCGACGCCACTGCAGGCGCCGCCAAGCGCGTGCTGCTCGTCGGACTGGGCAAGAAGGGCGAGCTCGACCCGGAGAAGGCGCGCCGTCTGGGCGCTCAGGCCGCGCTGCGCGCCGAGGCACTCGCCGCGGCGAGCCTCGCGTTGGTCGCCCACGATGGTCTGAGCGAGGCGATCGGTCCGCAGCGCATGGGGCAGGCGCTGGCCGAAGGTCTGCTGCTCGGTGCCTACCGCTACGAAGAGCACAAGACGAAGAAGCGCGAGTCCAAGCTCAAGAGCGCGCTCGTGCTGGCGACCGAGAAGGACGTCGAGCATGGCGTGGAGCGCGGCGTGACCCTCGCCGAAGCCAACTGCTTTGCCCGCGATCTGCAGAACAAGCCCGCCAACCTGCTGACGCCGCGCGACATGGCTTCGGCCGCCAAGTCGCTCGCCAAGGCGGGCCGCGTGCAGGTCTCGATCCTCGACGAGGACGACATGAAGAAGCTCGGCATGGGCCTGCTGCTGGGCGTGGCGCAGGGCTCGCGCCAGCCGCCGCGTCTCTTGCACCTGCACTACAAGCCCAAGGCCAAACCCAAGGGCGTCGTCGCGCTGGTCGGCAAGGGCCTGACCTTCGATTCGGGCGGCATCAGCATCAAGCCCGCGCAGAAGATGGACGAGATGCGCTACGACATGTCGGGTGCGGCCGCCGTGCTCGGCGTTTTCCATGCGCTGCGCAAGCTGGATGTGCCCTGGGAGGTGCACGGCGTCGCGCCCTGCACGGAAAACATGCCCGGCGGACAAGCCACCAAGCCCGGCGACATCCACACGGCGATGAACGGCACCACGGTCGAGGTGCTCAACACCGACGCCGAGGGACGCCTCGTGTTGGCCGATGCGCTGTGCTACTGCGTTTCGAAGATCAAGGCCGACACCATCGTCGATCTCGCCACGCTGACCGGCGCGGTCACGACCGCGCTCGGGCACGAACTTTCGGGTCTGTTCACCGGCAGTGACAAGCTGCGCGAGGATCTGATCGCCGCCGGCGAAGAGACGGGCGAGCGCCTGTGGCATCTGCCTCTGATCGACGTGCACAAGGAAGGCATGAAGGGGGTCTACGCCGATCTGCGCAACATCTCGGGCGGCGACATGGGCGCTGGAGCGAGTGCGGGAGCGGCCTTCTTGGCGAGCTTCGTGGGCAGCACCGAGTGGGCGCACCTCGACATCGCCGGCACGGCTTGGGGCGGCTCCAACCGCGACTGGGTCGGCGGCCCGCTCGGTTCGGGAGTCGGCACGCGCATGCTCCTGCGCTGGCTGGAAACCCGTTGAGCGGGAGCTCCGACTTCTCGGCTCTCGATGCCTTCCGCGCGCGGGTCGATGCTCGCGCCGCGGGGCTCGCAGCGCGGCACGCCCAACGCCTCCAGTGCCGGCGAGGCTGCAGCGCCTGTTGTCTCGATGACATCACGGTCTTCACCGTGGAGGCGGACGTCATCCGCGAACGCCACGCCGAGCTGCTGCGCAACGAGGCGCCCCGCGCGGCGGGGGCCTGCGCCTTTCTCGACGCCGAAGGCGCCTGCCGGATCTATGAGAATCGGCCCTATGTGTGCCGCACGCATGGGCTGCCGATCGCTTGGGTCGAGGAGCGCTCCAGCGCGGAGGGCGAAGCAGACTTCGTCGAGCTGCGCGACATCTGCCATCTCAACGAGGCCGGCGAGCCCTTGGAGGAACTCGCGCCCGAGGATTGCTGGCGCGTGGGCGCGCACGAAGCCGAACTGAGGCGGATTCAGGAGTCGCATGCCGGAACGCTCGCGCGTGTGCCGCTGCGCAGCCTGTTCCAGCGTGCGCCGCTGTGCGAAGGGGAGGCCGAGCGCGCCTTCGCCGTTGCGCTGCGCGAGATCGAAGCCGGAGCGACGCTGCACGAATCGCTGCGCGCCGCCTGGCGCGAGGGCGAACCGGCCCCGGAGCGGCGCGCGCTGGTGCGCGAAGCGCTGCGTCTGGCGCTGCATCACGAGGGCCGTGTGCGCGCCGCGCTGCCGAGGCTTCTTCCCGCGCACTGGCCGCGCGCGCTGCACGTCGGCAGCCTGCTGTTCGCTGGGATGCTCGATCTCGCACGGGCCCGCACGCACTGTCCGGCCGTGGTCTGGGAAGACATGCTGGCGCGCGACGCCCAGCGGCGCGCCGACCCCGATCCCGTCCGCAGTCTCAGCCAGACCGGCGGAATCCCCCCGTTTCTCGCGGCCCGCATGCTGGCCGAGTACGGAGAGGAGGCGCTGCGCCACGTGCGCGGATGGCAGCAGCGGCCCGCGCGCGCCCTGCGCGTCAACACGCTTGCGATGCAGCGCGAGGAATTGCTGGCCAGCCTGAGTGCGCGCGGCATCCGCGGAGCCCCGGGCGCGTTTGCGCCGCAGGCCATCGTGCTCGAAGCGGAGCACGAGTACCACCGCTGGCCGGAGTTCGAGCGCGGCGCCTTCGAACTGCAGGACGAGGCCAGCCAGCTGGTCGCCGAACTGGTGGCCGTGCCTGCGCGCGCGCTCGTCATCGATTGGTGCGCGGGTGCTGGCGGCAAGACGCTGGCGCTCGGTGCCGCGATGGGCAATCGCGGTCGACTGCTGGCACTCGACCGCAACCAGCGCCGACTGGCGGAACTCAAGCGGCGCTGCGCCCGCGCGGGCGTGCAGAATTTCTCGAGCTTCGTCACGCCGCGCCCAGGCGCAGCCTTGCATCCGGAACTGGAGCGCGCGCTCGCGAAGAGCGCGCGCGTGCTCGTCGATGTGCCCTGCAGCGGCCTGGGCAGCTTGCGCCGCAAGCCTGAGTTGTTGCGCAAGCTCGATGAGCCGACGCTCGAGCGCCTGCCGCGCGAACAACTGGCGATCGCGCGCGAAGCGGCGCGTTTTGTCGCTCCGGGCGGCCGTCTGATCTACACGACGTGCACCCTGCTGGCGGCCGAGAACGAAGGCGTGGTCGAGGCGCTGCTCGCGGACGGCGGATGGCGCCTGATTCCCGCCGCAGAGGTGCTCGGCGGCGTACTGGCGGCGAAGTGCACGGGTACCGACGGTCGCTTCCTGCGCATGCATGCGCACTTGCATGGCACCGACGGATTCTTTGGTGCCGTGCTCGAGAGGCTGCCAGAAAAAAATGTCTGATGGTGGGGAAGGCGGGTCTCGAACCCGCACGGCCTTCTGAGGGGCCTTCGGATTTTAAGTCCGATGCGTCTGCCGATTTCGCCACTTCCCCCGGGGCTCTGAGGGCGGGAGTCTAGCCCAGAACAGGCTGGAGCGGCAGGTCGCGCTTGACCGAAGAGCCCTCCGGGATAGACTCTGGTCGGTTCTTTGCGATTGGCGGAACACTGAGGCGGCATAGCCAAGCGGTAAGGCGACGGATTGCAAATCCGTTATTCCCCGGTTCGATCCCGGGTGCCGCCTCCAATCCTGCTCCCCCGGGGAACTTCCCGTCCCCCCGGGCCGTCCAAGGCGCTTGTCGGTAGACTTGGAGCAAACAGGATCTCAGCCCCATGCGCAATCATCCCCTCCGCCCCGGCTTCGCGCTCGTCGCTCTGGGCGCCCTCGCCACCGCTGCGACCGCCCAATGGAATCCCCCGACCGGTCAGTGGGGCAAGCAGGTCGCCAGCGACGTGCGCGTCATGACCTGGAACGTGCAAGATTCCTTGTGCAGCAGCAACGCCAAGGTCGAGGGCGCCAACAACTGGTGTGCCCAGGCGCGCATCGTGGCCGCGCTCAAGCCCGATGTGCTGCTGCTGCAGGAGTGTGGCGACAACAGCGGCAACGGAACCGGCTCGGGCGTGGACACCGTCGCGGAACTGACCGCCGTGATCGATGACTTCCTGCACGGCGGCACCGACAGCTTCAACGGCAACACGGCCGTGACCGCGTATGTCCAGAAGTACGCGTCCGGCTACGACCTGCCGTATGTGTACGTCTCGAGCGATTCCGATGGATTCAACCGCAACGTGATCCTGTCACGCTGGCCTTTTGCCGACCTCAACGGCGACGGCAAGTCCACGTATGCCGACATCCCGACGGTCACGGCCAGCCAGTGGGCTCCCGGCGGCGATGGGGGCATCCGCGGCTTCCAGTTCGCCGAGATCGATTTGCCGAACAGCAGCTACTCGGGCAACCTCGTCGTCGGCGGGGCGCATCTCAAATCGGGCGGCACCACCAGCGATTCCGACCAGCGCATCACGGCCGCAAAGAACGTCTCCTACGTCGTGCGCTACTGGTACAATGGTGGCGGCGGCTCGACCCCCGACCCGCTCGGCAAGATCGCCGATGCTCCCGTCGCCACCAGCGTGCTGCCCGCGGGAACCCCGGTGATTCTCGGCGGGGACTGGAACGAGGATGAGTTCATCAACGGCCAGAAGGGGCCGGCCGAGTGGCTTGCCCAAGCGCTGACTCAGGGTGGCACCAGCGACGGCACGGACCGCGATGGAACGGACGCCACCTTCGAGCACTCGCTGCACTACTTCTCGGGCAGCGATGCGACGCACAGCTCGGGCGACAAACTCGACTATCTCCTGTGGCAGGACTCCGTCGTCAACCTGCGCCTGAGTTCCTTTTTCCTAGCCGGCTCCAACCCCGCCTCCGCGCAGCCGCCGGAACTTTCCGGCTACCCCAACCCTCAGGGTGCGAGTGCGATGGCTTCCGATCACCGTCCCGTGTTCGCCGACTTCATCCTCGGGCCGCCCGACTGCAACGCCAACGGCATTGCGGACAGCACCGACATCTCCAGCGGCACTTCGAGTGACTACAACGCCAACGCGGTTCCTGATGACTGCGAGTGCTTCGCGCTGAACTACTGCACGGCCAATCCCAACTCGACCGGTGCCTCGGCGCAGATCACGAGCTCCGGCTCGAACTCGGTCTCGGCCAACAACCTGACGCTGGTCGGCAGCAGCGCGCCGCCGAATGTCAGCGCCATGTTCCTAGCCAGTCGCAATGCCACGCAGGTGCCGTTTGGCAACGGGATCCTGTGCGTGGGCTCCAGCGGTATCTTCCGGCTGGGCGCCCAGAGCGTGGATGCCTTCGGAGCGATCGCGCGCGTGGTCAACTTCAACGTGCTGCCGGCCGGAATGAGCGTACTGGGCGGACAGGTGTGGCACTTCCAACTGTGGCACCGCGATCCCTTCGCGGGCGGCTCGAATACCAACACGAGCAACGGCCGCCGGATCGCTTTCTGTCCGTGAGTCCTGAGCGAGCGCTGCTGGCGAGCTTGGTGCTCGCGCTGGCGCTGGTGCCGGGCTGGATCCCGGGGGAGCGCGGTCTCGATGCCTGGGTGATGCTGGGCTGGGCAAGCCTTCTGGCTCCGTTTCTGGGCGCACTCGCCGCGCGGCATTGCCCCGGCGTGCATGCTCTGGGCGCCTTGGGCATGTGCCTGTCCCAGTGCGCCCTGGTGCTGGCCCTGTCCTTTCGCACGCTCAGCGAGCCGCTCCAAGGCTGCGCCGTGATCGTTGGCTTGGGCTTGGTGGGCTACGGTCTGGGCTCGCTCGCTCGCTTGCCAGCGACTTGGGTGCTGCTGATCCAGTTGTCCTTGTGCGTGGCGCCATCGCTCCCCGGCTGGATCGGCGAAGCTCTGCCGCCGAACTGGTCGGCGCGGCTGATCGATCTGTCGCCCTGGAGCTGGGTGATGGAGTCCAGCGGCGTCGACTGGCTGCGCCACGCGGCCGTGTACGAGCCTGCCGGAGCGCTCGACATCGATCCGGCCTTGCGGCAGCCTTTCGATGGCGGCGCGTGTGCCAGCTGGGCCTTGGTGCTGGGCACGTTCTGCGCGCTCGGCGGAGAACTTCTTCGGCGTCGGCGTGCTCGCGCTTTGGTAGTCTAGTCGCCCCATGGCGCTGCAAAAGTACCGCTGCACCTTTCCGCAGGAGCTGATCAGCGAACCGATCGTGACCCACACGCTCGGTGCCCGCTTTGGCGTGATCCCCAACATCCGCGAGGCCAGCATCACCGACACGGCCGCGCTGGTCGTCGTGGAGATCGAGGGTGGCGAGGAGGCGATTCGCTCGTCGATCGCCTACCTGCGCGAGCGCGGCGTCAAGGTGGAAGAACTCGGCGGCGCCGGCCGCCGCTAGGAGCGATTGCGTGCGCGTTCTCGTCGCGCTGCTGTTGTCGCTGCCGGCTTTTTCGGGCTGCAGCTCGACGCTGGTGGAGGATCGCGACCCGCGCGAGTGGGCCAAGCCCAAGCTGGGCGCCTGCGTCAGCGAGCATCCGCTCGCGACCCAGATCGGCCTCGATGTGCTGGCGCAGGGCGGCAGTGCCGCGGATGCCGCCGTCGCCATGGCGCTGGCGCTGGCGGTGGTGTATCCGCAGGCGGGCAACCTCGGCGGTGGCGGCTTCGCGCTGGTGGTGCCTCAGGAGGGCGAGAGCGTCGCGATCGACTTTCGCGAGGCGGCGCCAGCGGCCGCGCGCGAGGCCTTGTACCTCGATGGCGACGGCCGGCGCGTCGAGGCGCGCTCGCTCGCAGGTCCTCTGGCGGTGGGAGTGCCAGGCACCCCTGCGGGTCTGTGGGAACTGCACAAGCAGGGTGGGGTGCTGCGCTTCGACACCTTGGTCGAGCCTGCGATCCGACTGGCTCGCGATGGCTTTCCCATCGATGCCTGGCTGGCGCTGGAACTCGCCGAGGAGCAGAACCACGCCAAGTTCAACGCCGCCGCGCGCGAGTTGTTCTGGCCGGGTGGCAAACCGCTCGGCGAAGGTGCGATCCTGCGCCAGCCCGTGCTGGCCGAGACCCTGAGCCTGTACGCGAATCTGGGGCCGCGCGCGTTCTACGAGGGGCGCCTGGCGCGGGGCTTGGTGCAGGAATTGGAGCGCTCGCCCGTTCCCGGGAGCGACAGTTCGGGACAGGGCTGGATGCGCGAGTCAGATCTGGCCAACTACGCGGTCCAGCGTCGTGCTCCTCTGCGCGGCTGGTTTCGTGGCTTCGAGATCCTGAGCATGCCTCCGCCCTCCAGCGGCGGTGTGGCCTTGCTGGAGGCGCTGGCCGTGCTGGAGGGACTGCCGCTGGACCACGAGATGCGCCAGGCTGAGGCGCTCGCCCGTGCGCGCCATGAACAAAGCGGCGTGCAGCCGCTCGACCATCCGATGCTTTCCGACCGGATGCTGCATTGGTGGATTGAGGCGCTGCGAGGGGCGTTCGCGGACCGGGCGCAGCATCTGGGGGATCCCGCCTTTCATGCCGTGCCACTCGAGCAACTGCTGGATCCCAAGTGGAGCGCGTCGCGTCGCATGGCGATCCACGAGAATGCCGATCCCGGGCTCCAGCCGCTGGCGCTGCCGCGCGAAGGAGGCCAGACCACGCACCTCTCGGTGCTCGACCGCGAGGGCAATGCCGTCTCCCTTACGACCACGCTCAACACCCGCTTCGGCTCAGGAATCCTCGTGCGGGATGGCGGCTACCTGCTCAACAACGAACTGGATGACTTCGCGATTTCCTCCGGCAGCCCCAACGCCTACGGACTGATCGGCGGCACAGCCAACGCGATCCAGCCGGGCAAGCGCCCGCTGTCTTCGATGACGCCCACCATCGTGCGCCAGGGCGACGGCGAGACGGTGCTGGTGCTCGGCTCACCGGGCGGTCCCCGGATCATCAGCGCCGTGTACGCGGTGCTGCTGCGCGTGCTGCTGCTCGGTCAGAATCTGGAAGAGGCCGTGCGTGCTCCGCGCTTCCATCAGCAGTGGAGTCCGGTGGAAACGGTGCTCGAGCCGGGCTTTGACCCCCTGCTCGTCCAGGGTTTACGGTCCCGCGCGCATCCGCTGCAGGCCAGTTCGGGCTATATGGCTTCCGTGCAGGCCATCTCGTTCCAGCCCGGAAGTTCGCGCCCGGTCGCGGTCAGCGACCCGCGCCGGGGCGGCTCGGCGGGCCTGGAGGGAGAACTCCCGAGCAAGCCGACCCGTCCCGAGACCAGCCTCGCACGAGAGAGCACTCCTCCCTGACCGCCATGTTCCGGCTCAAGAGCCCTTTTCAGCCCGCGGGCGACCAGCCGGGCGCGATCCACAAGCTCGTCGAGGGCGTGCGTGCGGGGGCCGCGCACCAGTGCCTGCTCGGCATCACGGGCTCGGGCAAGACCTTCACCATGGCGGCCGTGATCGAGGCCTCCAAGCGGCCGACGCTGGTGCTCTCGCCCAACAAGACGCTGGCTGCGCAGCTGTATTCGGAGTTCAAGGAACTCTTCCCCGAGAACGCGGTCGAGTACTTCGTCAGCTATTACGACTACTACCAGCCCGAGGCCTACGTACCCTCGAGCGACACGTACATCGAGAAGGACGCCAGCCGCAACGAGAACATTGAGCGGCTGCGCAACAGCGCCACGCGCTCGCTGCTCGAACGCAAGGACGTGATCATCGTGGCCTCAGTCTCGTGTATCTATGGTCTGGGCAGCCCCGACAATTACCTGCGGATGGCACTTTCCCTCTCGCGCGGGATGTCGCTGGATCGCGACGAGCTGCTGCGCACGCTGACGCGCATGCAGTATGCGCGCAACAACATCGATTTTCGGCGCGGCACCTTCCGCGCCCGCGGTGATGTGGTGGAGGTCTTCCCGGCCTACGAGGAAGAGCGCGTGCTGCGCATCGAGTTCTTCGGCGATGAGATCGAGGCGCTGAGCTTCGTCAACCCGATGGTGGGGGAGGTGCTGGGCGACGTAGAGTCCGCTCAATTGTGGCCGGCCAACCACTACGTCGCTCCCGCCGAGCGTCTGTTCAAGGCGATCGCCGGCATCGAGGAAGAACTCGCTGCACGGCTTGTCGAACTGAAGGCACAGAACAAGCTGCTCGAGGCTGCGCGGCTGGAGAGCCGCACGCGCCACGATCTGGAGATGCTGAAGGCGACCGGGGTCTGCACGGGCATCGAGAACTACTCGCGCTGGATGGACGGGCGCGCACCGGGCGAAGCCCCCTTCACGCTGCTCAACTACTTTCCGCCCGACTGGCTCGTGTTTCTCGACGAGAGCCATGTCACGCTCCCGCAGGTGGGGGGCATGTTCAAGGGTGATCGCTCCCGCAAGGAAACGCTGGTGGAACATGGTTTCCGGCTGCCCAGCGCGCTCGACAACCGTCCGCTGCGTTTCGAGGAATGGGAGCGGCTCGTCAAGCAGTCCATCCATGTTTCCGCGACGCCCGCGGCCTACGAACTCGCGCGGAGCGGCTCGGCCGTGGTGGAGCAGATCGTGCGGCCGACGGGGCTGCTCGATCCGGCGATCGAGGTGCGAGCGGCGCGCACGCAGGTGGATGACCTGCTGCACGAGATCCGGAGCACGGTCAAGGCCGGCTGGCGCGTGCTCGCCACCACGCTCACCAAGCGCTCGGCCGAGCAGCTGACCAATTACTATCTGGAGCTGGGCATCAAGGTCCGCTGGCTGCACTCGGAGATCGACGCGCTGGAGCGCACGGCCATTCTGCGCGATCTGCGGCTGGGCGCTTTCGACGTGCTCGTCGGCATCAACCTGCTGCGCGAGGGCCTCGATCTGCCGGAGGTGGCGCTGGTGGCGGTGCTCGATGCCGACAAGGAAGGATTTCTGCGCTCGACGACCTCGCTCATCCAGACCTGCGGCCGCGCCGCGCGCAATGTCGATGGGCGCGTGCTGTTTTATGCCGATCGCGTGACCGATTCCATGCGCCGCGCGATGGACGAAGTGGAGCGCCGTCGCGTGCTGCAGCTTGCGTACAATCAGGCCCACGGAATCACGCCCAAGACGATTCTCAAGCCGGTGCGCGACTCCCTTGAGGCGCTCTACGAGATGGACTACGTCGAAGTGGCTCCCTTGCCCGGGGATGGTGGCAAGGCCAAGGGCCGGTCCAAGGCCCGCGGTGTGGCTGCCGGGCTCGAGGATCTGGCGCTGATGGCTCCCGCCGCCCTGCGCACGGAGATCGACCGCACGCGGGGCAGCATGCTGCAGGCCGCCGAGGAATTGCGCTTTGAGGAGGCCGCCCGGCAGCGCGACCGCCTGCGGCAACTGGAGGCCCAGCAGCTGCGCATGGGGCTTTGAAAGGCTGGCGAAAATTTCCTCGCTAGGACCTTGCAATTCTTCTTGGCGATGGTACCGTGGGGCCCATCTGCAGTCGGCACCGGGCTGGTTCCGGCCGCGAGTGCAGACCGGTCTCGCAAGGGTCCGTGAATCTCTCCAAGTAACTATTTTTCATACCTAAGGAAATTCTCATGGCTTCTCGCTTTCTCGCGGGTTTCGCCGCTATGACCCTCGCTTCGGCCGCCTTCGCTGGTGGTCCGGAGCAGGCCGGCAGCCTGCTCGTGTACCCCTGCTACGACAACATTCGTGGCATGGACACCTTCATCACCGTCACGAACACCAACCTGGATGTCGACAACGGCACCATCAAGGTCGAGTTCGTGTACATCGACGGCTACAACTGCCTCGAGTTCAACCGTACGCGCACGCTCACCCCGGGTGACACGCTGACGGTCAAGACCAAGACCGACAACCCCAACAGCACCAAGGGCTACGTCTACGTGTTCGCCAAGAACAAGACGACGGGCGCCGCGACCAGCTTCAACCACCTGATCGGCACCAGCCGCGTCACCAACGGCGGCAGCGGTTCGGATCTGGAAATCCAGCCCTTCGTGTACACCGCTGCTGGCGCCGCTGGTGCCAACACGGACCTCGACAACGACGGCATCCGCGACCTCAACGGCGCCGAGTACGAGCAGTCGGCTGACCAGCTCTTCCTCCCGCGCTTCCTGGGCCAGGGCCCGGCCGTGAGCGATCTGGTGATGATCAACCTGACCGGTGGCAGCAAGTTCACCGCGACGGTCGATCTGCTGATCTGGAACGACAACGAAGAAGTCTTCTCGAGCCAGTACAGCTTCGACTGCTGGGAGAAGAAGGAACTGAGCGAGATCTCGGGCGCCTTCAACCAAGACTTCCTGCTGTCGACCAACCACACCGTGAGCGAGTCCTTCGGCGGCATCGAGACCGGTCTGTTCTGGATCAACGGTCTGATCGCCTCCTCGACGGCCACCTCGATCAACAACCCCGCGGTCCTCGCGGTCCTGATCGAAACCGTCAACGGCGGCTCCGGCGCGGTCCTGCCTTACGGCAAGGGCACGCAGGACAACGGCGACCTCGTCCCGCACAGCGTGTTCGGCGACGTGTGATCGAATCCAGGCCTCGGCAGCGTGAGCTGCCGGGTGCCACAGGCCAGTGAGCGGCGGCGCCGCGGGGATCATCCCGGCGGCGCCGCTGACATTTCTCTCAGAACATAGGTTGGAGCACCTTCGTGTCCAGTTGTCTGGCCTGGCTCGGCTCCGCATGGCCGACTCGCTCCCATGCGTGGCGGGGAGGAGCTAAGCTCCTCCCCGCTGCACTGTCATGATGGACCAGCCCAGTTGGTGGCGAGACGACCTCCCGCGCGAGTGCGGTGTGTACCTGTTTCGCGATGCGGACGGACGCGTGCTCTACGTGGGCAAAGCCCGTTCGCTGCGCGAGCGCTTGCGCTCCTACAAGAACGGCGGCGACGGGCGCGTGCTCGTGCGTTTTCTCACCGAGGCGGCCCGCACGGTCGAAACGATCGTGACGCGCACGGAGCAGGAAGCCCTGCTGCTTGAGGACAGCCTCGTCAAGACCCACAAGCCGCCGCACAACGTGCGCTTGAAGGACGACAAGTCCTTCCTGATGCTGAAACTCGACTTGGGCGAGGAGTTCCCGCGCTTTCGCTACCTGCGCCAGCACAACCGCCGTCTGGCCGCTCAGGGGCGTGTGCGGCTCTTCGGCCCGTTCGTGTCGTCCAAGGCCGTTCGCTCCACTCTGGCGGAACTCCAGCGCCTTGTGCCGATGCGCGACTGTCCGGATTCTGTCATGCGCCACCGCACTCGTCCCTGTCTCAAGCATCAGATCGGACTGTGCAGCGCGCCATGCACTGGCGAGATCGACAAGGCCGGCTACGCGCTGCTGGTCGAGCGCGCTGTGCGAATTCTCTCGGGCGAGAGTCGCGAACTGCTCGAGGAACTCACCGGCAAGATGCGCGAGGCGAGCGGGCGGATGGACTATGAGCGCGCCGCGTGGTGGCGCGACCGCCTCGAGTTCCTGCGCGCCACGGCCGAACGGCAGGCCGTGGTCAGCAGCGACGAAACGGATCGGGATGTGCTTGCTCTGGCACGCGACGGCGAACGGGCGATTGTCCACAGGCTCTCCTTTCGGGGCGGAAAACTCTTCGACAGCCGCAGTCATGTTTTTCGTTCACAGCTCGATGACGCCGAGTTGCTGCACGGCGTGCTGACGGCGCTCTACGCCGGAGGACGCCTCGAACTACCTCAGGAATTGGTTCTGCCGCTGGAACCTGCCGATCCGGAGAGTCTCGCACCGATCTTTCAGGGTCGGACCTCGCTGCGCTGTCCCGAGTCGGGGGAGCGAAAGCGCATGCTCGATCTCGCGTTCGAGAATGCGCGTGCCGAGCTTGCGCGGGATGTGGTCAGCGAGGAACGCACACAGGGCGAACTCGACGCCCTGACCCAGCTGGCGGGGCTTGACACTCCGCCGGAGGTGATCGACTGCTTCGACATCTCCAATTTTCAGGGAGCAGACGTGGTGGCGAGCCGCGTCCGAATGCGGGGCGGTGTTTTGGATCGCTCGGGATATCGGCGCTTCAAGATTCGGGGCGTCCACGGTCAGGATGACTTCGCCTCGATGCGTGAAGTCGTTTCGCGTGCGCTGAAGCGTGGTGTGGAGGAAGACGATCTACCTGACCTGATTGTGATCGATGGCGGCGCGGCTCAGCTGGCGAAGGCTCTGGAGGCTCGCGAGGAGCAGGGCGCGTGGGGGGTGGCTGTGATTGGATTGGCGAAGGCGCGCGTCGAGACGGGGCGTCGGGGCGCTGTCGAGGAGCGCGTGTTCCTACCCGAGTCGCGCGAGGCCATCGTCCTGTCCCGCCATGATCCCGCACGCTCGATGCTCGAGCGTATTCGGGACGAGGCTCACCGTTTTGCGATCACCTACCACCGCAAGGAGCGGGGGCGCCTGAGTTCCGAACTGGACTCGATCCCGGGCGTCGGCCCGGTGCGCCGCAAGGCACTCTTGCGGGCGTTCGGGAGCGTCAAGGGGGTGGCGCAGGCGGGGGAGGACGCGATTGGAAGAGTGGAGGGGATCGGAGGAGAGTTGGCGAAGGTGATTTGGGGGAGACTCCACCGCCCCAAGGGCTGAACTGCTCCAGACCGCTGGTCGGACCGGTGCCCGGAAACCGGTTTTTCCGCGATCCAGAGCCGCAGGAGCCGTCCTCCTGATTGCCGGGGCATGGGGCCGCGGCATCGAGGAGCCGATGAGCCAGTTCATTCCCACCGAGTGTCCCTACCCCGAGTGTGACCGCACCGAGCCCTTTCGTTATCAGTTCCGCGGCGCCTACACGCGCAAGGTCGACGGGCGCAGCGTGCCGCGGGTGCAGTGCCTGGGCTGCAAGCGCCGCTTTTCCGCGCAGACCTTCCGCGTCGACTACCGGCTGAAACGCCCCGATCTCGTGGTCCCGATCTTCGAGCTTCTGACCTCGAAGGTGACGC
>JBIKMH010000044.1:0-27721 GCA_044359355.1 Planctomycetota bacterium | reverse complement strand
TCGTCTCCGGGGCCTGCACGCCGCACTTCGTCTCCGATCGCAAGCAGAGTTACGTGATGCTGCTGCGCCAGATCTTCCCGCAGTACGCGCACCTGCGGGTCAGCTCGAAGGCTCCGCGCGTGAAGCAGAACCCGATGTTCCCGATCAACAATCTGTTTGGGCAGATGCGCGACGGCCTCTCGCGCCTCGTGCGACCCAACTGGGCGCATTCGAAGAGGCGGGAGCGGCTCGTTGACCACCTGTGGATCTACGTCGTCTACCGCAACTACGTGCGCGAGATCACGCGCGACTGCCTGAAGGAGTCATCCGCTTCCGCGCTCGGCATCCTCCCGCGGCGATTGACGGTCAAAGAGGTGCTGACCCTGCGGGGCAGAATTGCTCTCTAAAACACGTCCAGCGGTCTGGAGCAGTTCTATCCGCTCTACAGCGTCGACTTCCTACCCCACACCCGCTTCAAGCTCCTCCACCGACTGCGCAGCTCGCCCCTCAACTGCTCGATCAGAGTATCCTGCTCCAAGAGCTTGCCCGACGCCCGCGCCAGTTGCTCGTGCTGATCCCCGATCAGCACCTCCAACTGCGCGATGCGCTCACGTGCCGCCTTGCGATCGGCATCAATCGCCGCGCGGTCCGCCAGAATCGCCGCGCGGTCGGCGGAAACGGCCTGCAACTCCTCTCGCAGGCGCCGATGCGTCTCGCCGAGCTCCGCGAGCGCCGCCCGGTGGCCCTTGAGGTCCTGTTGAAGCGTCTCGATCACCTGCGACTGAGAGAGCTGCTGCCGCCGCAGTTGATCGACATCCGCTGCGCGCGCGGACTGCTCCTGGAGGAACAGCTGCTCGAATCGGCGGCTCTGCTCGCGCTGTGCAGCAAGATCCTGGTCGAGTTCATGCTTCTGCCGGAGGGTTTCAGCCGTCTCTCGCGCGCGAAGTTCGATGAGCCGGACACGCTCCGCCTCGACGGCAGCCAGTTCCGCCCGAACCGCGTCCAGAGTCTGCCTTGTCCCTGCAAGGTCAGATTCGATTGCCGTCACGACATCCGCATACTCGGCCAGACGTCGTTCGTGCTCGGCGATCGCGGAGCGCAGCGCAGCGCCCTCGCTCGCTCGAAGCCGGCGTTCCTCATCGAGAGTCTCGCGGTGCGCTGCGAGTTCCCGACCGACCGCGGTGAGCGCGCTGCGATGGCCCTCCAGATCCGTTTCCAGCGCGCGAGCGCGTTCTTCGGCCTGCCCCCGTTCCGCAGCCCGCATTTCCGTGAGCCGCGCGCGCTCCCGCTCGAGCGCGTCGATCTCACCCTGCAATTCGGCGGCCTGCTCGCGATGGCGATCCAGATCCGACTGAAGCGTCGCGACCGTGGCCTGGAAGGCCTCGACTTCACCGGGATATCGGGCCAACTCCTTGCGCAGGTCCTCCACCGAGGCTCGATGCCCCGCCAGATCGCTTTCGAGCGTGGCGACGACGCGCTCGAGTTCCTCCCGGCGCAGCCGAACCTCATCCAGAGCAGCCTTGTGCTCCGACAGATCCTTTTCGAGGGAGCGAATGACCCCTTCCAGACGATGCCATTCGCGCTCCCAACCGTCCCTGCGCGCGTCAAAGGCCGCCAACTCGGCGGCGAAGCCCTCGATGACCCGCGCGCCGGGCACGGCCGAGGCCGGGAGCTTCGGCAACTTCGCCGCCGGCAGGCGAGCTCCCTGCTTGGCCGCAACCACCGCATGGCGGTAGACGGGCGCTACGGTATCCGTTGCGAACAGCGCGCCGTTGTAAAAGCGCGCCAGACGCGGCCCCAGATCCTGAAGCGCTGGAGTGTAGTCGATGTACATCGACAGGGAGATCAGGCCCAGCCAGCGGTGCACATTGCCGTGCCCGATGCTCGCGACTTGGGCACCTAGCGAGCGCAGGCAAGCCTCAGTGCTCGCCAGATCGGGCAATCCGTGGTGGCGGTGTTCCTCGAGGTAGCGGTGCTCGACGCCCAGCTTGTCCTTCAGGAAGCGCTGGAGCAGCACCTCCGCTTCCTCAACCTCGGGCGCCTGGTAAGGGCCCGCGATCACCACGTGCTTCTTCGCCACGCGATGACACTCTTCCAGAAAGCGGGCCCGCCCCGCGGGCGGAACGTGCTCGAGCGTGTCGAAGGCGCACACCAGATCGAAGCTGCCGTCCCGGAAGGGCAGCGCTGAACCGTCTCCGAGCACGAGTCCCGGCTCCCCCGATGGCTCGACATCGACGAGCGTCACCTGATCACGCCCCAGAAAGCGGCGCAGCAGCGCGGTGCGTCCGCCGACATCGAGGATCGTCATGCCGGACTGGCCTTCGCGCAATTCATCGACCAGCGCGCTGACGAGACGGTAGCGCTGGTACTGATCGAAAGGCAGCGAGAGCGTGTCGTTCACGATCGCGACTCCACCCGCTCCTCGCCGCCGTCTCGCCGCCTCACCAGCGTCCAGATCGTCGGCAGGAAGAGCATCCCGTGCTGGAGACGCGCGGCATCGAGCACCTCGAAGGTGCAGACGTGCTCGCGGTGATCGATGGCCGTGGGCGCAGCCTTGCTGTGATCGTAGAGAAAGGTCGTGAGATAATAGGCGCCCTGCAAGAGCGGCATGCGCTGGAAGCTCATCAACACCTCGCCTTCCTCACCGGGTCGAGCCTCCGCGATGCGAATGGGTTGCTCTCTCCAGTGGTGATTCGATCCGTTGACGTAGCTGCCGTCGGATCGATAGATGCCCAGTCCGAATACCGGCTCCCGGACGGCGGCGAGGACGCGGTAGCGAACGCGCACCTGAAACGGCTCGTTGGTCTGAAAGACCGCCGTCGGCTGGCCGGCCGCATCGAGCATCTCGACTTCCAGAGTTTCGATCTCACCCGTGCCCCAGCGCGGGTAGGCGCTCGTCCCGCGATTGAAGGCCGAGAGTCGTTCGTTTCCGCGCGCCTTGGCGCGCTTCAGGTATTCATCCGCGACGCTCTCGGCATTGCCTTGAGCCAGAATCTCGCCACGATCGAGCAGCACCACGTGCTGGCACATCGTCTTGACGGCCCCCATGTCGTGGCTGACGAAGATCGTGGTCTTGCCCTGTTCGCGGAATTCATTGAGTCGATTGATGCACTTGCCCTTGAAGTGCTCGTCACCCACCGACAGGGCCTCGTCGATCATCAGGATGTCCGGATCGACGGAGGCGGCCACCGAGAAGCCCAGACGCACGTACATGCCCGAGGAGTAGGTCTTCACCGGACGATCGATGAACTCCCCCAGCTCGCTGAATTCGACGATGCGTGGAAAGCGCTCCGCCGTTTCCTCCTCGCTCATGCCCAAGATCGAGCAATTGAGATAGATGTTGTCGCGACCCGAGAACTCGGGGTGAAAGCCGGCGCCGAGTTCGAGCAGCGAGGCCACGCGGCCCTGCACCTCCAGTTCTCCTTCCGTGGGCCTCGTGATGCCCGTCAGGAGCTTGAGCAGCGAGGACTTGCCGGCCCCGTTTTCGCCGATGATGCCCACCGTGGCCCCGTGGGGAATGTCCAGATAGACATTGCGCACGGCCCAGAACTCCCGATGCAGCTTGCGACCGCCGGCGAACAGCTCGAAGAAGCGCTTGGCCGGAGAGTCGTAGAGCCGGTAGGCCTTGCCGAGCCCCTTCGCGAGGATCGCGCTGCTGCCAGCGCCTTGAGCGTGCGTGCCGGCCATCAGAGCAGATCCGGAAAGCGGGATTTCTGGGAATGGAAGAAGCTCGCCCCGCCGGCAAAGACCGCCAACGCGACCAGCGCGAACATGCCGACGATGGGCGGTGAAGGCCAGTCGCCCCACAGCAGCACCTTGCGATAGCTGTCGATCAGCCAGTACATCGGATTGATCTGCAGAACCCAGGTCATGCCGGCGTCCAGCACCTTCTCCGCGGGGTAGAAGATCGGAGTCATGAACATGAAGACCGTCAGCGCCACGCCGATAACGTGGTAAACGTCGCGCAGAAAGAGGTTGAGCGTCGCCAGAAAGTAACCGATCCCCAGCGTGAAGAGCGCCTGCAGGCCCATCAAGACCGGCAGGGCCAGCAGCGAGGGGCCCAGACCCAGTATGCGGTTCGCGGGCGTGCCCTCAGCGTAGGAGACGGGCTGAATGTAGGCGTAGAACGCGACACCCAGCAGCGTGATCCCGATGCCGATGAGCATGTTGACCAGGGCCGAGATCACCAGGTAAGGCGGGAGAATCTCGCTTGGGAACACGACTTTCTGGATCAGATTCTGGTTCTCCACCAGGGTGTTGGTTGAGCGCGAGATGCTTTCGGCGAACGCCTGCCATACGACGATGCCCGCCAGCATCAGCAGCGCCGTGACCTCCTTGGGCTGATGCTCGTCCCAGCGCGCTTCGAGGACGAAGCTGAAGACGAACATGTACACGACCAGATTCACCAGCGGAAAAATCACGGACCAGAAGAAGCCCATGGACGAGCCGACGTAGCGCGCGCGCAGGTCGCGTCCGACGAGATCGGACAGCAGACGGCGATTCTTCCGCAGGGAGGCGATCAGCGCGAGCATATCGAAACCGTCCTAGAGCACCGCCTTGCCCAGAGCCGAGAGCGCCAGATCCACGGCGACGCGCGCCGTCGCGTTCTGGTTGTCGAGGATCGGGTTGATCTCCGTCATCTCCAGTCCGAGCATCTTGCCCGATTCCGCGGCGTGCTCCATGATCAGGTGGCTCTCGCGCAGCGTAGTTCCCCCCGGAACCGGAGTCCCGACTCCCGGCGCGACCGAGGGATCCGTGCCGTCGAGATCGAAGGTGAGGTGGAAGCCGGCGGTCCCCTTGGTGGCGATCTCGATCGCGCTGCGCATCACTTTGTGGATGCCGTGCATGTCGATGTCACGCAGCGTGAAGACAGTGATGCCGGACTCCTTGATGACCTGTCGCTCTCCGGCGTCGAGGCTGCGGACCCCGATCAGCACGGCGCGCTTGGGATCGACCATCGGAAAGCGTTCGCCGATGCGGGTCAGTTCCGCGGCTCCCCGGCCCAGACAACTCGCCAGCGGCATGCCGTGGATGTTGCCGGACTCCGTGCTTTCCGGAGTGTTCATGTCACCGTGCGCATCGAACCAGATCAATCCGATCTTCTTCTTGCGCTTGTGGTAAAAGGAAGAGAGTGCAGCGACCGTGCCGACGGCGATCGAGTGATCGCCTCCCACCACGAGCGGAAACTGCCCGTCCTCGAGTATCGATTCCACGCGCACGCGCAGGTCGCGGCAGCACTGAGCGATCTCGGGCAGGAAACGCGCGCGCGGGTCTAGCGGAACGCGCGAAGGCGGTTCGGGGACCGGCACGTTGCCGCGGTCGACGAACTCCAGGCCCAGACTGCGGACACCATCCTCGATGCCCGCGATGCGCACCGCGCTCGGACCCATGTCCACTCCCCGGCGTCCGCCGCCCAGATCCATAGGCACCCCGACCAGAGCGACCTTGCGTGTTTCCTTGGGACTCATCGTGTCTGCTTTCCTCAGTTCGTGCGCGTGGAGAGTACACCCAGCATCGCGCCCTGAACCGCCGGGGCTCCTGAATTGTGGCGCAAGCGGGCGGTGAGCGCGTCCAGTTCGGGAAATCCGCCCCACAGGCCGAGCGCGTAGCCCACCCGGCGCACGTCTTCGGAGCGAACCAGCGCCGGCGGGTTGAGCGCATGCTCACGGAGCGCGGACAAGCCGTCGCTCTCGACGATGCGCGCGCCCGCCAGCATCGAGACCTCGAAGCGGCTTCGCCACAGAGCGGTCTGCAAGAGCGGCATCACGACCGGATCGGAAAGCTGGGCGAGGATGCCAGCCAGCTCCATGTTGAGCGTCATCGTGCGAGGCCCGGGCTCTGCCGGGAACCAGGCTCGCAGGGTGGAGAGGTCATCGACCACCGGCCGGCGAGCCAGCGCCGAAACCAGCACCAGAGCGCGCTCGGGTTCGAGCGGCGGCTGCGCGTCGAGCGCCTCGCGAACCACCGCACGGGCCGCTCGACTGCCGTCGCGCGCCAGCGCGCTGGCCACGAACAGGCGCAACTCACCCTCGAGCGAGAACAACAGCTCATCCAGCAGGGCCGCGGCGCGCGGGTCCCGGACGACCCGCGTCAGTTCGACCAGCAAGACCTTGTGCATCCGATGCTGCTTGTTTGCCAGCGCCACGCGGACACTGGTTTCGGCTTGGCGCACGCCGAGGCGCATGGCGGCAATCTGCGCGGCGGCGGCGACCGGCAGGGACTCATCGCCCAGCCAGGCCATCACCCGCTGCAAGGAACCGGGCCGCCCTCCTTCGCCCAGCGCGCGCAGCGCCTCGATGCGCTGCGCAGGCGCCAGACGGCCCAGATCCTCGTCGGCAAACGCGCCCAGATCCACCACTCCGCAGCGCAGCGCCAGCGCAGCCGCACGCCAGGAGAGAGCAGGTTGCTGCAGGCCGCGTTGGATCAGCTCCTGAACGAAGGCCTCTTGGCCGTAGCTCTCGGCTTCATCGAAAATCACGCGCCACTCGGAGTCGTCGGCTGGCAGCCACAGGCCGCTGTCCACTAGCCGCGAAAGCTCGCGCGGCATCCCGCGCACCGCGGCGCGCAAGCGCTCAGGCCCCGTGCTCTTCAGCAGAGTTCCGAGCAGCATGTCCCTGACTCCCGGCCGGACAATGCGCGAGCTGCTGCGCAGCACGACCACTTCCAGGAATCCGGTGTTCTGAGCCAGCTCGCGCCCGCAGTAGACGAGCCAGGACTGGCCGTCGATGAGACCGTAATGCCGTGCGGCGTCCTTGCGCAGAGCCAGCCAGTACCGGCCGGCCTCGAACGGCGCGCTGCTGCCCGATCCAAACAGCGCCAGCGCCTGCTGCGCCGCAGTCGCATCGCGCGCGCGCGGGTCGAGGGCCTGCTCTTCGACCCAGCGACGCAGGGCCGGCCGCGAGCTCGCCACCATCGCGACCAGCGCGGCGGCGCGCACCGATTCGCGCGGATCCTCGGCCAAGGCCAGCAGTTCCGCATCCGTCCCATCCCGCAAGGCGCCAAGTGCGAAGATGCAGGCGTACTGGCGGACGCCGCTGAGCGCCTGCGCACCGCGCACGAAGGTCGCGCGCAGATCGCTGGCTCCGCTGGAGGCCAGCGCCAGCCAGGCTGCGGAGCGACGATCGGGGCCCAAACCGCCGGCGAGCAGCTGTTCGCGAGCCAGCTCGGTCGTTCCGGGCGAGAAACTCACGCGCCGATCGAACTCCAGCATCCGGGCCCAGGTCGGCGCATCGGGCAGAGCCTGCGCCTCGATGGCGCTCTGGGAGGGCGCCAGAGCCCCGGGGGAGGCCCGTTCCTGACCGAGCGGTTGCGCCCCGACCGGGGGGGTCAGGAACAGCAGCAGGGGCAGCAACAGGGACAGGGGATGCACGCGCAGCATGGATCGGCCGGGGTGGCCATCCGGCTTGCATACCCTAGACCTCGCCAGAGCCAAAAGGCAGCCCTTTCCCTCCCCCGGCGAGCCCGATTGCGATTTCCTGGAAAACTTTTCCGCGCGCCCGCTAGTCGTGCGGCTCGCCGAGGATCGCGAGCAATTCCGCGCGCTTGGCTTCCATCAGCGGCCGGCTCGAGGCCTCGAGATTGAGACGCAGCAGCGGTTCGGTGTTGCTCGCACGCACGTTGAACCACCACCACTGCGCGTCGCCGAGATCGCCGAACTCGACGGTGATGCCGTCGAGTTCGTCCTGCCGCCCTTGCGCGTAGCGCCGCTTGAGTTCGGCCTGCAGCGCAGCCTTGTCCTCGACGTGGAAGTTGATCTCGCCCGTGTGGTGGTAGCGACGCAGCCCCATCACCTCTTCGCTGAAGCGCCGAGGGGAGGCCGCCAGCGTGTTGAGCGCCGAGACGAACGCGATCTCGCCCGAGTCGGAGGTGAAGTGATCGGCGAAGTAGAAGTGTCCGGACAATTCCCCGCCGAACACCGCCCCGTGCTCGCGCATCGTGGCCTTGATGAACGAGTGGCCGACGCGGTCGCGGATCGGACGACCGCCGGCGCGCAGGATCTCCTCCTTGACGACCCAAGAGCTGCGCAGGTCGTAAACGATCGGCGCGCCGGGCTTGCGGGCAAGCTCCCCGCGCACGAGCAGCGCTGTCATCAGGTCATTCGAAACGGTTCGGCCGGTTTCGTCGACAAAACAGCAGCGATCCGCATCCCCGTCGAAGGACACGCCCAGATCGGCTCCGGAGCTCTGCACCAGTTTCCGCACCGGATCGAGGTTCTCCTCCTTGAGCGGGTTGGCCTCGTGGTTGGGAAAGGTCCCATCCGGCTCCATGTACAGGCTGGTGGTTCGCAGGCCCTTGAGACGCGGCAGAATCGCCGGCAGCGTGTGGCCTGCCATGCCGTTGGCGGCATCGATCGCGACATGCAGCGCACGACCGGGTCGGGCGAAGCTCGCGACATGCGCCCCGTAAGCGGCCAGCAGATCGGCCTGCTCGAGCCGGCCGCGCTGCGCGACCGGCGCGGGATAGGCGTCCTTGCACATGCGCTCGATGTCGAGGATGCCGTTCTTCGCGGAAACGGGACGGGCACCCGAAAGGCACAGCTTCATGCCGTTGTAGATGCCCGGATTGTGGCTGGCGGTGACGTTGAGGCCCCCGTCGCAGGTCTGTGAGCCGATCGCGAAATAGGCCATCGGCGTGCTGCTCAAGCCGATGTCGAGCACATCGCAGCCGGCATCGCGCATGCCCTCGATCACGGCGCGGGAGATCTCGGGCGAGTGCGTGCGCATGTCGCGTCCGACCACCAGACGCTTGGCCCGGATCAGGCGCGCAAAACTGGTGCCGATCTTCTGCGCCAGCACAGGGTCGAGCTCAGAGGGGACTTTGCCGCGGATATCGTAGGCCTTGAAGATCGACATGGCGCAGAGGTTAGCAGTTGTTCAGGGAATACGCGCCAAGGCGGACCGCAAAACCGCGGGGGCATCGGCCGCAAGATCCATGTGCGTGACGAAGCGCACGCAGCGCGAATTCTGCGGCAAGGCCAGCACGCCCTCTTGGCGCAGCGCCGCGCTCCAGTCCGCGGCCGACCGCTCGCCGCCAAGGATGCGAGCCATGACGAGGTTCGTCTCGACTTCCAGCGGCGGCGTCACGAAGCGCCCGTCGGCGTGCAGCACCGCCGCGACTTCGCGCGCCATGCGATGATCGTCCACAAGACGCGCGCGGTGGTTGTGGATCGCGTGCAGGCCGGCAGCCGCAAGCATGCCTGACTGGCGCATCATCCCACCGAGTCGCTTGCGCATGATCCGCGCGCGGGCGAGGAAGGGCTCATCTCCGCAGACCAGCGAACCCACGGGTGCGCCAAGCCCCTTGGAGAGGCACACGCTGATCGAGTCCGCACAGGCTCCGTACTCCTTCAGTTCCACGCCGCTCGCCGCGCTGGCATTCCAGATGCGCGCGCCATCGAGATGCACGGCGAGACGATGCGCGCGTGCAAGTGTGGCGAGCTCGCGAAGGCGCTCGAGCGCCACGACCCGGCCGCCGGCCGCATCGCCCGAACCCATGCAGGTCTGTTCCAGACACAGCAGGCTCGTGCGCGGGCAGTGCAGGCTCGCCGGCCGGATCGCACGCTCCACCTCCAGCGGATCGAGCGCGCCTCCCTCGGCGGTCAACAGGCGCGTCTGAACGCCGTGAAGGTGGCCGACGGCTCCGCCTTCCCAGCAGACGATGTGCGCGCTGCGCTCACAGATCAGCTCCTCGCCCGGCTGGGTCCAAGCACCGATGGCGACCTGATTGGCCATGATGCCCGAGGGCACGAACAGCGCCCCTTGCTTGCCGAGCAGGCTCGCGACCTCGGCCTCGAGCACTCGCACGGAAGGATCGCCATCGAGCACGTCATCGCCCAGCGGCGCACTGAACATGGCCGCGCGCATCGCGGCCGTCGGCTGCGTCACCGTGTCGGAGCGAAAATCGAAGACCACGCGCGGAGCTGGAGCCGCTTCAGGCGGGCTGCAGGCAGGCCTTCACGCGGCGCATGCCCTCGAGGATGTTCTCCTCGCTGTTGGCGTAGGAAAAGCGCAGGAAGCCCTCGCCCTGCGCGCCGAAGCTCGTTCCCGATAGGCACGACACGCCGTTCTGCAGCAGCAAGGCCTCGAGTTCCTTCGAGCGCAGGCCGGTGCCGGAGGTGTTGGGGAACGCGTAGAAGGCGCCCTTGGGCGTCGTGCAGCGGAAGCCGGGAATCTGGTTGAGTTGCTGAACGATCAGCTGGCGACGGCGATCGAAGGCCTGGTGCATGCGCTCGACGCAGTCCTGCGGACCGTTGAGCGCCGCCATGCCCGCCATCTGGGCGGCGGCGTTGGTGCAGGAGTTGGAGTTGATTTGCAGGCGCTCGGCATGCGTGATCAGCGATTTGGGCCAGACGCCAAAACCCATGCGCCAGCCGGTCATGGCATAGGACTTCGACCAGCCATCGAGCAGGATCACGCGGTCACGGATCGACTCGTAGGAGAGCAGGCTCGTGTGCTGTTCGCCGTCGTAGAGCAGCCGGGAGTAGATCTCGTCGGAAAGGATCGCGACTTGGGGATGGCGCTCGAGCCCCCGCACGAGGCGATCGAGTTCGGCCTTCTTCACGACGCCGCCGGTGGGATTGGCCGGCGTGTTGAGGATGAACAGGCGCGTGCTGGGCGTGATTTTCGCCAGCGCCTCGTCAGGATCGAAGGAAAAACCCTTGGACTCGATCAGCGGTAGAGGCACGGGCGTCGCTCCCGTGAAGCGAATCGCCGACTCGTAGATCGGGAAGCCCGGGTTGGGGTAGATGATCTGTGCGCCGGGCTCCCCGAACATCAGGATCGCGTAGAACATCGTCGGCTTGCCGCCGGGCACGATCATGATCTGGTCCGGATCGGTCTGGGCCCGATGGAAGCGCTCCACGTAGGCGGACACGGCCTCGCGCACCGGGAGCAGCCCCTTGGCGGGCGTGTAGCCGTGGTAGCCGTCGGCCAGAGCCTTGCGCCCGGCCTCCACGATGTGATCGGGGGTGCGGAAATCGGGCGCGCCGATGTGCAGGTGCACGATGTGCTTGCCCTGCGCCTCGAGCGCCTTGACCTTGTTGACGACCTCGAAAGCGCTCTCCGTGCCCAGCGAGGACATGGCGCGCGACAGCGTGAGTTGTGCGGTCAAAGGGAGTGTCTCCAGATGACTACGCTACCCGCAGGGCAAACAGGGGGTCAAGCTCTGGTGACCGGCCCCCTCCCCGGGACTATTCTGAAGCTCACCCCCATGCGCTGGATCCTGCTTTTGGCCCTGAGTCTGCTTGCCGGGTGCGCCCGCGAGCCCGATCTGACCGTCTACTGCTCGCTGGACCAGGAATTCGGCGAGCCGCTGATCCGCCGCTTCGAGGCCGAAACCGGCCTCAAGGTGCGCGCCGAGTTCGACATCGAGGCCAACAAGAACATCGGCCTTGCGCTGCGCATCCGCGAGGAGCACAACCGGCCGCGCTGCGACGTCTTCTGGAGCAACGAATTCGCGCAGGTCGTCAGCATGGGACAGGACGGCCTGCTCGCCGCTTATTCCTCGCCAAGCGCGGCGAGCATCCCGGCGACGTTCAAGGACCAGGAGGGACGCTGGACCGGCTTCGCCGCCCGAGCGCGCATCTTCATCGTCAACACACAACTCGTCGACCCGGCCGACGTGCAGGACGCCTGGGCGCTGTTCGATCCGCGCTGGAGCGGCAAGGTCGCGATGGCGCGCCCGCTGGCCGGCACGACTCAGACGCATCTGGCGACGCTGTTCGAAGTTTGGGGCGAGGCCCAGGCGCTGCGCTACGCGCAAACCGCGGCAGAGCTCTCGCGCAGCGGTGCGCTCAACCTCGCCAACGGCAACGCGCACGTGATGCGGCTGGTGCGCTCGGGCGAAGCGGCCTTCGGCTGGACCGACACGGACGATTTCGAGGTCGCGCGGCGGGAAGGCTGGCCGGTTGCGGCCGTGTACCCCGACAAGGACAAACAGGGCACGCTGCTGATCCCCAACACCGTCTGCATCCTCAAGACCGCGCCGCACCCCGAGGCCGCGCGGCGTTTCGTCGACTGGGTGCTGCGGCCTGAGGTGGAAGCGGAGCTGGCGGCCTCGCGCTCCGCGCAGATCCCCGTGCGCCCGGATGTTCCGCGCCCTGCGCATGTGCTGGACGCGGCGCAGTTTCGCGCGATGAGCGTCGACTTCAACGCGGTGGGCGCGAAAATCCAGCAGCGCACGCGCGAGCTGCAGGAAATGTTCCTCAAGTGAAGCGCCCCCTGTTGTTCCTCGCCCTGCTGGTCTTCGCGCTGATCGGCCTCGTGCCGCTGGCGCTGATGCTGGAGCGCCTGCGGCCGGAACACTTCTCCACGGTGTTCGAGTCGCGCAATCTCGCGCTGCTCGGACGCACGCTGCTGCTTGGTTTCGGGGCGGCTGGCCTCGCGAGTCTTGTCGGAGTGCCCTTCGCGTACCTGATCACCCGCACGCGCCTGCCGGGAGCGCAGCTGTGGGGCGCGCTTTCGCTGGTGCCGCTGCTGTTCCCCCCGCTGATTCTGGCGATGAGCTGGGCGGGCTTGTCCGACATTCGCGGCGGGATCGCGACGACCGCGCTGATGGCGCTCAGCACGCTCCCGATTCTGGTGCTGTTCGCGGCACGGGCCTGCGAACGCATCGACGGCCGCCAGCTCGAGGCGGCGCGGTTGTGCGGAGGCGTGCGCGCGGAGCTGGGCATCGTCTGGGCCGAGATCCGGCCCAGCGTCCTGTGCGCGGCCGCTTTCGCGTTTCTGTTCGCCACCAACGATTTCGCCGTGCCCGACTACGTTTCCTCGATCGGGCCGAAATTCAACGTCTACGCGGACGAGGTCTTTGCCACGTGGCGCTCCTCGCAGGACACCGGGCGCGCCGTCGCCTCGGCCCTGCCGCTCGTGGCGCTGAGCCTACTCGCGCTGCATCTGGCGCTGAGGGCGCGCGCGAGCGCCGCGCAGGGCGCGCTCGCCAGCGATTTCCGGGCGCGCGAGCGGCTGGATCTGGGCGCGTGGAAGTGGCCGGCCCTGCTGTTCGTGCTGGCCGTGCTGACGATCGGCGTCTTCGCTCCCGTCGGCCGGTTGATCTTCGAGTCGGGCGGCGGAGCGCGCGGCTTCAGTCTGGCGAACATGCAGGCCGCCTTCGGCCGCGCGCTCGAACTGGGGCGCGCCAACCTGCAGACCTCGCTGGTGTGCGCCGGCGCCGCCGCGCTGCTGTCGATCCCGCTGGCCCTGCTGATCGGCCATGCGCTGGCGCGCAGCACACGTCTGGGGCGCCTCGGCGCACTGGCCGTGGTGCTGCCGCTCAGCGTGCCCGCCATCCTGCTGGGTATCGGCACGATCGCAACCTGGAATCGACCGCTCACGGCGGACCTGTACGACTCCAACGGCATGGTGATCGTGCTGATGCTGGCACGCTTCCTGCCCTTCGCGGTGCTGGTATTCGCGGCGGGCGTGGCGCTCTGTGATCCGCGCAGCGAGGATGCGGCGCGCTTGTGCGGCGCCGGCTCGCTGAAGCGGCTGGTCTGCATCGTGGCACCGCCCCTGCTGCCGGCGCTGGTCGGAGGCGCGACGCTGGTCTTCGTGCTCGCGATGCGCGAGATCGATGCCGCCATTCTCGTGCCCGCGGCCAACGGCACGATCCTGTTCCGGCTCTACAACGCCGTGCACTTCGGCCGCGATGATTTCGTGGCTGCGCTGGCGCTGCTGGTCGTGTTCTTCGTCGTGCTCCCGGGCCTGTTGTGGAGCCTGTTCGCCCGCCGACGGCTGGAGTTTCTGCCATGAGCGAGGTCGCGATTCGCGCCGAACAGCTGAGTTGTCCGCGATTGGGTCCGCTGAGCTTCACGCTGCCGGTCGGCGGCTGGACGCGTGTCGTCGGCCCCTCCGGCTGCGGCAAAACCACGCTGCTGCGACTGCTCGCAGGGCTGATCCGGCCGCAGGCCGGCGAGCTCGATCTGTGGGGCGCTCCCGCCAGCCGCGCCAGCCGCCTGCTGCTGCCGCCCGAGCGACGCGCGATCGGCATGGTCTTCCAGGGCTCTGGAGCCGGTCTGTGGCCGCACCTCTCGGCCCAGGCGACGCTGGAATTCGTCGACTCCTGTCGGGGCGTGCCTCGCACCCAGCGCGCCGCGCGGGCTGCCCGGCTGCTGGAGCGGGTGCAGCTCTCCGGCAAGGAGCGGCGCAAACCGGGCGAGCTATCGGGCGGCGAGGCCGCGCGTCTGGCTCTGGCCCGCGCCCTCGCGAGCGAGCCGCGGCTCTTGCTGCTCGACGAACCCCTCGGGGCGCTCGACAGCGAGCTGCGTGCGGGCATGATCGAATTGCTCGCCAGCCTGCGCGAGGAGGGCGGTTTGACGATCGTGCACGTCACGCACGATCCCGCGGAGCTGGAGGGCTGGGCCGGAAAAACCCTCAGGCTGGAGCAGGGCCGCCTGATCGGCGAGGATAGATCAGGATGAAGACCGTGCTGCGCGTCATCAGCGGACTGATTCTGGGCGCTGTCGCCGTCGCGGCCCTGCTGCAGGTCTTTCAGCCCGCCGCGGAACCGGCACAGGCGCGCAACTTCTCCAGCTCGAACGAGTGCGCGCAGTGCCATGCCCTGCCCTACAGCGAATGGCAGGGCTCTTCCCACGCGCAGTCCTGGATCAATCCCGATGTGCGGGCGCTGTCCAACGACTTCGCCAACACCGACTGCATCGACTGCCACGCGCCCCGACCGGTGTTCGAGACCGGGCTTGCAAGCCGCGTGCTGCCGCGTGCCGCACGCCGCGAGGAGGGCGTCGACTGCATCTCCTGCCACCAGCTGCCGGACGGCAGCATGGCGGGCACGCTCGATCGGCCGGATGCGGCCTGCCGGCCCACGGTGCGCCGCGAGCTGGCTCAGGTTGAGTTCTGTGCGCCTTGCCATGACCAGCACAAGACGGTGACGCAGTGGCGGGAGACGCGCTACGCGGCGCAGGGCATCGGCTGCATCGACTGTCACATGCCCTTTCGCAACGGCGACCCCAATCAGGGCCGCGACCACACGATGCACGGCGGCCACAGCATCGAGATGGTCCGCACGGCCGTGGCGCTGCGCGCCGTGCGCGCCGAAGCGGGCGTGCGCGTCGAAGTCGAGAATGTTGGCGCAGGCCACCACTTCCCGACCGACGAGCGCTCGCGCGCCGCGGATGTGTTCTGGCGGCCCAAGGGCGAGACGGCCTGGCGCTGGATCTATCGGTTCCGCAGCCCCTACCGGCACGAAGTCGAGCTGACCGACACGCTGCTGCCTGCCCACACAACGAAGGAGCTGTGGATCCAGGATGAGGCCGCGCGCGGCGCGATCGAGGTGGCGCTGTTCTACAAGCTCACTCCCTACTGGAAGCTCCCCTCGCGGCCCGACCCCGACACGGAGGCGCGGCTGGTGCATCGGGTGGAGCTGGCGCCTTGAAGCGCGGGCTGCTGCTGCTGCTGCTGTGCTCCTGCGGCGAAAAACCCCCGCCGCGGCCGACCGTCCAGCCCTATGCGCTGCAGCGCGTGGTCGCCGCCGCGCGTGAGCGGCATCCACCCTTCGTCGCAGAGACGGCGGCGGCGGAGCCGACCGAGTTGCTCGAGCAGGTGCTCGGAGCGCTCGGCGAGCGCGACGAGCGGCTGAAAGCGCTGGCGCGCAAGGACGCACAGGGCCTGAGCCTCGGCGAGTTGGCGGCACTGCGCGCGATCCTGTTCGATGCCAGCGCTCCCGACGAGCGGCGCGCCGCGGCCGCCGAAGCGCTGGGTGCGCTGGAGCGTCCGGAAGCGGAGCTGGCGCTGCTCGAATTCCTGCCCGATCTGCGCACGCCGGCCTGGCTGCGGGCGCTGGTCACCTTCCAGTGGGGACGGCGCACGGAGAATCGTTTTCTCGGCCGCGCGCTCCTGCGACTTAAGTACGAACCCGATGACGAGAGCGTGATCTGGCTAGCCGACGCGCTGCTTCGGCATGGCTCGCGGGTCGGCGCGGATGCGCTGCGCGTGCTGGTGAGCCGCGCGCACACCGAGGAGTTGCGCGCGCTGGCTGCCGATCGATTGCAGGCCGTGGAAGCCGCTTCCGAGTCGAGCGCCGCGCCACAAGCCGACCAGCTCAGCGAGGCGTGGACCTGGATCAGCAAGCTCTCCGACTGGGATCTGCGTCAGGTTGACGATGCGCGCTTCGTGCTGCAGCGCATGCCCGACTGGGTGGTGCCGCTGCTGTGCGAATGCCTGCGCGAGGAGAACGTCTACACGCGCGTCCACGCGGCTCAGACGCTGGGCCGCAGGGGTCCGCGGGCGGCTTCGGCGCGGGAGGCGCTGCTCGCCGCTCTCGGCGAGCGCCAGTTGGCCCCCACCGCGGCCGAGGCGCTGGGCGAGCTGAAAGACGCGTCCGTGCGGGGCGAACTGGAGCGCTGCCTGGCGCAGTCCAGAGATCTGGATCTCGCGGTCGCCGCCGCGCGCGCGCTCGGCCGCCTTGGTGATCCGGCGGCCCTGCCGGCGCTGACGGCGGTCCAGTCGCCCCCGGATCTCTTGTTCGCGGCGCGCATCGCGCGCGCAGAGCTGGGCAGCGCCGCACAGGTGGCACCCGATCTCTTGAGCGTGCTCGAAGGTGCGCCCGGCGACGCGGAGGCGGCAGCACACGCGCTGGGTGCCTGGATCGCCGCGGGCGCACTGCGTTCACGCTGGGAAGCGCTGGTGCCGGCCCCCGGCACGATCGAGACCACCGAACAGGCACGCGCGCGGCGCGCCGCGATGGCTCAGCTGGTGCGCGAGCAGTTGGGCAAGCCCTAGCCCCAGACGCACCACAGAACCGTCGCCCCCCAGCCGAGCGTGTTCAGCAGAAACTGCAGGTCGCCGCCGAGAAACAGGCGCGTGGGATTGCCCCCGCCCTGCTTGGTCTGGACCAGCAGCATGTAGCGCGCCAGCCCGAATACGACGAAGGGCACGGTCCAGACGAGCGGTCGCTCGGCCCCGAATTTCTGACTCGTCTCCGGCGCGACCGTGTACATCGTGTAGGTCACGATCGCGCAAGCCGCGAGGACCGTCATCATCTGGTCGAGAAAGCCGACGTTGTACTCGCGCAGGATCATGCGGTGCTCGCCGCGGCCCTCGCCCAGAAGATCGCTCTCGGCCCTGCGTTTGCACAACGCCAAGAATAGTGCCAGGAACAGCGTGCACAGCATCAGCCAGTGCGAGATCTGAGCACCGGCCGCATAGCCGCCGGCCTGCACGCGCAGCAGAAAGCCCGCCGCGATGCAGAAGGCGTCGACCAGAACGACGTGCTTCAGCCGGATGCTGTAGAAGAAGTTCAGGACCACGTAGACGGTCACGACACCCAGCACGGGGAAGGGCTCGCCCTGGGCGCAGTACCCCAGCCAGCCGGCACCGCCCGCGCAGGCGATCGCCATGGCGATCGCCTGTGGCACCGAGACCGCGCCGGAAGCGATCGGGCGGTGTCGTTTCTCCGGGTGCTTGCGATCGCTCTCGACATCGAGCATGTCGTTGACGAGGTAGATCGCGCTGGCCCCGAGGCAGAAGGCCGCGAAGGCGTACAGCGTGCGCTCGACATCAGTGCCCCAGGCGAACAACTGGCCGTGCTCGCCGTGCGCAAAGACTAGCGCCGCGAACACGAACAGATTCTTGACCCACTGTTGGGGTCGCAGCGCTCGCAGCAAGGCCAAGGGACTCATCGCATCCCCCTTATCGGCTGCCGAGGCGCGAAAGGCTCAAAGCACGACCTCAGTCGAGGCTCAGGACGCGCAGTTCGGGGATCTGGGAATCGGGCCCCACGCGCAGGATCTCGTCCTCGCCGAGCAGCGCCCTCACCTTGTCATCCTCGCGCTCGAAGGTGCTCACGTTGCCGTCGCCCCACAGGACCACCGTGGCCGTGCGGTGGTTGGGCCCGCCGTCGTTGTCGTCGGCGACCAAGGCCTCGCTGCCGGAGGAGGGGAACTGACGCAGGGGATGATTCTTGCAGTCGCGGCCCGCATAGGAGGTGCGCTGGCCCGTGACGGAATCCAGCGGCATGAACCACTGCTTGGGATCATCGATGGACCCGATTTCGAGGGCACCGATGTCGACACCCGGACAGGTCAGGCGCTTGACGACGCCCTCGGTGTTCTCCAGCACGCCCTTGTCGATCAGGACGGCCAGAAACTTCGCTCCGCTCTGGTTAGGCATGCGTGAGAACTTCGTCTGGTAGAGCTGCAGCCCCTTGAAGATCTCGATCATGTTCTGCTTGCAGGAGGTAACCTTGGCCGCATCGATCGCCTCGGGGATGCGCGGCAGCAGGAAAGCCATCAGGATCCCGATGATCAGGATCACGGCGAGCAGTTCGATCAGCGTGAAGCCGGCACGCAGCACGGCTCGGGAGTGGCGGAGGATTCGCATGGCGGTCAGAAGCGCCCGGCACGCAGAAAAGCGACGGGCGCAGACCGAGGTTCTACCTCAGACCCGCGCCCGAGTCACCGTCGGAATCGCCTATTTGGACTTGCGAGCGGCCACGGCCTTCTTGAGCGCCGCGGTCTTGGTGGTCTTCTCCCAAGGGAAGTCCTCGCGGCCGAAGTGGCCGTGGTAGGCCGTCTGCTCGTAGATCGGGCGGCGCAGCTTGAACTGCGCGATGATCGCGGCGGGACGCAGGTCGAAGACCTCCTCGACGGACGCCGTCAGCACGTCATCGGAGACCTTGCCGGTACCGAAGGTGTCGACTCGGATCGAGAGCGGCTTGGCGATGCCGATCGCGTAGGAAACCTGCACCTCGCAGCGCTCGGCGAGGCCGGAGGCGACCACGTTCTTCGCCACCCAGCGCGCCGCGTAGGCAGCCGAGCGGTCGACCTTCGTGGGATCCTTGCCGCTGAAGGCGCCGCCCCCGTGGCGCCCCATGCCGCCATAGGTATCGACGATGATCTTGCGGCCCGTGAGGCCGCAGTCGCCGTGCGGACCGCCGACGACAAAGCGTCCGGTCGGGTTGACGTGGTAGATCGTCTTGTCGTCGAGATACTTGGCGGGGATGACGGCCTTGATGATCTTCTCGATCACTTCCTTGCGGATCTTCTCGTACGGCACGTTGTCATCGTGCTGCGTCGAAATCAGCACGGTGTGCACGCGCACGGGCGTGTTGCCCTCGTACTCGACCGTGACCTGGCTCTTGGCGTCCGGGCGCAGCCAGGGCAGGATCTTCTTCTGGCGTAGCTCGGCCTGCTTTTCCATCAGGCGGTGCGCGTAGTAGATCGGGAAAGGCATCAGGCTGGGGGTCTCGCTGCAGGCAAAGCCGAACATCAGGCCCTGATCGCCCGCTCCCTGCTCCTTATGCAGGCCCTGGCCCTCGGTGACGCCCTGACTGATGTCGGGCGACTGGCGATCGAGCGTCACCATCACGGCGCAGGTGTCGCCATTGATGCCGAAGGCATCGTCGGTGTAGCCGATGCGCTTGATCGTGCTGCGCGCGATCTGGGCATAGTCCAGGCGCGCCTTGGTCGTGATCTCTCCGGCGATGACGCAAAGACCGGTCGTGACCAGCGTCTCGCAGGCCACGCGGCTCATCGGGTCGACGGCGAGGATCGCGTCGAGCACGGCGTCGGAGATTTGGTCAGCCACCTTGTCGGGGTGGCCCATGGAAACGGATTCGGAAGTGAAGAGTTGTCGGGCCATGTGGATGTGTGCGCTGGGGATCCCGCTCTTTCGGCAGAGAACCGCAAAAGCCGTAGCTCCCGAGGCGTGGGGCAGAGACGATAGCAAAAACTTCTCAGAGATTGGCGAGGAAGACCTGCCGCAGGGCCTCGAGCGTGCGGGCGCTGGCTCCCTTCTGGGTCTCGACGGCTTGCATGCCGCTCTCCCCCATCGCTTGCATGCGCTGCTGGTCGGCCAGGAGCGCCCCCAGTACGGGCCCAAGCTCGGCCGCGCCGGCGACCCGCACGGCCGCCCCGACGCGCTCGAGGAGCGCCGATTCCTGCAGAAAATTGCCGACGTGGGGCCCGTAGACGCAGGGTTTGCCCTGAGCGGCCGGCTCGAGCATGTTCTGGCCGCCGTGCTGCAGGAACGAGCCGCCCACGATCACGAGATCGGCCAGGGCGTACACGGCCTCCAGTTCCCCGATCGTGTCGACCAGCACCGGCCGCGAGGGATCGGGCTTCTCCCCGGCCCGCAGCCGCGTGAGCCGCTGAAGCTCCGGCAGTTCGCGCTCCAGTTCCTCCGCGCGCGCCGGATGCCGGGGAACGAGGATCAGCCGCGCGTCGGGCACCTGGCTGCGCCAGGCCTCGATGATCAGCCGCTCCTCGGGTGCATGCGTGCTGCCCGCTACCAGCGTGGGACCGCGCCCTTTCGGCGCGAGCAGCGCCGTCAGTTCAGGTTTGCGCTCACGCTCACCCGTGCGCAGTCCGTCGGCCTTGATGTTGCCCGTGACGATCACGCGCTCCGGCGCGGCACCCAAGGCCCGAAAGCGGGCCGCATATTCCTCATCCTGCGCGCAGAACAGCGAGATGCGCGTGAACTGGGGCAGGAGCGGCTTGAACAGGCGGTAGCGCGGAAAGCTGCGTTCGGTGATCCGGCCGTTGACGACCGCGATCGGAATCCGGCGCCGATTGGCGACACGCAGAAAGCTCGGCCAGAGTTCCAGTTCCACCAGCACGATCAGGCACGGATCGACGCCGCCGAGCAGGCGCTGCACGAGCGGCGAGAAATCCAGCGGGAAGCGCACCAGCGCGTGCCGAGGATACAACTGCGCCGCCACCGCCATGCCAGTGTCGGTGGTGGTGGAAAGCACGATCTCGTAGTCGCGCTCCAGCGCCTCGATCAAGGGTTTGGCGGCCTTGATCTCGCCCACCGAGACGCCGTGGATCAGGATGCGCTCGCGTCCGCCGGGCACGCGCCGTGGCGGCAACCGCCCGAAGGTGCGCTGGATCGAGAGCTTTCGAAAGCGCGCATCGAAGAGCCCGCGCGTGATCCACCAGGGCGAGCACACGAGGAAGGCCAGCGCCCACACGCTGTCGTAGAAGAAATGCAGCAGGAACCGGAAGAACCCGGGCGAGGGGTCGCCTTGGATGGCCTGCACGACGGTGCTCGCCACGGCAAAAGCGGATCGCGGGAATCAGGACGGACGCGGCGGGTTGCCCGGCCGCGGCTGCTGTCGGCGCGCGAGGTCGAAGGCCATGCTGGCCGGCACCTGCGGGCGGGCAGGCGTGCGCTGCGCGACCGGCGCGGGCGTGCTCTCGGGCCGGCGCACCTCGATGCGCATCACCAGGCTCGAGACCTCGTCCTCGATCGTTCCGAACAGCTTTTGGAACAGCGCAAAGCCTTCCTGCTTGTAGATGTTCTTGGGATCCTGCTGGGCGTAGGCGCGCAGGTGGATCCCCTGCTTGAGGCTGTCGATCGCGTACAGGTGGTCCTTCCAGCGCTGGTCGATGGCATTGAGCAGGATGTAGCGTTCCACCTGACGCATCAGGTTGTCGCCCATCTCGCTCTCGCGCTCGGTGTAGCGCTGCTCGAGCACCTGCAGGACCGGCGTGGGGTCGCCCCCCTTGTCGGTAGCGGCCTTGGCGAGTTCGATCGATAGCTCGAAGCCGAACTGGCGCTGGAACCAGGCCTGAAATCCGGACGCATCGAGGTGCCAGATCTCGAGCGCGTTGCGGCGCAGCGAGGCGGCGATCATCTCGACCACGGTCTCCTTGAGCAGCTTGCCTTCCAGCGCATTCTGCCGCACGCCGTAGATCGTCTTGCGCTGCTTGTCCATCACGTCGTCGTATTCGAGCAGGTTCTTGCGGATCTCGAAATTTCGATCCTCGACCTTGCGCTGGGCGCGCTCAATCGCGCGCGTCACCATGCCCGACTCGATCGGCACGCCTTGCTTCATACCGAGCTTCTCCATGAAGTTCTTGACCCAATCGCGGTAGAAGATCCGCATCAGATCGTCCTCCAGGGACAGATAGAAGCGCGAGCGTCCGGCGTTGCCCTGGCGGCCGGAGCGACCGCGAAGCTGGTTGTCGATGCGGCGCGCTTCGTGACGCTCGGTTCCGAGCACGTACAATCCGCCCAGCGCCAGCACCTCGGCTTCGTCCTTGTCGCAGGTCTCGCGCACCCGCTTGCGGATGGCGTCGATCTCGGCGAGTTTCTCGAGGTCACCCTGCACCAGGCCGGCCTCCTCGAGCGCCTTGTTGAGGCGATACTCGAAGTTCCCGCCCAGCTTGATGTCCGTGCCCCGGCCGGCCATGTTGGTCGCGACCGTCACGGCGCCCTTCTCCCCCGCCAGCGCGACGATCTGCGCCTCGCGTTCGTGGTTCTTGGCGTTCAGCACGCTGTGCGGGATGTTGCGAGCGGTCAGAAGCTTGGAGAGGTGTTCGCTCTTCTCAATCGAAGTGGTGCCCACGAGAATCGGCTGTCCGGGCTTGAGCGCGGGCAGCGGCTTGTCCTCATGGTCCTTGCGGCCCTCGGCGCGTCCGCCGTGCACGTCTTCGATCTCCTGAACGATCGCCTCCCACTTTTCGTCCCCGGTGCGGTAGACGGTGTCGACCATGTCCTTGCGCGCGATCGGCAGATTGGTCGGAACTGACAGCACATCGAGGCTGTAGATTTTCAGGAATTCACCTGCTTCGGTTACGGCCGTGCCGGTCATGCCCGCGAGCTTGCGGAACATCCGGAAATAGTTCTGATACGTGATCGTCGCCAGCGTTTGATTCTCCTGACGCGGGGGCAGGCCTTCCTTGACCTCGACGGCCTGATGCAGGCCCTCAGACCAGCGGCGGCCGTGCATCTTGCGGCCGGTGAACTCGTCGACGATGACGACTTCGCCGTTCTCGAGGACATATTCCTTGTCGCGCTGGTACAGGCTGTGCGCGCGCAGGGCATTCTCGATGAAGTGCGGCCAGTCCTCGTTGGGCGGCTGGAAGAAGCTCTGCACCCCGACCATGCGTTCAGCGGTCTCGATGCCCGCCTCCTTCAGCACTGCCTGGCGCTCCTTCTCCTTGACTTCGTAGTGCTCGTCGCGCTTCAGCGCGCGGGCGATCTGGTCGGCGAGCGCGTACTTGTTGCCCGATTCCTGCGCGGGTCCCGAGATGATCAGCGGCGTGCGCGCCTCGTCAATGAGGATCGAGTCGACTTCGTCGACGATCGCGAAGGAGAGGATCTTCTGAACCTGATCCTCGGTCTTCGACTTCATGTTGTCGCGCAGATAGTCGAAGCCGAACTCGCTGTTGGTGCCGTAGACGATGTCGCACAGGTACACCGGCTGACGCTCCCAGGGCGTCATGTCGGACTGAATCGCCGCCACGGCGACGCCGAGGTAGTCGAAGATCGGGCCCATCCACGACGCATCGCGGCGCGCGAGATAGTCATTGACCGTGACCAGATAGACGGTCTCCCCGGACAGGCAGTTGAGGTACAGGGGCAGCGTCGCGACCAGCGTCTTGCCCTCGCCCGTGCACATCTCCGCGATCGCGCCCTGGTGCAGGATGATCCCGCCGACCATTTGGACGTCGAAGTGCCGCATGCCCAGCGTGCGCACCGAGGCCTCGCGGACCAGCGCAAAGGCCTTCGGCAGGATGTCGTCGAGCGTCACTTCGCCGGCGGCGACCTGCCGCTTCCACTCGGCCGTCTGGGCGTGGAACTGCTCGGCCGTGAGCGACTTCGCCCAGGCCTCGTTGGCGTTGATCGCCTGAACCAGGGGAACCAGCTTCTTCACCACGCGCTCGTTGCGCGCGCCGAAGATGCCCTTGAGGCCGCGTCCGATGTCGCTGCCGAACTTCTGGAGTTTGTCGCTGAGTTGATCCCAGTCCATCGTGGTCGCTTTCCCCCCCAGGATTGCCAAGGGGGGCAAATAGTAGAGACCATTCCCCGCTCCAATGGAAGGGAAACGGGACGGGAAACCGCTCCCTAGCCCTTCTGCAGCATCCGGGCAATCAGGGGGAAGAGCACTTCCCGGGGATAGGGCTTGTGCAGGAAGGCGGTCGCCTGCGGCATGTCCTCGCGATGGATCGAGGAGGCGGTGGCCATCAGCACGGGCAGACGCGCGGTCCGCTCGTGGGCGCGCAATTCCTCGAGCACTTCTTCACCGTTGTACTCCGGCATCGAGTAGTCGAGCACGATCAGGTCGGGCAGCGGATCGCGCGCGATCCGATCGAGCACCTGACGCCCGTCGTAGGCGAGCTCGACCTCGTAGCCGCGCGCATGCAGCAGGGCGCCGAGTCCGCGACACACGTCCTGCTCGTCGTCCACGACGAGGATTCGCGCGCGCTTGGCTCCTTCACACTCGACCTTGGCGAGCTCCTCGGCGATGCGGCGCAGATCGCGGTGTGTCGGAAGGCCCTCGCGCGCCCACGCATCCTCGATGCGCTGCTTCAGGTCGCGATTGTGCTGCTTCAGTTCAAGCCACGCGTCGTAGTCAGGATTGTCCTCGCGCACGTCCAGATCGTCGTGCGTGTCGACGGAGAAGAAGACCTCGTGTCCCACGAGATACTCCTGCACGACGAATTTCATGAAGGGGTAGCGCTCGTTGCCTAGTCGCAAGGTGTAGCGCGCGCAGGAGGGGCCGTCCTCGGAGTGGCGCGGGCGGTCGAAGGCGGCCAGCAGTTCCTCGCTGTTACTGGCTGCTTGGATTGCGCCAAGGTTGGCGCGCGTCTGCGAGCTGCCCGTCCGAGGCCAGGCCTGTTCCAGGTAGATCCGGATCGCCCGATTCACGAGCGCGGGAGATAGCTCGTGAAGTCGCATGGTCAGCGCGCGTGAACCGGCTGCGCGGCAGCGTTGGGGGCCGTCCCTGCGGGGCGGATCGAGCCGATCAGGCTGCGGATGTCGGAACATCCGGCGCTGTCGAGCAGTTCGTCGAGTTCCTGCTCGAGCCGGCCGATGAGACCGGGATCCCCGAAGGAGGCGGTGCCGACCTGCACCGCGGAGCAGCCCACCACCAGGAACTCGAGGATGTCCGTGGCGCACATCACGCCGCCGCATCCGATCACGGGGATCCTGACGCTGCGAGCGCACTCCCACGCGCAGCGCAGCGCAATCGGCTTGATCGCCGTGCCCGAGTAGCCGCCCTGCACGGTGTGCAGGCCGGGGCGGCCGCTCTTCCAGTCGACCTTCATCCCGAGCACGGTGTTGACCGCCGTGATGCCGTCCGCGCCGGCGGCCTCGACCGCGATTGCCAGATCGCTGATGCGCGAGACATTGGGCGAGAGCTTGGCGAACACGGGCTTCTTCGTGGCCTGACGCACGCGCTCGATGACGCGCGCCGCCATGGTCGGGTCCGTGGCGAAGGGCAGCTTGCCCTCCTGCACATTGGGACAAGAGAGGTTGACCTCGAGCGCATCGATGGCCGGCTCGGAATCGAGGATGCGCGCCAGCTCGACGAAGTCCTCGATCTTCTCGCCGCCGATGTTCGTGAAGACCAGCGTGTCCACGCTCGCGACCGCCGGAACCACGTCGCGGAGGTATGCCTCGATCCCGCGATTCTCCAGCCCGATCGAGTTGAGGAAGCCCGCCTCGGTCTCGCAGATACGGGGCAGGGGGTTGCCCGGCCGGGGCTTGAGCGTCACGGTCTTGCTGACCAGCCCGCCCACGCGCGAGAAGTCGACCATGTGCTGCATCTCGACGCCATGACCGAAGGTGCCCGAGGCCGAAAGCACCGGGTTGCGCAGGGAGAGTCCGCAGAAATCGACCGAAAGCCGCGCCATGCGCCGTGGAGCCTACGCAAGCGAGGCGACTGAGGCAATCCTGGGCCTAGTGGCGCGATTCCCGGCCAAACAGGCTGGTTCCCAGCAGGAGCACCGCTCCCACCGTGATGCACGAATCGGCCACGTTGAAGGTCGGGAAATGCCAGTCAAAGGCCGCAAAGTAGACGTCGATGAAGTCCCGCACCTTGCCGAAAGGGTGCCCGTCGTGGGGATCGTCGAGGAACAGATTGTCGTACAGGTTGCCCATTGCGCCGGAGAGCACCAGCACCAGCGCGGTCACCGTGATCGGCTTGGATGCGGGGGTGCGCACCAGCAGGTAGATCAGGAACAGCACCGCGACCACGCGACCGCCGATCAGCAGGTAGGGAAACTCGCCCAGCTGACCGAAGGCGGCACCGGGGTTGAGCGTCAGCATGAAGGAGAGCCACTCCCCCATCAGCGGATAGCGCGGGTGGGACAGGAGACCGCACTCATGCGGCGTGAGCTGTCCCTCTTCCTGCAGGCGCCCGATCCAGCCGAAGACGACAGCCTTGCTCCACAGGTCGGCGACCAGCAGCGCGAGAACGATGCTGAAGCGACGGAGCAGAGCCGAGCGAGGGGGCCGGGCGGGCTCCAGACTCACAGCTTGCCTTCTTCCTCCTTGCGCTGGCAGGCAATGCAGTTGCGGGCATGGGGCATCATCTTCAGGCGCTCCTTGAGGATCGGCTGCTCACAGGATTCGCAGGTACCGTAGTTCCCGGTCTTGATGCGCTCCAGGGCCGCGAGCACTTCGCGCATCGTGTTCTCGTCGCGCTCGAGCAGTTGCAGGGAGAACTCTTGAAAGTAGCTGTCCGCGCCGCCCTCGGTGGAGGATTCCTGCGGCTGCGAGTGCTCGCCCAGAGCCTCCTCCTCGAGTTTGTCGATGTCGCCGCTGAGCATGGCCAACAGCGCCTCGAGTCGGGCCTTGTAATCTTCCAGGTCCTTGGGGCTCAGCTTCTTCATGGGTGCGTGGATGGGGGGCTGGAGGGAAGGGGGAAAAAGGGTAGCCACGAGCGAAAAAAAACGCAAGCCTAAGCAGGCGATGAGCGATCTGGCCCCCGCCCTGCGAGCCGCGCTGGCGGATTTTCTGGAAATCCTGCGCGCGGAGGCGGGACTGTCGGGCAACACGCTCAGCGCTTACCGGACCGATCTCACCGGTTTTCTGAGCCGCATGCAGGCCCGCGGCCACAGCCGTCCCGCCGAGGTGCGGGCCGGGGCCATCGTCGACTGGCTCGAGGCGCGGCGCGGCGCGGGCCGTGCCGAGGCCTCGATCGCGAGGGAATTGGTGGCGGTGCGCATGTTCTTTCGCACGCTCGTGAGAGAAGGCGAACTCGACAGCGATCCGACGCTCCTCTTGGCTGCACCCCAGATTTCCCGGATCCTGCCCCACACGCTCACCGTGCCGCAGGTCGAAGCGCTGCTGCGCGCGTGTCAGGGCACGCACCCCCTGCAGCAGCGCGACCACGCTCTGATCGCCCTCCTTTACGCCAGCGGAGCGCGGGTCAGCGAAGCGGTCGGTTTGTCGACGCAGGGCCTCGAACAGGAACTGGGCATCGTGCGCCTGTACGGCAAGGGATCGAAAATGCGGTTGGTGCCGCTAGGCGCCCGCGCCCGCGAGGCCCTGACGGTCTGGCTCAACGAGGGCCGCCCGCGCTGGCTGGCGGGAGTCAAGGCCGATGCGGTGTTCCTTTCTCGAAGGTGCAACCCCCTGTCTCGAATCGATGCGTGGCGCCGCGTGCGCCTGGCCGCGCGGAGAGCTGGAATCGCGGAGGACATTTCACCGCACACACTGCGGCATTCCTTTGCGAGCCACCTGGTGGAGGGCGGAGCGGACTTGCGGGCGATTCAGGAGATGCTGGGGCATGCGTCGATTCGCACGACCGAAGTGTATACGCATCTGGATGCGGAGCACGTGACGGGGTTGCATCGGTTGTATCATCCTCGCGGCTGAGCGGCTGAACTGCTCCAGACCGCTGGACGTTTTTTAGAGAGCAATTCTGCCCCGCAGGGTCAGCACCTCTTTGACCGTCAATCGCCGCGGGAGGATGCCAAGCGCGGAAGCGGATGACTCCTTCAGGCAGTCGCGCGTGATCTCGCGCACATAGTTGCGGTAGACGACGTAGATCCACA
>JBIKMH010000014.1:0-91491 GCA_044359355.1 Planctomycetota bacterium | reverse complement strand
TGCTGGCGGCGCTGGGGCGGTGGTCGCGGTTGGTGCGCGGCCGGATGTAGTTCTTGTAGCCGAGGTAGATCCAGAAGTGATCTTGTTTGCGCTCGATGCGCTTGCTGTAACCCCAGTTGCGCCGCACGAGACGCGAGATGTTGTCGCGCAGCATCGCGAACTGGTGGTTGATCGGAAAGAGCGGGTTCTTCGTGTTGCGGGCGAGCTTGCTCGAGACCTGCACGTGGACGACGTGGTCATGCAGCGTCTTGTGCACGATCGAGGCGTAGGTGGTCTTGAGGTCGCTGACCACGACCAAGAGGCTCTTTGGGTCGCGGTGCCGCGCGAGCACCTCCATGCAGCGGGTCACGACCTCGCGCGACTGACTGACCCGCGTGGGATCGCCGCGCTTTTTGTCGCGCGAGGGCAGCGTCCCCGCCTCTCCATGCACGATGAAGCCCGTGCGCGCCTCGACCACGACCGCCATGGTGACCGGCTTTTCGATGCGGTTCTGCTCGAAGGTCTCGAGCTCGTCGAAGACCAAGTGCCCGTTGCTGCCGAGGAGCTTGTCACTCTTTGCGAGCACGCGCTCGTGGGCTTGCTGGAAGTGCTGGCCGAAGAGCGGGATTCGGCGAGCGACGGTCTTGGGGTTGCAGCCGAGGTTGCGGGCGATCTGGCGCTGGGAGACCTTCGAGATCAGCTGATCGACGATCCCGAGGTTGAGGCCGGGTTTGTGGTGGCGGTAGTCGTTGCGGAAGGTCTGCGAGGAAAAGCGCCTTCCGCAGGTGAGGCACTGAAAGCGCGGGATGCGCTCCGTGCCGCACAGGCGCTTGTAGTAGCCGCGGCGGCGGTAGAGAAAGGGTTGGCGGGGGCAGGCGGGGTACGGGCATTCCGGCGGGATGAACTTCTGCATCGGTGTCTCCAGTGCTGGGGAGAACATGCGCCCCGGCACCCATGAGGACGGCACGGCCAACTGTGGCTCGCGTGCCAAATCCGCTTCCCAATATCGATTCTGTCCCCGCTCGGGGAGCAGTATCGCCGGGAGTGATCGGCCGGGGCATCCCCGGCCTTTCCGAGGTCCTCCGCGGCCCTGCACCCGTCCTTCCAGATGACTGGCAAAGCGGGGAGCGATCCCCTATCCTCTTTGCCCCTACAACCCTGATTCTGCCTGACCCAACATGAAGCGCACTCGTCGTAGCGAAGAACAACGCATTGCCGAACTGGAAGCCAAGATCGCCCAAATCAAGGCACTGGCCGAGAAGAAGAAGGTGCAAAGGGATCCTTCACTTCGCCACATCAAGCTGGCGATCCGCTCCTGTGACAAGGCGGCCAACGCGACGGGGGACTCGACCATGCGCAGGGCGCTCGAGGAGGTGCGCGTCACGCTGAGCGGCCTGATGGCGCTCAGCGGCGGCGGAGGCGGCGGAGAAGCCACGATCACTCCGCGCGCCCGCGCGTCCTCCGGCATGGGGGTGGCCCCCAGCGAGCACCAGCTGCTCGAGTACATCCAGCGTCATCCGGGCCAGCGCGGCGAGGAGATCGCGCGCGCCCTCAACTCCGAGACGCGCCTGATGCGTCCGGTGCTGCACCGGCTGATCGAGGCACGGCGCATCAAGACCAGCGGTCAGGCGCGCGCGACGGCCTACCATCCGCTCTGAGCGGCGCGCTGTAAGGACAGTTTTGCGAGTGCAGCCAAACCGCCTTTCGCAGGGCAGTCTGGCTGCGCTTCGTCGGAAGTTCAGCGCTGGAACCGCAGTTGGACTGTGCCGTAGCCAACTACAGGAGCAGAGCCATCCGGGCTTAGATAGATCATCGTCTCATCCGACTCGTCAATCGCTCCATCTCCGTCATCGTCAGCTTCGTTCGTTGCCGCATGGACTACATGAAAGGCAAAGCCAGCCCGTGTTTCGTAAGAGTGCAGCACCGACCAATCCGAGGGTGAGTGAACGACCGTCGTTTCCGACGAGGTACCGACAATGCTCACGGTGATGTCCTGTGCCGGATAGTAGTAGTTGCCTATCAACATGAACGTGTCATCTGTGCCGCCGAAGTTGTCGAGGCCGGCCGCCGCAAAAAAAAGGTACGGCATGTTGAAGAAGGCTGCATCAAAGAAGATCTCCGGAGAATCAACAAAGTAGGCGACGCTGCACTCGTCCACCCCGTCGGGGTCCTGCTCATCACCCAAGTTGTCTGCCCATTGATCGAGGTGCAGTACGGAGTTCTCGAATCCGAAAGCAGTCAGCTCTCCACCGAAGACAGTGACCGCTTCCACCTCGATGTTCCAGACACCGTCGTGGCCGTAAGCGCCGCATTGCTTTACCGGCGGGTCGCTCCATTCTTGACCGGACCCCCCACCACCGCAGCTAGACGCCAGGGTAAACGAGGCGGATGCCAAGATCATGCAGTGGAGACGTGCGTTCATGGTGCTTTCTCAAATGTGGGGGCAACGCCATCCTCACAGGGAACGCTTGAATAATCCGCTGGTCAGCTGCGCTGAATCGCCACCACGCTCGAACGCGGCGGGATCTTCGGGTCGAAGTCGGGAAAACGCGTCGGCGGGTTGTTGTAGTGCACGCCCTTCGATGAGCCCTTGGCATCCGCGTCGCCCGGATGCTGGACCGCGAGGAACAGCGTCGATCCATCCGGCGTGAAGCACGGGCCGCAGACCTCGGCCCCAATCGGCGCGCGGAAGAACAGTCGCGGCGTGCCGCGCCGCTCGCCCGCGAGGTCCACGGCGAACAGGCCATCGCAGTACTCGTTGCGCGCCATGCCGTCGGTGGAGATCCACAACCCGCCGGAGGGGTCGAAGGTGCAATTGTCCGGGCAGGAGAGCCACAGCCCTGCTTCGCGTTCCTTCTGCGGCGGACCGCCCTGCAGCAGGATCTCCCAGCGGAACGCATCCGCGGCATGGGAGTGGCCTCCGCTCTCGGCTTGCGGCGGGATCAGCTCGAGCACGTGGCCGTGCAGATTGCGGACCCGCGGGTTGGCCGGATCGGCTTCCTTTCGCAGCCGATTGTTGGTCAGCATCACATACACGCGTCCGCTGACCGGGTTCGTTTCCACGTCCTCAGGCCGATCCATCGGAGTTGCGCCCAGCAGCGTGGCTGCCGTGCGGGCTTCGATCAGTACGTCAGCCTGCGAGGCGAAGCCGTGCGCGGCATCGAGCGGCGCAGTTCCCTGAATCAGCGGCAGCCAGCGCAGCGATCCATCGGCTTCGAAGCGCGCCACCGAGAGGGTCCCCTCGTCGAGCAGCAGGGCGTTGCGCTCGGGCTGACTCGGTTCGTAACGCTCCCGCGAGACGTAGCGGTAGAGGAACTCGAACTCGTCGTCATCGCCCATGTAGACGACCACGCGTCCCGAGGCGTCGAGCGTCGTGGTCGCGCCCTCGTGCTTGAAGCGACCAAGCGCCGTGCGCTTCGTCGGTACGGATTGCGGGTCGTAGGGGTCGTATTCGACGACCCAGCCGTAGCGATTGGGCTCGCGCGGTTCCTTTTTGAGCTGGAAGCGCTCGTGGAAGCGATACCAGCCGTACTCCAGCTCGGTGCCGCAATCCATGCGCTGGTGATTGCGCGCTTCCGGGCCCTGGCCTGGATCGCCCTGAAAACGCTTGTTCACGTTCTCTTCGCCGATCAGCACCGTACCCCAGGGAGTCGTGCCGCCCGAGCAGCAGTCGAAGGTGCCGAGGACGCGACGACCTTCGGGATCGGAGCGGGTGCGCAGGCGCTCATGGCCCGCGGCGGGCCCTGAAAAGCGCATCGGCGTCAGCGCCGTCAGGCGACGGTTGCGCGGGCTTTGGCGCACGAGCTGCCATTGTCCTTCCACGCGCCGGATTTCGGCCACGCTGTGACCCTGCGCGGCAAGCTCGTGCTGAATCTCCTCGCGTGTGGCATTGTCCTTGTCGCACGCGCCTTCCGGACGCGGAAACAGCATCGCCAGTTCCGAGTACTCATGGTTGACGCACAGCAGGCCGTGCTCGGAGTTGGCCGAGCCGCGTGGCAGCGGGAGGAACGCGATGAAGTCGTTGTGCGTGCCGAATTGCATGGCCTGCGCCGCCGCATCGGGCACGCCCGGCCGGTAAGGCGACGCGTCGGGAAGCAGCGGATCGCCCGAGGACAGCAGCACCTGCGCGCGGAAGCCCCTCGCCACCGCCATGTTCGGATCCGCGGCCTGCGCGAGCGCTTCGAAATCGCTCCAGTTGGGGGACTTCGCTGGCAGCTCGGCCCGGACCCAGCGGGCGAGCAGAGTGCTGGCGCCGAGTGCGCCGAGCGTGCCCAGAGCCGCACGCCGTGAGATCCGCTGCTGGAGCACTTCGGAGAAGGGTGTGTTCATGTGTATCCAGACGGGCCGGGTTGTATCGTGTTGGCGTGAAGATCGTATCCGTCCAGCGCGCCGCCGAGTTGCTGCGTTCCGGAGGGCTGGTGGCCTTTCCGACGGAGACGGTCTACGGCTTGGGAGCGAATGCTCTCGATCCGGCCGCCGTGGGAAGGATCTTCGCCGCCAAGGGCCGCCCGCCGACCAACCCGCTGATCGTCCACATCCCTGATGCTGCGGCTGCACGGACCCTCGTGCGCAGCTGGCCGGCTGCGGCGCAGCGACTGGCGGATGCATTCTGGCCCGGGCCGCTGACGCTCGTGCTGCCCAAGCAGCCCCAGGTGCCTGACATCGTCACGGCGGGACTCGATGCCGTGGGCGTGCGGGTGCCGAGCCATCCGCTGGCGCAGGAACTGCTGCGTGCCACAGGCCTGCCGATCGCGGCACCCAGTGCCAACCGCTCGACCGAGCTTTCGCCCACGCGCGCGGAACATGTCGCGCGCAGCCTGGGGGATGCCGTTGACGGGATCGTCGACGGTGGGCCGACGAGCGTGGGACTGGAGTCCGCGGTGATCGACCTCACGGGTGCCGAGCCGCGTCTGTTGCGCCCGGGCAGTCTCGATCTCGAGCGGCTGCGCGAGGTGTGCGGCCCGTTGCGCTGGGAAAGCCACACGATCGCGCGCGAGGGAGCAGCGCAGTTGGCGCCCGGCATGATGGAGCGCCACTACGCACCGCACGCGCGGCTGGTGCTCGTCGACGGTGGCGATGCCGCCGCTGTTCAGGACATGGAGAAAGAATCGCAAGCGCAGCGCGCCCGCGGTCGCAAGGTGGGCTGCATCGGGTTTGGCGGGCTGCAGCTCGAGGCCGACTGGACCCACGAGTTCGATCCGCAGGATCCTGAAACGGTCGGCCGCGAGCTGTACGCTCGACTGCACGAGCTCGACGCATGCGGCGCGGATCTCATCTTCATGGAGCGTCCGCCGGCAGGCAACCGCTGGCTCGCGATCCGTGATCGCCTGCAGCGTGCGAGTGTCAAGGGCTGACAAAGAGACCCCCTCACAGGAGCTCGCAGATGCGGTTTGTGTGGGGTCTGCGTTAAGAGCTTCATCTGGAGCCCATCGGGCGTTAACCAATTCTTCGCGAAGCGCTCCTATCGTTCGCGCCCGTGTCGAGGCGATCCCCCCTGAGCTTCTGGCTGGCGCTGGCGCTGGCCATCTGGTGCCCCTCCTATGCCGCCGCGCAGGAACTGGGGACCATCCGCGGCGTGGTCAGCGACCAGGACTTCCAGGTCCCGCTGGGGGGTGCCAGCATCCTGCTGATCGAGACCGGCCAGAAGGCGGAGAGCGCTCCTGAGGGCAACTACAGCTTTCCGAATCTGGCACCGGGCAAGTACACGCTGGTCTTCTCCAAGGATGGTTACGTACGGTCGGTGCGCAGCGATGTGGTGGTGCTGCCGGGGCAGTTGACCGACCTCGATGTCGCGCTGACCGGGGACTTCACCGACCTCGAGGAATTCGTCGTACAGGATCTGCTCCAGACCACCGAGGCCGGCACGGAGGCGGCCGTCCTCGAGATGCGCTTTGAAGCTCCGGCCCTGATGGACGCCGTCAGCGCGGACCTGATGAGCAAGGCCGGCGCCAGCGATGCCGCCAGCGCGCTGCGGCTGGTCACCGGGGCGACCGTGCAGGACGGCAAGTACGCCGTCATCCGCGGCCTGCCGGACCGCTACGTCAGCTCGCAGATGAACGGCGTTCGTCTGCCTTCTGCTGACGAGGACAAGCGAGCAGTCGAGCTCGATCAGTTTCCCTCCACGGTCATCGAGACTCTCGACGTCGCGAAGACCTTCACCCCCGATCAGCAAGGCGATGCTTCCGGTGGTGCCGTGAATGTGCGGCTGAAGGGCATTCCCGAGGAGAGCACGTTCGAGGTCAAGGCGCAGTACAGCCTCAACACCCAGGTCGCGGGCAGTGACTTTCTGACCTACCGCGGCGGCGGAGTCGGCCTTTGGGGCCGTGACCGGGGCAGCCGCGACATCCAATTCGACAACCTGGGCGGAAACTGGACCGGAGCCACGGGAGCCAGCACTGGCGAGCCACCGGTCGACTGGAAGACCTCGATCACCCTCGGCGGGAAGACGGATCTCGGCGGTGGCTGGAGGATGGGAGGCTCCGTAAACCTCTTCTACGAGCGCGACAGCAGCTACTACAAGAACGGAAGAGACGACTCTTACTGGGTCGAGACCCCGGGAGCCCCGATGACCCCGGTCTATTCGCAGGGTACGCCCTCTCAAGGCGAATTCAAGACCTCGCTGTTCGACATCGCGCAGGGCTCCCAGCTGGTGCAGTGGGGGGGCTTGGGCACCTTTGGCATCGAGAACGACAACCATCGGCTCGGCCTGACCTACCTCTACACGCGCACGGCCGAAGACACCGCGACGCTGGCCATCGACACACGCGGCAAAGAGTACTTCTTCCCGGGCTACGACCGCGACGATCCGAACGGTCCCGGCAACACGCCGCAGACGGGGCGTGCAGCCCCTTATCTGCGCCTCGAGACGCTGGAGTATGTCGAGCGCACGACTTCGACCCTGCAGTTCAATGGCAAGCACAAGCTCCCGCTAGATCCGTTCCAATGGGGCGATCTGCAATTCCAGCAGCCGGAGCTGGATTGGACCGTCGCGCTGAGCAGCGCGAAACTCTACCAGCCCGACAAGCGCCAGTTTGGTTCCTACTGGCTGGCTGATTCGTTCAATCCGGGCTTCCCGCCCTTCATTCCGCCCTTCACGGAACCCGCAGCCTGGTATGGCTACGCACCGGCCGAGAATTTCACGCTCGGCAACCTGCAGCGCATCTGGAAGGAAATCGACGAGCAGAGCACGCAGTTCTCCGCGAACTACAAGCTGCCCTTCGAGCAGTGGAGCAAGGACGAAGGCTACGTCAAAGCGGGTGTCTTCGTCGATCGCGTGGATCGTCGATTCGACCAGGAGAGCTTCAGCAACTTTGCGGATCCCAGCCCGCCCTACGAGGCTGACTTCGACGAACCGTGGAGCGAGAACTTCCCCGATGAGGATCACCCGATCACGGGAAGCAATCAGGATGTCGACTACGAGGGCAGCATCGACCTCACCGCGTTCTACGCGATGGCGGACATGCCGCTGGACTCCAAGCTGAACCTCATCGGTGGATTCCGCATCGAATCGACGCAGATCGGCATCATCAATGATCCCGAAGCCGACGCACTCTGGTATCCGCCGGGTGCCGTGGCTCCCGTGGATCTAAACCCTGGTGATGCGGATGTCGACTTCAGCGAGACGGATCTCCTGCCTTCGCTGGGCTTGAAGTACAAAGCGCGGGAGAACGTGACGGTCTATCTATCCGTCTCGCAGACCATCGCGCGGCAGACCTTCAAGGAGCTGACTCCCATCATCCAGCAGGAGTACCTCGGCGGACCGATCTTCATCGGAAACCCCGAGCTGGGGATGAGCTCGATCAACAACTACGACTTGCGCGTCGACTACACCCCCTACGAAGGCGGGCTGTTCTCCTTCTCGCTGTTCCACAAGGATCTCAAGGACCCGATCGAGTACGTGCAGCGTCTGGCCTCGGGTTTCGATTACACGACCGCCGTCAACTATCCCGAAGGCCGGCTGAGCGGAATCGAAGGGGAGGCCCGTCAAGATATGGGCGTCATCTGGCCGCACCTCAAGGGTTTCTCGGTCGGCGCCAACGCCACGCTGATCGACTCGAGCGTGAAGCTGCCAGCGGATGAGGCGGAAGACTTCACGGACCCGACCATTCTCGCGCCGATCACTTCGCGGGACATGACCAATGCGCCGGCGTATCTGCTGAATCTCTATGCAACCTACGAGTTCCCCAACGAGAAGACGCAGGTCGGGCTGTTCTACACCGTGACCGGCGACACGCTGGTCGCCGGTGCGGGCACGGTCCCGCCGAACTTCGTTCCCAGCGTCTACGCCAAGGAATTCGACAACCTCAACTTCAGCCTGACCCACACGATTGCGGATGGAGTGAAACTCCAGTTCCAGGTCAAGAACCTGACCAATCCCGCAATCGAGGAGGTCTATCGCTCGCCCTATATCGGCGAGGACGTCACCAAGACCTCTTACACCAAGGGCCTCGAATACTCGCTGGGCATCACCGGCAGCTTCTGAACCAGCAGAAGAAGGAAAGCACCATGAAACCCCAAGCAGACAAGCAACCCATCATCGGAAAAACGACGCTGACGCTCGCCGTCGGCGGAGCCACGCTGCTGTGCGCGGCATCGCTTGCCGTGCGCGCCACGAGCGCCCCACAGGACTCCGCGCGAGTGGAATCGGCACGCGTGGCCCTCGAAAAGTGGGCGGATACGCGGCGGCTGATCTCCAAGGAGCGCAATGACTGGGTGCTCGGTAAGGAGCTGCTCAATGACCGCATTGCGCTGATCTCGCGTGAGATCGAGAGCTTGCGCACGCGCCTTCAGGAGGCATCGGGGAGCATCGTCGAAGCGGACCGCAAGGTCGCGGAGCTGGCCGCGGATGAGGCCAAGCTCAAGGAGGGCAGCGCCGCGCTCGTGAAGCTCGTCGAGGGCTTCGAAGAGCGCACGAAGACCCTGGTGAAGCGCCTGCCCGATCCCATTCGTGAACGCATCAAGCTGTTGAGCCAGCGGCTGCCGGACGCGGCCACGGCGAAGCTCTCGCTGTCCGAGCGCTTCCAGAACGTCGTCGGCATCCTCAACGAAGTGAACAAGTTCCAGCGTGACATCGCGGTCTTGAGCGAGGTGCGCACGCTGGCGGATGGCAGCTCCGCCGAGGTGACCACGGTCTACTTCGGGCTCGGACAGGCCTACTACGCCACCGCCAACGGCAAGGCTGCCGGGCGCGGTTCCGCCACCGCCGACGGTTGGGGCTGGGTGCCGGTCAACGAGGCCGCCGGCGAGATCTCGCGCATGATCGCGGTTCTCAAGAACGAACAAGTCGCGGCCTTCGTCCCCGTGCCTCTGCGGGTGGATGGCTGAGGAGGTGATCCCCATGAAGTCTAAGCTGCTGATCATTGCCCTGCTGTGCCTGACTGGCCTGGCTGCCAAGGCTCAGGAAACCGAAAAGCCCGCCACCCCGACGCTGGATGCCGCCGCCGCGCAGCTCGAAGCCCAATTGCAGGCCGCCATCGACGAGCTCAATCAGCTGCGCGAGCAACAGGCGGCCGAGAAGGTCCCGATGTCCCGCAAGCTGCGGGAACTCGAAGCGGACCTGGTCAAGCTGCGGCAGGAATTCCAGGCCACCAACCGCGTTCTGGAAGGCCGGACTCTGGACCTGACGAACACGCGCAACCGCATCAAGTCCCAGAAGGAGGAGGTGACCTATCTCTCGACGCTGCTGAACGAGTATGTCAACAGCTTCGACTCGCGCCTGCACATCGCAGAGGTCAACCGCTACAAGAAGGCAGTCGAGTACTCGAAGCTCGCTCCCGAGAACGACACGCTCAGCAACCAGCAGGTATTCGAGGCACAGGCCGCACTCCTCGGCGTATCGCTCGACCGCCTGCTCGACTGCGTCGGCGGCACGCGTTTCGAAGGCACTGCGGTCGACCCCAGTGGCGCAGTTCAGACCGGCTCCTTCATCATGATTGGTCCTTCCGCACTTTTTCGCTCCGCTGACGGTCAACAGATCGGCACCGTAGAGCAGCGGCTGGGATCGCTGGAGCCGAACATCGTCCCATTCCGGGATCCGCTGCTGGCCGGCAGCGCGTCACAGATCATCCTCGGCACCTCCAGCGTCTATCCGCTCGACCCGACGCTCGGGAATGCCCACAAAGTCGAGGCCACGGAAGAAACGCTCTGGGAACACATCAAGAAGGGCGGTCCGATCATGTGGCCGATTTTCGTGCTCGCCGGCGCGGCCCTGCTAGTCGTCCTCTACAAGTGGCTCTCCCTGACACTGTTCCTGCGCCGCCCAAAGAAAACGCAGGTAAGAGCTCTGATGGAAGCGATCGCAAAACAGGACGATGCCATGGCGCAGCGTGAGGTCAAGGACATGAAGGGCCCGATGGGAGCCATGCTGCGATCGGGCATCGCTCATCTGCGCGATCCTCGCGAACTGATGGAAGAGGTGATGTACGAGCAGGTGCTGTCCACCAAGCTCCGGCTCAACAGCTTCCTCCCCTTCGTCGCCATCAGCGCCTCCGCAGCCCCTCTGCTGGGCCTGCTGGGCACTGTGACCGGTATCATGAATACCTTCACGCTGATCACGGTGTTCGGAACCGGAGACGTGAAGACGCTTTCCAGCGGCATCTCCGAGGCTCTGATCACCACCGAATACGGTCTCATCGTCGCAATCCCATCACTGCTCCTGCATGCCCTGCTTTCGCGCAAGGCTCGCACCGTGATCGATGACATGGAGAAGACCGCCGTGACGCTCTTCAACGAGATTGGCAAGGCGCAGGCCGCAGCCTCTCGCGCTCAGGAGCCGCAGGGAGAGTGGCGCCCGGTATGAGTGCGTGGGGTGAGATTCAGTCCGGATTCCTCGAGATCTGGGCCAAGGCCGAGACCATCTGGGTCGCGGGCGGCTTCGCCATGACTCCGATCGCGATCGTCACGCTGGTGATGTTCGCCCTTGGAGTGCATGTCTGGCTGCGTCTGCGCGAAAAAGGCTTTGAATCCGTCCCTGAAAAACGCTGGCGCACTTGGATTCACGACAACAAGTCCCGCAAGGGTCCGATCGGATCGCTGATCGACGCCGTCAGCATCGCGCGCGACACTTCCGATCTCGACGATGTTTTCAACAAGGTGCAGGCCGCCGAGGTCAAGCCCTTTGAGCGCGACCTCAAGGTGATGAAGGTCTGCGTGGGGCTTGCTCCTCTGCTGGGGCTCTTCGGAACCGTGACGGGTATGCTCGCAACCTTCAATGCGCTGGCCGAGGGATCGGGCGGGGATCAGACCATGGCCATGATCGCCAAAGGCATCAGCGAGGCCCTGATCACGACCGAAGCCGGGCTCGTCGTGGCGCTGCCCGGCCTGTTCTTTCAGTACTTCCTCGCTCGCAAGTTCGAGCGCTACCGCGCCTTCCTGGCGCACCTCGAGACGGTCTGCACCCAGGCGCTCCACAAGCGCACGCTGGCCGTCGCCACCAACGACTAAGGAAAGACCGCATGGGACGCTTCCGCGATTCGGGATCCGATGAAGGCAACGAGGGCGGCATCGACATGTCGCCCATGATCGACTGCGTCTTCATCCTGCTGATCTTCTTCATCGTCACCACGACCTTCGTCGAGGAAACGGGCGTGCAGGTGGACAAGCCGCAGGCTGCTTCCGCCAGCCGGCTGGAGAAGACCAGCATCATGATCGCCTTGACCGCGAAGGGCGAGGTGGTCTACGGCGGTCGCGAGATCGGCGTCAGTGGCGTCCAGCCGCTCGTGCGCCGCATGCTGCAGAAGGAAGACCTGCCGGTGATCATCCAGGCCGACAGCGCGGTTCCGTCCGGGCTGATGGTGCGGATCGTGGATCAAGCCAAGCTCGGGGGAGCGGAGAAGGTGAGCATCGCCACCAGCGCTCATCGCGGAAGCTGACACCATGAAGCGCGAGCGTCTCATCGTCACCGTCCTGCGCGAGACCGTCCACCGGATCCTGGTGGTCGTGGGCGCCGTCACGCTGGCGGTTGGACTGTTCCTGACGCTGCCGCTAATGCAGGCGATCACACAACCTCCCGAGGCCGATCTGGTCGTTCGGGCTGTCGACACCGCCGACCTGCCCCCCCCTCCGCCGCCGCCGGAAGAAGAAAAGAAGGAAGAGGAAAAGCCGGAAGAGGAGCCTGAGCCGCCGAAGCTGATGGAGGAAAGTGCGCCGCTGGACCTGAGTCAGCTCGAACTGGCGCTGGATCTGGGAACCGGTGGAGGTTCTGATTCGATCGGCGACTTCGGAGTCAAGATCAACACCACGATCGCCGCCGCACAGTCTTCGAACAGCAATGCGGACGATCTGGTTTCGCTGTCCGACCTGGATCAGGAGCCGCGCCTCGTGCACAGCCCCGGTCCCAGCATGAACGACGGCCTGCGCAAGAAGGCGCCTGGCAAGGTCGTCGTCATCTTCATCGTCGACACCAGCGGGCGGGTGGAAAACCCAACCGTGCAGTCCGCGACGGATCCCGCCTTTGAGCGCCCTGCTCTTCAGGCCATCAAGCAATGGCGCTTTGAACCCGGCAAGCGCAAGGGCCAGCCTGTCCGCTTCCGGATGCGCCAATCGATCACCTTCCCGAAGTCGGGATGAGGACACCATGCGACTCCTTTTCAAGATTGTGCTGATCTGTGCTTCCCTGACGCCTCTCGCCACTGCCCGCGCGCAAGGCCCCGTCGGCGGACCCGAGTTGGCTCTGCTTCAGAGCCCGGAGTTCAAGCGCCGCTTCGTCGAGAGTTATCTGTCCGAAACGGACATCGAACCGAAGCTGAGCCAGATCGAGCGCGAGCAGATGCCCGCGATCATGGAGCTGATCAGCGCCGACAAGACCAGCGAAGCCATCGGAATGATCTTCCAGATCCGCAGTTCGCAGACCAGCGCGGCGCTGGACTTCACGCTGGCCAACCTCTTCTACCAGCGCGAACAGGTCGACGCGGCCATGGAGAACTACAAGCTCGCGGTCGAGAAGCATCCCAAGTTCCGCCGCGCGTGGAAGAACATGGCGATGATCCACTTGCGCGAACCGAACTACACGAAGGCCCTCGAGTGCCTCACGAAGGTGATCGAGTACGGCGGTGGTGATGGCATGATGTTCGGCCTGCTGGGCTACTGCTACTCGAGCCTCGAGAACCACATGTCGGCCGAGAGCGCTTTCCGCATGGCCAACATGCTGGATCCCAAGACGCTGGATTGGCGCATGGGCATGGCACGCTGCTTTTTCAAGCAGAAGCGCTTCGCGGACGCTGCGGCCCTGTGCGGCACGCTCATGGAGGAGTACCCGGCCCGCACGGATCTCTGGCTGCTGCAGGCCAACGCCTTCATCGGCATGGAGCAGCCGATGCGCGCCGCCGAGAACTACGAGATCGCCGATCGCATGGGCGCCTCGACTGCGGACAGCCTCAATATGCTGGGGGACATCTACATCAATGCCGAGTTCTACGAGGCTGCCGCGAGTGCCTACCTCCGGGCCCTCGACAGGAAGTCCGGTACTTCCCGTGCCATGCGGGCCGCCCGCATCATGACGTCGCGGGGCGCCTTGCCGGAAAGCAAGCGTCTGCTCGATCGCGTACAGGCGCTGACTCCCGGCGATGCCCCCGCTGCCGAGCGCAAGGACCTGCTCAAGCTGAGGGCGCGCCTTGCCATGGCGGAAGGCAGCGGCAAGGGCGAGGAGGTCGCGATCCTGCGCGAGATCGTCGAGCTCGATCCGCTCGATGGCGAGGCTTTGCTGCTTCTGGGTCAGAACAGCCAGCGCAGCGGGGATCCGGACAAGGCTGCTTTCTATTTCGAGCAGGCTGCCTCGATTGAGTCCTTCGAGGCCGATGCCAAGGTCCGCCACGCTCAGTTGCTCGTCAGCCAAGGCCGTTATGCGGAAGCGCTGCCCATGCTGCGCCGGGCCCAGCAACTCAAGCCGCGGGAGAACATCCAAGCCTATCTGGAGCAGATCGAGCGCGTCTCGGCCGCGCGCTAGGGATCGACCTGCGCGCCTGATCTGATCTTCATATTCGAGACCCTGCGGGGCCTTGATGCATTGGCGAAATCCCCCGGATTCTCGGGAGCTTTCGGTGCTCTTAACACAGGCCTGACAGTTCAAGCCCACCCTTCTGGCGCGGCGTTTCGTTCAGCCTGGAGAGAGCTTTCAGGCCGCCGCTCAGTACCCCAAATCACCCCCTCAGAGCCACAATCGTGAAGCCTACCCACCTCCTCTTGTCCTGCATGGCGAGCCTGTGCCTCGCCGGCGCGGCCAATGCGGCCGAGATCCTCGTCACGAGCAACATCGCGACGTCGACCACCTGGACCGCCAACAACACCTACAACCTTCAGCAGCAGATCTACGTGCTGCCCGGCGCCACCCTGACCATCGAGCCTGGCACGCTCATCGCGAGCGACACCGGCATCGGTGGCAGCCTCGCTGTCTGCCGCGGCGCTCAGATCATCGCCGACGGCACCCAATCCGCTCCGATCATCTTTACCTCCAAGGCCGACGTCGCCACTTGGTCGGGCGGCAACCCGCAGACCGGGACCTGGCGCGCCGCCGCCAACGAGTGGGGCAACCTGACCATCATGGGCAGCGCCTACATCTCTGAGAACGTCATTGCTACCAACACGCCCGCGCCCAACGCAGCTAACTATGCTCCGATGGAAGGCCTCGTCGCCGCTTTCCCCGCTGACACCAACGTGGTGTACGGTGGTGGCAACGACGACGACGATAGCGGCACCCTGCGCTACTGCTCCTTCCGCTACGGCGGCAAGGTGATCGGGCTCAACAACGAGCTCAACGGTCTCTCGCTCGGCGGCATCGGCCGCGGCACCGAGATCGACCACGTTGAAATCATGAACAACGTTGATGACGGCATCGAGATCTGGGGTGGCACGGTCAACCTCAAGTACTTCTCGATCTGGAACATCGGTGATGACAGCCTGGATATCGACCAGGGCTGGCGCGGCAAGGGCCAGTTCGGTCTGATCGTTCAGGGCTACTCCGTGGTCGCCGCCCAGGGCTCGGGCATCGGCGACAACGCCATCGAAATGGACGGCGCAGAGCAGTCCGATTACCAGCCGGTCACCACTGGCACGCTCTACAACATGACCGTCATCGGTCAGCCGGTCGGCGGCGACCACGGCACCGCCTGGCGTGACAACTGCCGCATGCAGATCCGCAGCTCGATCTTCATGGATCTGGGCGAGCAACTGGTGCGCAACGACAACGTCGACGGTGACGGTGGCGCGGGCTACGGCCTCAACGGCACGCTCAGCTGGGCCAACACCTGGACCACGGCCTACAACGTGTTCTCCGCGGTCAACGCCCCGGCCAACCCGGCGGCGTTCTACACCGCCCAAGTGGATGGCAACCTCAACGAGCTGCGCGACAGCGTGTTCTTCCGCAACCAGAACGCCTCGGCCTACACCGAAGCGACCGCGCGCGGCGTGCTGCCCGCCAACGGCACCAACCTCAACGTGCAGATCGCCAGCATCCTCGATGCGGACGGTCCGATCCAATCGATCACCCGTGGTACCCCGGCCAGCTCGGGCAGCACGCTGATGCTGCCGGTGATCGGTCTCGATCCGCGCGCCAAGAACGCCGCGACGACAAGCTCGCTCACGGCCCCCAACGACGGCTTCTTCACCCCGGTCAACTACCGTGGTGCCTTCCACCCCACGGCCCAGAGCTGGCTGTGCGGCTGGACGGCGTCGACGGCCTTCGGCTTCACGCCCAACTGCGATGTCGGCACGCCCTTCTGCTTCGGCGATGGCACGCTGGCTACCGCCTGCCCCTGCGGCAACAACGGTCTCGTCGGCCGCGGCTGTGAGAACTCGGCTTCGACCGGCGGCGCCGTGCTGAGCGCTTCGGGTCTGGTCGGCAACGACACGGTCGTCTTCACCAGCTCGGGCGAACTGCCGACCGCGCTGACCATCTTCCTGCAGGGCAACAACTCGAGCGCCGCGGGCGTCGTCTTCGGTGACGGCGTGCGCTGCACAGCGGGTTCGCTGAAGCGCCTGTACACCAAGAACGCCGTCAGCGGCGTGGCCACGGCTCCGACCGGCGCCAACCTCTCGGTTCAGGCTCAGTCGGCCGTTCTCGGTGACACGATCCTGCCCGGGACCACGCGCTGGTACCAGGCCTACTACCGTGACGCCAACCCGGGCTTCTGCCCCAACCCTCCGGGCAGCACCTTCAACATCTCCAGCGGCCTCGTGGTCGTCTGGTGATTCAAGCGGTCCTTAAGGACCGATAGCCTCCCAAGAAGTCCCCGGTGGGTGTCCAACGCTCACCGGGGACCTTTCGCAAGTAGACTGATCCAACATGGCACCCCTAGTGACTCTCTCTTTGCTCCTGTTGCTCGTCCAAGGTTTCCCTGATGCCGTTTCGCAGCAGGTCGCAGCTGCGGCCGTTGCCGAGCAGCCCAGAGATGCGGATGCGCTGCTGAAACTGGCCTTCGACGCCGGCGAGCGCATGCCGCTCCAGCCGCACGCGCGCAACAAGTCCAAGCTGCAGGGTGTCGTCGTGGATGCCTGCCTCAAGCTTGGTCAGCCGGAGCAGGCTCTCGCCTATGCCGAACGCATCGGCGACTGGCGTCTGGGTCTGGCACAGGCCTCCGTCGCCGCCCTGCATGCCGAGCACGGCAACGCCAAGGCCGCCAAGGAGTGCGTTTCCAAGGCGGAGGCCTTCCTCAAGGTGGCCGAGAAATCGGAGACCATCCAGGACTGGCAGCGCGATCGCATCCGCGCGCGCCTCGCCCAGACGCTCATCCAACTCGATGAGCTTGCCGAAGCCGCACGCTTCGAAGCAGGTCTCGGCGCCAACGAGCTCGCGCCCGTGCAGTCCGCCAAGGGCCGCAAGCTGAGCTCTGAGGAACTCAAGGACCGTCTCGAAGGCGTCGACACGGTCGTCCTCAACGGCGGTTTCGAGGAGATCAAGAGCACGCTGACCGCCTGCGCCAAGCTCTTCGAGCAATTCTACGAACAAACTGAGCTGCGCGATGCGATCCAGAACAAGATCACCTCATCCTGGGCGAAGCTGCCGCTGCAGGTGCGGGTTGAGATTCTGATGTCGATGTCCGAGTCCGCGCTGAAGGTCAAGGGCAACGCCAAGGCGCTCGAGCTCGTGACGCTGGCCCAGCAGCAGTTCACGATCGGTCAGTGGCTGCCCGAAAGCGAAGTAGCCTTCATCGGAGAGCTCGCCAAGCTGCGTGCGCGGGCGGGCGACATCGAGCGCGCGCGTCGCGAACTGGAAGCCGGGCTCAAGAAGTACGACGAGGCCGAAGCCAAGATCGTCGACATCTACCGAGCGACGGCGTTGCGTCCCGTGGCGGAGGCTTGGTTCGTCATCGGAGACCGCACCAAGGCCGCCGCGCTCTACGCCCGTGCGCTCGAAGCCGGCATGCAGAATCCCAATTCGCGTCCCCGTGCCGACGACCTGTCCGCGACGGCCTGCTCCATGGCCGTGATCGGCTTTCAGCCCGATGCCGCCCAGTTCGACCGCATGCGGAAGATCCTCGCGGGCTTGGGCGATCCGTGGTGAGGGCCTTGACTCGATCTTGATTCAAACGGGCTTGAGGCGTGCCCGGCAAGGGTCCGGATCCGCCGATCGGGAAGGTGCTCAACCCGCGGGCGATCCTTTCCGATCTAGGGCAGCATGAAGCGCTGTCTTTCGTCCGCCCTGCTCCTCTCCCTGTTCACCGGTTCCTGCGCCAGCAGCCTCAGTTCGCGGGCGGCAGAGGCGGATGCTGACGCTCAGTTTCTGAATGGGCTGCAGGCCGAAGACGAGGGGCAGGACGCAGTGGCGGCCGAGTATTATCGCCTGGCCGCCGAGCAGGGTCATGCTGCCGCGCAGAACAACCTGGGCCTGATGCACTTCGAGGGTCGAGGAGTCTGGAAGTCCTACTCGGAAGCGGCCTGCTGGTACGAGGCGAGCGCGCATCAGGGCTTTGCCAAGGCCCAGTCCAATCTCGCGGTACTCAAGTACTTTGGCCTCGGGACGGAGCGCAATCCCGAGGAAGCCGCCACGCTGCTGATGCTGGCGCACGGCAAGGGCCATCAACAGGCAGCCTACTCGATGGCGATGTTCAATCTGGGGCCCAACCCGGAGCCGACCCTGGCTTCACAAGCGCTGGAGCAGAAGATGCGGGTCACGCTGATTCGTTGATCGGGCTCGCGGAGCCAGCTCGTTTTCTTCTTCACTGGCGTTCCGCGGAGCCGGCAGCCATGCCGGCGGCCATGCTGGCATGGGGAGTGATTTCTCCGGCGCGCTCCTCATCAGCGGCCGCTTTTCCGGGCTCGCTGGTGCGTAGCCAATCTCGCATGCGGCTGCTGGAGCCGAGTTGTTCGTAGACAAGAAAGGCACGCTTCATGGCCGCTTCCCGGCCCCAGCCGAAGTGGCCTTCCGCGAGGCACAGCTCTGCAGCCAAAGCCTGCTCCACAGTGCAGTCTCTCTGAAGAATGAGCTATATCGCCGATGCCAATCCGGTCCGGTCCGCGCCCTTCTCGCAATGGATCAGGATCGGCTTGGGCATGGTCGCCAACTCGTGAATCAAGGTCTTGAGCTGCGCCGGCGAGGGTATTTGCGTCGGGGTGAGGGGAACCTGCCGGTGGACCAGCCCGTTCCGCGCGCACCACTCGATCTCCTGTTGGTGACGCTCATCCGTCGTGTTCCGGGAACGAAGGCTCAGTACGGACTTGAGACCTGCCGAGCGGGCGAATGCAGCCAGATCCGGCGTGGCGAGTTGCGCGCTCCGATAAGCCTCCCCCTCGATGACCGCATACGGCCGCTTCCAGTGGTTCAGAGTGACCATCGTCGCTGAGGCGAGCACGGCGATACCCGTCACGATGCAGACAGTCATGCGCATGCGCGCAGATTTGTCGACGCCGATCAAGAATTCATTGGGACCGGATCGGAAGCGTGTGAGCGAGTTCGACACTTAGAACTGCCAGGCCTCTACCCGCATGCGCCGGCCCTTGGGCAACAGGAAGCCCTCGACCGCCTGCACAGCGCGGGCGGATGTCGGCAGATCCACATACGAGACCTCGTGATCGGGCAGGAGCAGTAAGCCCTGCGGATGGGCGCGGATCCACGCCTTGAGTTCGGTGTGTGTCTCGAGGTCGGTGATCAGGCGCGGGAAGGCCGCGAAATCCAGGCTCGGCTCCCGGCAGCGCCACGTCGCTGTCGGCAGATCCTGCGGAAGCTCGCGCAGCATGTTCGCCATCCGCGGCGCCAGGGTCTCGCGCTCCATCGCCGGCAGCACGGTCCATGCGATCCACAGCCACAAGGCGGCGGCAACCGCGCCCGAGCGCTTCATGGCCTTCGACCATTCCGCGCGGCGCAACGCACGCCAGCTGACGCCGATCAGCAGGACGCACAGCAAGCTGCCGATCTCACACGAAATGCTCATCGCGGGTGCCTTGAGAACGGAGGGCAAGAACAGCAGGCCCGCGGCCAGTAGAGCGCAGCACACTGCGCTGATCCACGCGGCCGCGCGGGCACCTCGCGAGCGGGAGGGGCCCGAGTCCGCATGGAGCCAGCCAGCGATCAGCAGGCACAACCCGGGCCAGGCCGGCAGCACATAGTGGGGCAGCTTGGTCGCCACGATCGTCATGAAGAGCAGCGTGGGCACCGACCAGCCGATGAGCTTTGCGCGCTGCTCGCCGTGCGCCTCGGAACGCAGCCAGCTCCAGGCCGCGGGCAGGCAGGCCGACCAGGGGAAGAAGCCCAGCACCAGCACCGGAATGTAGTAAGGGAGCGAGAGCAGCCAGGCTCCGCCATGTCCTTCCATGGGGCTTGCGACGCGCTCGGCCACGTGCTTGCCAAGGCCCATGCGTGCGAACTCGCCGTCGGTGGCGAGGTTGGCGGGGATGGCCCACGCGAGGAAGAACGCGATCGCGAGCAGCTGCGCCGCCGACCAGCGCAGCGCAAAACCGGGCCGGCGGGAGGCGACGGGCAGCATCCAGCGCGTGGTCCATGCGGAAAGCGCGGGCAGCGCCAGGCCCACGGGGCCCTTGGTCAGCAGCGCCAGTCCCAGGCAGAGCCCCAGCAGCGTCGTCGTGCTCTTGCCCCTGCCGCGCATCGCCAACTCGATTCCAAAGGCTGTCGCCAGCAGCGTGAACAGCAGCAGCAGCGCATCCACCGTCGCGAGCGAAGCTTCGGCCATCGCGAGCGGAGAGAGCGCCAGCAGCCAGGCCGCCGTGCTGCCCACCTTGGCGGAGAACCAGCGGCGTCCGAGCCATGCCAGCGCAAAGCATGCGAGGGCAAAGGCACAGACGGAGGGCAACCGCGCAGCCCAGGCACTCGCCCCGAAGATGCGCATCGAGGCCTCCATCAGCCAATAGGCCAGCACGGGCTTGTCGGGCCGCAACTCGCCGCGGAAGGTGGGCACCAGCCACTCGGAGCGTGCCGCCATCTCCAGCGCCGCCGTGGCAAAACGCGGCTCATCCCGGTCGAAGAGGCTCGTCGCCTGAGCCAGGCAAGCAGCTAGGATCAGCGCCGCCAGGGCGGGCGCGCACAGGCTCACCCAGCCGCGGTGCATCCAGCTCATGGACTCCCATGCTTGCCGAGCGTGCAGCCCCTTCAAGGCTGTTATCCCCTTGCTAGCATCGGCTCATCATGACCGCCTTGAACGAAGCCGCACTGCAGCAACTCTTCTTCCACGCCCGCACAGCCAACAAGTTCCTCGACAAGCCCGTCGACGATGCGCTGCTGGTGCAGATCCATGATCTGATGCGCTGGGCACCCACCAGCGCCAACTGCAATCCGCTGCGGATCGTGTTCGTGCGCACACCACAAGCCAAGGCCCGGTTGCTGGCCTGCCTTCCACCGGGCAACGTGGCCAAGACCCAATCGGCGCCTGTCACGGCCATTCTGGCCATGGATCTGCGCTTCCATGACCAGCTTCCGAAGCTGTTTCCGCATGCCGATGCCAAGGCCTGGTTCGAAGGCAAGGAGCAGGCCATTCAGGAAACAGCCATGCGCAATAGCTCGCTCCAAGCGGCCTACTTCATGCTCGCGGCGCGCTCCTTGGGCCTTGATTGCGGCCCGATGTCGGGCTTCAACGCCGACATGGTTCAGCAGAGCTTCCTTGCCGGCACGACTTGGAAGGTCAACCTCCTCTGCAATCTCGGCCATGGCGATGCATCAGCACTGCATGCTCGTCTGCCTCGACTGCGCTTCGATGAAGCTTGCAAGCTGATCTGATGCAGCGCTTTCTTCCTTGGAAGGTGTTGACGAGCATGGAGTCATCGGTGATGCTCAGCGACGAACCTGGCTTGCAACGGCTCACATCGGGCTCGCATGCATGCTTGTGTGACACCCTTCTCATCGCATGTTGCAACTCAACACCACGCCGGAAGCCGCGCTTCGCACTTCCGTCGGCGTGATGCACGCGCACGGCGCGCTGCACATGATGGCCCTGGAGGCTTTTCAGCCCGGCCAACGCGTTCTCCAGCTCGAAGGCATCATCAGCTCGGAGCCCACGCGCCACACCATCCAGCTCTCGGAGACGGAGCACCTCCAGTCTCCCAGGAACGCGGGGCTCGAGCGCCGCATCGAGCGCCATCCTTGGCTGTTCCTCAACCATTCCTGCCGTCCCAACACGGCCGTGCGCGGCCGCGAACTGGTCTCCGTGCGCCCGATCGCCCGCTACGAGGAGCTCTCGTTCGACTACGAGACCACCGAATGGCAGATGGCCGAGCCTTTCACCTGCCGCTGCGGTCACTGCGGCGGTCGTTCGGTGCGCGGCTTCGCGTTCCTTTCTCCGGCCGAGCGCGAGCGGCGCCGGCCGTATCTCGCTCCGCATCTGCTCGCCCGCATGGGGCTTCATGAAGATCAGATGGCGTCCAGATAGGATGTAGATGAGCCCAAGCTCCCGAGCCGGCACGGTCCGGGAGGCTGCGCCCCTGCTGCTCCACGAGTTCTTCCTCGAGAGCGCGCGCCTCCACCCGGACACAACCGCGCTGGTGATTCCCGCCGGTGAGGGGCGGGCGCGTCTGGAATGGACGTACCGCGAACTGGAGGCCCGTTCGCGAGCGCTGGCAGAGGCGCTGATGCCGCTGGTGGAGCCCGACCAGCTCGTGGCGATCCGCATTGCGCGTGAAAACCCCGAGCTGTACCTCACGCAGTTGGCGGTGCTTCGCGCCGGCGCCGCATTCGTCAGCATCGATCCCACGCTGCCTCTGGAGTACGCGCGCCATCTGGTCAGCGACAGCGGCACGCAGTGCGTGCTGAGCGATGATGCCGGACTCGAACTCGCCGGGACGCTGGCACCGGCCCGCAGCGTTCGGGAACTGGCCCAGCAGGCGGGCCAGCCGCTGGTCGAGCGGGCCCAGCCGCATGGGCTCGCCTATTCGATCTACACCTCCGGCACGACGGGCAAGCCCAAGGGCGTGCTGATCGAGCATCATTCGATTGTCAATCTGGTCGCTTCCGATCGAGCGGAGTTCCAACTGGGCCCCGGGAACCGCTGCGCACAGGGCTCCTCGCCCGCCTACGACTCGTCCATCGAGGAGACCTGGCTGGCCTGGTCCTCTGGAGCGACGCTGGTGGTGCTCGATGACAAGAGCGTGCGCTCAGGGCCCGATCTGATCGCCTGGTTGCAACAGGAACGCATCAGCGTGTTCTGCCCACCGCCGACGCTGCTACGCGCCAGCGGCTGCAAGGATCCCGAGCGCGAGTTGCCGCTCCTCAAGCTCCTGTACGTCGGCGGCGAGGCCTTGCCGGAGGATGTCGCCGAGCTGTGGGGGCGCGGTCGTCGACTCGAGAACGGCTATGGTCCAACCGAGTGCAGCGTCACGGCGACGCGCACGCGCATCCAGCCGGGCCAGCCGATCACGATCGGCCGTCCGGTCCCCGGCAACCGTGCCTACCTGCTCGACGAGAACCTGCGCCAAGTTCCGTCCGGTGAAGTGGGGGAGCTGGTCATCGCCGGCGCGGGGCTTGCGCGCGGCTACCGCAATCTGCCGCAGTTGACCGCCGAACGCTTTCCGACAGTGGAGGGACTCGGCCGCGTGTACCGCACCGGCGATCTGGCGCGCTTCGACGAGCGCGGCGATCTGGTCTATCTGGGCCGCCGGGATACCCAGGTCAAGGTCCGCGGCCATCGCATCGAACTCGAGGCGATCGAAACGCGGCTCTCCGAATCTCCCGGCGTGCGCGCCGCCGCATGCAAGGTGCAGGGCGAAGGCTCGCGCAAGGTCGTCATGGCCTACATCGTGCCGGAGCAGCCGGCCGCGCCCCCGGACACCGATGCACTGCGCGCGCATCTGGCGGCGGAACTGCCTGCGCCGATGGTGCCGGCACGTATCGGCATCCTTGAACAGCTGCCGACCAGCGTCGGCGGCAAGCTGGATCGCAAGCGCCTGCCCGATCTCGATCTCTCGCAAGCGCAAGGCGCGCGGATCGCCGCGGAAACCGAGCTGGAACGCGAACTGGAGGCGCGCTTTCGCGCGGCTCTACGCCTGGGCGAGCCGGTCAGCGTCGAAGCGGACTTCTTCCTCGATCTCGGTGGCGATTCGCTGGCTGCGGCCGAGCTCGTCAGCGCGCTCCGCGAATCGCCCACGACGCAAGCCTGCACGGTGCGCATGCTCTACGACGCGCGGAACGTGCGGGCGCTGGCCGCGGCGCTGGAGCGTGCTCCAGAGCCGCCGAAGCTCGTCGCTGAGCGCGAACCACGCCTGGACGGGCCATCTGCGCACTGGGTCACCGCGGCCCAGGCCGCCTGGATCGTGCTGGAGCTGATCGGTGTCGCCTGGGTGCTGCAGGCCGCCGTCTTCGATTGGGTGCCTTGGTCGATCCAGAAGGTGGGCCTGCTCCCGCTGCTCTTCGGCTTGCCCTTCCTCGCTTTCGGGTTGGCGCTCCTGTGGGCGCCGATCGCGCTCGGTCTCACGCTGCTTGCCAAGCAACTCCTGATCGGCCGCTACACCGAGCGTCGCGCACCCGCCTGGAGCTCCTTCCACCTGCGGCAGTGGATCGTGGCGCGCCTCGCGCGCCGCATTCCCTGGTCGCTGCTCGCGCTGACGGGCCTGTGCAGCCCGGTCTTGCGCAGTCTGGGGGCTCGCATCGGCCGTCGCGTCCACCTTCACCATGGCATCCAGCTCAGCGCCGGCGGCTGGGATCTGCTGGAGATCGGGGATGATGCCATGCTCTCGCAGGATGCCGCGCTGCGGCTCGTCGATCTGGAAGACGGCGCCATTCGTGTCGCGCCCATCCGCATCGGAGCTCGCGCCACACTGGGCATTCGCGCAGGGATGGCGGGCGGATCGGAACTGGGCGAGGACAGCGAATTGGGCTCACTGTCCTTTCTCCAGCGCGGTACACGCACGGGAGCGGGTGAGCGCTGGGATGGAGTTCCAGCCGAGCGCATCGGTTCCGCCAGCCCCGCACCGATGCCCGTCGACTCCGCCGTTGCGCCCGCCCTGCACGGCGCCGCGCTGCTCTGCGCGCGTGCGTTGGCGAGTGCCGCCGTGCAATGGCCCTTTCTGGCGCTGCTGCTGCTCGCGCTGGGCCCCGGGGTTCTCGATGGCAGCGCACTGAGCGCCTGGCTGGCGGCTCCCCGTTTTGAGTGGAACTGGTTTGGCCTGATGATCCTCGTGCTGGTGGCTCGCCTGCCGGTCACGATCGTCTGCCAGGGCTTGCTGGTGCGCCTGCTCTCTCCCACGGAGCCGAAGGTCATCGCGCGCTACGGCTGGAGCTACCTGCGCGTGGTGATCGCCAAGGAGCAGGCCACAGCTGCCGGCGATTGGCTCAGCGGCACGGTTTTCTATCCCGCCTGGCTGCGCCTGGCGGGCATGCGCATCGGGCAGAACTGCGAGATCAGCACGCTGATCGACCTGTTGCCCGCGCTGGTCGAAATCAGCGACGAGTGTTTTTTCGCGGATGGCATCTACCTGGGCGGCCCCGAGCTCAAGGGCGGCACCGTGCGCCTCGCGCGCACCCGCTTCGGTCGCGACACCTTCCTCGGCAACCACTGCGTGATCCCGATCGGAGCGCAACTGCCCGACGGCATCCTGATCGGGGTCAGCACGGTGGCCGACGATCGGCGCATCGAACGGGGCAGCTCTTGGTTCGGGCATCCGGCCTTCGAACTGGCCCGCCCCGCGCAAACCGAGTTTGATCGCGAGTTCACCCACGACCCCTCGCTGCCGCGACGCATCTCGCGCTGGTTCTGGGAGGGGCTGCGTTTTGCGCTGCCGATCCCGCTGGCCGCGGTCTACTTCGTGTGGGTGCTGGTCGCGAGCCAGCCGCCCTGGCTTTTTGAGCACGGCAAGGGTGTGCTCGCGGGAGCGGCTGCGCTGGTGTTGGCCTCGTTCAGCGCCTATCTGTTCATCCTGGCGCTGAAATGGGCGCTGCTCGGCAAGGTCAAGCCCGGCGTGCACCCGCTGTGGTCGTGCTGGTGCAGCCGCTGGGACTTCCTGTATGTCGCGTGGACCCGCCTCGGCCGCAACGTGCTGGGCGAGGTCGAGGGCACGCTGCTGCTGAATGCCGGCATCCGGATGTTCGGCATGCGGATCGGCAAGCGCGCCTTGCTCGGCAGCGGCTTCGCGCAAGTCGTCGATCCGGACATGCTGATCTTCGAGGATGGGGTCACGGTGACGGGGAATTTTCAGGCCCACACCTTCGAGGACCGGGTGCTCAAGATCGGCGAACTGCACATTCGGGAAGGCGCCAGCGTGGGCTCGCAGACGGTGCTGTTCTATGGAGCCGATATCGGCGCCCGTGCGCGCGTCATGGCCCACTCCGTGGTGCTCAAAGGCGAGCGTCTGGCTCCTGACACCGAATACGCGGGCGTACCCACGCTAGCGTGTGCCGCGCGGAATGCTAGGATCGGAGCTCATGCGGGCAGCATTCGCCGCCAGTCTGTTGCTGATCAGCGCCTCGTGTTCGCTCCTGCCGACGCGGAGCTCAGCCGATCGCATCTGGTTCAACGGGCACATCCTGACCATGGAGGGGCCTGAACCGGCCTATGTCGAGGCCCTCGCCGTCGCCGATGGGAAGATCCTCGCCGCCGGTGATCTGACCACGGTGCTCGGCCTGCGGGGTGCCGACACCCAGGTCTGCGATCTCGGCGGGCGAGCGCTGCTGCCGGGCTTCATCGATCCGCATTCGCACATCGCGGCCTACACGCTCGGCTGGGGCTTGCCCGCGCTGCAGCCCCCGCCGGTGGGCAACGTCAACCGCATCGCCGACATCCAGCGCAGCTTGCGCGAATACATTCAAAAAGAGGCGCTTGCGCCCGGCCGGCTCGTGATGGGGCAGGGCTACGATGATTCCCTACTCGAGGAGCGGCGCCATCCGACCCGTCAGGAGCTGGATGCCGTCAGCACGGAGCACCCGATCATCGTGATCCACGCTTCCGGGCACCTCCTCGCGGCCAATACGGCGGCGCTGGCCAAGGTGGGCTACACGCGCGAGACGCCCGATCCCGAAGGCGGACTGATACGGCGCGAACCCGATGGCACTCCCAACGGAGTGGTCGAGGAAATCGCCGGCATTCCCTTTCTGGCTCTGATCCCGCCCGATCCGCTCGACAAGCAACTCGACAAGTTCGAAGCCGTGCAGCGCTACTACGTCAGCCTCGGCGTGACGACCGCTCAGGATGGCATCTCGATGAAGGGCGATCTGGCGCTGATGCGCGAGGCGGCACGCCGCCAGCGCCTGCTGATCGATATCCACGCCTATCCGCGCTGGGACGAGTACAATGAGGCGCTTGCCCGCAAGGACGTCGATCTGCTGCCCGTGGGCGAGCGCATCGGCCGCTTCTCCGTCTCCGGCATGAAGCTGACCGTCGATGGCTCGCCGCAGGGCAAGACGGCGTTCCTGACCCAGCCCTACGTCGTGCCTCCGGAAGGCCAGCCGGCGGACTACCGCGGCTATTCGACCATGACCCAGGCCGAGATGGACGCCTGGTTCGATTTCGCCTGGGATGAGAACTTCCAGCTGATCGTCCACTGCAACGGGGATGCCGCGGCTGACCAGATGCTCGCCGCCGTGCGCCATGCGGAGGCGACTCACCAACCCAAGGATCTGCGGCCGGTGATGATCCACGCGCAGATGATCCGCCCCGATCAGGTGGAGGCCATGGCCCAGCTCAGGATCATCCCGAGCTTCTTCACCGCGCATACCTTCTACTGGGGTGACTGGCACATCGAACAGACGGTCGGGCGGGAACGAGCCTTTCGCATGAGTCCGGCCAACACGGCGCGCAAGCTCGGCATTCCCTTCACCAATCACTCGGATGCCAGCGTCGTGCCCCCCGATCATCTCGACGTGATCTGGACCGCCGTCAACCGACTCAGCCGCAGCGGCGTGGTCGTCGGCCCCGAGGAGCGCATTCCGGTCTACTCGGCTCTGCAGGCCGTGACGATCCATGCCGCGCACCAATACTTCGAAGAAGGCCAAAAAGGCTCGCTCACCCCGGGCAAGCGGGCCGATCTGGTGATGCTGTCGGCTGATCCGCTGCGCGTCGATCCGCTGCAGATCCGCACGATCCGCGTGCTCGAGACGATCAAGGACGGCCAGACGATCTACCAGAACCCCAAGCCATGACGCTTGGGCGCGAGAGCCTCGAAGCAGCGTATCGCCGCACCGAATACCGGGTGCGCGCCCCCGAGGGCACGTTCACGATCCACATCGGCGCCCGCTGCGAGGTCCTCGAGGCGCTGCTGCGCGAGGTCGGCGCCCGCAGCTGGGCCTTCGTGACGGCCTGCAACCCCCGCTCGCAGCCGCTCAGCGACGAAGTGAATGCCCGCCGGCAGGCTCAATTGCTCGCCATGCTGAGCGAGCAGGAACGGGCGTTGATCCCGGGCGAAGGTGTCGACCCGGCCGGCGACTGGCCCGCCGAAGCGAGCGTGCTGATCCTCGACATCGAGCGCGACGAGGCTCTGAAGCTGGGTCGGTTGTGGGAGCAGAATGCAATAGTCTGCGGCGAGCGCGGTGGTGTGCCGCAGTTGCTCTGGTGCTACCCGGATGGAGCATGAAGTCCCGGGCAGGGATCACAGATCAGCGATTTTCCTGCCTTTGGCGTAGACGCCGCTTTGCACCGGATCGAGCTTGCCGTCGGCGTAGTACTTGCAGGGCCCATGCAGATCGCCGAACTCGTAGCTCAGTTCACTGGTGACCGCGCCAGCCGCTGAAAACTGCGTCCAGGCTCCGTACTTGCGGCCCAGGGAGAACTGCCCTCGGGACAGCACCTGGCCGTTGGGGTGGTAGGACTCATACTCGCCGTCCTGCTTGTCCTTCGAATAGTGGCCCCGGAATAGAGGCAGACCGTTCGCGAACCACTCCGCAGCCGGGCCTTCGCGCAGGTTGTCGAGAAAGGTGACCTCGCTCAAGAGCACCCCTTTTTCATCGTAGGTGCGCCACAGGCCCTGTCGCTTGCCGTCTCGTTCCACGCCAAAGGACGGATAGGAGGCCATGTCCGGGTCATCGAGACCCCCACGCTGCGACAGGCGTTCCACGCCGTGGGCAGCCCGCTCCGAGGGCTCCAACGGCCCTGCAGCAGGGCCAGGCGCGGGTTCCGGCGCAGGCGCCGAGGCCTCGCTGAAGTCCACGCGACTCTGGCCCGGGGCAGGGGCTTCCACAACCACAGGCGCCGGCTCCGCCTCAGGCGCCTTGGCGCCCAAGCGCAGGTTGCGACCTGAGTCGACCCGGGTCGTCCACCACGCAACCCACGCCGCGGCCGCCAGCACCAACAGCACGGTCGCCAACCACCAGCGAGGCTTCATGGCCTCGATCCTAGCAGCCGCTGGCGGCGCCGGTGGCCCAGGCTTCGCCCGTACTGCCCTTGAAGCGAACGTTGTTGCTGTTCGTGCCGCCGCAGTTCCACGTTGGCGTCACCGTGTTGCCATTCGTGTACGTGATGGTGGCGTTGCACCCACCACTCGTGAGCGTGCAGTTCCAGCGCGTGATCCCGGTCTCGGTGTTGATGATGGGGCCGGCCCAACAACCGCCCGAAACGCTGACGCTCTGGACACCGGCATAGGCTCCATCGCAGGGCAGCAGGTCCTCGCTGCCGGTGGTGAATGCAACCTGGTCTTGTCGATTGGGATCGATCAGGAAGCCATGTTCGCTCACATAGAACTCGCCCGATGCCGTTACGTCGAACTCCAGCGAGTTCGACCAATCATCAGAGCCAATTTCGAGCACGTGCACGCCACTGCCGAGGATCGGGTATCGATCGACACCAGGTTCCACGGTCTGGATTTCGAACTCGCCGTGGGCGAGGAACCAGTTGCCAGCCGTGCGCCACACGGTGGTGTAGTCTGGGTCGGCTGACGGCGATGATGCAGAGCAGAGAAACGGGGAAAGGAGCAGAGCGGAAGCGAGGATCATCGGGAAATCTCCTGCGAGGGAGGGAAACGGGAAAGAAAGGAACGAAAGAGAAGGGTCTCAAATCACACCCGATTCGTCAAGTATTCCGCGATCAGATTTCTCCCAGAGCTCACCCAGCCGCAAGTACCCGATTCCAAAGCCCCTCCCGCTGGCGAGTGGGGGGCACCCCGTTTCGTGCGAGCCTTCTACAGAACCCGGGGATGGGCTTTGCCCGGTCTAGAAGATGCCGTCGATCTCGCCGTCCGCAAGCAGGCGGATCTTCTCCGCTGCCGGTTCCTTGGGCAAACCGGGCATGCTCATGATGTCGCCCGCCATCGCCACGACGAAACCCGCGCCCGCCGACAGGCGCAACTCGCGTATCGGCAACGTATGACCACTGGGTGCCCCCTTGGCATCCGGATCGGCCGAGAAGCTGTACTGCGTCTTGGCAATGCACACGGGCAGATTGCCGTGGCCCGCCGCCTGCAGCGACTGCGCGCGCTTCACGACCGCCGGCAGCGGAGCGATGCCGCTCGCGCGGTAGATGCGCTTGGCGATGGTCTCGATCTTCTCGAGCAACGGCATTTCGAGCGGATACAGCGGGGCAAAACGGGCGCGCTTGCTCTCGATGACGGCAACGGCTGCGCGCGCCAGCGCCTCGGCACCGGCACCGCCCTTCGCCCAGTGTTCGCAGAGGATCGCCTTCGCGCCGACCTTGGCGCAGCCGGCTTCCACCGCCGCCAACTCGGCTGCCGCGTCGCTCGTGAAGCGGTTGATCGCCACCAGCACCGGCAGGCCGAACAGCGCCAGGTTCTCGCAGTGCCGCTGCAGGTTCGCCATGCCGCGCTCGACCGCGCCGACATCTTCCGTGCCCAGTTCCTTGGCATGGGCGCCGCCGTGCAGCTTCAGCGCGCGCACGGTGGCGACGACCACGGCCAGTTCCGGCTGCAGACCCGCGGCGCGGCACTTGATGTCGAGGAACTTCTCGGCGCCCAGATCGGCGCCGAAGCCCGCCTCCGTCACGACATACTCGGCCAGCTTCAGCGCCGCCTGCGTCGCCGTGACCGAGTTGCAGCCGTGAGCGATGTTGGCAAAGGGCCCGCCGTGGATCAGCACCGGGTTGCCCTCCAGCGTCTGCACCAGGTTGGGCTTCATCGCGTCCTTCAGGATCACGGCCATGGCCTGCGCGGCCTTCAGATCGCCTGCGGTGATCGGCTTGCCCTCGCGCGTCTCAGCAACCACGATCCGCGCCAGCCGTGCTTCGAGGTCATTCAGATCGCGCGCCATGCAAAGGATCGCCATCACTTCCGAGGCCGTCGTGATGTCAAAGCGCCCTTCGCGCGGATAGCCGTTGGCCGTACCGCCCAGTCCGATCGTCATCTCGCGCAGCGCGCGGTCATTCATGTCCATCACGCGCGGCCAGTGCACGCGGCGGACATCGATGCCCAGCGCATTGCCCCAGTACATGTGGTTGTCGAGCATCGCGGCGAGCAGATTGTGCGCCGTCGTGATCGCGTGGAAATCGCCCGTGAAGTGCAGGTTGATCTCGGCCATCGGGATCACCTGCGCATAACCGCCGCCCGTCGCGCCGCCCTTCATGCCGAAGCAGGGTCCCAGCGAAGGCTCGCGCAGCGCGATCGCCGTGCGCTTGCCGATCCGGTTGAGCGCATCACCAAGGCCGATCGTCGTCGTGGTCTTGCCCTCGCCCGCAGCCGTGGGGTTGATGGCGGTCACCAGGATCAGGTGGCCCTTGGGCTTGGCCGCGAGGCCCGGAACGGCGGCGAGGTCGAGCTTGGCCTTCGTGCGGCCGTAGGGCTCGAGCGCGGCATCGGGAACCCCGAGGCGGGCGGCAACCTCGCTCATCGGGCGGGGAGTGGTCTGGCGTGCGATCTCGATGTCGGTATTCATGTGGTCTCAGGTATCCGGGATCCGATCCTACGAGTCCCCCGGGTGAGCTTCCAGCACGGATGCCACCACGGTCAGTCCCAGCGAAATGGGTCCGCAACCCGCAGGGCTGCGGACCCACCCGAGTCGGTTGCAGATTCCGCGCCTACTGGCAGAACGTCACGCGCAACGCATCGGAGGCGTTGAAGCCTGCGCCGCCGGCACTCACATCCCGGTACCAGAACTGGAAGTAGCGCGTGCCGCCGGCCTGCACGCCGCCGTACGGGCCACTCTGGAAATTCTGCAACTGGGAAGCAAAGCCCGTGCTCGTGGATACGGTGGGTAGCCGCTTGATCGTTCCTCCGATGCAAAGCCGACCATTACCGAATGGTGTCCCCGGCAAGTTTTGCGCCGTCCCGAAGAAGAACAACCCCACGGTCGGCTGGGGCAGCTGTGCACACGTCAGCGTGGCATTGTTGATACTCAGGCTCGGCAAGCCGCTCATGCCGATCAGTGCCACGTCACCCGTTGAGTTGGGTAGCGGGATGCAGTAGTTGACCGCCGAGCACTCGCACGAATCCGGCACGCCGTTGTTGTTGCAGTCCGGCAGGCTGCCGCTGACGAGCTCGCACAGATCTGGAATCAGGTTGCCGTTGCAGTCTGCGGCGCCCGCCGCGAGATCGCAGCTGTCGGGAATCCCGTTGGCATTGCAGTCGAGCGCGAAGCCGCTCATTCGAAAGAAGGCGCGGGGGAATTGCGGTTGTAGGGGAGCAAGACCCGCGAACATCCGCTCCGCGCGCAAGAGCGGAAGCCCGTCGGGAAGTGCGAGGCGAAGACTCCAGCAGTCTTCAGGTCCCGCGGACGGGTATCAAGAGCTTTTCCTGCCTGGCGAGGATGGGAATCGGTGAAGTTCCCCTGAATCTCCCGCAGCTTGGTGCGTAACCACCCACTCACTCCCATGACCCCCCGCGAACTCGAAGCCCTAACCGCCCTCTGCGTCATGGCCGCCATGGCCGATGGCGCCAAGCACGAATCGGAACGCGCCCGGATCCAATCGATCTTCGATGGCCTGTCCCGCTCCGACGACTCCCGCGCGCTTGCCAGCGCCTACGGCCGGGTGATGCTCAAGCAGACCAGCCTCGCGGATGAGGCCCGGGCGCTGGAGAGCAACGAGGCTCGGATACTCGCCTACGAGATGGCTGTCGCGGTGTGCGATGCCGACGGTGCTTGCACACCGGCGGAGAAGCAATTCCTGGCGGACCTGCAGCGGGCGCTCCAGATCCTTCCGGCCCAGGCGAGCGCGCTGAACGCGACGGCGGACGCGGTGGCCGAGGCCGGTCTGCCGCCGCCGCTGCCGACCGGGGCGGCTGCCGGCGCTCCGCGGGTGGCGGGTGTCGGCGGAACGGGAAGTTGGGCGGGAGCAGGTGCTGGCTCGGCTGCCGCTGCTGACGGGAATGCGGCTGGCGGGACTGCGGCTGCCGGCGGCGCCGGCGCAGGTTCTGCTTCGGCGGCGAACGCGGCCCGCGATGCCGAGGCCGACAGCTCGATCCTGAAGTACTCGATCCTGAATGGTGGATTGGAGTTGTTGCCGCAGGGCATCGCGACGATGGCGATCATCCCGCTGCAGATGAAGATGGTCTACGAGATCGGTAAGCGCCATGGGTACACGCTCGACCGCGGCCATGTGAAGGAGCTGATCGCCACGGTCGGCGTCGGCATGACCTCGCAGGTGGTCGAGAACTTCGCGCGCAATCTGCTCGGCGGGCTGGCGAAGAAGTATCTGGGCAAGGGTGCTGGCAAGCTGGTCGGCACGGCCACGGGCGCGATGATGAGCTTTGCCACCACGTACGCGCTGGGGCAGGTGGCGAAGCAGTACTACGCGGGCGCTCGGACGCTGTCGAACGTGGATCTCAAGTCGATCTTCACGCGCGAGGTGGAGCGGGCGAAGACTCTGTATCCGCAGCACCAGAGCGCGATCGAAACGAGTGCGCGCAAAACGGATGTCAGCAGTCTGCTGGCGACCGTGCGCGGCAGCTGAGGCTGCAGGAATCAGCCGCTGCAAACTTGCTGAAGCCGGCTGTGTGCAGGCACTGGAAGCGAGTCCGAGTCGAGCACTCGGATGAAAGTGCAAGTCTCAGCACTCGCGCTCGGACTTGGGCTGGCGATCCGTGTCGCTGCCAAGCGTCAGCATCACGCCGATGCGGGCATGCCGGCGATCCAAGCGGTGGGCCAGCCGAGCGCGGTCGACTGGGGCTTGGTGGCTTGGGCCCTCGATACCTGGCCGCTAAGGACTGCTGTACACGCCTTCGCGGCCGCGGTGGGTCTCGATGGCGGCCACTGCCAAAGCACGGATTCGTGCGGCAAGCTCGGGTGCGATCTTGGTGGGCATCGCAATCCCGTCTTGAGTGCCTGTGATCTTGTCGTCCTCGGGTGGAGTGTGCAAATCGAACCACTCGGGGTATTCCTCGCGTGTGAAGCTGTAAGTCCGGGTACCGCGCGGATCGGCGCAGTAGATATGATCTATCCCGGGAGCATTGGGGGGGAACATCGGGCCACCGTTGTAGACCTTGTATAGGTCTTTGGAGTCCATATCGACGACAATGTAGGACTGCATGACAGCGCGAGCCGAGGTCCAATTGGGGTCGCGATCATAAGACTCGAGTTGTCCCTGCAACGGCGCCAAGCGAATGCGTGCAGTTCCGATCAACTGCTCCTGCGATTGGGTTGCCGTTGGCGCGGGTTCCAACGCAGTAGCGGGCGTAGAGCTTGGAACGGTCTCTCGATCCACAGCGGGAAGCTCCATTGCCGAGCTTGTAGCTGGTAGTAATTCGCCATTCACCGTGCGCTCCGGTTCCGGCGGGGTCGCGGCTGTGGGCGAGCTGAACAGGAACCAACCGGCGCCCAGCCCGAGCGCGAGCGCGAGTCGCGCGATGAGCCACAGGCTGCGTAGAGGGGAACGATCTGGAAAGTGTGTCATGAAAGGCTGACTTGCCTCGGGAAGCTGCTAGACACCTCTGAACCGGTGGTGTCATACGGAAGCGCCATGCGAAAGCGCTGAGCAAAGCATCTTATCCAACGAGTGTTCCGTCAAGCTACCCAACAGAACTCCATGCGAGCAAGCGGCGCGGTCCGTTCGCTTTTCCTAACAGATGGCGAAAACACTAGCATTGCTACCTCGCAGAAACGGCCGCGCACAGCATCGAATCACGCGTGCTGCAACAGGAACTCAAGAAATCCGGAGCAGCATGAAGACCCCCAGGCCAGAGTCTTTGCTCCCTATTGCCAGAGCGGAATGCTGCTGCACTTCCGAGCGCGCGCAGTGCGGATGTCGCCAGACTGCTAGCGACCGTGCGCGGTTGCTGAGCTTGACTCAGTCGGGAATTTCCGGCTCGACGAGCTTTGCGAGCAGCTCGAGCGATTCCTGCCAGCCGAGGTAACAGTACTCGGGCGGAATTAGCTCCGTGACGCCCTCCTGTGTGATCTCCAGCTCGGTTCCGACCTGCACCGGCTTCAGCCGGATCGCGACGCACATTTCACCTGCTAGCGTCGGATCATCGAAGCGGTCGGTGTAGCGGATCAGGGTGCTGGGGACGAGCTCGCGGTAGATGCCCCCGAAGGAGTGGGACTTGCCTGAGGAGAAGTTGGTGAACGACATGCGGTAGCCGCCGCCCACCTGCGCGTCGAGAAAGTCGACCTTGCCAGTGAATCCGTGGGGCGGGATCCACTTGACGAGCGCCTCTGGATCGAGGAAGGCGCGGTAGACGCGCTCGGGGGGCGCGCGGAGGACGCGGTGCAGTCGGATGGTGTGGGGCATGGCAGGAGAACGCGTGGTGAGTTGATGCCGATCAGTGCGGGCAGGCGGAGAGGATAGAATGCGTGTCTCGTGGAAGAAACCGAGGCACAGAGGTCAGGTCCGGCGCGCACACTGCTGTGGAGCTTTGCCGTCCTGACGGTGCTCATCAGCGCTTGGGCCGTATTGCGGGCAGCAGTGGACGCGCCCCACAACTGGATGCCGTACACGCTGATCGGCCTGGTGGTGGGCGGGGTCTCGGTGGGCCTCGCCTGGGCTGCCACGCTCACCTGGGAGCGCATGTCCGCCGGGCTGTTGCGCGGAGTGCTGGCGCTCATGCTGGCGTATCACGCGCTGTTCGGCGTGGTGCTGATGGCCGAGCGCGCGTGGAAGCTGCAGTCGAGCAACGAAGACCTGGCGATCGTGTTGTGGCCGCACATCGTGCGGGCGATCCACTCGCTGGAGTGAGCGGACGGGCGCCGGGCCCGGCTCAGCCCGTGTTGCCCCTGACGAGATCGGGATAGCGCGTGGCGATGCACGGTGGGCACAGGCTGCCCGTGGCCGTTTCCGGAACGCGCTCGATCCACTGCGGAACCCAATCCCACTCCTCGGCCTCGCCCGCGCGGCGCACGCGGCGGCAGTGGCTGCACTGCTGGATCAGGCCGTGCGGATCCTTCCAGGGCGTCGCATCCACGGGAGCGCGCACCGTGGTCTTGTCGTGGGGGCGCTGTTCGAGGCGCGTGTGCGTGATCAGCAGGCCTTCCCGGTTGCCCACGGTCTCCGCTTCCATCTGGTAGAGGCGGAACAGCGTGGGGCTGGAGCACTCGTACTCGCTCCTCCACGGCTGGGATTTGTGCAGCGCATCGAGCAAGTGCGTGCGGTAGTACTCGCGCAGCGGGCGGCCGACGCCGTCAAGGAATGAGGAACCCTCGCGCCAGTGCATGGAGAATCCCGGGTTGGCGCCGTTGTCCTTGGAGAAGCGCTCCCAGGCCGGGTTGACATAAGCGATCGTCAGATCCGGCCACAGGCCGCAGGCGCAGTCCCGGCGCTCGTGCAGTTCCTGCACACGCCCCGGATGAAGGAGTGCAAGGAAAGCCCTGGGAGCGCGGTTGGAGTCCGTGGCGATCATGCTGGTTGGAGTGGCCGGGCTTGAACCCGCGTTTGTGCAAATTACTTCGTGAGATTGTGGCCTGAGGCTTGCGTCCGCGGGCTGCGCACAAGGTCGTAGAGACCCTGCTCGGGAGTCGGTAGCCACCCTTGCCGACCCGGGGTTGGGAGCGGGGGGGGGCGCGCCCAGCAAGCACGACCAGTGGCGTGGTGCTGTTTGAGGCTCGGCTCGATCGCCTGCACAGCGACATCTCAACCGGCGAGACAACCGGCAAGCTCGATACCAATGCTGACCTAGACCCGCTGACGCTCACCGCGAGCGATCTCAAGGGCCGGGTGCAGATCAGTGCCTACTGGTACGACCGTGTCGAGCGTCAGGTGGACCGCGTGGAGTACGGGACCTATGGCGGTGCGACCTGGACGCGTCCTTCCACTGCTCCCGCGCGCTCGGATACCGCGCTGCGCAGCACCAACGCCTATGGAACCGATGGGCGCCTGGAGTCGGTGACCGACCCTCTCAACCTCGTACGCAAGTACGAGTACGACGCCCTCGGCCGGCGCACCAAGGAGATCCAAAACTATGTCGATGGGGTGCCCTCGGGTGCTGCAGACGATGTGGCGCTGATCACCAGCTACACCGACGGCTTGCGCACGGCGTTGACGGCGGACCTACCCAGCCCTGAGGCGGATCAGGTCACCACCTACAGCTTCGGTACGAGCAAGGGCAGCGGGGCTGGGGATTCGGCCATTGCCCGCAATGACCTTCCGGATACCGTCACCTACCCCGACTCCTCAGGCTCCAGCGATGTGGTCAGCTTTGCCTACAACGCCCAAGGCCAGGAGACCTGGAAGTCGGACCAGTCAGGGAATGTCTACGAGACGGAGTACGACAGCGCCGGTCGGATGGTGAAGAAGGTGGTCTCGACGCTTGCCTCGGGCTTTGATGGGGCGGTGCGGCGCCAGGGGTGGAGCTACGACGCACTTGGGCGCCTTGCCACTGCCGTGCAGTACGACGCCACCACCGCTGGGAACGCCACGGACGGGGTCAGGTACAGCTACGACGCTTGGGCCAACCTCGAGCGCTTTGAACAAGATCGAAATTCAGCCGTAGCCGCATCTGGGGGAGACGAGTACGATGTGAGCTATGCCTGGGTGAAAGCGACAAATGGTCGCAACACCCTGCGCAAGACGAACATGGTGCTTCCCAGCAGTCGTTCGATCTCCTACACCTACCGCACCTCAGGCGGTCTCCACGATGAGGAGGCCTCGCGGGTCTCGACGGTCGTGGATGATACGGGCAGTGGGGTGACGATTGCGCAGTACGACTACTTAGGCACCAGCACTCTGGTGCGCACGCGCTTGAACGCCATTGCGTGCTTTTCACGCGTGTACGATGGCTCGAACGCCATCGTGGATCTGGATCGCTTCAACCGCATCACCACCAATCGCTGGACCAAAGACCTCTCCACCGATCGCGATCTCTACCAGACGGTCATCACCTACGACCGCAACTCGAACATCACTTCGATCGAGGACAATGTCCACACCGGCCTCGATGTGAAGTACACGATGGACAACGTCAACCGCTTGATCCAAGCGGAAGAAGGTACACTCAGCTCGGGCTCGATCACCAGCAAGACGCGGGATCAGCAGTGGACCTTGAGCCACACGGGCAACTGGGCTCGGGAGAAGCTCGATCTCAACGGTGATGGTGACTTCAGCGACACCAGCGAGCACGACGACACCCGCACTCACAACGCGGTCAATGAACTGACGGCTAGGGACACCGATTCCAACGCCACGAACAACTTCACGCTCACCTACGACGCGGCGGGAAATCTGAGCGACGATGGCGAGCACTACGAGTACGAGTACGACGCCTTCTACCGCTTGCGCAAGGTCAAGAACACCTCTACCCAAGCGCTTGTTGCTGAGTACCGCTACAACGCCTTGAACCACCGCATCGGGGTGCATGAGGACAGCGACACCGATGGGGATGTCGATAGCAACGACAAGTGGTACTACGACGCGTTTGATGAGCGCTGGCGGCTCCTTGCACGCTTCGGGGAGAGCGATACTGCCCCTAAGGAAGACTTCGTGCCGCACCAAGCGGGAGCCAGCGGCCAGGGCGGATCGAGCTACATCGATCTGGTCATCTGTAGGAACCGTGATGCGGACACCGCTTGGACGGCCGCGAGCGATGGCACGCTGGAAGAGCGCAACTACCTACTGCAAAACTGGCGCGCGGATGTGTCGGCGGTGGTGAGCGGTAACGGGCTGCTGAAGGAGTGGGTCAAGTACTCAAGCTACGGCATCCCGATCGGGCTGCCTGGTGGCGACACCGACTCCGATGGCGACTGCGACGCGACCGACATCACGCAGGTGCAGACCTGGATCACGGCCAGTGCTTACGATGTGCGCGGGGATGTCGATCTGGATGGTGATGTCGATGCGAGCGACAAGAGCGAGCTGCAGACGAACTACCAAGGAATCACGCTGGGTCGAGGCGTATTGAGCTCAAATGGGGTGGCTAGCCGCAAGGGCTATGCGGGATATGAAGGGTTGACGAACCTCGCTGGCAGCCAGTGGCTCGCACGCAATCGGGTGTTGATGGCGGAGCTGGGAAGGTGGGGGAGAAGGGATCCGCTACGTTGTTCAACTCAAATGTATACTCAGATGATTGCCAACTTCACTGAGGGCGCGTGGCCGACGGGAACCAGCCTTCTTACCTCCGAGCTCGATCATTCCATCGGTCGTCACGTTATGCGCCGCAGTAACGCTCCCCTTCGACCAATAACCAACGAGCACTCGGAGGAAACTGAAGGGGGCGGACCTACGGGGACGGGGGATTGTGCGTGTATATCGACATATTACATCTGGGGTCATACTTGGCCTGGACAGAAGGATCGGTGCGTGAAGTACATCAATGAAGATCCAATTCTTGTATGGGCCGATTGCGACGATATTCTAGTGTGCTGCCAGTGTGGTTCGACTCAAAGGTGTGCTTGGTATCCCATTCACTGGTATTACGCATGGTGGCATGCGAGCTGCAGTGAGCAGTGCACCCCTTATTTCTCTGGTAATGGATTCGAACAAAAACCAACAAGCACCCCATCTGCGGAGGATGTCGCGAAGTACACGAGAGATTGCAAGGTAAACCAATGAGCACCGTGATAAAGGTCTTGTTTGGCGCGCTGAGCATTTGCGCGATCGTTGTCATCCTTGATTCGTCGTATTCGGGAGCCTCGACGGCCGTCGACCGTGTGCGCTGGCACGAAACTCGCTGGCCATCAGGGGTACTCAAAGAGCAAGGTGGCGAATATCGAATAATCGATGTACAGACAGATTACCCGTTGTGGGGAAAGATCGGAGTCTGGAAACAATGGCATGAAAATGGAAGCCTTCAGAGTCAAGGTCAGTGGTGGCCGAGCAACCCAAGTCTGAACCCGTCCTATCGTCGTGTTGGGCAGTGGCGCTACTACACGACGGATGGGCTGATCGAAAGATTGATTTCTTATTCAACCGATGTGCACCTAGCTCATACCGACGACGAAGTGTTCGATGGTCCACAGGTGTTCTGGACTTCACAACATGAAGTGAATAGAGAAGCTTCCGGAGTTTTCGCCTCCGGGGTTTTTCAGCGTAGGCTTCGTGAGGATGAATTGCGGTACTTTGAAGGACTCGGGCGAATATCAAGTGATTTCTGAATAACCGTTGCGCCACCTCGCGGGGACAACTGCGAGGTCCCGTACGCTTGGGTGAGAGCGACGAACCCTGCGCGAGACGAACATGGTCCTTTCCGGCAGTCGTTCGATCTCCTACACCTACCGCACCTCAGGCGGTCTCCATGATGATGAGGCCTCGCGGGTCTCGACGGTCGTGGAGGATACGGGCAGTGGGGTGACGATTGCGCAGTATGAATACTTGGGTGTTGGCACCCTAGTCCGTACGCGCTTGAACGCCATTGCGTGTTTCTCACGCGTGTACGATGGCACGAACGCCATCGTGGATCTGGATCGCTTCAACCGCATCACCACGAATCGCTGGACGAAGGATTTGGCGACCGACCGCGATCTCTACCAAACGGTCATCACCTACGACCGCAACTCGAACATCACTTCGATCGAGGACAATGTCCACACCGGCCTCGATGTGAAGTACACGATGGACAGTGTCAACCGCCGAAAGCTTGGAGCGGGCGACGGGGTTCGAACCCGCGACATTCAGCTTGGGAAGCTGACACTCTACCAACTGAGTTACGCCCGCAACTGCGCGGAATTCTAGCACAATCCCCGTTGCGGACCAACCTGGCCTCAAGCTGCGGCCCACTGGCTGCGCAGGATTCCCGGACCCTTTCCCGCCCGCCAAAAAGGTGCGCGCCGCACGCTCAGTGCGGTCTTGCCGGGTGCGGACTCGTGGCCACGCCCGCCTGCTCCTGCTGAGCGGTACGCGCGAGGGCCTCGCGCACCAGTGCCCGCGTCAGCTCCTCCTCGCTCAGGAGTACCAGCGTGCTCGGTCTTGCGGCCAGGGTCTCGCGCTCCGACTCGCTCTGCGTGCGCACGATCGTGGGGAGGTCGGGGGCCTGCTCGGTGGCCGCCTCGAGCACCATGCGTGTGGTCAGCGGATCGCTGATCGAGATCACGAGCAGGGAAGCCTTGTCGAGGCCCGCCCGCCGCAGCGTGCCCGGTCGGCTGGCGTCGCCGTAGTGCGCCTCGATGCCGCGCGCACGCAGGCGTTCGATCTCCTCGCGGCGCGCATCGACGACGAGCAGCGGGACATTGGCCGCATGCAGCGCATCGACGAGCGGTGCGCCGATGCGGCCGTGCCCGACGAGGACGACATGCGGACGGGTGCCTTGGGGGGAAGCTGGCTGAGTGTCGGGGGGATAGAGCCGCGTGAAGCCGGGGATGCGCGCGAGCAGCTTCTCGATCGCAGGCAGGCTCCTGAAGACGAATGGGTTCAGGGTGATCGAGAGCAGCGCGCCGGCGACGATCAGGTTCTGGGCCTCCATGGGAACGAGTTGTAGCTCGATGCCGAGGCCCACGAGGATGAAGGAGAGCTCGCCCACCTGGGCGAGGGCTGCAGGCACGGTCAGCGCCACGCTCAGGGGGTAGCGCAGCAGCGTGATGATCAGGAAGGCGAAGAGGGACTTGCCAAGCTGGATGGTCAGCAGGACTGCGAGCACATGCAAGGGGTCCTCGACGAGCACGCGCGGGTCGAAGAGCATGCCCACGGCCACGAAGAACAGCACACCGAAGGCTTCCTGGAGCGGAAGAGCGTCCTCAGCGGCGCGCTGGCTCAGCTCGGTCTCGCCAACCACGATGCCGGCGGCGAAGGCACCCAGCGCCAGCGAGACATCGAAAATCGCAGCGGCTCCGAAGGCGATGCCGAGCGAGACGGCGAGGATGCCAAGCGTAAAGAGCTCGCGTGAGCCGCTGCGGATCACCTGGCGGAGGATCCACGGCACCAATCGGCGGCCGGCGAAGAACATCACGAGCGTGAAGCCGAGGAGCTTGAGCAGCGTCGAGCCGATTCCAAGCGCGATGGCCTGCCAGCCGGCTTCGTCGCCGGTGGTCTGCGGGTCGTCCGACGTTGCGAAGAGCGGCAGGACCACCAGTACGAGCACCACGAAGAGGTCCTCGATGATCAGCCAGCCGACGGAGATGCGTCCCTCGCTGGTATGCAGGCGATTCTGGTCCTCGAGCGCGCGCAGCAGGACCACAGTGCTCGCCACGGCGAGGCACATGCCGAAGATGATCCCCGCGGTCCAGCTCCAGCCCCACCAATGCGCCAGCAGAGCACCGAGCAGGGTTGAGCCCGCGATCTGCAGCAAGGCACCCGGGATGGCGATCTTGCGGACGGCCAGGAGATCGCGCGGCGAGAAGTGGATGCCCACGCCGAACATCAGCAGGATCACGCCGATCTCGGAAAGTTGTGCGGCGAGGCCCGTGTCGGCCGTGGGGCCCGGTGTGAACGGACCGATCGCGATACCTGCGAGCAGGTAGCCGACGAGGGGCGGGAGTCCGACGCGTGCCGCCAGCAGGCCCAGCACGAAGGCGAGTCCCAGTCCGCCGGCGAGCAGCGCGATCAGTGCGGTTTCGTGCGGCATGGTGGCCTGGCTGGAAGCGGGGAGGCGGGGAGGCGGGGAAGCGGGGAGGATGGCTCTGGGTGCTTGGCGCTGGGTGCTCTTCGTCCGCTGGGGGGCTCCTACTTGCCCGTCGCCTTCTCGAAGGCTGCGCGGCCACCGATGACGGGCAACTCGAGCAGCGTGCCGTCGAGGTCGATGCTGAGCTCCGTGCCCGGCTCGGGCCACAGCGTGAAGTCGCGGTCGCTCGAGAAGATCATCAGGCCGATGCGCTCGCCCGCGGCGATCACCTGGTCGTCAGGCTGCAGGTCGAAGCTGAGGTCGACGAACTTGCCGGGCTTGAGCGGCTCACCCTTCTCGAGGCTGGCGTGGTTCTGGGGATCGGCCCAGCCGCGCGTGATCACGTTGTCGGTGATCTTCGCCTTCTCCGTCCAGGGCAGTGAGACCAGCCAGACGGAGAGGTTGGCGGCGGGCTTGCTGCTGGCGACGCGGATCGTGAGCCGCGCCGTGCCGGAGATGTGCAGCGGCGCAGTCAGTGCCGGCGTGGCGTACAGCAGGCGATGCGGTGAGGCATCCGCCATGGCAAGTGCTGCGCCGGCCTGGTTGACATCGTCGACGAGCTTCTCGCGCGTGGACTTGGAAACGCCCTTCAGGTCGAGTCCGCCGAGCTTGCTGCCGCCGGGCGTCGGGCTCAGCGCCACCATGCTGGCATCGGGGTGCGGGTAGTCGGGGTAGGTGGTGGGATCCTTCGACTTGTCCTGCTCGCGCACGATGTACGAGCGCGGTCCCTTTTCGACGCCGTTCTCCACGCCGAGCAGGAAGCGCGTGAACCAGCGGTTGACCAGGCTCAGCGGCGGCGGCCCGCCGTGTCCGCCCTGGTGGTAGTAGATGATGCTCGGGACACCGTTTTTCTTGAGCGCCTGGTAGATGCGGTTGGAGTGTTCCGGCATCACGTTCCAGTCATTGAAGCCGTGCGACATCAGCGTCGCGGCCTTCATGGGGCCGAGATCGAGCAGGTAGTCGCGGCCGGCCCAGAACTCGTTCCAATCGCCGTGCTGGCGATCGAACTTGGCCTTGAGCTCCTTCTCGCGCACGGTCTCGTTGCAGTGCTCGCGCATCGCCGGATCACCGGAGTGGATGAAGTCGTACAGCACATCGATGTCTTCACCGAGGTAGCCGCCGGGATGGCGCACGAGGCCGTGCGAGCGGTAGTAGTGGTAGTAGGAGGTGTTCGGCGCGATCGGGACGATGGCCTCAAGGCCCTCGACGCCGGTGGTGGCGGCGGCGAGCGGCAGCGTGCCGTTGTAGGAGGTGCCGATCATGCCGACCTTGCCCGTGCACCAATCGGCCTTGAGCTCCTCCATGCCGCGCTGCGTCGTGTAGCCCTTGGCGCGCCCGCACAGCCAGTCGATCACGGCCTTGGGCGCGAGCGACTCGTTGTCCGCGCCCACGCTCGGGCAGCCATCGGAGTAGCCCGTGCCCGGCGAGCAGGAGTGGACGACAGCGAAGCCGCGTGGCACCCAGGTGCGCACTTCGGACTGCGCGATCATGCCCGGCTTGTCCGGCCGCTTGACGTCCGGCATCGGCTTGCGAGCGGGCGGAGGTGCGCCGACCTCCTGTTTCGCGTCCCAGAAGAACTCCAGACCGTTCGGACCGGTGCCCGAGAAGTACGGGCTCGTCTCGTAGATCACGGGCACCTTGAGGCCTTCCGTGGCGGTCTGCTTCGGTCGCGTGACATCGACATGCATGCGGTCGAGCTTGCCGTCGCCGTCGGAGTCGAAGCTGGTCTCGACCCACAGGAACTCGCGGATCCACTCCTTCTGGTCCTTGAAGGCCTCGACGACCTGCGCCTCGCCTTCGACAATCGTGATCACGGCCTTGGGGACTTCGGTGGCTTTGGGATCCTCGGCGGCGCTCGGGGCGAGGACCGTCGCCAGCAGACAGAACAGATCGGAAGGCATCGTCATGCCAAAGAGCCTAACAAGCTGGGGGCGCCCCACCCCCCGGTGGGACGCCCCCTTTGGATCACCTGATTCCCACATCAGGTGCCGACCGGATGGCGCAGAGGATCCTCTGCGCCGGTCCTGCCTCGAGTTGGCTCAGGTGCCGATGCGACCGCCGTCGGTGCGGCGGATCACCACGGTCGCCGGGCGCGGGCGGCCGCCGTACGGCCAGCTGCTGACCGTGGAGGGGTTGGCGTTCGTGGGCGTGCCGTTGAGGCCGTTCCAGTAGGTCGTCGACTCGCCGGGGTGCTGCACGTTGATGAACATCGTGCGGCGGTCCGGGGTGATGATCACGCCCGTGATCTCGCAGCCACGCGGGCCTGTGAGGAAGCGCTTGAGCGTGCCGGTGTTGGTGTCCGCAACCAGCATCTGGTTGTTGGCGATGCGGTCGTAACCGCGGTCGGCGCGCATCTGCGACGAGTTGGAGATGTCCGTCTGGATCCAGAGCAGACCGTCGTCGTCGCACCACAGGCCGTCCGGCGAGCCGAAGATGCTCTGGGTTGCGGGGACGGTCGGGTCGTAGAAGTTGTCGCCAGCGAGGAGGTAGATGTCCCAGCTGAAGGTGGTCAGGCGGTGATCGCCATTGGGCTCGCGCAGGCGGACGATGTGACCGTAGGGGTTGGGGTCACGGTTGGAGTTCACCGGCGAGTTGTTGCCCGTGCCGTTGGTGAAGGCGATGAACACATCCTGGGAGTTCTTGTTCTCCGCCACCCACTCGGGGCGGTGGCACTTCGTAGCGCCGAGCGCGTCGGCGGCCTGGCGGGTGCGGAAGAGCACGTCGGCCTGATCCGCCCAGCCGTTGGCGACGGTCAGCGGGCCGTTGCCGTGCTCGAGCAGCAGCCACGAGCCGGTGCCGTCCGCGTTGAACTTGGCGACGTACAGCTTGCCGAAGTCCAGCGGGTGCTGGCCGTTGGCAAACATCTGGGCCCAGGGGCCGCTGCTGACGTACTTGTAGACGTAATCGCCGTTCTCGTCGTCGCCGGAGTAGACGCAGACGTGGCCAGCCGACTCGGTGCAGGTGGCACCCTCATGCTTGAAGCGGCCCAGCGCGGTGCGCTTGACGGGCACCGAGGTGGGGTTGAAGGGATCGATCTCCACGACCCAGCCGAAGCGGTAGGGCTCGTTGCGGTTGGCGTTGAGGTCGAAACGCGGCTCGGCGATGTGCCAGTTGTAGCCGAAGCCCGAAGACGTGATGCCGTAGCGGCTTTCGATCGGCTGGGCCGTGAAGGCACCGTTGGCGCCGAAGTAGCCGTTGAAGTTCTCCTCGCAGGCGAGGTAGGTGTTCCAAGGGGTGTAGCCGCTGCCGCAGTTGTTGAGCGTGCCCAGCGGAGCGGGCGTCACGGTCGACTGCAGCAGCGGGTGGCTGCTGGTGATCGGACCCGAGAAGGTCACCGGGGTATTGCCCGTGATGCGGCGGTTGAAGGGCGAGCCCTGCAGTCCGCGGTAGCTGCTGTTGTTGTCGCGGCGCAGTTCAAACACCGTGACGCCGTGCGCTTCCACCGCCTTGCGAACCTTTTCGCGGCCAGCGGCGTCGTTGGTGATCGTGGAGCCCTGCGCTGCGGTGTAGATCTGGCTGGCGTCGGTGTACTCGTGGTTCATCACCAGCAGAGCGCGGCGGTTTTCCAGACCGGGGAAGCCGAAGTAGTGGATGCCGTCGTGGTTGAAGCCCACTTGTTCGGCTTGATCCGCCGCGGTGTTGGATGCGTCTTCCTGGAAGGCCGGTCCGCTGCCGGATAGGGGCGTTCCCCAAGGCAGGATCACCTTGAAGGTGTAGCCGGCCGGCACCACGATGGTGTCCGCACTGCTGGGCGGGACCTCGGTGAAGCCGAGGAAGCCCGAGCCACCGGGGCCGGCGCTGCTCGAAGAGCTGGCGCCCGCGCGGTTGCTCAGCAGGCTGCCGCCGAAGAAGGAGACGGCGCCGGCGCCGAGCGTACCGACGAGCACGCTGCGGCGGCTCATCTGCTGTTCGATCATTTCCGGCAGGGAGGGGTTGGAAGTGGGGTTCGATCCGTTCGGATTCTCGTCGAGAAGCATGGTTGGGAGTCCTTGGTTGAGACTCGGTGCGGATGCATCCGAGGCAGTGGCGAATGCGTGCAGGTCGCGTACCCGCACGTGGCGCAGAGAGTTGCCGTGCTTTGCAAGGAGAACCCGAAGGACGCGATCAAGAGCGCGTCAAAGCGCATGCGAAGCTCTCGCATGCAAGTAAACACCATGGAAAGAAATCTTCAGCGCGTCTTGATCCGGCGCGCGCGTCGCCGACGCGGCTGCTGTTCCTGGAACAGCGGATGTCGGGGCCCCAGCGACTGGAAATGCAGCGACATGTCGTTCTGCAGGACATCGCAGTCGGGCAGCTCGGCCGCGAGTTCGAGCTGCATGCCGAAATGCTCGGCGAGCGGCGCGAGCGCTGCGTGGAGTTGCCTGCGTCGGACGCGCAGGCGCTCGGGGAAGCGCTGCAGCTGCTCGATCCAGTGGAGCAACGCAGCCTGCGCCTCGGCCCAGCGATTTCCGCAGTGCAGCAGCTCCTGGAACAGGATCATGCCGCTCTCCGGGTCGAGCAGGGCGAACATGACCATGAATTCATCGTGGTGCCGGCCCCGCTCGCGCCAGGGGATCGGCAGGAAGAAGACATCGCAGTCGAGCGTGCCCTCAAAGGAGCAGCAGTAGGCGCCCAGATACTCCAGATGCTCCGGATCCGGCTGCGCCACCGGGATCGGATCGGGGGTGGGCGTCGAGATGCGCGTGTCGTGCCAGACGAGTCCTCCGCTCGTCGCTTCGGGGACGCGCACCAGCCAGCCCTCGGGATGCTGGGCGTCGAGCAGTCCGGGGGTCACGCGTAGGCGGGGGCTGAGCTCGAGCAACTGTTCCAGCACGCCCGCCATGCGCTCGACGTCCTGCGCCTGTGGGGCCCCGGCAGGGCAGCCGGGGCGCTGGTGGAGCAGCAGCGCAGGCGCGGCGCCGTCCTTGGAATCCGGCTTTCGGACGGTCGGCCGGGTCGGTTCCGCCAGCTTCATCCGGGGGTCGGGATCGAGCATCAGGATCAGCTGATCGCTGTCGTGCAACTCGTCCTCATGCTGGAGCTCGCCCGCCCGGCGACGCAGGAGTTGTTCGTGGCTCGCGTCCCCGAGGAAAGCCGACACGCCGGGGCAGGAACCGGCATGGACCTGCACCCAGGCGCGCTGGCCGCTGGAGGGGTCCTGCACGCCAAAGATCTGCGCTGGCGTCATCCAGTTCCAGGGTGCGAGCTCTCGCAAGGACAGGGCCAGTCGATCGACTCGCTCGAGATCGAGCGTGGACGGAGCGGGCTTGGGGCGGCGTTGGTTGGGCTTGCGCTTGTGCGGCATGGCGGATTCGGGGCTGCGTGCGTGCAGGGTGGGAACAGAGTGGGGGCAGCGTGGGGCTGGAGAGGGATGAAAGGTCCCTCCACCCGAAAGGACGCTGCCGTGCTCCGCGGAGCGCGCGCCGAATCCAGAAAAAAGTGGCTTGGCTACCAGCGCAGGATCACGCCGTTGGAAACATTCCAGCTGTTGCCCGGCGGGGCTGCGCAGAACGTGAGGTTGGGATCGCGGTAGTAGACCTGATAGCCCCGCGTCGAGCCCGGGGCAATCACATCGCCCAGCAGGGCTGACTGCGCGCTGATCGAGTTGTCCCCGGCGGCCGGCGCGGTCACGACGCCGCCGACCGCGTTCTTCACGTAGAGGCGCTTGAGCGACCCGCCGACGCAGCGCGCGCCATCGCCGAAGACGGTCGGGCCAGGCAGCAGGCTGCTGCCCTGCAGGACGATCGACAGCGCGGTGGGCAGCGTGCCATCGCAGCTCAGGACGGCGCTGTCAGGGAACAAAGCGCCGCTGAAGCTGAGTTTGGCCCCGCCGGTTCCTGCGGAGTTTTCGCAACCGCGACGGCAGGTGCCGAAGTTGCCGCAGGGGCAGGGTGTGGAGAGGATCCCGTCGCCGAAGCAGAACTCGCTCGCGCCCCGCCCAAGCAGGCCCGTGGTCGAGATCCCGCGCACGTCCCCGATCGCCGTCTGCAGCGTTTCGTCGTAGACGGCCGTGAATTCCAGCGCCGAAATCAGTCCGTCGCAGTTCTCGTCGAACAGCCGCACGATACGGTCGGGGGTCTGTGTCTCGCAGGCCAGCATGGCGCCGTCCGAGGTGAAGCAGAAGTCCCAGATCAGGCTGGAGTTGGCCGGTCCGGTCCACCAGATGACGCTCTCACCGGCATCCATGGCATCGCCGTCGCCGTTCTGGTCCTTGACCTTCCAGATCTGCTCGAAAGTCGAGTCGCCCAGGTAGCAGAAGCCATTGGAATCAAAGGCGAGGTTCCAGTGGAAGTTATTGTTCGTCGGCCCGGGGGTGGGGATGAAGAAGGCCGCGGACTCGCCGGCGACATCGATCACTCCGTTGCCATTCAGATCGCTAAGCCTATAGACGCCCTTGACCAGCGCCGCGTCGTTGCCGTTCTCGGTGTAGTACAGCTTGCCATCCAGTCCCTGGGCCACCGCGTTGGGGATCCAGGCCCCCGTCGAGGCCCCCGGGCTGATCGTGTAGTACTCCGCAGCTTCGCCCAGATCATTGGCGTCACCATCGCTGTTGTTGTCCTGCAGGCGCAGGATGGCGTCGTTGCCTCCGCCGCTGGTGTTCGCGGTCGCCACCCAGGCCACGCTGTTGGCGTCGACGAACAGGTTGTTCGAGGAAGCCATCACGACGCCGGAGGCGTTGCCCCCGGGAGTTCCGTTGAACCAGACGGTCGCTTCACCGGCATCGTTGCCGTCTCCGTCGGTGTTGAGATCGCGGATGCGCAGCACGATGTCGATGGTGCTGTCGCAGACATACACAGAACCATCCGGAGCGACCTTGACACCGGAGTTGTTGCTGAGGTCGATCGCACCCGCCAGCGTATCGTCGTAGAACTTGGTGAGCTCTCCGGCGTCGTTGTAGTCGCCGTCACCGTTGAGGTCTTCGAGCTTCCAGACCGCCTCGTTGGCGGAGGTCGCGTTGTCGGTCACGTAGACCGGATCGGAGGCCAGCAGGGTCGGGGTCAGCAGCAGGATGGGGGCGAAGCGCAGCATGTCACGAGCTTACCCGGAATCCTCGAGCATCGGGGCTCACCAGCTGTCGCTGCGAAAGGGTGACGCCGGCAACCCGGCCTGGTTGTACAAGTTGGCCCGGTCGGGGTTGCTGGAGAAGGCGTAGCGGGCGGCCACTGGTTCTGGGATATCGGGGTGGGAGAGGACCAGCTCGGAGCCTTCGATGCGTGCCTTGGCCCATTTCCAGCGCTGGTCGGAGCCGGCGATCGCAAAACCCCGCACGATGCCCTTGGGATCCGGCTGTACCGCTTCGCGACCGGCTTTCCTGCCCGCCATCAGCCCGCTTTCGGCATGGTCGAAGAGCACGCGCAGTGCGCCTGCTTCGCGTACCAACTCGCGGAACAGCGGGCCACTGACCTCCTGCTGCCTCCCGTAGCGATCACGCAGCGCCCACAGCGCGAGCCGCTCGCCGACATCGAACTTGTTCTTGGGGTGGATGTCGACCTCATCTCCGATGTCGATCGCGACCGCCATGCCCGAGTTGGGCAGCACAGCCAGAGTCCGCCGCTGCCCCTCGCGCAGGAAGGCCCAGCTGTCCGTGTTGCCGGGTTCGTAATTGGTGTACTGCCAGGCGGCCAGTTGCACGAAGTAGAAGGGCAAGTCGGGCTGTTCGAAACGCCGACGCCAGTCCTCGGCCAGGATGCGTAGCTTGTGCGTGTACTGCTCAGCGTCGAGCGCTGTTCCTGCGTTGTTCTCTCCCTGGTACCAGAGGATGCCCGCGATCCGGAAGGGCAACAGCGGGTGGATCATGCCGTTGTAGAGCGTCACGCAGCGCGGGTCGCTGCGCCGCTCGCCGAAGGGATGCTCAGGCCATTCAGGCTCCGGAGGCAGTGGCTTTCCCTGGGACTGCGCAGCCCGCACTGCCTTGGTCCACTCTTCGATGCGCGGATGGACCTGCTTGAGCTCCTCCTCGTGCGTTGCGAGCGAAGCGCGCATCCACTTCGAGAAGGGCTCGAGTTCAGGCGCGCCCAGCAGCGTGTCCTGAGCAATCCACAGCTCGATGCCGGTTCCGCCGACGCAGGCTTTCAGGATGCCGATCGGAACGCCGGTCTCGAGGTGGACGCGGCGGGCGAAGGCGAAGGCCACGGCGCTGAATGCACCGGCGGTCGCCGGGCTGCACACGGACCATTGACCCTTGACCTCCCGTTGCGGGGTGGTGGCAAAGCGCGCTTCGACCGCGAACTGCCGGATCTGGGCGAACTGAGCCGTTTCGATGTCCTTCGGCGAGTCGCAGGCGCTCAGCGGGAACTCCATGTTGGACTGGCCGCCAGCCAGCCACACATCTCCCAGCAGGATGTCCCGGGCATGCGCGCGCCCGGAAGCCGCGCTGGCGATCAGCGTCAGCGGCTCGGCGCTCATCGGCTGCGCAGCCAACCGGACGACGAAGCGGCCCTCTGCATCGGCACTCGTTTCGGCGCTGCTTGCGCCCAATTGAACCTCGACGCGTTCGCCCGGCTGTGCCCTGCCGAAGACGCACAGCTCCTTGTCTCGCTGCAGCACCGCATGGTCGGCGAACAGGGGATGCAGAGTCACCTGTGGCAGCGCACCGCCTGGCAGTCCCAGCGCATCAATCGCCAACAGCGATAAAACGGTCGATTTCCAGCGCCAGACGCTCCGGATGAGTGAACAGCATCGCATGACCGGCTCCTTCGATGGCGATCAGCTTGGCATGCGGCGCGTCGGACTCCAAACGCTTGCTGTGGATGTGGTACCCGACCACTCGATCGAGCGGCGCAGCGATCAGCAGCGTGCGCGCCTCGAGAGCGGGGTAGCGGATCTCCTGCGCGGCCAAGAAGTCGTCCAGGACGCAAAAATCCTCGGCATTGGCGAGAAAACGCTGCGGTGTCAGCGCCAGGGCTGCAGGGGAAGCTGCAAAGCTCTCGGTCGGCTGCGCGGGTGCGAAGACCCGCTCGACCGAGCCCGCCTGTGCCCACGTCCCGAGCGGCACTGCCAGCGTGTGACGGAAAAAGGCTCCGACTACAGGCCAGCGGGCCATCCAGTAGACCGGGCTGGTGCCCGTGCCCCAGCCGTAGGAAGGTGTGTTGATCAGGATCAGCCGGCGGACCAGTCGAGGTTCACGCAAGGCGAGCGTCAGGGCGACCGAACCGCCGTAGCTGAAGCCCACCAGATTGACTCGCTCCAAGTCCAATGCGCGCAGAGCCTGGCAAATCGCATCCGCCTGGACGGCGGGATCGTTGGTCACGCCCCGCACGCGGTCGCTCCAGCCGTGGCCGGGGCGGTCGAAGGCGATCACGCGGTGTGTCCCGCTGAGTCGCGGCATCAGCGTGGCCTCGAAGTCTTCCACGCCGCCGAAGGCGCCATGCAGCAGCACGATCGGCTCGCCCTGACCCTGCTCCACGTAGCGCAGTTGCGCCGCATTCGTGCCTGGCTCAGCCGCCACGCGCTGCCCACGCATAGGGAAGCGCTCTTCCGCACGGCGCACCGCCACGCGCGTCCATACCCAGCCAGCCGCCAGCGGCGCCAGCAGCAGTGCGATGGCCGCCATCGTGACGCGGCGCACGGGCTCAGCCCTGAGCTGCCCGCGCTTCCTTGCGAGCGTGCTTCTTGCGCTCGACCTGCGAGAGATAGCGCTTGCGCAGGCGCAGCGACTTCGGCGTCACCTCGAGCAGCTCATCGTCCTCGATGTACTCGAGCGACTCCTCCAGCGACATGTTATGCGCCGGCGGGAGCTTGACGTTTTCGTCCTTGCCGGCAGAGCGCACGTTGGTCAGCTTTTTTTCGCGGCAGACGTTGACGTCAAGGTCGTTGTCCTTGTTGTTCTCGCCGATGATCATGCCTTCGTAGACCGGCGTGCCGGGATCCACGAAGAAGGTTCCCCGATCCAGCAAGCTGAACATCGCGTAGGGCACCGATTCACCAGTGCGGTCGGCGATCAGCACGCCGTTGATGCGGGTGGGGATCGTGCCGCCGTCGGCACGCCACTGGTCGAAGACGTGGCTCAGCACCGCCATGCCCTGCGTCATCGTGAGCAGCGCGGTGCGCGCGCCGATCAGTCCGCGCGAAGGCACCAGGAACTCCAGCCGCGTCTGCAGGCCGACGGGCTCCATGTGCGTCATCTCGCCGCGTCGACGGCCAAAATACTCGATCACCTTGCCCGCGTGCTCGGTCGGAACGTCGATCACGGCGCGCTCGTACGGCTCGCAGCTGACGCCGTCGACGTTCTTGAGGATCACGCGCGGCTTTCCGACCGAAAACTCGTAGCCCTCGCGGCGCATGTTCTCGATCAGCACGCCCAGGTGCATCACGCCGCGGCCCTTGAGTTCGAAGCCATCCGAGGCTTCCGGGTTGCCCAGCTGCAGCGCGACGTCGCGCAGGCACGCCTTCTCGATGCGTCCGAGCACTTGGCGGCTGGTGACGAACTGGCCTTCCTGGCCCGCGAAGGGCGAGTTGGAGACGAAGAACTCCATCGAGATCGTCGGCTCGTCCAGCTTGATCGTCGGGAGCGGATCGGGGTGCTCCAGCGGGCAGAGCGTGTCGCCGATCATGATCCCCTCGATGCCGGCCACGACAGCGATGTCGCCTGCGCGAACCTCATCGACCGGCACGCGGTTGAGGCCCTCGTAGCGCAGCAGACCCTTGATCGGGAACACAGGCGTCTTCTCGCGCCCCGGGTGGCACAGCGCATAGCGCGCACCGTTCTTGATCACGCCGCGCGCGACGCGTCCGACGGCGATGCGGCCGAGGAAGTCGTCGTGGTCCAGCGTCGCGGCCTGGAACTGCGCAGGCGCGTCGTAATCGAGTTCCGGCTGCGGAGCGTGGTCCAGGATCATGCGGAACAAGGGCTCGAGATCTACCGGCTCGTTTTCGGGGTTGTCGACGGCCCAGCCCGCGCGGCCCGAGCCGTACACGACCGGGAAGTCGAGCTGCTCGTTCTGAGCGCCCAGTTCCAGGAACAGATCGAAAACCATATCCAGGACCTCGGGAGCACGCGCATCGGGGCGGTCGATCTTGTTGATCATCACCATCGCCTTGAGCCCGTTCTCGAAAGCCTTCTTCAGCACGAAGCGCGTCTGGGGCATCGGGCCCTCAGCCGCGTCGACGAGCAGCAAGACCGCATCCGCCATGCGCAGCGTTCGTTCGACCTGACCGCCGAAGTCGGCGTGGCCTGGGGTGTCGACGATGTTGATGCGCGTGCCGTGGTACTCGATGGCCGTATTCTTGGCGAGGATCGTGATGCCCCGCTCACGCTCCTGCGCATCGGAGTCCATGGCGCGCTCCTGCACCTGCTGGTTCACCCGGAAGGTGCCGGCGAACTTGAACATCGCGTCGACAAGCGTGGTCTTGCCGTGGTCGACGTGAGCGACGATGGCGATGTTGCGAATGGGCTTCTTCTTGGTATGCGACATGGTGGGGCTGGCGTTGCCGGGCGGAATTTGAGGCGGAATAGTGTAGTCCCGTGATCAAGATCCCGCAAACATGGATACTGCTCCCCGAGCGGGGACAGAATCGATACTGGGAAGCGGATTTTCCGCGCGATCCACCCTCGGCTGAGCAGTCTTCATGGGTGCCGGGGCGCATGTTCTCCCCAGCACTGGAGACACCGATGCAGAAGTTCATCCCGCCGGAATGCCCGTACCCCGCCTGCCCCCGCCGACCCTTTCTCTACCGCCGCCGCGGCTACTACAAGCGCCTGTGCGGGGCTGAGCGGATCCCGCGCTTTCAGTGCCTCACCTGCGGACGCCGCTTTTCCTCGCAGACCTTCCGCAACGACTACCGCCACCACAAACCCGGCCTCAACCTCGGGATCGTCGATCAGCTGATCTCGAAGGTCTCCCAGCGACAGATCGCCCGCAACCTCGGCTGCAACCCCAAGACGGTGGCGCGCCGAATCCCGCTCTTCGGTCAGCACTTCCAGCAAGCCCACGAGCGCGTGCTGGCGAAGAGTGAGAAGCTCCTCGGCAGCAACGGACACTTGGTCTTTGACGAGCTCGAGACCTTCGAGCAGAACCGCATCGAAAAGCCCGTCACCATGGCGGTCCTGGTCGAGGCGCGCACTGGCTTCATCGTGCACGGCGAGGCCGGCACGCTGCCCTCACGCGACAAGCAGCGCGGCGATCCCACGCGGGTCAGCCAGTCGCGCGAGGTCGTGACCCGCTGCATGGAGGTGCTCGCGCGCCACCGCGACCCCAAGTCGCTGCTGGTGGTGGTCAGCGACCTCAAGACCACCTACCCCTCGATCGTGCACCAGACGCTTCGTGACCACGTCGTGCACGTCCAGGTCTCGAGCAAGCTCGCCCGCAACACCAGGAACCCGCTCTTTCCGATCAACCACCAGTTCGCGATGCTGCGCGACAACATCTCACGCCTCGTGCGGCGCAACTGGGGCTACAGCAAGCGCATCGAGCGCAAGCAGGATCACTTTTGGATCTACGCTGGCTACAAGAACTACATCCGGCCGCGCACCAACCGCGACCACCGCCCCAGCGCCGCCAGCAAGCTGGGCCTTGTGCAAAGACGCCTCAGCATGGCGGAAGCGATCGCCTGGAAAGGACGTTTTTCGCTGCGGGCATAGGAGATTGCAATCGTGGGCCGATGTCCCCGGAAGGGGAGCAGTATCCCCTACTCACACCACTGGGGATCCGGCCTGTAGGCCTCGAAGCCCTTCCCCCGGCCATGCTTGTCCAGCCGATCAGGCTCAAGGCGCGACGCGCAGACGCGCAGCAGCTCGGCGCACACGCGGGCATCGTCCAGCGCCCGATGGGCGCGCAGGTGCGGAATCGAGAGTTGCTCCGCCAGTGAGCCCAGCTTGTGGCTGGGCGAGTCGGGGAGCGCCTTGCGGGCCAGTTTGAGCGTGTCGACGAAGCGCACCCTGGGCAGCAGCACTCCATGCCGCGCGCCCTCGTGCGCCAGCACGGAGGCGTCGAAGGGGGAGTTGTGCGCAACGAAGCGGTGGGGCTCGCCGCTCCAGCGCAGGAAAGCCTCGATCACGCTGGCGGCACCCGGCGCGTCGATCACGTCCGACTCGGTGATGCCATGCACGGCCGTCGTCAGCGGATCGATCCGCACCGCGGGCCGGACTAGACTCGCGAAGCTGCTGATCTCGACGCCGTCCTCCAGCATGACCGCGCCCAGCTCCAGCAGATGGTGCGGACGGAAGCGGGTCGCGGTCTCCGTGTCGAAGACGATCCAAACTCCGGCCAGCGCACCCATCGGCTCAGGAAACCAGCGCCTGGAACTCGGGCAGTCCGCGCAGGGGATCGAGATCGCTGTTGCGCGGGGCTTCGGACTGGATGTTGTACCCGCGCGCCGCGGCCTGCTTCAGCGCCGCCATCGCCTCGGGGATGTCGAGCAGGATGGCGAGCACGATCGCGGCGTGGAAGGCCGTGTAGCAGTCTTTGGGAGCGAGTTCGAGGGCCTTCTTGACCTGCTCGCGCGCATCGTCGGCCTGTCCCAACCGCGCGAACAGCATGCCCAGATGCAGGCGCGCTTCCTGGCTGTCAGGGAAGCGGGCGAGATGGTCCTGAGCGGCTCCGATGCCCTTGTCTGCGATCTGCAGCGACTCCTCATAGCGGTCGAGGCGCTGCAGCACGCCGTAGAGGTGGTCGTAGGAGGCGATCTGGGTGGGGTGCAAGGCGATCGCGCGGCGCAGCAGCGGCGAGGCATCCTTGAAGTTTCCGGCCCGCGCGTAGAGCGCGCCCAGCAGGCGGTGGGCGAGCCATTCGCTGTGATCGAGCTGGATCGCCATCCGATACTCGCGCTGCGCGTCGTTGGTGCGGCCCAGCAGATGGAAGGCGAAGCCCAGAGAGGTGTGTGCTTCGGCGCAGTTGGGGTCGCGGGCCAGCGCGTGCGCGGCCTCGACGCGCGCCTCCTCGATGTAGCTCATGTCGCCGTCAAAATAGAGGTACTTGCGAACCAGCGCCTCAGCCATGCCCGCATGCGGCAGGGCGCTATTGGGGTCGGCATCGATCGCGCTGCGGAACGAGCTGATCGAGGAGAGCAGGTGCTTCGTGGTGCCGCGGTGCAGCACCTCGTGCGCGTGCCGGGTGAGCATCTGGCTCTTCTCGACATCGCGCGTCGTGGTCGTCGCGGGGCGGATCGTCAGTTCCGAGAGACGCTTCTTGAGCGTGCGCACGGCGAGGCGCACGAGCTTGTCCTGCAGCGCAAAGTCGTTCTTGTCGCTGTCTTCGAGGCTGTCCTGAGCCACTTCGATCGGCTTGGCGGCACGCCGGCCTCCGATACGGTCCGTCCAACGCTCTAGTCCGATCTGCAGGCGCCCTTTTTCCCCCTGCGTCTCGAGGTCCATCCGCAGGACGTAGTCGAAGCTGACGTTGCGCGGCAACTCCTGATCCTCGATCTTCACGATCTCGATGCCGCGGACGCGCTTGAGTTCCCCGATCAGGTCCTTGCGCAGGGATCCCGACATCAGGCTGCAGGCTTCCAGATCCGTGCCCACGCAGGTGACGGGCGGAATCAGCAGTGTGCCCTCGATCGTGTTGGTGACGGCATCGAGGCTGCGCGAGCCGTCCACGATCCCCTGCAGCACGCGCTGGATCTCCTGCGAGTCCGCGTAGCGTTGCGAGGGATCCTTCGAGAGGCAGCGCAGCAGGAACTCCTGCAGCTTGGGCGGGAAGTCCGGTCGCACCTGCGCGGGGTGGCGGGGCTTGCAGTCGAGGATCGCCATGCACACCTCGGGGAAACTCTTGCCCGGGAAGGGCAGCACGCCGGTGAGCGCGTGATAGAAGACGGATCCGAAGGCGAACACGTCCGAGCGCGTATCGAGATCCTCCCCGCGCACCTGCTCGGGTGACATGTACAGCACGGTGCCAACGAGGATGCCGTTCTGGGTGATGGTCGACTCGTCGCGAGCCCGCGCGATGCCGAAGTCGAGCAGCTTCACGCTGCCATCCTCGAGCATCATGATGTTGGCGGGCTTGAGGTCGCGATGAATCAGGCCATGGCTGTGCACCAGCGACAGCGCCTTGGCTACATCCAAAGCCACTCGCGCGCCCTCTTCGAAGGACAGCGGGCGCTCCTTCAGGATCCTGTCGAGCGTCCGGCCGAGCAGCAGCTCCATCGCGATGAACGAGGTGCCGTTGTGCCGTCCGTACTCGAAAACCGTCGCGATGTTGGGGTGGACGAGCTGCGAGGTGTGCTGAGCCTCGCGCAGAAAGCGTGTGTCCGCGGCCGGGTCGATCTCCGCGTTGCCGCGCAGGATCTTCAGCGCGACGCGTCGGCCGAGCCGCGTATCCATGGCGCGGTAGACCTCGGAGAGAGGCCCCTCTCCCAGACGGTCGGTCTCGGTGTCGAAGGTGAAGTGGGCGAACTGCACGCGTGGCGGCCATTATGAAGGTCGGCAGGCCGGAGCGCGAGGCTTGAGGGTTGCGATATCCAATCGAGGATGCGAAGACTGTGCCCGTGAGCAAATCCGCTGCACCCGAACCTTCCGCAAAGGCCGAGCTTGCGCCCTTCGTCGACGGCGATTTCCACGTTCTTTCGGGCGCGCTGGCGCGCGATCCGCAGTACAACGACAAGCGCCTCGAGACCCGCCGCAAGCTGCTCTCGTTGGCGAAAGTGTTCGTCGCGCGCGCCAGCGAGGCCGAAGGTGTCGAACTGGAGCCGCGCACCAGCCTCCACAACCCGCACGCCTTCAATCAGATGCAGGTCAGGCGGCTGTGGGCCTACTGCACGCGCACGAAGCGGGAAAAAACCCGCTTGCGCGGCGTGCTGGGAACCGAGCTAGGCAAGGACCTCGATGCCGCCTACCGCAATCTTTATCTGTGCGTCGCGCTGGAGGATTCGGCGCTCGAAATCTCGCTGCGCTGCCACGTCGATGCCTGGTTCGATGGCCAGAATCTGGTCAATCGCGTTCGGGGCGGGGGACTGGACGAGTGGAAGACGCTGCTCAACCGTCTGCCCGGCTACCAGTTGAAGCTCGCGGACTGGAAGGGCGAGTGGAAGTGCGGCGCGCTGACGGGCGACCGACTCGAGGAGTTTCTGAAGTACTACAAGCCCGGTGAGCACGCGCTGAGCGTCGAACGCCGCATCGAGGCGCGCCCGCCGCTGCGCGGTGGCTGTCTGGCCCCGGATTTCCCGGCCCAGATCGTCGCCGAGCTGCTCGCGCTGCTGCCCCTGTACCGATTCAGCGCCTGGTCGCAGTCGAGCGACTGGCTGTTTCGCAAGTAAATCCCTGCTATTCTCGGGCCATGCGCCTGATCGCCCTCTTCGTGCTGTGGTGCTTGCTGTGGCCCGCGGCCTTCGCGCAGAAGAAGTCCGAAATCTGCCCGTACTGCAGGAACGACCCTGACCGCATGCAGAAGGCCGGCGTCATCTCGCACGGTCCGATCGCGATCGGACCTTCGGGAAGCGAGGACCTCGCGAAGAGCCTGCCGGCGAGCCAGTGGCTGTTCCTCGAGACTGCGCACCTGCGCTGGGCCTCCTCGCTGGGGCCGATGACGGTCGATCTCAACGACAAGAAGCGCGTGATGGCCGAACTGGACCGCCTGAGGCTGGTTCTGCCCGATGTTCCCAAGGAGCCGAAGAGGCTCGACCCGTGGCTGCGGCTGCACCTGATGGGGATGAAGGGCGAGGAGTTCTACGCGCGCTTCCAGTCCCTGCTGCGCGTGACGGACGCGGATTTTCCCGAAACGCGGCAGATGGACAAGCCCTTCATGGGCAACGGCCCTTACCTCGGCGAAAAGGAGAAGTTCGAGGTGGTTGTGCATCACAGCCGGGCCACGCATCTGCTGTTCACGCGCGATTTCAGCGGCGCGCAGGTGACCAGCGCGTTGCGCTGGCATTCGCGCGAGCGGCACAACCTGCTGTGCTCGATCCCCGCCGAGGATCCCGATCTGCGCCAGGATCGCTGGCTCTGGCCGCACATCGTGCACAACCTGAGCCACGCCTTCCTCTGCGCGTACAAGCACTTCTCCTACGATCCGCCGGTGTGGCTGGATGAAGGACTGGCGCTGGCGATGGAAAAGGAGATTGAGCCGCGCTCGACCACGCACGAAGGCGAGGAAGGCTCGATGCGCGACAGCAAGGATGGCCGGGATTACCCCGAAGCCGCGAAGAAGCTGCTCGGCAAGGACAAGCTGCGCGGGCTGGCGGAACTGACGGAGCTCAAGGAGTTCGGCGAGCTCAAGCCAGATGACCAGATCGGCGTGTGGTCGCGTGTGCGCTTTCTGATCGAAGTCCATCCCGAGCCCTTTGCGCGCTTTCTCGGCGGCATCAAGGGGCAGCTCGACGAGCAGCAGATCCCCACGGGCCGCGACCTGCCCGGGCTGCAGCGCCGCCTGCTGCAGGAAATCTGGGGCTTTTCACCGCTGTCCTTCGACGAGGCGTGGCGCGCGTGGTTGGCGCAGCAGCCTTGAGCGCGCCAGCAGCCACAGCGACGCCAGCGCCAGCAGCAGCTGCGGAACCCACATCCAGCGCATCCAGGGCCGGAACTCCAGCTCGATGACGCTCCGGCCCTTGGGAGCGCGCACCGTCTGCCAAAGCCCCTGATGGATCCCGGTCGCCAGCTCGCGGCCCGCGCTCTTCGCGATCCACTGCGGGTGCTCCTGCTGGGACAGGACGATCAGCAGCTCTTCCTCGGGCCCGTCGACGGTCAGCGTGATGCGCTCGGGCGCCGAGGACTCGGCGCGGACGCTTCCCGCGCCGGGAGCGCCCTCGATGCGCGCGAAGGGCAGCGTGTCAGCCGGCTTCCACAGGCCGATCGCGCCCAGCGACCTGAGCCTGCGCCAGCCGAGTGCGCGCAGGTCCTGCGTGCTCAACACCAGCCCGACGCGTGCGTTGCGGAAAGCCTCCGTGCGGAGGCCCGCCAGACCCTCGATGTGATCGAACTTGCGACCGTAGTTACGGGCTGCTTCGCTGCTGACCGCGGCGCACCATTCCTGATAGGCGCGCGAGGACAGCGAGTCGTAGCTGTGCACGCTCCGAAGGCCCAGCCAGCTCTCCTGATTGGGCGGCAGAATCCGTGGTGGCTCGTCGGCGATCCACGCCATCCGCGTACCGTCGCTCGTCACGTCGCGCACCGCGTCGACCAGCGGCGAGTGGCGCGCGACCGCGGCGGCCGGCCGGTGCAGGCAGTGCAGTCCGCAGTACCACAGGCCGCCCAGCGCCGCGCCGGCGAACAAGAGGCGCTCGCTGCCCGTCCTGGCGCAGGCGATGGCCCAGCCGACTCCGCACAGGCTGACCATCAGTCCCGCCGGCGTGAAGCCCGTGAGCGCGGCGCTCAGGCTGAGGCAGAAGAGCGGCGGCAGCGCCAGCCACCAGGGGCAGTCGCCGGACTGCAGGTGACGCGCGCCCAACGCCGCCAGCAGGAACCCCGGCACCAGCAGCGCTCCCAGCGGAACGAAGCGCGACAGCGACCAGCCCAAGTGCTCCCAGCCGAAGCGATAGACCCCGGGCACAAGGCTCGCGAGCAGGATCAGCGCCACGGAACCGATCAGGATCCATGCCTCCGGCTGCATGCGTCGGCGCAGCGCCCATAGGGCGAGGCAGGCGAACAGGGGAGTCAGCGCAGCACTCCACACGAAGCTCGCCGGCCGCGCGTCGCGCAGCGGATTGCCCTGCAGCGCGTTGTCGACCCAAGCACCCGCCACAGCCGCCCACTCGGCAAGGCTCTGCGGGCGCGGCAGCACCTGCGTGAAGAATCCCAGCTCGGCCTCCAGCCGCGCCGAGCGCTGCGCCGCGAGCAGCAGATCGAGCAGCAGCGGCAGCGTGCTGAGCACGCCGAGCAGCCCCAGTCCGGCGAGGCGCAGCGAGGCTCCCCATCCGGCGCGCCAGCCCCAGAGCAGCATCAGCGGCAGGGCCAGTTGCAGACTCCACACGACGGCCTGCGGATAGGCTCCGACGATCAGTGTGTGGCTGCAGATGACCACAGCCAGCGCACTGACCGCATCGCCCCGCCGCAGGAAGCGCGCCGCGCTCCACAACAGCCCCATCGTCCAGCACGGTCCGTTGAGGAAGATCGGAAAGGAACTCCAGTAGCCCGCGAAGGGCGACAGTGCGAAACCCACGCCGATCGCGGCGCAGGCGAGGGGGCGGGCGCCGAGTTCATGTGCCATCCCGAAAGCGAAGGCCGCGGCGAGCAGCAGGGTGAGGCACACCAGCGCGCTCATCACCACCAGCGGATCGGAGTGAAACCACGACAGCACATGCGTGGGCCAGAAAGCCCTGCTCATGCCGCCGGTGTGGTGCGCCGGGCGTCCGAGCTGCACGTGCGGATTCCACAGCGCGGTCCAGGAGTCATGTTCCGCCGACAGATGCAGCGCCAGTTCGGGTGCAAAGGCCGCGCTCTGGTCCGACAGCCTGCGGTTGGCGAGTTCGCCCTGAGGCTCGGCCGGCAGGCCGAGCTCGAGTTCGTTGCCGTGCGCGAAGAACACATGTCCGCGACCGATCACGGGCAGCAGGCCCGCCAGGCACGCCACCAGCATCAGCAGCCATGCGTGGAGCGGTTTCATGCGTGACGCAGGAAAGGATCGAGTCGGGGACTGAAGATGCGGCCTTCCATGCGCTCCCAAGCGGGTTCGCTCCAGGGTGGCGGCGGAAACTGCGCCCGGGCAGCGTACAGTCCGCGCGCCGACAGCGCGGCGTCGAAGGCGTCTTCGCTGGACTCGGCGGCTTCGCGCATGGGTGCTGCGAGCTCGCGCCAACGGGTGGCGAGATGCAACGCGCGCTGCAGGCCATCGGACTTGGCGAGGGGACCGGTGAACTGCCGCGGATAGATCTCCATCGCGACCGGACCTGATCCGGGCGCATCGAAAGGCCAGATGGCAAAGCCCGCACGGCGCAATTCGTCCAGATGCGGCATGCCGCGCAGGGAGCCGGTGCCTACCGAACCCGCTCCGCCGATCTGGAACACGGACTTGGGCCGGATGCCGCGCACTGCAGGTTCCTCGGTCTCCGTTCGTCGCCAGGAGGGCCGCGCGGGATCGGGCGGTGGCTGCCGCGCGCCCGGCCTGCCCCAGAACGGCGGAAGACAATCCCGCAGCCAACGCTCGCCTTCGACAGCGGCCTCGGCCCACAACGCCCGGCCGTCCGCGTGGCCCCGCGATTCGGCGAACCAGCGCGGAAAGCCGAAGGCGAAATCGAGTCCCACGAGCAGGCCGGGCGTGGTCTCGGCGCACTCGATCAGGTGACGCGTCAGCTGCGCGCGGCTGCGGCCCGCTTCCAGACGCACGAGCCCGCGCTCGCCGTGCTCCGCCAACCAGATCCTGCGCTCCGCTCCGCGCAGGGCGCCGGACCAGTCGACGGCGATGACTCTTTCCCGGGCAGGCATGCGCAAGTTGCCGGATTCTATCGGTCGACTCTCCCGCCGTCGGAGCCTATCCTCACCGTTCCATGTCGTCCCAACTTGCCGACCAGCTGGCCTCCGCGTTCACCGGCGAGATGCGCGACCGCGGCGCCCGCCTGCTCGTGGCCAAGGCCGTGAAGCTGGTGCGCCAGGAACCCGGATTTCTGCTGGGCGAGGTCAGCGACGGCCGCACCTACGACGTGGGGCTGCGCTGGACGGCCGGGCAGGCGCGCACCGAGGCGGCCTGCACCTGTGCCGAATTCCCGGACAAGAATGCCTGCGCCCACCTGTGGGCGGCGATTCTGGCGCGCACCGAGCTGGAAATCGACGAGGAAGAGGACGCGCTGCCCGCGCCGCTGCTCAGCTGGAAGGACCGACTGCTCGACCTTGCCCCCGCGCGGGCCAGAAGGCAGCGCGACCCTTGGGACGGCGTTCCGCCCGGACACGAGCGCATCGTCTATCTGATCGGCACGGACAAGAGCCTCAACAGCGTGCGCGTCGTGGTGCGGATCCACGTGGAGCGCCGACTCAAGACCGGGCGCTTTGGCAGCCGCAAGCCGCTCGAGCTCGAGCTCTGGAAGGCCGCGCCCGCGCGCCACCCGGAAGATGAGCGCATCCTCGCGCTGCTGCAGCCCAACCTGCAGCTGATTCACTCGAAGTCGGGAGCGCGCAGCACGCGCGTGCCCGTGCTGACCGCTCCTCTGGAGGAATTGCAGGCCGAGATCCTCCTGCCGCTGTTGTGCTCGACCGGCCGGCTGTACCTCGAATCGGAGGATCGCAAGGCCAGCGCGCCGCTGAAGCATGATGCGGGCTCGCCCTGGGAACTGTGCTTCGATCTGGGCCGCGACGAGGAGGTTGGCGAGTGCGTGCTGACCGGTTCGCTGCGGCGGGGCGAAGAGCGCCTGTCCATCGACGAGCCCTGGTTGTTCATCGGCTCCAGCTGGTTTCTGACCGAGACTAACGTGGCGCGCCTGTGCGCCCATGAGGGCATGCCCTGGGCCGAGGAATTGCGGCGCAACGGGCCCCTGCGCGCCCCTCTGGATGAAGAGTCGAAGGTGCTGCGCACGCTGCTGGAGGCCCGCGGCACGCCGATCGTCACGGCGGCCGGCCTGCGCTGGGCGGGACAGGCCCCGCCCAAGCCGGTACTGCTCGTGGGACGCAAGCAGGCCCGGTCGGACAAGCTCGATGCACGCCTGTTCTTCGAGTACGGGAAGCTGCGCGTGCGCTCCAGCGATGACGTCGCGCTGCTGAAGCTTCCGGGCGAGGATGGCTCGCTCGCCACGCTGATCCACCGCGATTTTGACATCGAGCGCGCGCGCGCCGCGGAACTGCTGGCCGCCAACGGCGTCGAAGCCGCCGAGTACGGTCCCGATCGCGACGCCTGCGTCGACCCCGCCAAGCTGGTTGATCTCGTGCGTGTGCTGCTGGACAAGGGCTGGGGCGTCGACGCGGAGGGCCTGCGCTGGCGGCGACCCGGCGAGGTCAAGTTTCACGTCAAGTCGGGGATCAAGTTCTTCGAACTCGGCGGCGGGATGGACTTCGAGGGCCAGACCGCTTCCTTCCCCGCGCTGCTCGAAGCCGCGCGCCAGAAAAGCCGCACGGTCAAGCTCGGCGACGGCTCGATCGGCATCCTGCCCGAGAAATGGCTTGAGGATTGGGAGTTGTTCGAGCGCCTCGGCGAGGCCGACGAGGACTCGCTGCGCTTCGAACGCAGTCAGGCCTGGGTGCTCGATGCGCTGCTGGAGGGGCGCGAGGGCGTCACGCTGGATCGCGAGTTCACGGAACTGCGCGACCGCGTGCTGCGCTTTGAAGGGCTGAAACCGCGCGAGGTGCCCGCGGGCTTCCGCGGAGAGCTGCGACCCTACCAGCGCGAGACGCTGGCGTGGCTTGCCTTCCTCGACGAGCTCGGCATCGGAGGCTGTCTCGCCGATGACATGGGATTGGGCAAGACGGTTCAGATCCTTGCCTACCTCGAGTCGCGTCGCGAGGCGCAGGGCGCGCAGGGTTCGCAGGGCAAGCCCACGCTCGTGGTCGCGCCGCGCTCCCTGTGCTTCCACTGGCTTCGGGAGGCTCAGCAGTTCACGCCCAGTATCCTGTGTCTCGAATACACCGGCCCCGACCGCCGCGCGCGCCTGCGGCGCATCCCGCAGCACGACCTTGTCGTCACGACCTACGGCACCGTGCGCCAGGACATCGAGGAGTTGTCCAAGCTCGACTTTGACTGCGTCGTGCTCGACGAGGCGCAGGCCGTCAAGAACCCCGCCAGCCTCGCCGCCAAGTCCGTGCGGCTGCTCAAGGCCCGCTCGCGCATCGCCCTGACCGGAACGCCCGTCGAAAACCACCTCGGCGATTTGTGGTCGATCTTCGAGTTCCTCAACCCGGGTATGCTGGGCTCCCTCGGTGCGCTGCGATCGATCGATGCGCGCTCCGCGCTGCCGCCGAGCGACGAAAGCGCGCTCAAGCGCCTCTCGCAGGCGCTGCGGCCCTTCCTGCTGCGCCGCACCAAGCAGCAGGTGCTGATCGATCTGCCCTCCAAGACCGAACAGACGCTCCTGTGCGCGCTCGAAGGCCGCCAGCGCAACGAATATGACGAGCTGCACGCTCACTACCGCCAGGCGCTGGCGAACGGGGCACTCGGTGAGCATGGCGTGGATGCGCATGTGCTCGAAGCGCTGCTGCGCCTGCGTCAAGCCGCCTGCCATCCGGGACTGATCGATCCCCAGCGCGTGGGGGACTCCTCGGCCAAGCTCGAGACGCTGCTCTCGATGCTGGAAGAGGTCACCGCCTCCGGCCACAAGGCCCTGGTCTTCTCGCAGTTCACCTCCTTCCTCGGAATCCTGCGCGCCAACCTCGATGCGCGCGGCTGGAACTATGAGTATCTCGATGGTGCCACGCAGAACCGGGGCGAGCGCGTCCAGCACTTCCAGAGCGACCCGAACTGCACGCTGTTCCTGATCAGCCTCAAGGCCGGCGGCTTCGGTCTCAACCTGACGGCCGCCGATTATGTGTTCCTGCTCGACCCGTGGTGGAATCCGGCGGTCGAGATGCAGGCCATCGACCGCGTGCACCGCATCGGCCAGACCCGCAGCGTCATGGCCTACCGCCTCGTGGCGCGCGACACGATCGAGGAGCGCGTGCTCGAATTGCAGGCGCGCAAACGGGTGGTAGCCGAGAGCCTGTTGGGAGCAGACAAGCAGTCGCCCTCGACCCTCAGCCGGAAAGATCTCGAACTTCTATTCAACTGAACGGAGATTGGCAGAGCCCGTCGACTGTTCGTTGCATCTCGCATGAACTGATCACGATCCGGCCTTGGGAAAGTGTCGGGCTGGAAACACGAAATCCCTCCCCTGGAGCTGGTCGCCTGGGAGTAGGGTCGAGCGCGGCGGGACTGTTTCCCGTCCTTGAACTTTCGAGGGTCCCTCTCCCTCCAAGGAACGACGCAGATGCTTCTTCGTTCTTCCCTGGTCCTCAGTGCTGTTTTCCACCTTCGGCTTGTGCACCGCGCAGGCGCAGACTCCATTGGAAGCCACGGCTGATACCGCCACGGATGGTCAGTTTGTCCGTGACGAACTGTTGGTGGCCTACCAGCCCGGTATCCCGGAGGCGATGCGCGACCAGGCCCGCATGCTGATCTGGGCCAATCTGATCGAGGACATCACGCCCCCCGAGATGGAACGTCCGGGCCATGGCGTCGTCGAATTGCTGAAGCTGCCCCCTGGCATGACCGTCACGCGCGGGGTCGCCATGGCGCAGCGTCACGGGTCGGTGCGCTTTGCGGAGCCGAACTGGATCCATACGCACGGAGCCGTATCCAACGACAACGACTACACTCAGGGCAACCTGTGGGGTATGTACGGCGATGCCACGACGCACGCCAAACAGTACGGACGCAAGGCCGGCGAGGCCTGGGCCGTGAATCACACGGGTTCGTCATCCGTCTTCGTCGGCGTTGTCGACGAAGGCGCGCAGTAGTCCCATCAGGATCTCTTCGCGAACTTCTGGACCAACCCCCTACGATCCGACCCACAACTCGTGGGGTGGTGGCGGCTACTCCCAGGCGCTGTAGGACGCCATCCAGCGTGCCAACAACGCCAACATCCTGTGCTGCACGGCAGCGGGGAACGGCGGTGCCGACGGCGTGGGCGACAACCATGATGCGTTCGCCAACTATCCATCCAACGATATCAATGCCAACGTCATCGCGGTCGCCTCGATCACGAGCACGGTTGCGCGACCGAGCTTCTCGAACTACGGTGCAACGACGGTCGACATCGGTGCACCGGGTTCCAACATCAATTCAACGCTGCCCAGCGCGCAGGGCAACAAGTACGGCTCCTACAGCGGCACCTCGATGGCAACCCCGCACGTGACGCGTGCCTGCGCCCTGTATGCGGCCAGCAATCCCGGCGCAAGTGCGGCGCAGATCAAGAACGCGATCCTCTCGAGCGCGGTTCCGACCGCATCGCTCTCGGGCATATGCGTTACCGGCGGCCGTCTCAACGTGAGCGGCTTCTGATCGTCAACACGGGTTGAGCCCAACTGCAGCCCGCCGGGTGTGACCCGGCGGGCTGGTTTTTTTGTCAGAATCCCCGAATCACTTTTGTCTTCTGCGGGACTGCAAGCCCGGAACCCATGGCATCCGCCCTCGATCTTCGACAGCTCCTGGAGCACACCGACTGGGTGAACACCCTGGCGCATCGCCTCGTGCGGGACCCTTCCCGCGCGGAAGATGTCGCTCAGGCTGCCTACCTTGCGGCCCTGGAGGCCCCGCCGGCTGCGCAGGGCAACCTGCGCGGCTGGCTGACGCGAGTCGTGCAGAACCTGGCGCGCAAGTCGGGCCGCTCTGAGCAGCGCATCCGGCATCGCGAGAGCCGGGCTGCCCGTGACGAGGCCCTGCCGAGCACCTCGGAACTCGTGGAACTGGCGGAACGCCAGCGGGAGCTCGCAGGGCGCGTTCTCAAGCTTTCCGAGCCCTACCGCACGACGCTGCTGCTGCGCTTCTACGAAGGTCTTTCGGCCGAGGAGATCGCGCAGCGCTCACAGACACCTGTGGCGAGCGTGCGGACTCGCATCCAGCGAGGACTCGGTCAGTTGCGCGGTGAACTGGATGTGCGCTACGGCAATCGGGAGGCATGGTGCCTTGCGTTCCTGCCGCTGGCCCAGCGTGGCGTTCCTGCCGCAGGGCTCGCGGTGAGCACAAGCCTTGGAGTGATTCTCATGTCGATGAAGTGGATTCTGGCTGGAGCTGTTGGCGTTGTGGCGGCGGTGGTCGTGGCCGTGTGGTCGGCTGATGGGCAGGGTAGGCCCGAGCTCCCTGGTATGGAGGAGCCGGTCTCCGGTGGAGCCCTTCAGCAGGTGCAGGAAGCATCGGACCTCGAGAGGACCGGTCTGCCCGGGCGCGATGCGATGCCGCCCGCTCCCGCCGTGCGGGGACCCAAGGTCGAGATCGCTCCGCGCGTTGAGATTCGCGGACGCGTCCTGGCGCTCGATTCCACCCCGCTCGCCAATCTGGAGCTGGGCTGGAAGCAGGGCCCGCTCAAGAGCAAGGCGCGCACGGATTCAGAGGGACGCTACGTCTTCTCTCTGCCCGGCAAGGACGGACAGGCGGAACTGGCCGTGCCGGACCTGACGATCCTGGCGCAATTCCCCGAGGAATCGAGCGGGGATCACCTGGTTTTCGTCGCGCCGGCGGTGGACCTGCGCGGCGTGGTTGTCCGGGAGAACGGCGAACCCGTGGCCGGTGCAGATGTGGAGTGGTGGTTCCGCCGGTCCAACGAAGCTGCCAACCAGTACATTCTGCGTCATGGCAATCGCTTTCCGCGGCGCTCCACCGAGTCTGGCCGTGACGGCCGCTTTGAGCTCAAGCAGGTCCCGTTTTTCCTCGAGACGTCACTGACGGCCAGGAAGGGTGGCGTCTACGGCTCGGGAGATCTGTCGGCTGGCCAGACCGGGGACTTGCGCATTGTCGTGCGGCCATGGGACGGCAAGGCCGAGCGCGTGATCGCGGGAACCGTGCGCGGTGCCGACGGACTTCCTCTGGAGGGCGCGAGCGTGTGCTTCGGGCAGGATTTCGTGTCCACCCGCAAGGATGGGTCCTTTCGGATGGCCCTGAGCTACTTCAAGGACCGCTGGACACTCAGCGCCTCCAAGCGCGGTTGGCAACCTCACATCGAGCAGGGCATTGCCGAACGCCTGCGCGAGCCGGGTGCCGGGGTGGAAGATCTGCAGATCGTCCTCCAGCGGCCCCTGCCTCCCATTACGGGTGTGGTGGTCGATGCCGAGGGCCGCGCCTGCGTGGGCTGGGAGATCGGCCTGTGCAACCCCAGTGATTGGGGCAACTCATCGGCCACCCTGGAGGAACTCAGTGCCGAGTCCGCCGATCCGATCTGGACCGATGCCAACGGTGCCTTCCGCATCGGGGGTCTCGCCAACCGTGCCTACCGCATCTACGCGCTGCAGCCCGGCAGCATGTTGCGCGTCGAGAGCGATGCTGCCTGGCCGGGCACCAGCGGTCTCGTGCTGCGGTTGCCGCAGGATCCGACCGTTCCGGAACTGCGTGTGCGCGTGGTCGATGGCCAGAACCAGCCGGTCAGCGGCGCCAAGGTTCAGCTCGAAGCTCCGATTGGCACGCTAGATGGAGGACCGGTCTACAGGATGCACCTGCGCGGCACGACGGATGCCGACGGCCGGATCGTGCTGCGTAGTGTTCCGCGCAGCGGCGTGTCGATCGGAGTCAACGACCGCAATGCAATCAAGCCGACCAGCACCGCCTACGATGCAGAGCGCATGGGAACCGAGGTGACGATCCCCGTCGTTCGCCTGCGCACCTTGCAGTTGCTGGCCTCGAGTACCTCGGATTTCGAGTACGTGATGCTGTTGGATGAAAGTGGCCAGGTGATGGAGCTTGAGATGGTGCTGCCAGGAGCCATCTCCGCTGGAACGCGAGCCCCGCTGGAGAATGGCGCGCTGCCGATCATCCGGGTCCCTGACACGGCGCGCATGCTGGTCCTGCGCAGGGGGGAATCGGAAATCAGGCGACTGGCGCTGCCGGTCTTCACCGGCGAGGTCGCGCGGATCGACCTGCGCTGATGGGGGGGCGGACAGGCGGCGTCGGTGCTAACATCCGCAGCCCCCCAATGAGTTCCAACCTACAGCAGCTATTCACGAAGAATCGTGTCTGGGCGGAAGCGACGGAAACCCGCGAACCAGGTTTCTTCAAGAAGCTGCAGTCCCAGCAGTCCCCGGAGTATCTGTGGATCGGCTGTTCGGACAGCCGGGTGCCCGCCAACGACCTCGTTGGCCTGATGCCTGGCGAACTGTTCGTGCATCGCAACGTTGCCAACCTGGTGGTCCACTCCGACCTCAACGCGCTTTCGGTGATCCACTTCGCGATCGACGTCTTGAAGGTAAAGCACGTCATCATCGTTGGTCACTCCAGTTGCGGCGGAGTGCGAATGGCGCTCAACAACCATCGCGCGGGACTCGTCGACAACTGGCTGCGCCATGTACAGGACGTGCGCGACTCGCACGCCGCCTTTCTGAAGAGCCTACCAGAGTCCCGTCAGTGCGACGCACTGGTCGAACTCAATGTGCTCGAACAGGCCCGCAATGTCTGTCGCACCACGGTGGTCCGTGAGGCGTGGCAGCGCGGCCAGGTCGTGAATGTGCACGGTTGGGTCTACGGATTGCACAACGGTCTGCTCAAGGATCTGGCGGTCACCGCAGGAGCCGTAGACGAGGTCAATCAGACCTACGACCGGGCACTCGGTGCGCTCCTCGAGCGCTACCTGCAGGCCTGATCGGAGCCCCGATCATTCGGTGTACATGCGAATCATGCGCTCCAGCGCGCGCTCGCAGACCCTGCAGAAGCTCGTCGGGTTGCGCGAGAACATGATGCAATCGACCTCCGGACGGTAGAGCCCCTTGGCCTCGTACATCGAGCCCTGGAAGGCCCCGACCTTGCCACGGTAGGGCTCGTTCGCGAGCAGCGCCGCGGTCTGGGCCTTGATCTCGCGCATCAGCTCCTCGTTGCGCTCCTCGCTGGCCTGGGCTGCGATCGCCTCGGCGCGCTGCTTCTGGTACTCGAGATCCACGCTGTCGTAGAGCGCCTGGTTCCAGGGCGTCGGCAGCGGGGTGGAGGGGTCGACGAGATCCTTCCACTTCAGCTTCGCGGGATCGAGCAGCGCCGTCGCGTTGGGCTCCCACGGCTCGATGCCTGCGGGATTGAACTCTTCGTAGGCAACTTGAGAGCTGTAGTATTCATCCGCCAGGCCCGCAAAGCTGTGCCCGAACTCGTGCACGAAGACATACGGTGCCGGCTCGGTGTCGCTGGCGACGGTGGCCCACAGGTTGTAGATCCCTCCGCCACCGTACTTGCGCTCGTTGAAGAGCAGAATCAGCGCATCGTAAGGCGCTTGCGCGGCTGCATTGCGCAGCGTCTGGTCCTCGTAGGTCAGCACATAGCGATCGCTGTCGAAGGCGTTGAAAGACAAGCCAAAGGCGCTGTCCTTCCAAATGCCCTTGCGCGGGTTGGAGATCCCGCCTTCCTGAGTGGGCACGAACAGGCAGCGCACGCTGAAGCGCTGCGCATGGCGAGCGAAGGGTTGAGTGGCGAGCAGAATGTTCGACAGGCGCTTGGCGTCGGCGACGAACTTGTTGCGTTGCTGGGCGGTGTAGCCGTCGGCGACGATCAGCAAGTCCACCTGTTTGGCGCTGGGCCCGTTCTCGCGCAGCGTGATGACCTCGCCGACCGCCGCAAGTGCGGAGCGATCGACATAACGGCTCTGGGGGTCGAGTTCGGTGCGCCAAAACTCGGCAAAGCGACCATCGGCAGCGCGTTTCTCCAGCGCAAGGAAGACACTGGCGCGCGGTTCGGGAAAGCGTTGGGACTCTTGAAAGCTGCCCCAGCCTTGCTTGGCCGCCCCTGTCGTTTCCCACTCCCCGTAGATGCTGGCAAAGCCGCGCGAGTACAGCTCGCTGCCCGTGGCCTTGTCGAACATGCGGAAGCGGTACTTGCCGGTATCGGAGCGATCGACCCATTGCGTGCGACTGCCGGCCCACTCGCCTTCCAGTCGATAGCCCAGCAGCGCGATCGCTTCTTGTTGGGCCGTTCCGCAATGCACGTAGTCCAGGCGCAGCGTGGAACCGCTGAAGCGCGCATCAAAACTGGGGACGGCTGCATTGGGAGCCGGCTTGGGCGCCGAATGACAGCCGATGAGGAGCAGCTGGACAGACAGCGCGGTCAGGCATCGCATGTCCTGATGCTACGCCAAGACGGCGCAGGAGACTATCCAGGCTGAATCACGACCGCTGTGCCGCAAGCGGTGACCATCAGCATGCCGTTGCCAACGGTCTCGTAGTCGATGTCGACGGCCACGACCGCGTTGGCGCCGAGACTCTGCGCTTCGCGGGACATCTCTTCGAGCGCTGTCTTGCGTGCATCGCGCAGGACGGTCTCGTAAGCGCCCGAGCGGCCGCCGACGATGTCGCGGATGCCGGCGAGGAAGTCGCGGAAGATATTGGCGCCCAGGATTGTCTCGCCGGAGACGATGCCGATGACGCGGGTGGTGCGGTGGCCGTCGATGGTGGGGGTGGTGGTGCAGATCATGGCCGGATTTTACGCATCGGGCTGACGGACATTCACTTCTCCTGCATGAAAGGAGCGCGGGCCGCGTCACCTCTAGGTGATGCGGCCCGCGCGAAAATTCACGGCTGACGATCAGTGGTTGTGACCGGCGTGCGCGCCTTCCTTCTCCTTGGAAGGCAGGTCGGAAACGAGCGCGTCCGTCGTGAGCAGCAGGCTCGCGACCGAGGCGGCGTTCGTCAGGGCGCAGCGCACGACCTTGGTCGGGTCGATCACGCCGGCCTTGACCATGTCCTCGTAGGTCTCGGTGGCGGCGTTGAATCCGAAGGTCTTGCCCTTGCCGGCGCGGACATTCTGAACCACCACGGCGCCGTCAAGGCCCGCGTTGGTCGCGATCTGGCGCATGGTGGACTCCAGCGCGCGGCGGATGATCATCGCGCCGACGCGCTCATCGCCCTCGAGCTTGAGCGACTCGACGGCTTCGATGCAGTTGACCAGCGCTGTGCCGCCGCCGGGGACGATGCCCTCTTCGACGGCCGCGCGGGTCGCGTGCAGGGCGTCCTCGACGCGCTGCTTCTTCTCCTTCATCTCGGCCTCGGTCGCAGCACCCACATTGATCTGGGCGACGCCACCGGAGAGCTTCGCGAGGCGCTCCTGGAGTTTCTCGCGATCGTAGTCGCTCTTGGTGTTCTCGATCTCGGCCTTGATCTGGGCGATGCGGCCCTTGATGCCGTCCTTGGCGCCCGCACCTTCGATCAGGGTGCAGAATTCCTTGCCGACGATCACCTTCTTGGCGCGACCGAGGTCACGCAGCGTGGCCGTCTCGACCGAAGCGCCGGTGGCTTCCATGATCGCGTTGGCGCCGGTGAGGACTGCCAGGTCCTCGAGCATTGCCTTGCGACGATCGCCGAAGCCCGGGGCCTTGACGGCGACGCAGGGGAAGATGCCGCGCAGCTTGTTGACCACCAGAGTCGCGAGGGCTTCGCCCTCGATCTCCTCGGCGATGATCAGCAGCGGCTTGCCCGATTGGGCGACCTGCTCGAGCAGCGGGATCAGCTCCTTGATGGAGGAGATCTTCTTCTCGTGCACGAGGATGTAGGCGTCCTCGTAGACGGTCTCCATGGTGGCGGGGTTGGTGATGAAGTGCGGCGAGAGCCAGCCCTTGTCGAACTGCATGCCCTCGACCCACTCGACCTCGGTGCTGAGGCTCTTGCCTTCCTCGACCGTGATCACGCCGTCCTTGCCGACCTTCTCCATCGCCTTGGCGATCATGGAGCCGATCTCGGTGTCGCCGTTGGAGGCGATCGTGCCGACCTGGGCGATCTCGTTCTGGTTCTTGACCGCCGTCGAGAGCTTCTTGAGGTGCTCCACGGTGGCGTCGACGGCCTTGTCGAGGCCGCGCTTGAGGGCCACGGGGTTGGCGCCGGCTGTGACGTTCTTGAGGCCTTCCTCGAAGATCGCCTCGGCCAGCACGGTGGCGCTGGTCGTGCCGTCACCGGCCTGATCGTTGGTGCGCTGGGCGACCTGCTTCACCAACTGGGCGCCCATGTTTTCGTAGGCATCCTCGAGCTCGATCTCCTTGGAGACCGTGACGCCGTCCTTGGTGACGGTCGGCGAGCCGAAGGACTTCTCGATGATGACGTTGCGACCGCGGGGACCGAGGGTGACCTTGACCGCTCGGGCCAGCTTGCGCACGCCGTCACGGATTTTCTCGCGAGCAGCGGCGTCGTAACAGATTTGCTTAGCCATGTGTGTGCTTTCCTGGTTGGTGTGCGGGTTGCGTCAGGGTCACTCGATGATGCCGAGGATGTCTTCCTCGCGCATGATCAGGTACTCCTCGCCGCCGTACTTGACTTCGGTGCCGGCGTAGGAGGTGAACAGGACGGTATCGCCGACCTTGACCGAGAAGCTCGACCGGCTGCCGTTGTCCAGCGTGCGGCCCTCGCCGACCGCGATCACGGTGCCCTCCTTGGGCTTGTCCTTGGCGCTCTCGGGCAGCAGGATGCCGCCGGCGGTCTTGGCTTCGGCTTCGGCGCGCTTGATCAGGACGCGGTCACCGAGGGGGCGGACGCCGCCGGACTTCTTGGAGGTGGTGGGCTTGGCTTGGGTCTTGGTGCTCATGACAGTTTCTGGGGATGAAAGGTCTTCAGGGGTGGAAATGAGGAAAAAGGCTGCGCGCCCCGCAAGTGGAGCGGCACGCGCTGATCAGCAGGCGAAGCCTCCCGGCAACGGCGGCATGCCCAAGGCCCGCGCCACCTCAGCCCGCAGAAGCCGAGGCTCCGGGGGCTTGCGGAAGACCGCGAGCGCGCCCTCCTCCAGCGCCATCGAGCGCACGGCATCCGTGGCGTCGCCCGAAAGGACGATGCAGGGGATGTCGAGCGTCTCCTTGCGCACGAGGCTGACGAGCTCCAGTCCGGTGTAGCCGGGCATGTGCATGTCGAGCAGGGCCAGGTTCGGGCGTTCCCGGCGCAGGATCTCCAGCGCCTCGGTGCCCGATTCGGCCTGGACGATGGCGAGATCCCAACCGCGCAGCAGGTCGACGACGCACGAACGCAGATCGCGATCGTCATCGGCGACGAGAACTCGGCGGTGGAAGGCCATAGTTGAGGCGCCCACAGCAAAGGCCGTGCCGAGCCAGATGTGGCGGGGTGCCTTTCTAAGCCTCTGTCTGACAAGCGTTTGCGGAGTCACTCCCTGGGGCTCGCGAGGCAGGGCTGGGTGCCAGAAAGGCAGGCGGCCCGCCGGGGCTGCAGTTCTGGCGGGTCGCCACTGGGCTTTCTAGGCTCCCTGCCATGCGATCCAAGCGGCGTTTGGGGCTGGTCGGGGTGCTCGTGCTGATCCTGGGCGCCCTGTTGGGGCAGAACTGGTGGGAGCCGGAACTGCGCGGCTCTTCCACCCCGGCGTCCGTCGAGTCGCCCAGGGCCGGTCAGGCTTTCGGTGCTTCGGTCGGCTTCACCTCGGCACGCTCGCTGCAGGAGCACTTCGAGAAGCACGGCGCGGAGTTCTCGGCGCGCAGCAAGGAGGAGTATCTGGCTCGTGCGCAGGCTCTGCGCGATGCGCCGCTGTCCGCCAGCGTGCTCGAGCGCCGACGCGCTGATGAGGTCATCACCCGATTTGATCGCAAAAACGGAGCATTTGTCGCTTTTGACCCAGATGGCCGCATTCGAACCTGTTTTCGTCCCGAAAATGGGGAGGATTACTTCCTGCGGCAGGCAAAGCGCTGAATTCGCGGGCAGTTTTGGCCTGCGCTCGATACCTTGCGCGTCGAGGGGTGGCGATGCAAAAGCTGAGGGGAGGCGTCTGTCTGTGTCTGGCGCTGGTGGGCGCTTTGTGGCTGTGGCTCGAAGCGCATTCGCCGCGTCCCGTCGAAGCGGCCGAGTTGCCGGGGCCATCGATCGATTCCTCGTCGGTGCGGCAGGCGCAACCACCAGCGGCAGTGGTGCTCGAATGGGAGGGCGCTCCCGCGCGCGTTCCTTCGCCAGTGCTGGCTGTCAGCGTCCCCGTCCCCGTCAGCTTGCCGGCGGATGCTCCCGCGCCGGTCACGGAGAGCCAGTTGCTGCGCTGGATCGAGGACCTGCGCGACGATGAGGTCAACTGGAACGCGACCCGCGCCGCCTACGAGCTGTGGTCGCATCTCGAGCAGGCGAAACCGCTGCTGCTGGCGGCGCTGCGCTCCCCGGATGCCCAGCAGCGCGGTCTGGCAGGCTACATCCTCTCGGATCTCCCGCTGACGGACCCGGCCGAGCAGCGGGCGCTCGCGGGCGTGCTCGCCGAGAGCCTCGAGCATCCCCAGCACTTCCCGCGCGAGGTGCGCAGCGCCGCCGGAGAGCTCGTCCACACCTACACGCTTTCCTTCAGTCTGGAGCAGAACGCTTACGCCGCCTTCCAACTGCACGGCGAATACCGCGCGCTGGCGCTGCCGACGATCGAGCGCATCTGGCGCCGCGCCGACGATGAGCGCGGCCGGGAGGCGGGCTACTTGCTGGCTTTCGAGCGGGGCGGACGGATGCGCTACGAGGTGGCCCAGCGCGCCGTTGAGCACCTCGTTGACAATCAGATCGGCGGCGATGCCGTGATCTCGCTGCGGACGCTGACCCGGCTGGGGTCCGAGGCGCTGCCGGTGGTGCTCGATGCCCTCCCTGGGCCGGACCCGCAGTCGGAGCAACTGCTCGGCCACTGGCTCAGCTACTTTGCGCCCGAACACCGCCAGTCCCGCCGGCTGAGCGGCCGACAACTCGGCGGGCTTGGCTTCTGGTACGGCGACTGGGTGCTCGCCGAAAGGGAGCACTGTGGGTTGGGCTCCAGCCCTCCCGCACCCGAGTTGGAACTGGCGACGATGGAAGAGGAATTCCCGCCCGAGGAGCCCTCGGAGTACTGAACCGGAGACTGCTCCCCAAGCGTGGACTTCTCCCGAGCTAAGCCCCTGTTCGACAAGGACTTGAGGTGTCCTGGCCGCCTCGGCGGCTCGGCTGGCCGCAAGTTCATGGCTGTTCATGACTTAGAGCTCGAAAAGTCCCGGCAGCGGGGGCAATCTCAGTGAGTAGACTCAGGAGCGGTGATCGATCCCAGTCCCTACCCTGTCTTCGACGCGCATGTCGACTCGCTGCAGCGTCAACTCGACCTCGGCCACGATCTCGGCACTCGCACCGCCGGGCAGCTCGATCTGGTGCGCGGTCGCGAGGGGGGGCTGGGAGCGGTCGTGCTGGTCAACTGGGTCGATCCCAAGTTCATCGCGCCGGAACTGGGCGGTGCGCGCGCGCGCACGCAGGCGCTGCTGGATCAGTTCCACCTGCTGACGCGGCGACACCCCGACCTGATCCAAAGAACGGGCAACGGCCGTGAGCTCGACGAAGCGCGCGCCGTCGGCCGGATCGCGGGCATCCCGGGGATCGAGGGCGGGCACTCGATCGAGGAGCGGCTCGAACACCTGCACGCGTTCTTTGACGGTGGCGTGCGGGTGCTGACGTTGGTCTGGAACAACCACCTGCGCTGGATCCGCTCCTGCCAGCCCAACCCCGGGCCCGAGGTGCCCGAGGGCCTGAGCGAGTTCGGACGCGAGGTCGTGCGCGAGATGAACCGGCTGGGCATGCTGATCGACCTCTCGCATGCTGGCGAGCGCTCGTTCTATGACGCGCTCGAGGTCAGCGAGCGGCCCGTGATCGCCAGTCACTCGGGCTGCAAACGCCTCCACGGCCACCAGCGCAACCTCGATGACGAGCAACTGCGCGCGCTGCGTCAGAACGGCGGGGTCATCGGAATCGTCTTCTGCGTGCCGTTCCTCTCGGCCGAGGGGCAGGCCGAGGATGCGCGCGTGCGCGAGACGCCCGGCTACAAGAGCCTCAGCGGCGGCAGCGACACCGAACTGTTCCTGCGCCAGGGCCAGTACCTGCAGGAAAACGCCCGACCCTTGCCGCTCTCGGTCGTGCTCGAGCACATCGACCACGCCGTCTCGGTTGCCGGCGTGGATCACGTCGGGCTGGGCTCGGACTACGACGGGATCCTGCGCACGCCGGAAGGCGTCGAGGACGCGGGCTGCTACGGCCGCATCGCGCAGGGCCTGCGCGCGCGCGGCTACGACGAGGTTGCGCTGCAGAAGATCCTCGGCGGCAACATGGAGCGGGTCTTCCGCGCCGCGACCGGTCCGGGCACGCGGGCCTGGGGCTGAATCCGCCGCCGATTTTTTCGGCTTCGTGCGCGAATGTCGGCGCCGGGAGCCGTCCATTCGGGTGAACCGACCGGTCCGCGAAGGAGGGCCACATGCGCTTTGATTTCAGTTCCGTTCCTGATCTGGATTCCTACATCACCGTTCCCGAGGGCAAGCACCACTGCCGGGTGGCCGAGGTGCGCGAGGGGCTGTCGCGAGAGGGCAGCGCGCGCTGGAGTTATCGGCTGGAGGTGGTCAGCGGCGAATTCGCCGGCCGCACGGCGGCCTGGGACTCCCTGACCTGGTCCGAACGCGGCATCTTCCGCGTCAAGAAAGTGCTCGAGGCGCTGGGAGTCGATGTGCGCGGCGTGCTGGAGATCGAACCCGCCGACCTCATCTCGCGCCAAGCGCTGGTCGAGATCGTGCCCGAGGAGCGCGAAGACCCGGTCACGGGCCGCCGCACGGTGCGCATGCGCGTGCCCTATCTGGGCTACGAGCCGCTGCCGCCAGGCAGCATCGAGGCGCCCGAAAGCCTCGCGCCGGTTGACGGCTGGAAGGGACGGCGCGAACCTCTGCGGAATGGCGAAGAAGAAGACTTCCAGTTCTAGGCCCTCCGCACCGCAGTTGCGCGAACTGGTGGCGGCCGCACGTGCGGCCGCCACTCAGGCCTACAGTCCGTACTCCAAGGTCTGCGTGGGCGCGGCACTGCTGGCCGAGGACGGCTCCCTGTACATCGGCTGCAATGTCGAGAACGCCAGCTACGGATTGACGATCTGCGCCGAACGGGCGGCGGTGGCGAGCGCGGTTGCGGCGGGCGTGCGCCGCTTTCGTGCGATCGCGATCGCGACCAACCAGCCGCGCGTGGTGATGCCCTGCGGCGCCTGCCGGCAGGTGCTGATGGAGTTCGCGCCCGATCTCGAGCTGTTCGTGGCCGGCCCCGGCAGGCAATTCGTCACGACCACGCTTGCCGATCTCTTGCCGGCGGCGTTCCTGCCCAAGCACCTGCGTTGAGCTCATGAGCGCGCACCCAAGCCTCGCCCGTCAGCACGCGGAACTGTGCGCGGAGATCCGCCGCCACGACCGGCTCTACTACGTCGAATCGAGGCCTGAGCTTTCCGACAAGGAGTACGACCAGCTGTTCGCGCGCCTCAAGCGTCTGGAGGCCGAACACCCCGAGCTGGTGACGCCTGAGAGCCCCACGCAGCGCGTCGGCGCCCCCGTGCCGGAGGGCGCCGGGTTCCGGATCGTGAAGCACCAGGTGCCGATGCTCTCGATCGACAGCCTGTTCAGCGCGGAGGAGGTGCGCGAGTTCGAGGCGCGCGTCCTGCGCTTTCTCCAGCTCGAAAACGGCGATGCACTGGAGTGGATCCTCGAGCCCAAGTACGACGGGGTCAGCGCGGCGCTGCTGTACGAGCAAGGCGTGCTGGTGCGCGGCGCGATGCGCGGCGACGGCGTCGAGGGCGAGGAGATCACCGCCAACCTGCGCACGATCCGCAACCTGCCGCTGCGGCTGGCGGAGGGCGGCCACGCGATCCCGCGCCTCGTCGAAGTGCGCGGCGAGGTGCTGCTGCGCCGGGATGCCTTTCAGAAGCTCAACGCCCGTCGCGAAACGGAGGGTCTGCCGACCTTCGCCAACCCGCGCAACACCGTCTCGGGCGCGCTGCGCCGCAACGATCCGGCCGAGGTCGCGCGCTATCCGCTGGAATTTCATCCCTGGTCGGCCCCGCAGCTCGAAGGCCTCGACCTCAGGACGCAGACGGAGGTGATGGAGACGCTGCGCGCCTGGGGCTTCTCGCACACGGGCTACGCGCGCTCGGTTCTGGGCATCGAGTCCGCGATACGGGCCCACGCCGAGTTCGAGCGCCAGCGTCAGGAGCTGCCCTTCGAGATCGACGGCGTGGTGGTCAAGCTCAACCGGCTGGAGCTGCGCGCCCGCCTGGGCAGCACTTCGCGTTCGACGCGCTGGCAGTACGCGCACAAGTTCGCGGCGCTGGAGGCGACCAGCACCCTGCGCGCGATCGAGACGATGGTGGGCAATGGCGGCCGCCTGACACCGCGCGCGCATGTCGAGCCCGTCGAGGTCGGTGGGGTCACCGTCCGGCATGCGACGCTTCACAATGCCGACCATGTCGCCAGCCTGGGCTTGAAGATCGGCGACCGCGTCTTCCTGCGGCGCGCCGGCGATGTCATCCCGCAGATCACGGGCATCGCCAAGAGTGCCTCCGGCAAGGCACCGGCCTCGTGGGCCAAGGAGACTCCCGAGGAGCTCTTCGATGTGCTCGGCAAGGTCCGTCCGGGCATCAGCCATCAGTTTGGCGAGGTCTACGCGATGCCCGCGCGCTGCCCGGTGTGCGGCGCGCAGGCGCTCGCGGAAGGCAAGTATTGGCGCTGTCCCAACCCGCAGTGTCCGCCGCAGCTCGTCGGCCGCACGCTGATCCTCGCCGGCGATGGCGCCTTCGAGATCGATGGCATCGGAGAGAAGCAGATCGCCCAGCTGTTCGAAGCGGGGATCCTGCGCTCGCCGGCCGACCTGTTCCGGCTCGACCGCGAGCCCTTGCTCCGGGCGAAGCTCGTCGGGCTCGAACGCTGGGGCGAGAAGATGGTCAGCAAGCTCTTTGAGGAACTGCAACGCCGCCGCACGCTGCCGCTGGCGCGCTTCCTGGTGGCGTTGGCGATCCCCGATGTCGGCAGCGCCACCGCGCGCCTGCTGGCCCTGCACTTTCACGAGCTCGAGGCGCTCCGTTCCGCCGGTCTGGAAGAGCTGCAACATGTCGACGGCATCGGGCCCGAAGTCGCCGCGAAGATCCGCAACTGGTTCGAGGAACCCGAGCACGGCAGGCTCGTCGAACGGCTGCTGGAACTGGGCGTCAGGATCGAAGCGCCCCGTCCGCCCGCGGGCGGCGGGGCCTTCGCGGGCAAGACGGTGGTCTTCACGGGCACGCTGGAAGCTCTCGGCCGTGCGGAAGCCAAGCAACTCGTTGAGGAGCAGGGTGGCAAGGTGGGCTCCGACGTCAGCGCACGCACCGACTTTCTGGTTCAGGGCGGCAAGCCCGGCTCCAAGGCCCGGCGCGCGGCCGAACTTGGCATCGCGGTCCTCGACGAGCGGGAGTTCCTCCAGCGCATCGGTCGCGCCTAGGCAGTAGACTGCGGCGACACTCATGAGCGACGATCCCAAGCAGACCCCGCCCGAAGACCGGCTGCCCGAGGGCTTCGAGAACGACCAGACCGCCGCGCTGGTCGCGCGCGCCAAGGCTGGCGACACCGAAGCGCTCAATCAGCTGTTCCAGCGCTACCACCAACTGCTGCTGGCGGCGGCACGCCGCAATATCGGCCCCAAGCTGCGCCTCAAGGAAGAGCCCGACGATCTCGCCCAGACGACTTTCCGCGAAGCCACGCGCGACATCGTCCACTACGAATACCGCGGCGAGTCCTCGCTGGTGCGCTGGCTGATGCAGATCCTGCAGAACAAGATTCGCGACAAGGCCGAATTCTATTCCGCCAGCAAGCGCGATCAGGGCCGCGAGCGCGCGCTCGAATCTTCGCCGACTTCCACGGGCGACGCTGCGCCCGCGTACGACCCGCCCGCCAAGGATCTGTCGGTCACGATGCAGGTGCAGCGCGTCGAAAACTACGAGCATCTGCGCAAGGCCTTGGACGAGCTCTCGCCCGAGCACCGCGAGGCGATCACGCTGGTCGTGTTCCAGGGCCTCTCGCTGCGCGAAGCGGGGGAGCGGCTGGGAGGCCGCACGGAAGATGCCGTGCGGATGCTGCTGCGGCGGGCGGAAGCGCGCCTGCACGAGCTCTTGCGGGGCTCGATCGGCAAGGACCTGGGCTAGCCCGCCACGCGGTCCGCGGCCCCCTTGCCGGTTGAGGCGGGCGCCGCTACACTCACCCGCCCTGAAAACCCGGTGGGCGACTAACTCAATGGCAGAGTGCCATGTTCACATCGTGGAAGTTACAGGTTCGAGTCCTGTGTCGCCCACCAACTTCCCGGATCCGCTGACCTGCTTCTGGACTGCATCCCGCAGTCATGCAGCCCTGTTTACCCCGTGAAACATGAATCATCGTCGCTGGCTCGTCGCCTCGCTGCTCGTGGCAAGTATCCTCGTCGTCTGGTTGTTCGCGCGATCCGCGGACCCCGCGGAGATGGAATCCAATTCTGCCCCGTCGAGATTGCTGCCGGCGGCGAGCCCTCAGGGCAATGAGTTGCAGAGCACGCCGACTTCCGCACAGCGCGGTGAACCGGACGACGGAAAACCTGCCAGCCTGACCGTACTCGTCAAGGACAGCGCCGGAGCGCCGATCCCAGATGCCCGCGTCTGCCCGGTGACCCGCTTTGCCCGCAGCATTCCGGTCCAACTGGAACTGCAAGCGGTTCGTACGAACCATCTGGGTGTTGCACGAATCGCCTTCGAGCCCACGGAAGACACGGTGCTCGGTGTCCGCGCCCTTGGGTATCGCTCCCGGACTGCGGAATGGCCCTCGGACGGGCAAGCAGAGGTTGTGGTCCAACTGGAACCGGAAGAACGGCTGGAAATCAGCGTCAGGGATCCATTGGGAACCCCGATTCCTGATGTCACGGTGATGCTCGCCCGCCAGGAGATCACCCGGGATGCCATCACGGCGGGGCATGACGATCAGTTGCTGGACGGTCTTGACTCGGAGTGCAGCCAGCATTCGGTGCTCACGAATGGTTCGGGGGAGGCGCTGGCACGGGGGTTGAGCCGCGGCAAGTACCTCATCGGCGTGCGCTCCGAGTACTACGAGGTGCTCGACCGCCAGCTCCTGACCGTGGATGTGCCAGGGCCCAAACTCGAAGTCGTGATGGTTCCTCTGACGGCAGCCGTGCTTCAGATCAAGGGTGACCAGATCTTCAACTACAACTGGGAGGGCAACGCCGGCTTGGTCGTGCCCACTCCGCACTCCTACAGCATGGATTCCGCTCGCCAGCGGCTCCAGGAGCGCTTTCCCGACGGCAAAGTGTTCGTGGGGGCTGTCAGGTCCGTGAGCGAGACTCCGCAGGTCATTCCCCTCAAGGTCCTGCTGGTGGAGCACGGTCGCAGGGAAATCGACGTTCCCATGCAACTGCTGACCGAGGACATCCAGCCCATGGTGGTCGACTTCACCCATGACTTCGGGCCGCGCACGGAAGGCTCCCTTGTCACTTTCCGCTTCCGCAATCCCAGCGGAACCCTGATCGCTTGCGAGGGCTTCCACCTCGTTCCGGCGAGTCTTGGCTTTTCCTTCAGCAAAGCCATCGATAGCAAGCAAGTGATGCGCGTGCCCTACGGAACGTACCGCCTCAAGGTGCTGCGCGACCCGCTCAAGCAGAAGTTCAAGAATCAGGAGATCGTCATCGACCAACCCGAGCAGGTCGTCGAGGTCGAGCTCTTGCACGAATTCGTTCCCGTGCAACTGCTCGTCAAGGCCCCGCCGGGAATTCTCACGGGCACCGTCGGTGTCCAGTGGATCTGTGATCCGGACCACAAGGCCCGCGTTCAAACCGGAGGCATGGTGATCTCAAGCCCCTGGACCCGCTTTGAGATGCCGGCCGGACCCGCCACCCTGCAGGTCAATGCCTATCAATGCGAGCCATGGGAGGAACGGCTGGAACTCCTTGCGCTGCCCCAGGGCGAGACCCGCATCATCGAGGTTGCTTTGAAACGCAGCTTGTGATGGCCTATGCGCCTCATCTCATCGCCATGAGTCAAAGCCTCCAGGAACTCCACGCTCCGCTGAGCCGCTGCTTTGGCTGCGGCCCAGCCAACGACCAAGGCCTGCGCATCCGCTCCATCGTCGAAGGCGACAAGGTCATCGCCGAGTGGATGCCACAGGCGCATCACGAGGCCTTTCCCGGCGTGCTCAACGGCGGCATCGTCGGAGCCTTGCTCGATTGCCACTCCAACTGGACCGCGGCGCACCATCTGATGCAGCAGTCCGGCGCGACAAGCGTGCCGAGCACGGTCACGAGCGAATTCCATGTCAAGCTCAGGCGCCCGACGCCTTCGAATGCTCCGGTGCATCTCGAAGCCGTCGTGGTGGAGTCGAGTGCCGATCGCGCGGTGGTGGAAGCGACGCTCAGCAGCGGTGGCAAGCTGACCTCCACCTGCCGGGGCGTGTTCGTGGCCGTTCCGCCCGGCCATCCCGCCTTCCATCGCTGGTAGAGCTGCGCACAAGTCGGGGGTCTGCATACGGACTGCGCTGTACGGCGCTTGCGAAGGCCGAGGTCTTCAATGAATGGAGAAAGGACCCCCCTCCATGACCACCGCCCTTCCCAGCTACAAGCAGATCCTCGTCCCCGTCGACCTCTCCGCCCGCGGCGCCCGCTCCCTGCCCCATGCCTATGCACTGTTGAAGGGCGGCGGGGTGGTGCACCTGCTGCAGGTGATCGAGCAGCCGGATGTGCCCAACCCGATGTACGCGCATTATTCGACCACCAGTCGCACGCCCGAGGAGCGCGCCAAGGCCTACGCCATTGCCGAGGATGGCATCGCCCGGCTGACGCGCGAGTGCCCGGCACCCGTGGGCGTGGAGCTCAAAGTGCACGTCATCGATGCCCCCGCGGGCAAAGTGTCGACACGCATCTGCGAGCTTGCCAAGGAGACGGGAGCGGATCTGATCGCACTGGCATCGCACGGGCGATCCGGGCTGGGGCGCATGCTGCTCGGGTCGGTCGCCGAGAACGTGCTGCGCCACGCCGAAGTGCCCGTCCTCGTGGTGCGCGTGCCGTCGAAGGATCTCAGCTAGTCACCTGTTCTGGCTAGCGGCCCTTGGGCGCGGTTCTGACCTTGCCCGTCATGGCGCGGCGGCTCTGCTTTCCGCCGCTGGCGACATGCGCCGTTGCGGCCGAGCGCCATTCGGACCCGAGTTGCGCCCCGAGAATGCGGTCGAGATCCGCGCCAGAGACCTCGTAGCCTGGAATGCGGCTCCACGATCCATCGGCGCGCGTCGCGCGGTTGTCGAGTTCGCGGTGCACGCGCAGGGCCTCGAGCGCGGCCGAGAGTTCCGCCGGATTCCGGCTCAGCAGGTAGCCGGCGACGCCGAAGGCCTTGCGCGCAGCTGGACCATTCCAGGATCCGCTTTGGCACTCGTGCAGCTCCTCGAGGCTCACGGCGATGCTGGCGCGCTTTTGAAAGAGGACCTTGGCTTCCAGCGCCCAGGCACCGTGCTCCGCGCGCGGCACGAATTCCTTGCGGTAGGGGAAACAGTAAAGCTCCGAGTTGAGGCGCCACTCGGCGCACCAGGCGATGCCCTGGCGCAGCCAGTAGGGCTGCTGACCGAAGCGGCGCTGCAGCAGAAGCTGGGTGAGACGGTTCGCCAGCTCATGCTCGGGACTCCACTCCTCGTTGCCCTCCGCCTCCATCACGATCGCCGCGCACAAGGGCCGAAGCAGCGTGAAACCCAGCATCTGGCTCGCACTGCGCGCCCAGATCGACAGGTCAGTTTGCTCCTCGGCCATCTGGGACAGCAGGGCGGCCTGCTCACCCTCATTGCGCAGGATGTGCAGCACGGCGACTTCGGTGTTGGGCGTGAAGGCATCGTCCTGCCAGGTGCCTTCCGGTTGCGCAGGCATCTGGTTGGCAGTCTCCGGGAGGCGCTCGTCGAACCAGTCCGCCGTTTCGCAGGCCTGCTGGAACAGCTTCTGCGCGCTGCGGTTGTTCTCCGGCACGAGCATCACAAAGCGCAGGTCGGGATCGGGCAGCGCCACGAGGCCCTGCGCCTCGCAGTAGGGGCGCACGCGCTGCAAAGCCCGCCGGGCGTTGTCGGAGAGTTCTGCCGGCAACTCGGCAAAGGGTACCACCTTCTTGCCGATCAGCGCGCCCGTGCCGTTCTTGGCAGGGCGGGCAGGACCACTGGCCTTCTGCTGCGCGTGTGCAGGCAGGCAGCAGAGCAGAAGGAGGAAAACCAACAGGGTGTGCGGGGCGGGCATCATTGCGGGGAGCATCTCCAGCACCTCAAATGGAAAAACGGCTCCAAACTCACGGACATTTACAGAGTCCTTCGGCCAATCGCTGCGGCCCTCCCATCGGCGGGTCTGCACGTTGGAGAGCGGGCGCCGCTTCCGAACGGTGAAGGCGCGTTTCCTCAGTTCTCGAAGCGGCCTTGGGAACCCGCCGATGAGCCTCGATCCGAAAGCCAGAGGGCTGCAGTGGAGAGGATTGCGCTCCCCCGGGCGCAAAAAACTTTGAATTCGTCGCTGTTGGGTGAGTATCCTCCCCCCGCCGCTGCCGCGACCTCGACGCATGGATCTCTCGCTCCTGACCGTGTTCCTTGGCTGTGCTGCGCTCGGCGGGCTGATTCTGCTGGTCCAGACGGTGATGCTGCTGTTTGGTCACGACGATGGCGGGGATGCGCTCGGCGAAGGCCTGCCCGAGATCGGTCACTCCGGAAGCGGCGAGGTGCACGACGGCGAGGGTCTGGGCCTGCTCTCGGTGCGCTCCGTGGCGAGCTTCTTCTGCTTCTTCGGTCTGGGTGGCTGGACTGCCTTGGCGCAGGGGACGAGCAACGCCATGGCGCTGGTGGTCGGAGTCGCAGCCGGCGCCGTGATGCTGGTGGCGGTCGCCTGGCTGTTCTCGATGCAGAAGAAACTGCACTCGGCCGGCAACATGGACACGAAGAACGCCGTTGGGCTCGTGGGGCGCGTCTACCTGCGCATTCCCGCCAACAATACCGGCAAAGGCAAAGTTCAGGTGCTCGTGCAGGGCCGCACGGGCGAGTTCCAAGCCTGCACCCGTGCTGCCCGGGACATCGAGTCCGGTAGCGAAGTGCGCATCGTCAAACAACTGACGCTCGACACCTTCGAGGTAGAGCCGCTCATCTGAATCCATGGATATTCAATCGCTCTTTTCCGAGTTTCTCCCGATCGCGCTGATGATCCTCGTCGGAGGATTGGTGCTCATCAGCTTCATGCTGGTGGTGGCCCGCCGCTACAAGCGCTGTCCCTCGAACCGCGTGCTGGTCGTCTACGGCCGGACCAGCACTGGGCGGTCCTCGAAGTGCATCCACGGCGGCGGCGTGTTCGTCTGGCCGTTGATCCAGAACTTCGAGTATCTCTCGCTGGATCCGGTTCAAATCGAAATCCCGCTGCAGGGCGCGCTTTCGATCGAGAACATCCGTGTTAATGTGCCCAGCGTCTTCACCGTTGCGATCGGCACAGACGAAGAGACGATGAATAACGCGGCCGTGCGTCTCTTGGGACTGCAGACCACCGCGGTCATCAAGCAGGCCGAGGACATCATCTTCGGGCAGCTGCGCCAGGTGATCGCCTCGATGCGCATCGACGAGATCAACCGCGACCGCCACCAGTTCCTCTCCAAGATTCAGGACTCGCTGGAACCCGAGTTGAAGAAGATCGGCCTCGTGCTGATCAACGTCAACATCAAGGACATCACCGACGAATCGGGCTACATCGAGGCGATCGGCAAGAAGGCGGCTTCGGAAGCCATCCAGCAGGCCGAGATCGATGTCGCGATGCAGGTCAAGAAGGGTGCCATCGGCGTGGCCGAGGCTGACCGCGACCGCGTCATCGAGGTCTCGAACAACGAGAAGCTGCGCGACATCGGCACGAAATCGGCCGAGCGCGAGCGCGCCGTCAAGATCGCCGAGCTGGAGAAGGAGCGCGCCATCGGCGAACAGACCGCGCAGTTCGAGCGCGATGCCAAGGTCCGTGACGCTCAGCGCGCCATGAGAATCCAGGTGGCCGCGGCCGATGCCGAGGCCGTCACCGGCGAAAACAAGTCCAAGGCCGACATGGCGGCCTCCAACGCTTCGCTCAAGGTGCGCGAGGCAGAGGCCTACCAGCTCTCGGAAACGCGACTGCGCGAAGCACAGGCGGCCGTGCTGGAGGCGCAGTATCTGGCGCAGGCGCGCGCGGCCGAGGCTCAAGCCAAGAAAATCGAAGCCGAAAAGCGCGCCGAACTCGAAGCGCTGGCTCGCGCCGTGAAGTCGCAGGTCATCATCGAAGCGGAGGCGCAGGCGGAGCGTCAGCGCATCGAAGCTCAGGCGGAGGCAGCCGCCATGTACGCCCGTCTGGAGGCGCAGGCGCGTGGCGAGTACGAGATGCTCGCGAAGAAGGGCGAGGGTCTGCGGGCGATCATCCAAGCCTGCGGCGGCGCCGAGCAGGCCTTCCAGATGCTGATGCTGGAGAAGATGGAAGAGCTCTCCAAGACGGCCGCCACGGCGATTTCGAATGTCAAGTTCGACAAGGTGGTGGTCTGGGACGGCGGGGTCGGCAAGGACGGCCGCAACGCGACCACGAATTTCCTGCACTCGCTGGCGGGCTCGCTGCCTCCCATGATGCAGATGATGAGCGAGGTCGGCGGCGTCAAGATGCCGGAGTACTTCGGCAAACTGATGACGGAGAACCCGGCGGCCCCCTCCTCGGCAGACGGCTCGGAGGCGGCCACCACTTCTCCTGCGAAGGCCGAAGCGCCCAAGGCGTGAAGCGCTACAGCGTCCGCGCCGCGACCGGGTTCGCGCTGGCGGGCCTGGGATTGGGCGCAGCGCTGCTGTTCGCGATGGGCATGCAGGGTTTGCTCGCGTCGCTCCCCGTTTCGATTGCGACGGGCAGCGTGGTGGCGCTCGCCCTTGCACGCTGGCTGGCGGGTGTCTATTCCCCGCATCTGCAGCGCGCCGCGCTGTTTCAGGCCGCACTTCTGGGAATCGTGGTCGCGCTGGGAAGCGTGATCGGAGCTACGCTGACGGGGGCGCTCGTGCAGATCGGAATCGACTGGGCGCAGGGCCGGATCCTCCTTTCGACGCCGGCGAGCGTGCTCGAAGCGCTGTTGGGTCCGCTGCTGTGGGTGCTGTATGTCGGTCTGGTGCCCGCCGTGTTGCTCGGATGCGCCTTCGGCGTGCTCGTGCGGCGCAAAGGTCGGCAGGTGAGCGCGAGCGAAGGCGCCTGACGCAATCTGTCTAGAACAACTCGCCCTGCCGGGGTCTGGGGTGAGGCTTGGCTTCGTCGAAGGCCTTGGCCTCCTCGCGCATCTGCGAGATCGCGAAGGAGACGGGCGCGGATCTGATCGCGCTGGCTTCGCACGGACGCTCCGGGTTGGGCCGCATGCTGCTCGGGTCGGTCGCCGAGAACGTGCTGCGCCACGCCGAAGTGCCCGTCCTCGTGGTGCGCGTGCCGTCGAAGGAATTGGCCTAGCTCGCCGGCGCACTCACCTGCGCCGTACCGTGAATGCCTGCCCCCTCGCCCAACTCGAAGCGCACGCTTCCAACCAGGTTGGCACCATCGCTCCCAGCCGGACTGAGCGCGCTCACGGCGACACGGCAGGGGAATACGCCCTTGCCCGGGAGCGACTTCTCGAAGCTGAGCGTCAATCGGCTCGCGAGCACAGCGCCTTGCTTGGCCTTCCAGCCCAATTCCAGCCCGATGGCGATGATCGAAGCATCACCGAGCACTCGAACAGCCAACGGCATGCCGACGAAGCCACAGGGAGCATCGACGCTCACTTGGAACTCGTAGGTTCCCGGACCGATCCGGCGCGCCGGGCCGATCTCATAGGTGTCTTCGCGGGCGAGTCGGTGCATATAGGCGCTCTGCAGTGACTGCACATGCGTCGGCTGCAACGGCTCGGCTGGCGAACTCCTTTCAGGCGTGACGATGGGCCGGGAATGTGATGCGGTGGCAGCAAAGAATGCATCCTCCCGAGCCTGTGCGATTCCAACCACACGCCCGTTCTCGACCAGCACGGTTGCCGGGCCGAGACGGCCATTGAAACGGCTCGCGATGGCCTCGCAATACGCGCCCGTCTGGCGGACCAGCAGGGGATCACCTGCCCTGGCACCCCTGAGATCAGTGGCGGGCAGCAGGAGGTCGCCTGCGAAGCACAGCGGCCCGGCCAGTGAGTCCGGACCCGAGCAAGCCAGGCGCTGATGGTCGGCATCCACGATCTCGTGGCGCCAGCCCGCCACCGTATGCTTCACCAACTGGTCCGTACCCACATCACAGATACCCCAGGTTCGCCCACGCGCATGCTTGATGGCCACAATTCGTGTCAACAGCGCGAAGCTGTCGCCAACCAGTGAATTGCCGGGCTCCAACTCGTAGGTGAGCTCGGGCCGCAGCCGTCCTCGCAACTCCTGCGCGAAGGCCTCGATGCTCGGATGGATCTGGGTGCGGTCATGGGGCAGGCCCAGTCCGCCTCCGAGGTTGATCGTGCGAGGATCGTGGTGTGTCGAAGCTCGCACACTGTCGACGAGCGCGTGCAGGAACTCGAGGCACTCGGTGAAGGCCGCGAGGTTGTCCATCATCGTGCCGACATGCACATGCAGTCCGCGGATCGGGAGTTGCGTGGACTTCAGGATGGGCAGCAGGTCTTCCGATGGAATTCCGAACTGGGATCGTGGATCGCCATGCGCCGTGTAGCGTTGGTGCTCACCACCCGCGATGTAGCCCGGCAGCTGCCCGGGATTCACGCGCACGAACAGTTGGCCCATGAGCTCGCCCGCAGTCAGGCAGGCTTCGAGTTCGCACAGCATCTCCGGGTTGTCGGCAACCACGGTGGCGCCCCTGCGCAGAAGCCCGGCTGCCAACTCAAGGCTGGGAGCCGGTGTGTTGTAGCTGATGCGCTGCATGGGAATGCCCGCCGCCAGTGCAGCCTGCACCTCAGGCCGTGAAGCACAGTCCGCACCGCCGCCGAGTCGTGCGATGCTCTCCAGCACCACGGGTGAGGGATTGGCCTTGACCGGATAGCGCACGCCTGCGGGGCCAACCAGCGCGGCGTAGGCTTTGAAGGCTGCCTCGAGGCTCTTGGCGTGGTGCAGATACAGCGGCGTGCCGAATTCCGAGGCGATCGCACGCAGGTCCATGCCTGCGCTCCAAGTGGCCATGGGGCGCGCCTGAGTGGTGGATAGGCCGGGCGCGGGAGTGTGGTGTGCGTCCATGGGGTGGGAAGCGGCAGCGGATCCACAGGTATGATGACAAATGCGCAGGCACCCTTCGTCAGGAAGGCGAGAAAAAGCCCTCAAGGTCCGAACAGGACTGAATGCAAGGTTGGCTTTTGGAAAGTGACCCTCTCGTGCACGTTCGCCTGGCCGCAAGGCAACTGCTCGATGCAGGTCAAGGAAGGCGAGTGCTCGCTTTCAACCGCACCTCGTTTTCTCAACCCGGCTACGCCCATTGCCGCGGGATCGGGAATTCCGCCCGTGGATAGCATCGGAGGGGCATGGCAACCCTTCGTGTCCTGCCGTATCCAGGTTGTCAGGGTGCGCTAACCCGGGTGGCACTGCTCTGTCCCCTCCTGTCAGGTTGTTTCTACCGGAAACGCAGGCGTTGTCGGTTGATCCGACCATCGAGTTGGCATCGCCGACCATCCTGTGGCTGCCCGTGGTGTGGGCCTTTCCCTGTGCGGATGAACGGACTGTGACGGCCACGCTGCGTGGTGGACGGTCCTGTCCGGGAGAGTGGAGAGATGAGGACGGGGAGGCGGACAGCGATCTCTTCGACATCCTCCAAACCGATGCCTGGCTGTACGGTGCTGGCATCGCCGCGCAGATCCCTTGGGATGAACAGTTGCCTGTCGTTCCAGAGGTGCGAGTGCTGTGGGCGGACTCTGTCGATGAGAAAGAAGCGAACCAACCTTGATTGTGTCGCTCGGGCTGGTCTTTTGAGCTCGCTACCGGGGGGCGCCTTGTTGGAGTTGGCTGCCTAGAAAAGCTCTCCCTGTTTTCCCTGCGGCTTCATCGGCTCCTCGAACGCCTTCGCTTCCGCGCGCGGGTTGAGCCCCAGTCGGCGGCATTGCAGATCGAACAGCCCGCGCACGGCCTCCCAGCGCGGTCCGCTGCCGCTCATCCGGGCGCCGA
>JBIKMH010000013.1:0-95363 GCA_044359355.1 Planctomycetota bacterium | reverse complement strand
CGTTGGTGTGCGCCATCGGCAGCTCGTAGTCGAAATCGGAACCGGAGCGCACCCCGCGCACCAGCACCGCGCAGCCCTCCCGGCGCGCCGCCTGCGTGCTGAGCCCCTCGATCGCCACCACCGTGACGCCCCGAAGACGCCCGAGGGAGGCGCGGAACAGCTGCACGCGCTCCTCGGCGCTGAACAGGCTGGTTTTGGAAGGGTTGGCGGCGATGCCGACGGTCACGCGACCGAACAGGGCCTGCGCGCGGCGCACGAGATCGAGATGGCCCAGCGTCGGTGGATCGAAGCTGCCGGGGAACAGCGCGTGGCGGCCGCGGGGGGGTATGTGCGCGGAACTGTAACGCGAGCGCGGAATGGTCTGCAACTCGGCGCAGACGACACCGTCCTAGAAGGGTGTGAAGCAGCGACCGATGTTGTGGCTGGCCGTCACCCTCGTGGCGGCCGCCTTTCTGCCGAGTCCGCCGCTGTCGGACTCGCCGGCCGGTACCTGGATGCTGGCCGGCCTCGCGGCCCTCGGCTGGTTTCTGGGTGGCTCCCCGCGCGGGCGCGCCGGCGCCGCCTTGCTGTGCGTGCTGTGCCTCAGCCATGCGCGCGCCCTGCGCTGCGCGGATTCGGCCGGCACAGCGGCCTGGCAGGCCGAGCCGTGCGTGATCGATGCCGAGCGCGAGCAGCACTGGGATCCGCTGCTCGAGCGGCGCTGGAGCGGCGAGCGCGGCTGGCTTCGCGCCGGCGAATGGGTCGAGATCCGCGGCGAGGCCACCCCTTCCCGGCCCGCGCGCGGCCCCGTGGAGCGGCGCGAATCGCTGCCCTGGCTCGCGCGACAGGCCTACCAGCCACCGCGCCCATGGCTACCCGATGAAGGCGTGCGGGTGGCGCCCGCTCCGGGGCTGGCCGGCTGGCGCGCCTGGCTGGCGACGGCGCGCGAAGCGGCCTGGCGCCGGCTGGCGAGCGTCGAGGATCCGCGCGCCCGCGCGCTGTGCGCGGCGCTGCTGTTCGGCGAAACCCGCGAGCTCGATGCCGCCGCCGAGCAGAGCTTCGTGCGTTCGGGCGTGTACCACCTGCTGGTGGTCAGCGGCACGCAGGTGGCGTTGCTCTCCGCGCTGTTTTTTCTGCCGCTGGCGCGCCTGTTGTGCTCCGGCCTTGGGATCAGGCCCTGGGCCATCTGGCTTGCGGCACTGTGCGTGCTCGCCTACATACCGCTCGCGGGCGGCGGTGCGCCCGTGCTGCGCGCCGCGCTGGTCTGGCTGGCGGTCACGCTGATGCCGGCGCGCGCCGGCGTGCGACCGCGCATCGACACGCTCTCGGTGTGGGCGATGGCGCTGTGCGTCGAGTGCTTGCTGGATCCGCTTGCGCCGCGCTCGCTGTCCGTGCAGCTGTCCTACGGAGCGACTCTGGGCCTGCTGGCGGGCACAGGCCCGCTGCTGCGCGTGTGGCGCGCGCTGCGCGGCGATGCGGGCCTGCGTGAGGTCGACACGCTGGGACAGGCACGCGCGGAATGGCTACTCGCGGTGTCCGTGCGCGTCGGCGTGCTGCTGCGCAGCGCGCTGGCGAGCTCGCTGGTCGCCATGCTGGCGACGCTGCCGATCCTGTGCGCGCATTTCGGCGAGTTTGCGCTGCTCGGCATGCTCGCGACCGTCCTGTGCGCGCCCTGGGCCGCGCTGCTGCTGATCGAAGCCGCCGCGATCGCGCTCTTCGGCCTGCCGCTGCCCGAGAGCCTGACCAGCGTTCCGAGCACCGTGATCCATGCGCTGGCGCGAGTGTTCGATGCGCTGCCGGGCTCGCCGTGGTGCCCACCCGAGCGACCATGGCTGGGTTGGGCATTCGTCTGCGGGGCTGCCCTGCTCGCCGTCCGCAAGGGCTCCAGCGGCTGGCTGCGCGCGAGCCTGCTCGGTCTGGGAGTGATGCTGCTGCCCTGGACAACAACGCCGCCCGCGGCGCGCACCGTGGCGCTGGAGGTGGGACACGGGACCGCCGTGGTGCATCAGGCACTCGATGGGCGCGTGTGGCTGTTCGACGGCGGCACGCGCGATCGCACGCAACTGGCGAGTGGCGCACTCGAAGCCCTGCTGGCACGACTCGATGGGACGATTGCCTGTGTAGCGCTCTCGCATCTCGACAGCGATCACGCCAACGCACTGCCCTGGATCGTCGAACGCTTTCCGCCGGCGCTGTACGCCGGTCCTCGCCATGCCGCACTGGAGGCCGCTTTGCCGAGCACGACCCCTTGCGTCGATCTCGACCGGCCGGGCAGGCTGCGGCTGGGAGCGCAGGCCTGGCTGGTGCGCGGCGAACGCGGAGAGGACAACGAAGGCTCGCGTTCGCTGGTCCTCGGCAACGACGGCAACGCGCTGTGGTTGTGCGGTGACGCCGAGGAAAGCGGGTTGGTCGGCAGCCTGCGCGTGCTGCGGAGCCTGGAACTGCGCTACGCCTGCGTGCTGCTGCCGCACCATGGGGCAGAGACTCCGCATCTGGGGGCGCTGCTCGCGGAACTCACGCCCGAGGAACTCTGGGTCAGCGCGGGTGCGCGCCTGCCGCTGGAGCCGGAGCTGAAGCGGCGGGGGCTGCGCTGGCGCTGGACCGAGCGCGACGGCCCGCTGCAATGGCCGCAGGGGAGCTTTGGAGACTAGCGCGGGCCTTCAACTGACCGTGACCGCGCTCTTGGGATCGCCAAAGTGCGCTTCGACAAGCCCCTTGAAGCCCTGCACCGCCACGCGCTGCAGGTAGAACTCCAATCCGCGCTCGCCGCCGAGCTCCTCGCCTCCGCCGGCACGTCCCGGGCCGCCGTGGATCATCGAGGGCAGCACCATGCCGGGCGGCAGCGACTGTTCGGCCGACTTGTCGCTCGCCAGCCAGACGCGCCCGTGCCAGGGCCCGGCGGCCAGCACGTACTGCTCGCACCAGCTCGGATCGTTGGCGTAAGCGCTGGTCACGAGCCCCCCGCCACCCAGCGCCACGATCTCCGCGGCCTCGCCGGCGCTGCCGCCGTAGGGCAGGATGCTCGCGCAGGGACCGAAGACTTCCTCGGCATGGAAGGCGGCCTCGTGGCCGGAGCGCGCCACGATCAGGGTCGGCGCAAGGAACCAGCCCTTGTCGAACAGCTTCTTCGCGCCGCCACAGGCGAGTTCGCCGTGCTGCGCGAGGCGCTCGATGCCCGCGCCCACATCGCGAAACTGCGCCGCGGAGGCCAGCGGGCCCATGCGCGTGTCCTTGTCCGCCGGATTGCCGATCTTGATCCGCGAGAGCTCCGCGATCAGGTCCGCGCGCACTTCCGCCACGCGTGCGCTCGGCACGAGAATGCGGCGCGTCGCGGTGCACTTCTGGCCGGTCTTCTGCGTGATGTCGGTGACGAGATTGGCGAGGAACAAGTTGTAGGTCTCGCTGCCGGCTTCGACATCGGGTGCCAGCACCGCGGCATTGAGCGAATCGGCCTCGATGTTGAGGCGCAGGTTGTGGCGGATCACGGCGCTGGCGGCGCGCAGCTTCATGCCCGTGCCCGAAGATCCCGTGAAGGCCACGCAATCCTGCGGGCCGAGTTGCTCCATCAGATCGCCGAGGCTGCCGCTGATGAACTGGAAGCTGCCCTCGGGCAGCTTGCCCGTGCCGACCAGAATCTCGGCCACGCGCCAGGCGAGCAGTGCTGTCGGCGTGCCCGGCTTCTCGATCACCGGCATGCCGGCCAGCACGGCACAAGCCAGCTTCTCGAGCATGCCCCAGGCCGGGAAGTTGAAGGCGTTGATGTGCAGCGCCACACCCGGGCGCGGCACGCGGATGTGTTGGCCCCAATAGCGCGGACTGCGGCTCAGCTGCAGGCCCGGTCCGTCGACGAGGAAACCGCGGGCCGGCAGGGACTTGGCGAGGTCGGCATACCAGGTGAGCGTGCCGATCGCGCCGTCGAGGTCGAACTTGGCGTCCCCGCGGGTCGTGCCCCCGTTTTCGATCGAGACCAAAATCAGCTCTTCGCGCTTCTCGTGCAGCGCGTGGGCCAGCGCGCGCAGGATTTCGCCCCGCTCCAGATGCGTCAACGCCCGCAGGCGCGGTCCGCCGACCGTTCGCGCGTGCGCCACGACGGCGGCGGCATCAAAACCGCCCGAGCGCACCTGGGCGACTTCCGACTCGGTGGTGGGATTGTGGAGAGTGGTCGGGGCGGAGGTTCCCTCGGTCCAGCGGCCGAGGACGTAGCTGGTGAGTTGCTGCATGGCGGGATCCGAAGCGGGCAGGATAACGACTGCCGCGCAGGGCGCGAACAATTCCTGCCTCGGCGCGTACTCAAGGCCGATGAGCATGCCCCCTTTCGGCTTCTATGCGCTGTGCCTGCTGCTTTGGCTGAGCCTGCTGGCCCTGATCGCCTGGCTGCTGCTGCGCAGCGGGGCCAAAGGCACCAACAAGCTCTCCGGCGCAGCAGGCTGCCTGCTGGCGCTGGCCTTCGGCTTCATGGCGCTGCTGGGCGCGCTCGCCGTGCTGCTGGTTGGCCTCGCCGATGCGGCCGAGGAGTGGATGCACCAAAGCGCCGTGCAAAGGCTGGAGTTCACGCAGGACAAAGCCCGAGGCGAATCCGCCGGTCGCTTCGCGAGCCTGCGGGTGAAGCAGGCTCAACCAGCGGACGGGCAGGGTCTGCGCATGCAGATCAGCCGCTGGCTGCAACGAGCAGTGCCGGGAGAAATCCGCCTGCGCGAGGAATTCGACGGCGCACAGCACGTGCGGGTGTTCGAGTTCGAGCTCTCGGACAGCGAGCTGGCCGTCTTTGAAGAGGCGCTGCAAGCCGCAGAGCCGCAATGGAATCTCACGGGAGGCGGCGCGATCGAGTTCGCCAAGCCCGCACAACTGCGCTAGCGGATTCCGGCTCGCGCGCGGATCCACTGCAGCAGGCGAGCATCGAGTTGCTCCCGCTCGAGTCCGAAAGCCCGCTCCAACTCGCGCACCGAACCTTCCCTGCCGCGCGCGATCCCGCCGAGATAGGCCAGCGTCGCCCGGCGCACGCTCTGCTCCTCTGCCTCAAGCGCCCAGGCCACCAGCGCCTGGCACTCTTCGCTGCGCTGCACGAAGCCGCTCTGAAAATCGAGGTCGGTGCGCGTGAGCCGCAGCAGCTCGCCGATCGGCCGGCGCACTCGGCTCTTCGCCAACCGCAGCGCGGCCTCGGTCGCCAACTCGAGCTTCGGCCAGGCCGCCAGCCCCGGACCGCTCCAGTCGGAGGCCGACGCCAGTCGCGCCAGCCCCTCGCTCCAGCACGCGGGCAACAGACAGGGAAACTCCAGGCGGGCAAAGGACAGCTCGATGCGCTCGCGCAGGCACAGCGCAGTCCACTCCGCTTCCGGCAGGCCCTGCTCCGCATCGATGAACAACGTCGGGCCCAGACCGACCCACGCCACGCGCTCGGTGCGCTCGCGCGGCAGCGGGAAACGCCGCCGCTCGCGGTAGACCTCGACGAACAGCGGCAGCGTCGCTTCGTAAAGTTGGAGCTCGCGGGCGAGCCCCGCGCGCCAGGCCTGCTCCATGCGCTCCAGCTGCCAGTACAACTCGAGCGTCGGACGCAGCGCAAGTTCGCTCCTGAGCTCGAAGTGCAGCGAAGACAGTCGCCAAGGCCGCCGCGGATCGGGCGGGGCGCTCAGCACATCCGCGATGCGCTCCTCGACGCCGTCCGCACGCACGCGCACCCATTCCTCGCCCGCGCGGCGGTGACCAAGCCACTCGTGCGCGGGCGAATGCCGCGGATCGAGCAGTAGGCTTGCCCACTGCAAGGCCAGGGCCTCGCCTCCGAGTCCGCGCGACTGGGCGAAGCGCGCGTAGTCGCTCCATTGGGCGGGGCGGCCCTCGCCCACCGCCAGCGGAACCCCGAGCAGGGTCGCGAGCGCGTCGATCTGAAGCTCCAGTCGGCGGACGATCGCGCGCGGATACTCGCGCACCCGGCCCTCGATCCGTGCCACCACGCGCACATCGTCGGCCCACAGCACGCGGCCGTCGAGCCGCTCTCCGGAATGCAGCTCGAGCCGGTCCCCGCTCGAGCGTTCGAGCGGATTCTGCGCCAGCGGGACCAGGCAAAGGCACAGTGCGAGGAGCATGGGATGCAGTCGGGAGGCACAGACTCTATCCTGCCCGGGTGGATTCGTTACCGCGATCACTGCCCGCTTCCGCCCGTTGGCTCCCCACCGGCACTTTTTCCAACCGGACCGCGCTGGTGACCGGCGGCGGAACCGGTCTGGGGCTGGAGATCGCCCGCGGGCTGGCGGCCTTGGGCGCTGCGGTGCACATCGCCTCGCGCAGCTCCGAGCACCATGCGGGCCTGCTGCAAGAGGCGGCGGCGCAGGGCTGGTCGGTACGGGCCCACGTGCTCGACGTGCGCGAGCACCACGCGGTCGAGCGCCTCGCCGCCGAGTTGCCGGCGCTCGACATGCTGATCAACAACGCGGCCGGCAACTTCGTCTGCCCCGCCGAACGCCTCAGCGCCAACGCCTGGCGCGCCGTGCTCGGCATCGTGCTCGACGGCACCTTCTACTGCTCGAAGAGCTTCGGCAGGCGCATGATCGAGGCCGGCGGCGGACAGATCCTCAACATCGTCGCCACCTATGCCTGGACCGGCATGCCGGGCGTCGTGCACTCGGCCTCGGCCAAAGCCGGCGTGCTCGCCATGACGCGCACGCTCGCCGCCGAATGGGCCCGCCATTCGATCCGCGTCAACGCGGTCGCGCCCGGTCCCTTCCACTCCGAAGGCGCCGCGAACAACCTGTGGCCGGAGGCGCTCGCCAAGCAGCACCTCGAGCAGCGTGTGCCGCTCCAGCGCTTCGCGACCGCCGATGAGGTCGCGGCGCAGTGCCTGCACATGCTCTCTCCCGCCAGTGCCTACATCACGGGCGAGTGCCTGGTGATCGACGGCGGCGCGAGCTTGGGACAGGGCATGTGGGAACCGGGCGCGCGCTTCACGCGCCAGCGCAAGGCTGGCGAGAGCGGCGGAGGCGAGGCATGAACCGCGAGCACTTCTCCACGGAACTGCCCAACCCGCAGAGCGAGCGCCTCGACGAGCTCGCCCCGGGCGAGGCCTTCGACGTGATGAACGCGGAGGATGCGCGCGTGGCACAGGCCGTGCGCGCCGCCAAGCCGGAGATCGTCTCCGCGCTGGAGCTTGTCACCCGCGCGCTGCAGCAGGGCGGCCGGCTGATCTACTGCGGCGCCGGCACCAGCGGGCGTCTGGGCGTGCTCGATGCCGTCGAATGTCCGCCGACCTTTCAATCCGATCCTGCGCAGGTGCAGGCGATCATCGCCGGCGGCCCCAACGCCTTCGTCAAGGCCGAGGAAGGCGCGGAAGACTCGCGCGAAGCGGGCGGGCGCGAGGTCGATGCGCGCGAGTTGGGTCCGCGCGATGTGCTGTTCGGCATCGCCGCCGGCGGCACGACGCCCTTTGTGCACGGCGCCATCGCGCGCGCACGCGAGCGTGGTGCGCGCACGGTGTTCTTCTCCTGCGTTCCGCGCGAGCAGGCCGCCGACGAAGCGGATGTCTCGATTCGCGTGATCAGCGGCCCGGAGGTGCTCGCGGGCAGCACGCGGCTCAAGGCCGGCACGGCGACCAAGCTGGTGCTCAACATGATCAGCACGCTCGCCATGGCGCGCATCGGCAAGGTGCACGGCAACCGCATGGTCGATGTCAACACGCGCGGCAACGCCAAGCTGTGGCAGCGTGGCATCGGGCTGATCGCGGGCATCGTCCCCTGCGATCGCGAGCGCGCCGAGCACTGGCTCAAGGCCGCGGACGGCCAGGTCAAGCTCGGGATCGTGATGGCACGCACAGGCCTGTCACGCGAGGCAGCGCAGGCGCGCCTCGATGCCGCGGGCGGGTTCCTGCGTCGTGCCCTGGAGTGCTGAAGCGGTTCTGGATCAGCGCTCCCGGTCAGACTCCAAGGCAGGCTCCCAGGCGTTGCCCTGAGCCTTGACCGTGCCGTCCCGGTTGTACTCGATCCAGCAATCGGTCCGGCTACCGCTGTCGAACTTGGTAACGGTCCAGCGACTGCCGTCGGAAAAGTACCCACGGCTGATGCCATGCAGCTTCCCCTGACGGTATTCGTTGATTTCATGAACGATCCCTGATCGCTCATAGGACTTCCATGGCCCCTCAAGCTTTCCGTCGACATATGTCGATTCGAACAGCAGGACTCCATCGTCTCCGTACTGCCGCCAGAGTCCATGTTTCTTCCCATTCCGGCGCGCTCCGACCAGATGACCGACTCCGTCCGGCCCGGGTTCCGTCAGCCATCGCAACTCGTCATTCGGTGTGGATCTCGGTTCCGGGACAGTTGGGGACTGCGACGTATTCGGATCCCCGGAATGCCGCTGTGTGCCTTCGTCTGAAACCAAGTCCATCCGGGCCGGTGCTGGATCGGCAGTCAGCACCCCCCCCGTACTCGGTGACGCGGTTGAGAGCCCGGGAGCAGGCTCTGCATCCGCGGCACCCGCGGAGAATCCTCCGCGACCGATTCCGTCAATCCCCATCCAGTACGTCAGTACCGCGGCGGCCACCAAGGCCAGAATGACACCCACAAATAGGAATTGCCTGCGCATGGATCAGCACGAAAAAAACGGTACTTTGGAATCAACGCAGCATGAAATCCGGGTTCAGGCTGCCGCAGTTCATTGCATTCCGCGCGCTCCATGCGCCGCTGCTCGGGTTGAAAAGCACCGTCCGGTCATCGGCGCCGCACTGCCAGGTTGTCGTGGACACCGTGGGTGGGTTGGTGTTCTGGGTGACCGTGGCGACACAATTCGTACCCGGGCTCTTGTTGCACTTGCGGGTGTACCTGCCATTTTCAGGGTCCACTGCGAACGGCTTCTCCCAGCAAGTTCCCGTCATCACGTTGGAAATCACCAGAGAATTGTCGCTGTCACACCCGATCAGTTCCTCGGCGGAAATGGAGCGAAATTCAATATTGTCACGACCTTCCGAGTCAAGGACGATGACGCCGTTCAGTCCATACACCTCGCCGCCCGCAGGAACAAGCACAAGGAGCGGGGTTGAGGAATGGGCGACCGACCACGCCATCTCAAGGCAGTGTTCCTCATTGCCCGTTGGACGGTATCGCCGAACCTTGCCGTTGTGAGACTCGTCCATCTGCCAGTTGCCGTGCAGCTGATGACAGGTCATGAAGGGACGGTGGAAGGCCGCGATGGCCTGCAATTCCACGGGATCCGGTTGGGAAGTTGTACTGGCTTTGGATTCTCCGGTGAACAGCCCGAGGGAGGCCAGCAGCGAGAACGCCAGCAGCGAGACGTCAGCGAGACGCAATGACATAGGAAGTCTTTTTCTGATTGAGAACACCCGCATTCACCCCCAGCCGGGAAGGCTGGACGAACAAGGAGCTTACGAGCTGTCGTGAGCGCAGCGGCGCGGCCCACATCTGTCAAGACGAATCTCAGGGTTCCTGCGACACACGCCAATGCCGTGCCCGGGCCATCAGCCTTTCCCAGTCAAACGCCGGGCCGGGGTCGGTCTTGTTGCGCTGCACGTGAAAGTGCCCCAATATCCCGCCGAAAGCGCTGAATTCCTCGTCGCTGAGCACTCGATCGAGCACGGCTCCGGAATCATCGCGCGGACAATCCAGCTTCAGCTTCGGAAATTGCATCGAAAGTCCGGCGCTCAGTCGCGCCAGCGCTTCGTATTGCTCGTTGGTGAAGTCGTACTGCTCCAGCGCTTCGCCGTGAATCGCGCCGCTGATGCGCCCCTTGCGCGCCGGACGGCCGACGAATCCCACCGTGCGCACGCCGCCATCCCCCACGCGCTCGGGCAGGCGGATGTACTCGCCGTCGGCGTCCTTGGCGTACCACACATCGAGGGCGGAAGGCTTGCCGGGCGGATAAGCTCCCATCTGCGCGATTTCGACCCCGATCGAGCGCGGATTGGATTTGGTGGCATGGAAGGCTTGGTCGCGCAGGTCCATGGTCTGGTACAGCGTGCCGTCGATGTCGAGCAGGAAGTGCACCGAGAGCTTGCGGTCGTTGAGAACGCGAAAGCAGGTTTTCGAGATGCCGCACACATCGTAGTGCAACACGAACTGATCCACGACTTCGGCGAGCTGCTCGCGATTCGTCGATTCCGGCTCGACCAGCACCTCGCCGTTGCGCACGCGCCCGGGTTGGTACGCGAGGCCCGTGCTGGCGGGCTTGCCGTCCTGCGCGGGCGTCAGCACCGGCCGGGTCGCGTCGTAGCCGGGATACTGAGTCCACAGCACGACCGGCGTGCCGATATCGATGCGCTCGCCGGCGATCACGATCTGCGTCCCCGCGGGACGCGTGAGCGGCTGGGCGGGCGGGGCTGGGTCGGGTCGGGGCCCGAGGCACCCCGCCAGCGCGGCGAGGCTGAGGTACAAGAGACTGCGCAGCATGGCCTTCTTTCCTACCACTCAGGCCGTGTGTCTGCCTAGGCTTGGGCTCCGCCATGGAAGCACTGCCTCTGATCAACAGCGACAATCAGGCCCCCGCGCACCCCGAGGTCGTCGCCGCCCTGCTGGAAGCCAACGCCGGATCCGCGCCCTCCTACGGTGCCTGCCGCTGGACTCGGGCCTTCGAGGACTGCGTGCGCGCGCACTTTGGCCCGCAGGCGAGCGCCTGGCCCGTGTTCAACGGCACGGCGGCTAATGTGCTCTCGATCGCGGCCTTGCTGAGGCCGCACGAAGCCGTGCTGTGCGCGCGCGGTGCGCACATTGAGATCGATGAGTGCGGCGCTCCGGAGCGCTACTTGGGCAGCAAGCTGATCCTGGTAGACGGCGAGCACGGCAAGCTCAGCCCGAGCCTCGTGAAGCGTGCCATCCACTCGCTGGGCGACATCCATCGCGTCCAGCCGCGCCTGGTCTCGATCTCGAACTCCACCGAGTGCGGCACGGTCTACCAGCCGGCAGAGGTGCAGGCGCTGGCACAGTTCTGCCGGGAGCATGCGCTGTTCCTGCACATCGACGGAGCGCGGCTCTCGAACGCGGCTGCGAGCGCGGGCAAGGGACTGGGCGAGCTGGTCGAGGGCGCCGACGTGCTCTCGCTGGGCGGCACGAAAAACGGCCTGTTCGGGGCCGAAGCCGTGGTGTTCCTCAAGCCCGGACTTGACGCAGCCTTCGGCTACCAGCGCAAGCAGGGCATGCAGCTGGCGAGCAAGCAACGCTTCCTCGCCGCGCAGCTTGCGGCTCTCTACGGCACCGACCTTTGGCGGCGCAATGCGCTGCGCGCTAACCAGCTCGCCCTACGGCTGGCCCAGGCGCTTGGCGACCTGCCCGGCCTTTGTATCACGCATCCGGTCGAGGCCAACGCGGTGTTTGCGCTGCTGCCCGAGCCGGTGGTGGCGGACCTTCAGCGGCGCTGGGGCTTTCATGTCTGGGACGAGCGCAGCGGCGAGGTGCGCTGGATGTGCGCCTGGAACAGCACGGAAGCCCTGATCGACGCCTTCGCGGAGGATGTGCGCGCCACGCTGGCACGGCTCGCGCACTGAAGCGCGCTTTCTGCTGCGAATTCTGGCGCGCCGCGCCGTCCTTTCGGTTGTGAAGACCGTACGCAGCATGGGAGCGTCTCTGGCGGGCACGACCGCGGAGCTGGTGACCGTCGAGGCGCTGTTTCTGGGCGAGGACAAGGGCCTGTTGCAGTTGCAGCTGACGGGGCTGCCCGACAACGTGCTGCGCGAGAGCCGCGGTCGGATCGTGGCCGCCCTGGAGTCCAACGGGCTGGTCTGTGGCGGCGGCCGACTCCTGCTCAATCTGGTACCCGCCTCGCGCCGCAAGTCGGGCGAAAGCCTGGATCTGTCACTGGCGCTCGGCGCCGTGGTCGCGATGGGGCATCTGCCGGCCAAGGCGCTCGCGAAGACGCTGTTTCTGGGCGAAATGGGCATCGACGGACGTCTGCATGCGGTGCCCGGCGGGCTGGCGGCCGCGCTGGCGGCGCGCGAAGCGGGATTGGAGCGTGTGTTCGCGCCGCTGGCGACCGCCGAGGAGGCCGCGGCCGTGCGCGAACTGGAAGTGCTTCCCGTGCGCCATCTCGCGCAGGTCTTCGCGCATTTGACGGGCCAGCGGCCGATCGTGGCTCTGTCGGGGGCTGTGGAAACCGAAAGGCAGCCGGCGCCGGGCGGACCCTCGCTGGATGAGGTGCGCGGACTGGCTCAGGCCAAGCTCGCCTTGGCGCTGGCAGCGACGGGAGGACACGGGCTGCTGCTGGTCGGACCGCCGGGGGCGGGCAAGAGCCTGCTTGCCCGGCGCCTGACGCGGCTACTGCCCGCGCTCGAGCGCGAGGAACGGCTCGAAATCACCCAGGCGCAATCCGCAGCCGGGCGCTGGCCGGGGGGGCTGGCGAGCGAGCGCCCGTTTCGGGCTCCGCACCACACGATCAGCTACGCCGCCATGGTCGGTGGTGGAGCGCAGGCGACGCCGGGCGAAATCACCCTGGCACACGGGGGCGTGCTGTTCCTCGACGAGTTGCCCGAGTTTCGCCGCGAGGTGCTTGAGAGCCTGCGCCAGCCGCTGGAATCGGGCACCGTGCTCATCGCGCGCGTGGCGCGCCGGGTCGAATTGCCGGCGCGCTTCCAATTGGTCGCGGCCATGAATCCCTGCCCCTGCGGCTACCTGGGACATGCCCGCACGCCCTGCCGCTGCCCGCCCGCCAGCGTGCAGCGCTACCGCCGGCGCATCTCCGGCCCGCTGCTCGACCGAATCGAACTGATCCAGGAGGTGCAGCCGGCCAGCCTGGATGAGCTGGCGGGCGCTTTTGAATCACGGCCCTCGGCGGATGCGGGCGAGCACAGCGAAGCGACCCTGATCGCGCACGTGCGGCGGGCGCGCGAGCTCGCTCTCGCGCGCGGGCAGAGGCTGCCGAATGCGCGCCTCGATGCGAACGATCTCGATCGGCATGCTCCGCTCGATGGCGAGTCGCGCCAGTTGCTCGAGCGCGCATCGCGGGCGCGCGGCCTCTCGGCCCGGGCGCTGCAATCGCTGCGCCGGGTGGCGCGCAGCGTGGCGGACCTGGAAGGCTCGGTTTCGCTCAGGCCCGCCCACATGGCGCAGGCTCTCGCCATGCGTTCGAAACTGCTCTGAACGCGCGGCGCAAAGCGCCTCGCTCACTCGTGGCGCAGGGCTTCCACAGGATCCATCGTGGCCGCCCGCCAGGCGGGGTAGAGCCCGAAGACCACGCCGATCCCCGCCGAGATGCCGAAGGCAAGGATCGGCGCCATCGGCGTGACCACGGTTGGCATGTCGGCCCACCACTCCACCAGCCAGGGGATCAAGAGACCCAGCGCGATGCCGAGCAGGCCTCCACCGACTGAGAGCACGATGGTCTCGACCAGAAACTGCGCGACGATGTGGCGCCGCTTGGCGCCCAGCGCCCGGCGTATGCCGATCTCGCGCGTGCGCTCGGTGACCGTGGCGAGCATCACGTTCATGATGCCGATGCCACCGACCAACAGCGAAATGCCAGCGATCGAGCCCAAAACGATGTTGAAGATGCGCTTGGTCTCCTCGGCGCGCATCAGCAGCTCGAGCGGCACGACGACTTCGTAGTCGCGCTGCTTGTGCGTGCGCGCCAGCATCGCCTTGGAGGCCTCGGCGACCAGCGGTACGTTGTCCGTCGAATCCACCTGCACGTAGATCTCGTGCAGCGGGACCTCCTCCATCTCGCGCGATCCCGAACGGATCTTGACCTGCATCTCGCCGAACCACTTGCGGGCGGTCTCGAGCGGGATCATCACCTCACCCGTGACATCGGCTCCCGCCTGCGCCGGATCCGAGCTCAGAGGCACGCGCGGCAGCAGCACGCCCACGCAGGTGAAGTAGTCGGAACCGATCTTGATGCGCTTGCCGAGCGGGGACTCGAAGGGCACGAGGTAACGCGCCACCTCGTAACCCAGCACGCAGACATTGGAGGTCGTGCGCTGGTCCTCGGAGCTCAGGAAGCGGCCCTCGATCAGCGGGCGGCCCGTAACAGCCTGATACTCGTGCGTCGTCGCCAGCACGCGCGGATTGAGCGCGCGCATATCCAGACGCACTTCCTGCTGAATGATGCGCACGGGCACCGCTCGCACCACGGCCGGGAAGGACTCCGCGACGCGTTCGAAGTCCGGCAGGGTCAGGCCGTAGTTCGACACGCGCGTCGACTGCTGGCCGCTGACCAGATCCTCCGGCGGCTTGACGCTGCGCAGAATCACGTTCTGTGAACCGAGCTGGCGGATCTGCTCCTGAGCCTCCTTGCTGGCACCCTCGCCGATCGCCAGCATGGCGATCACGCTCGCCACCCCGAACAGGACGCCGAGCGTGGTGAGGATGCTGCGCAACTTGTGCAGCAGCAGGCTGGAGACCCCCAGACGGATCGTGCGCGTCAACCCAGCGCTCATGTGGCGGCCCCCTCGCGATTGTGGCGTACTTCGGCGATGCGGCCGTCCGCCAACCGCAGCGTGTGCTCCGCGCGGCGTCCGACGCTGGGTTCGTGGGTCACGAGCAGAATCGTCTTGCCCTCGGCATGCAGTTGATCGAACAGCTCGAGGATTTCCGAGGCTGTCTTGCTGTCGAGGTTTCCGGTCGCTTCGTCGGCGAGCAGAATCGCAGGGTCGTTGACCAGGGCGCGCGCGATCGCCACACGCTGCTGCTGGCCCCCGGAGAGCTCGGTGGGCCGGTGGTCGAGCCGCTGGGAGAGCCCCACCCGTTCGGCGAGCGCGCGTGCGCGCTGCTCGGCGTCCTCGGGCATTTCGTCCCAGTAGCTGAGCGGCACCAGGATGTTCTCGAGCACGTTGAGCTGCGGAATCAGGTTGTAGGACTGGAATACGAAACCGATGTGTTGTCCGCGGATCTCCGAGAGTTCATCGTCGGAGAGCCTCGCCACCTCGTGCCCGCGGATCTTGTACGAACCACTGCTCGGCCGGTCGACGCATCCGAGAATGTTGAGCAGCGTCGACTTGCCGGAGCCGGAGCTGCCCATGATCGACCAGTATTCGCCAGCGCGGAACGTAAACGTGAGCCTGTCGAGCGCGCGCACCTCATGGTTGCCCATGCGGTAGACGCGGCTGACATCGGCCAACTCGACGACGGGCGTTCCCGGCGCGTCCTGCGAACGCAGCAGGACGCTCATCCGCCGCCACCGCTGCCGGAAGCTCCTCCGCCGCCGCCCTCGCCTCCGGGGCGATTGCGCCGTCCTCCGCCCGAACGCATGCGCTCCATCAGCTGCTCGCGCTCCTCGGGCGTCATCGCTTCCCAGCGTGCACGCATCTCCGGCGACATGCTGGCGGGGTCAAAGCTGCGCCGCGGGCGCTCACCGCCGTTGGCACCGCCGTTGGCACCGCCGTTCGCAGCGCCGTTCGCAGCGCCGTTCGCAGCGCCGTTGGCAGCGCCGTTCGCAGCGCCGTTCGCAGCGCCGTTCGCAGCGCCGTTGGCACCGGCCGCGGCCGCAGCCTCCTTCGGCGCCTCGGCTCCCGCTCCGCTGCCGTTCCCAGCGGCGGCCTTGGCCTTGGGTTGGACCTGCGGCACATCGCGGGCCTTCTCTTCCGCCGGCAGGGGCACGAAGCCCGGCGGCGGAGCCAGCAACACCTCATCGTTCTCGCTGAGGCCCTGGACCACTTCCACGAACTTCTCGTTGGCGCGTCCGACCTTGACCGTCTTCTGGACGGGCTTCCCGCCCTCCATGACGAACGCGATCGTCTCGCCCTTGTGCATCACGATGCACTGCACCGGCACGTGGATGCAGTCCGCGATCGTGTCCGCGAAAACCTCGATGCTGCAAGACATGCCCGGGCGCATCTCCTCGTAGGCTTCTGCCATCTCCGGCGTGAGAGTGGCGGCCGGCCGGATCAGCACTTGCGTCTTGTAGAGGCGCTGGTTGGGGTTGGCCCACCAGCTTGCCTTGTCGGGCAGCATCGCGACGTACTGCACTTCTCCGTCGAAGATGAAGCCCGGGAGCGCGTCGACCTGGATCTTGCAGGGCAATCCAGCCGTCACCTGCTTCAGCGCGCTCTCGTGCACGCTGGCTTCGGCGATCATGCCGCCGGTGCGCGGAATCTGCAGGATCTCCTGGCGCTCGCGGATCTGTGAACCCTCCTGAATCGGAGCCTCGCCCCCCATGCGCCCGCCGCCCTCGATGCGCGCGTAGACGACCATGCCCTCGGCCGGCGCTTTGATCACGCTCTTTTCAATCTGGTCGGTGAACTTGTTGAGTTTCTCGCGCTCGAGCTTGAGCTTGGCTTCGCTGGAGCGCAGGCCCGCCTCGTAGTCGACGATCAGGCTGGTGGCCTTGAGGTGGGCGCGCTCGAGCCCGCGCTCAGCTTCCTTGAGATCCGCCTGCAGTTCCGAGAGCTTGCGCGGGTGGTCGTAGCGTTCGAGCAACGATTTGGCGACCTTCGCCTGCTCGTACTTCACGGCGGAGCTTTGAAACCGGATGCTGTCGCCATCGAGTTCAGTCTTCGTCAGGAAACCTTGGTCGGCGAGCGTCTTCGACCAGTTGAAGTTGTTCTCGCTCTGGGCGCGCTCCTGCTCGGCGAGCAGGATCTTGTCTTCCGATTCCTTCAGCTTCTGCCCGTAGTCGCCCTTCTCGTATTTCTCGAGATCGAGCGTGGCGAAGCGCAGCTTGCGTTCGGCCGTCTCGATGTCGCTCTTGTTCTGGCTGGCCTGGATGTCGTACTGCGCCTTGGCCTTGGTGAACGCGGCCTCCGCGTTTTGCACGCTGATCTCCTGAGCCAGCTTCTTGTCGACGAGCTCCGAGGTGTCGAGCTTGCAGAGCACGTCACCGACCTTGACCTGCGTGCCCTCGGGGATTAGCTGGATGATCGTGCTCTGGCCCTCGATCTCGCTCTTGATGCTGATCGCGTCGCGGGCGGCGAGATTGCCGCGCTGGACCACGGAGAGCGTCAGGGCTCCGCGCTTGGCCCGCGCGCCCTTGACTTCCTGACGTGCTTCCTGGCCCCACCAGCCGATTGATTTGCCGCCGAGGTAGAGCCCGGGCACGCCGAGCACGAGCGCGAGCACGACCCAGATCTTGGTATTGGATTGCTTGGCCATGTTCAGTTCTGTCCTTGGGCCGCAGCCACGGGTGCTGCCGCCAGCAGTTGGAGTTCACCGCGAAGGCCCTGTTCGTCGACGCGCAGGATCTCGAGGTCGCGCCACAGCGCATAACGGTTGAGCGTGTAGTTGATCAGCGCGCTGGTGGTGTTGTTGCGCGCCTCGAGCAGATCGTTCTCGGCCTCCAGCAGATCGCGGGTCGTCGACCGGCCCGCATCGAGCTTGAGGCGGGTGCTCTGGATCCGACGCTCGGCCAGTTGCACCGCTCGGCGCTGAATCTCGTAGGCTTCGCGGCTGGCGAGCGTCACGCGCAGCTCGTCGCGGATGTCGGCAGTGATCGAGTCCGCAGACTGTTCGCAGGAGCGCGCGGCGCTCTGCAGGTTGATCAGCGCCTTGCGGTAGCCGTTGCGCTCGGGCAGAATGTCGATTGGCAGATCCCAGCTGAGCGTCGCCGACCAGTCGGCATTGTCGAGATCAAAATTCAGCGGCTGGCCCTCGGCGCTCTGGAGCGTGGCGCCGCCCGAGATCGTGAGCCCGCTTCGCAGCTGGTCGGCGGAGATCGCCACAGCGCGCCGGCGATCCTCGAACTGCTGGAGCACCGTCGCATGGTCGAGGCGGTTGGCGAGCGCGAAGCGCACCGCGATCGGCTCCTCCACATCGCCCGCTGAGCCGGTTTCCAGCGACTCCAGCACGGACGGGTCGAGCACCAACGCGAACTCGACCGGCAGTCCGAGGAACAGTTTGAAATCATCGAGCTGCGACTGCAGCGAGGCCCGCGAGATCACCAGCTGGTTGCGCGAGGAAAGCTCGTTCTGGCGCGCCTGACCCAGTTCGATGTCCGAGAGCCGCCCGGCCTCGGCGAGCTTCTCGTTGCGTGTGGTCAGGGTCTCGAGCGATTTGAAGTTGGCCTCCTGATTCGCGAGGCGCTGGTAGCTCTCGAGCAGATTGTAATAGCGCGAGGCCGTATCGTAGGCGAATGTGCGGCGGAAGCGTTCGAAGGCACGCACCTCGTAGATCAGGTTGCGCTCGGCCTGGGTCAGTGGCTCGCGCACGATCGCCGAGCCGAATCCGCGCAGGATCGGCTGGGTGATCGAGAGGCCCAGATCGCCGACCGGATTCCAGTCATCCGAGAAGGTCAGCGAGCGCGCCATGCCTGCGCCGATGTCGAGCACGACGTTGGCGCCCGAGCCAAACAGCTTCGTCAGCGAATAACCGCCGCTGGCGCTGGCGCTCGTGGATTCGTCGCCCGTGCCCAGCACGCTCGCCGAGCCGGACAGGTCCTCGCGCCAGCCAAAGCGCCAGCGCTCCAGGGTCAGGTCGAGAGCTGAGTTGTACAGGCGCTCCTTGCGCCCGGAGTAGTCCCGGTTGTTCTCGGAGGCGATCTCCAGACACTGCACGAGGCTGAGGGCTCCCTGCGGCCCGGCTTCGCCGCGCAGGAGTCGCGCTCGCAGGCTGTCGGGGCTGGGCTCGATGGCCAGAGGCGGCGCCTCCAGACCCAACTGGGCGCGACGTTCGAGCACTAGCGGATAGACCTCGGCGTCCGCCGCCTGGCGGGCTTCCTCGGGGCTTTGGCACCCCGCACCCGCCAGCAGCGCCAGCGGCAACCCCAGCGCGAACGGCAGTGCCAGCAGCTGTCGAATCCTAGGCCATGGGCGGAGCGGTCGAACGACGAACATACAGGGGTTCAAAGTACCAAAAGCGGGAGCCGCCGTGACCCATCACGACCCAAGACCCGCGTCAGGGCTTCGCAATTCTCCTAGCGCCCGGATGCATCCACGGGGGGCGTCAGAGCCGCTTGCGTGGCCTGGCGCCACTCTTCCGCCGCCATCCGGCGTGCGCTGAGCCCCGGTCCCAGCCGAAAGGCGCTGAGACTGCGGCCTTCGAAGCACCAGTGCGCACTCGGCGTGCCGTCGGGGCGCTGCCAGACCACCACGCGCTTGTCCGGTTGAGCCAGCCCCAGACGCGTGCTGACGGTGCGCTGGGCGAGCGCGGCCTCGAGGGGTTCGAACACGCGCACGTGGGCGGCCGCCAGTTCTCCGCGACGGCACAGATCGAGCAGAGCCAGCGGGAATTGAGCACCGCCAGCCGTCGACAACTGCCGCCGATCGCGGCCCTCGCGATCCATCGACTCCAGCGTCCAGTCGCCGGAACCCGAAGGCCGATCGAGCAGCAGCGTGCGCCCGCTGAGCCCGCTGTGTTCACGCCAGACCAATCGCGGCGCACGCGGACTGAGTTCTTCGACGTGCCGCACCTGCCAAGGCGAATCGCCGGGCCGCAGGAAGATCCACTCGACCTCCAGCGCGCGACCGCCGGCGATTTCCCGCTCGAGAAAGCGCGCCCAGCCCAGACAGGCACGCTCGGGCGACTCGAGCACGAAGCACTCGGCGACCGCAGGCCGCTGAGGACGGGGTTCCTCGAGGAGGCTCCATAGGGACAGGGCGAGGCACAGCATGGCTGTTGGCTAGATCGGCATTCGGCGGCGCCAACCCAAGCCAGCAGGGATACTGCTCCCCGAGCGGGGACAGAATCGATTATGGGAATGGGATTTCCCGCGCGAGCCACCGTCGGCCGAGCCGTCCCTACGGGTGCCGGGACACATCTTCTCCCCGGGCACTGGAGACACCGATGCAGAAGTTTATCCCGCCGCAATGCCCGTACCCCGCCTGTTCCCAAAGCCCCTTTCTCTACCGCCGCCGCGGCTACTACAAGCGACTGTGCGGGCCTGAGCGCATCCCGCGCTTTCAGTGCCTCACCTGCGGACGGCGCTTTTCCTCCCAGACCTTTCGCAACGACTACCGCCACCACAAGCCCGATCTCAACCTCGGGATCGTCGATCAGCTGATCTCGAAGGTCTCGCAGCGCCAGATCGCCCGCAATCTCGGCTGCAACCCCAAAACCGTCGCTCGCCGAATCCCGCTCTTCGGCCAGCACTTTCAGCAAGCCCACGAGCGCGTGCTCGCAAAGAGTGACAAGCTCCTCGGTCGCAACGGACACCTCGTCTTCGATGAGCTCGAGACCTTCGAGCAGAACCGCATCGAAAAGCCGGTCACCATGGCGGTCCTGGTCGAGGCGCGCACCGGCTTCATCGTCCATGGCGAGGCCGGCACGCTCCCCTCACGCGACAAAAAGCGCGGCGATCCCACGCGGGTCAGTCAGTCGCGCAATGTCGTGACGCGTTGCATGGAGGTGCTCGCACGGCACCGCGATCCCAAGTCGCTCGTGGTCGTAGTCAGCGATCTCAAGACCACCTACCCCTCGATCGTGCACCAGACGCTGCGTGACCACGTCGTGCATGTGCAGGTCTCGAGCAAGCTCGCCCGCAACACCAGGAACCCGCTGTTCCCCATCAACCACCAGTTCGCGATGCTCCGCGACAACATCTCGCGTCTCGTGCGGCGCAACTGGGGCTACAGCAAGCGCATCGAGCGCAAGCAGGATCACTTCTGGATCTACGCCGGCTACAAGAACTACATCCGACCGCGCACCAACCGCGACCACCGCCCCAGCGCCGCCAGCAAGCTGGGGCTTGTGCAAAGACGCCTCAGCATGGCCGAAGCGATCGCCTGGAAAGGACGTTTTCCGGTGAAGGCATAGGATATTGCATTCAAGATCCGATGTCCCCGGAAGGGGATCAGTATCTTCTCTAGGGAGTGGTTTCCCGCAGACGGGTGCCCTCCAGCGGCAAGGTCGGCGGGGGCAGGTGCGCCAGCACCCAAGCCGTCATGCGCGCCTTGAGGTCAGCCACGACCGCCGGTTGCAGTCCCGCCGTGTCCTGCTCCGCGACCTGATTGCCGAGCACGGCAAACAACTCGAGTTCCGGACGCTGGCGCAGCGGATCGCTCTCGGGTAACCGAGCGCGGTACGGATTCCAGACCATGCGCCACGCTCGGGTGCGAGCGGTCAGCACGCGGGCGCGGGTCTGCGTGATCAAGGCGCGCTCGGCATATTCGCCCAGCCGCCGCGCATCCGTGAGTCCGAGCAGCGAATGCCCCTCCATCACGGCCGGGCGCTCCCACGCGAACAGATCCATCAGCGTGGGCAGCACGTCGACGAGTTCCACCGGAGTGCCCAGCACGCGCTCGCCGGTCAAGCTGTCGGAATGGCGCAGGATCAGGGGGACGCGCAGAGCGCCCTCGGAATGGGCAAAGCTTGCCGCAGTGCCCTCGCCAGCCAGCGCGTGTCCGTTGAGGCCCGCAATCACCATGCAGGTGCGCGCCAGAAACTCCGTGCTCTCCGTGCCGCGCGTCTGGTAGTCGAAGGCCGAGGCCAACGCCTCGGACAACCGCCGGTTGAGTGCCCGCAGCGCTTCGTCGTAGAGCGCTGGATCGTCGGAGCAGCCCGCCAGATCCGAGAGATGCAGCCAGATCAGCGTGGGCTTGTGGTCGCCGAAATCCTGGCGCAACCACTCGCGCAGGCGGGTGCAGGCCAACTCGTCATTCGCGACCCAGTGCGCGGTCTCGAAGCCGCGTCCCAGGGCATCGAGATGGTTCGTGGATGAAGAGACGAAGGCCGCCGTGCGCATCCCGGAGCGCGCGGCCAGTTCACCGAGCACGGGCACGCTGCGCGCCACCCGCGAATGGTTGTCCATGACCCCCAGCGCCAAGGGCGCTCGCGCGGTGAACAGACTTGCCAGCGAGGGCAGGGCCAGATCCGAGGGCGCAAAGGCCTGAGCGAACACAACGCCTTGTGCCGCGAGTTCATCGAGTGCAAACACCCGCCCCTCAAGCCGTGCGGTCGGATCGCTGGGGAGCATGCCGGTCGGCTTGGCGTAACCGTAGGCGGAGAGGTGATCCGCGCGCAGGTTCTCGATCGTCACCAGCAACAGGTGGCGTGGCGGCAGCCCCGGGCGCTCGCGCGAGCAGGCCGTGCTCAGCGCGAGCAGCAGCCAGACCAGCACCAGCCTCATCGGCTGACTTCCTCACGCAGCCAGGCAAGATAGCGTCGCTCCACCGCCGCGGGGGCCAGCGCCACGCATTCCGGCACGCTGTAAGGATGGTGTGCCGCCAGATGGGCCTGCAGCTCTTCCCAGCAGGCAGCCGTGGTCTTGATCACCAGCAGCACCTCACTGGCCCGTTCGATCCGGCCCTCCCAGCGGTAGATGCTGGTCGCCCCCGGCAGGCAATTCACGCAGGCCGCCAGATGCGCCTCGACGAGCCCCGTCGCGAGCCTTTCGGCCGCATCCATGTCGGGGGTCGTGGAGAAGACCAACAGCGGCTGCGCGCTCGCGTCTGCCATGCGCCCTCATGGTAGGTGGCGCCAAGCGCGGACGCCAACGCTAGACTCGCGCACGAAAAGCCCCCCATGTCGATCTTCACCAAGCCCGTTCTGGCTCTGCTCCCCCACATACCCAAGCCGATCATGCGGCGCCTCGCGGCGCGCTACATCGCCGGCGAGGAGCTCGGCGAGGCCATCGCCCGACTCAAGGAACTCGCCGGACGCGGCCATCCGGGCATTCTCGACGTGCTCGGCGAGAATGTACGCGACGAAGCGGAGGCGCGCAGCGTCGCCCAGACCTACATGCAGGCGGCCGACGTACTCGCAGGAGAGCGACTCGACTGCTACGTGTCCGTCAAGCCGACCCACGTGGGTTTGACCATGGACCCAGAGCTGTGCTTCGAGCTCTATGCGCTCATCGCAGCCCACGTCGCCCGCAACCGGATCGAGCTGCGGGTCGAGATGGAAGACGCCCCCACCACCGACGGCACGCTGGCGGTTTTCGAACGCCTGCGCAAGGCTCACGCCAACGTGGGCATCGTGCTGCAATCGCGCCTGTTCCGCACGCTTGAGGACATCGACCGCCTCGCCCCCGGTCCGCTGTCCGTGCGCATGGTCAAGGGCATCTACCTCGAGCCCGCGACGATCGCCCATACCGAAGCCGAGCCGATCCGCAAGGCGTATGTGGAGTGCGTGGAGAAGCTGGCCCGCCGACGCGCGCGGCTTTCGCTGGCGACGCACGATGAGGGTCTGGCCGAGCGTTGCCTCGAAGTGCTGCGGCGCCACGACTACCGGCGCGAGGAGTACGAGTTCCAGTTGCTGCTGGGCGTGCGCGAGGAATTGTGGAAGCGCTGGCGCGAAGCGGGCCACTGTGTGCGGATCTACGTGCCGTACGGTCCGGAGTGGAAACCGTATTCGATCCGCCGCATGCGCAAGAACCCCCAGATCCTCGGGCACGTGATGCGGGCGGCCTTCCGACCGACACCGCGCTCCTGAGGGCCGTTTCAGCGGCAGGTGATACTGCTCCCCGAGCGGGGACAGAATCGATGGTGGGAATGTAATTTTTCGCGCGAACCGTAAACGGCCGAACCGTCCCTACGGGTACCGGGGCACAGGTTCTCCCCGGCACAGGAGCGCCCCATGCCGAAGTTCGTACCGCCGGAATGTCCCTACCCCGCCTGTCCCCGCCATACCCTCCTCTTCCGCCGCCCCTTTCTCTACCGCCGCCGCGGGTACTACAAGCGCCTGTGCGGCAGCCAACCGATCCCGCGCTTTCAGTGCCTCACCTGTGGGCGGCGCTTTTCCTCCCAGACCTTCCGCAAGGACTACCGTCACCACAAACCCGACCTCAACCCCGGGATCGTCGATCAGCTGATCTCCAAGGTTTCGCAGCGCCAGATCGCCCGCAACCTCGGCTGCAACCCCAAGACAGTCGCTCGCCGAGTGCCGCTGCTTCGATCCCCACCTCCAGCGGGCCCACGAGCGCGTGCGCACCGAGAATCAGATGCTCCTCGGCAGCAACGGGAGCCTCGTCTTCGATGAACTCGGGAGCTTCGAGCGGAACCGCATCGAGCCCCCCCCTGACTCTGGCGGTCCGGATCGAGGCGCGCACCGGCTTGATCGTCCAAAGGGAGACCGGGACGCTCCTCTCACGCGACCAGCAGCGCGGCGACCCCACGCGGGTCAGCCCATCTCACGAGATCGTAATGCGCTGCGTGGAAGTTCTCGCACGCCACCGCGATCCAAAGAGCCTCTGGGTCATGGTCGGGTGGTCATGGTCGGGGACCTCAAGCAGCGCTAGCCCTCGATCCTCCACAAGACGCTCCGTGACAAGGTCGTCCACGCGCAGGCCTCGAGCAGGCTCGCCCGCAACACCAGGCACCCGCTGTTACCGATCCACCACCCGCTCGCGATGTTGCGCGACAGGCTCTCTCGCCTCATTCGGCCCAACCGGGGCTCCAGTGAGCGCATCGACCGCCATCAGGAGCACTCCTGGATCCAGATCGGCTCCAGGAATGACTTCCGGCCGGGCACCAACCGGGACCAGCACCGCAAGCACGCTGGGCCGCGTGCCCAGAACCCTCGGCAGGGTCGGAGCGACCCCATGAAAAGAACGTTTCAGCCTTGAAACCCGGGGGCTTTGCTTCCGGGCCGATGTCCCCGGAGGGGGAGCAGTCTCCTCACTTGCCCATGGAAAGCCGGTGCGCCAGCACTTCCGACAACTCGCCGGTGTCCCGGATGCGCTGAGCGGTCTGGCGATAGTCGTACGGTACTCGGTGCCAGGTGACGCGCTCCTCCTCGAGCACGGCATAACAGGCCCGATTGTCCCCGTCTCGCGGCTGTCCGGTCGAGCCGACATTGATGAAGGCCCGCTTGCTCGGAGGCAGCGGCAGCGTCAGCTTTCCATTTCCCTCAAGGCCGTGGAACACGAAATGCTCGTCATGCAGACCGGGGTGGTGGGTGTGGCCCGCCAGGCACACGCCCTCAAAGCAGTCGAAGATCGCGCGCAGCTTCTCGGGATTGAGGAAGCCGTCGGTCGAGAGCACGTACTCGCGCACCGGATCCCGCGGGCTGCCGTGCACGAACAGAAAGCGCCCTTCCTGATGGCGCAATGGGCGCGAGCGCAGGTACTCCCAGCGCGCCTTGCGCTCCGCTCCGTGGTACCACTTGGGCCGCATGCGCTTGCGGGTGTACTCGATCGCGCCGCGTGCATGCGGGTTGAAGTCCGAGGCATCGCCGAACATCGCCTCGTCGTGGTTACCCATCAGGCACAGCTGGGCGTGGCCGCGCACAAAGTCGACGCAGAATTCGGGGTCGGGTCCGTAGCCGACCACGTCGCCCAGGCAGTAGATCTCCTCGATGCCCTGCGCGCGGATGTGCTGGTAGACCGCTTCGAGCGCTTCGCGGTTGGAATGCAGATCGGAAATGACCGCGACCTTCATGCAGTTCCCCCATCCAGACCCTCGAGCGCGGCCTGGATCAGGGCCTCACGCCCTTCCGCCAGCGGCCGGGAAAGCGTCGCGCCCGCAGCCTTGCGGTGGCCGCCTCCACCGAAGCGTCGCGCCAGATGGTTGACGTCGTAGGCCGTCTTGGAGCGCGCGGAAACCTTGCAAGCCGAGGGGCTGAGTTCGCGGATGAAAAGCACGACCTCCACGTTGCGCACCGAGCGCAGGATGTCCAACACCTCGTCGGAATCAACTTCATCGCTGTCGAAGCGCTCGCTCAGCGGTTGATCGACCACCGCCAACCGGCCCCCGGCGAAGTACTCGGTGCGCGCCAGAATGTTCGCGACAAAGCGCGTGTGCGCCATGCCGCGTTGCTGGAACAATCGATCGTAGATCAGCGTGGCGTCGACACCGCTCGCGAGCGCCTCGGCAGCCACGCGCAGCGTTTCGGGATCCGTATTCGAATACTTGAACCAGCCCGTGTCCGTGACGAGCGAAGTGAAGACACCGCGCATCGCGGCCGGCGGCAAGGGTACGCCGAGCTGCCGCGCCAGCCGGTAGACCAACAAGCCGGTGGCGCTGGCCGTCAGGTCGACGTAGGCCGCGTCCCACCAAACCGAGCCATGGTGCAAGTGGTGGTCGATCACGAGCTTCTTGGATGGCGCAGCCGCGATCAGGGGCGCCATGCCCGCCGTGCGCGAGAGCTCCGAGAAATCGAGCAGCACGCAGACATCATGATCCGGCAGCCCCACGCCGTCCCAGACACCGAAGCGCAGCGGCCCTTCGAGATAGTCAAAACGCCTTTCGGCGGGATCGGGGTTCACGATCACGACCTCGCGGCCCAGCGCGAGCAGCAAGTTCCCGAGCGCGGCCTGCGCTCCCAGCACATCGCCGTCGGGGCGCTGGTGGCCCGTCAGCAGGAAGCGCCGGCCCGCGCGAATCAGCCCCAGGGCCTGCGCGCGCTGCGAATCATCCGATGCGGGCATGGGGCTGCTCATGGTTCCGGCTTCCACAAAGCAAAGACTAGCGCGGGACTCACAGGAATTCCTTGCAGGAGTTCCCCTCGATCCAAAGATCGACCAGCGTGTGCGCAGGCTCGCACAGCATGCGGCCGAGTTCCGCGAGGTCGGCGGGCACTCCCGCGAGCGCGATCGCGTCCGCCCGCGCGCCGGGCGTCAGGCAGCCCGCCTGACCGCGCTCCCCCAGAAGATCGGCAGCGACATGCGTCGCGGCCGCATGAGCTGCCCAGGGATCGAGTCCGGGCTGGTCCTCCAGCAGCCAGGCAAGTTCCTGACGCATCGAGGCGGCGCGATTGCTCGCCAGCGAATCGGTTCCCAGTGCCAGACGCACCCCGCTGTGGGCCCAGCCGGACCAGTCGAATGGCGGGCGATCAAACCAGCGGTGCGTGCCGGGACAGTGCACCAATCCGGCCCCGCTCCGGGCCACGCGCGCGCGCTCCGCCAAGCTCGCGGCGTTGCCGTGCACGAGCAGCGTGAGCGGACCCAGGAGGCACGCACGCTCGAGGCGTTCCAGACCGCGGCCACCCGGCCCGCACGCCAGCAGCGCAGCCATGGGTCCCTGCTGAGCCTCTAGACACAGCTCTTCCTCGTCGGTCTCGGCCCAGTGGATCGAAACACGCGCTTGCTGCGCTCGGGCGAGGGCGCCGATGGCTGCCAGACTGGCCTCGCACAGCGTGTAGGGCGCATGCGGGGCGAGCCGCGGCTGTCCCCGGGCGCGCTCGATCGCAGCCGCGCTGCGGGTGGGATCCTGCGCGTCGAGCAGTTCGACGTAGCGCTGGCGCCGCAGCGGCAATCGGGGATCGGGCAGGCCCAGCGAGTCGATGTCCGCGACCAGACTCGTGCCCGAGCGCAGCAGCTCGAGCGCCGCCTGTTGCAGCCCGCGGTGCCACGCGGGTGCCGAGACATGCCCGCGTTCGACGAGCAAGGCCCGGATCCACGCCGAGAAATCCCCGCCCGGCTGCAGCCGCTCCCGCAGGGCCCCCAACTCCAGATGCGCATGCGCGTTGACGAAGGCCGGTGCCAAAACGCAGCCGGAAAGATCGCGCGCCTGCAGGCCATGCCGCCGTTGTGCGGCATCAACGGCCCGCGCATCGGCCAACAACTCCACCACGCGCGGGCCGAGGAACAGAACTCCACCGCCTCGAAAGGCGCGTCCCGAGCGCTCGACGAGCCAGCCCGCGCGCAGCAAGAGTGCTTGGGAGTCGACAACCATGGTCCGAAAAACAGCGAGGGCCGCGGTGGGCGACCCTCGCTCAGCTTGCGATCGGCAACCGCGGAATCAATCCGGCAGCGCGCTGATCTTGAGGTTGGTGACGCCCTTGATGAAGAAGGGCACCGAGCTCGGGGTCACCAGCGCGTTGTCGAACACAATGCAGTAGCGAATCATGTTCGGGCGCGGGGTGAACTGGTTCAGCTCCGAGGGGTGCTTGACCCACGGCGTCAGCGATCCGCTCTGGATTTCCTGACCCACCCCGTTGAGTGTCACATCGCAGGGCTGGGTGCTGATGTTGGACAGCGACTTGGCACCTTGGAAGCGCACGGACAGATAGGATCCCTGCGGCACGGGCAAACCGTGGTTGAGTTGGTTGCCTAAGGCTTCTTCGAAATCGTCGAAGCCCGACAGCGGGAAATTGGCATCGAAGCCGCGGTACTTGATCGCCAGTTCGCCGCTGCCCGAATCGTAGAGCACATCCATGTTCCAGCCGAAAGTGTGCTGGGCCGGATTGGGATTGCTGGTGTCGTCCGAGTCGAAACGCAGCAGGAAGAAGTTGCCCGAGGGCTGGAGCCAGCAGGAGACCGAGGCACTGTAGCTCTCCGGGCGCTTGCGCGGCAGCAGCCAAGATCCGACCGAGATAATGTCCTTGGACTCCGGATCGAGCGTTCCATTGAAGGGAGCCACCAGCGGAGCCAGCAGCGCCCGAGTGTAGGCCGAGGGCGGACCCGTCTCGACCCGCACGAGGCCCGGGCTGCCGGCGCCACCAACCGCGTTGTCCACGGCCGCGCCCGGGAGCACGTTGTAGTCGGTAACGCCGCCGTTGCCTCCACTGATGTCGATGCGGCCTGCCAGCGTGGCGAAATCGATCGCGGGAGCCTGCAGACGCACCGCGCCACCCGAACCGCCGCCACCCGGCGCCGCGAACTTGGCGCGGTTGGGAGAGACCGTCGGGGGAGCCGGGATGTTGATACTCTCCGGGTTGCCCGAACCGCCGTTGCCACCGCGAGCATCGATCGAGCCGGAGAGCGTGATGCGCGTGCCCGAGACCAGTTGCAGGGCTCCGCCACCACCACCGCCGGCTGCACCGCTGTGGTCCCAGTAGTCCGTGATCACCGTGTTGCCCCCGCCGCAGGGCGGCAGGAACGAGGAGGACGTCGTGCCAAACAGGCAACCACCGCCGCCGGCCCCACCTGAACCACCGACCAGGAAGCCGAGATCCGCATCCAGCTTGCGCTTGGCGTGGCCGGATTCGGGATCGGGGGGTTCCAGCGGATACTGGGTGCCCGGCAGGCCGTTGGTCGGCACGTTCGAGATGCCCGGAGGAGCTTCGCTGGTGAGGTCAGGGGTGTCGGAGACACCGGCTTGACCGAGCAGCGAGAAGCTGCCTCCACCGCCCGCGCGGCCCGGCTGCTGCAAGGCGCATCCCGAGTCGAGGGTGGCAGACCAAGCCAGTCCGCTGGCACTGGAGAGCGGTGCCGCGTTTGAGTTGGGGAAATTCGATCCGGGGTGGACCAGCGCACCCGGCGCGGCACCGAAGCCGCCCGGAATCGCACCGACGCCGCCTCCGGCGAGACCGTTGTAGTCCGAGCCCGGGTTGCTGATGCCGCAGGTGAAGGGCGAGGTGGGCGTGGTCAGGTTGAGCAGTTGCGGGAACGGTGCATTGTCGAAACGGTCGCCCCCCTTGCCGCCGGCACCGGCATTGGGGCCGCCAGCGCCCCCGGTGCCGCCGATGGCGTTGTTGGAGGAGTGCACCGCTCCGTCCCCACCCGAGATATCGATCAGGCCTGCGCCCTGAATGTCCACCGGGCCGCGGACGAGGATCCGAGCCGGGTTGGCACCGCTGATCGCGAGCGTCGCACCGGCTTCGACCGTCAGCGACGTGAACTCAAACTGCCCGTTGGTGACCGTGATCGTCGGCCAGGTCGCCGGATCCGCGGGCGTGTAGCTGGAGGTGTTGCTGTTGTCGAGCAGGCTGCGCTCCTGGCCTGCGATCGGGAACAACTGGCTGGTCGTGCTGAGCGTCAGCGTCGTGCCGGTGGACAAGTAGAGCTTCCCGAGGCGACCGGAGCCGCCGCCATAGCCGCGCGTCAGGCGCCCGCTGCCCCAGATGGCGGACGAGAGGTCGGTCTGCTGGAGGCCGCTGTTGTCGAACTGCTCGCCGTTGCTGTCGGGCAACGTCACCGGGCTTTGGGTCAGCACTTCGGGCACGAAGGCGACCTGACCGGGATTGGCGAGCGCGTTGCCTGCGAGGTCCTGAATCGAGGCCGGGAAGCTCGCGATGACCTTGCGCGGCTGCGGATTGATCAGCGGCGAGCCGGCCGAGGGCATGCCGGTGGGCGAGGTGAAGGTCATCACCGTCTTGAGGTTGGCAAGATCGAGCGTGACGATGTAGCTGCCAGCCAGCGTGGCCTGGTCGGAAGTGGTGGCGAGGTTGCCATCGAGGTCGACCTTGACCGTGGCGCTGGTGGCTTGCTGGGTCAGCGAGCTCGCCAGCGTCACCGGGTTCATCACGTCGTTGAACTCGAAGCGAATCGTCGAGTTGCGCCAGACATTGGTGGCGCCGTTGGCGGGCTGGTTGGGCACCACCGTGTTGTTGCCGGAATTGAAGACATCGACGAAGACCGAGCAGCTGGGCGCGCCCGGCACATAGTCCACCGGCGTGTTCGTCGTGGAGATCTGGCAGGACAGGCGGCTTTGGTTGCTCTTGCCGTTGGTGCCCTTGATGTACGGGCCCGTGAGGTCCTGAGCCGTCCCGGGGATCTCGATCGAGTACGAGGCACCGGGCTGGAAGCCGAAGATCGGGTTGCCGGAGGTGTCAAAGCCCAGCGACGGCCGGAAGATCACCCGACGGGGGTTGCTGGGGTCCACCAGCCGCGTTCCGATCGGAACCGCGCCGCTCAGCGTGTTGATCAGGCGGAAGGTCTCGGTGTTGAGCGAGGCGGGCGACACCGGCTGCGAGAAGGTGACCGACAACTCTTGATTGAGGGCGATGCTAAGGGGGGTGCACTGCACCTCCTGACCACCGACCCCGCTGGGGCAGCCCAGCGAGCAGGTCAGAATGTACATATCGCTGGTGCCACCGCTCGAGGAGGAGTCGCTGCCGCCGCCGCTGCAGGCGGGCAGGAACAGGGCAAGGGAAGCGGCCAGGGCGCTCAGTCCGAGGTGTCTCATGAGGACGCGAAGGTTGAGTATGGGGAGGCTCTTCGGGTGCAGGATCGACGGCCTGCTCGCAGACCGACCGACCCTGGACCGACCTCGGGCGGACGCCGACGAGGTTCGGGGGGTGGGCACTATAGGGTTCGCACGCCGAAGGTTGCCAAGATTTTTTGAAGTCGGCACGGTTTTCGGGGTGTCGAGGGGTACCTTCGGCACCCCGTTACCCTGCCGAGTCCCCTGCGTATCAAGTTCCATGCCCAAGGCTAGCCCTCGTTCCCCGCGCCCGCTTCCTCCGGCCCGAGTTTCCCGGTGTGCGTTTTTGCACAGCGTCCGCCTGCTCTCGCTCGCTTGCCTCGGGCCCTTGCTCGCGGGCTGCGGACCGCAGTCCCCCCCCCCGGCTGCCTCGACCAGCGTGCGTCCCGAGCGCCTCGCCCAATTGGAGCGGCTGATCGAACTCTCCACGCCGCTGACCGAGACCGTCACCAGCGACATCACGGACCGGCGCTTCATCGAGGCGCAGGCCCTGCTCGCCGAGCTCTCGAGCACCGATCCGGCGCTCGGGCAGGCGGCTTTGGCGCGGCTGCGCCAGGAACGGGGCGAGGACCTGCCCAAGGACGTGGAGCGGGTGTTGATCCAGGTCGCGGCGCACGCCGATCCGGCGGGGACCCAGACCCTGCTCGAAAACCTCGTGACGCAGTACGGTGCCGAACTCTCGCTGCGCACGGAGGCGGCGCTGGCCTTCGCCGAGGTGCACCCCGAGCGCGCGTTGGAGGTGCTCGAACCCTACGTCCGCAAGGGACGGCAGGACTCGACCATGCCGCCGGCCGAGTTCCTCGTGCGCTCGTGGATCATCGCTTGCGGCAAGGCTGGGCGCGATCCGGTTCCGGTGCTCGCCGACGTGGCCACGAATCTGTACATGGAGCCAGCCGCGCGCGTGATGGCGGTCAAGGAACTCGGCCAGCACCCAGAGAACCGCCTTAGCCAGCAGGCGGTCAGCGCGATCCTGATCGAGTCGACGGGCGACGGCTACCTGCGGCGGATGGCGACGCAGAGCCTGCTGAAGCTCGTCCCGCGCGAGGACGCCTGCACCATCCTCACGCAGGTCGCCGACCGCGAGGGCGACACCAACATGCTGTTCTTCCTGAGAGACGTGCTCGACAAGAACTGCAACCGATGATCACCGATACGCACGCGCATCTGTGGTGGTCTGATTTCGACGCGGATCGCGAGGCGGTGTTCGAGCGCGCACAGGCCGCCGGCGTTTCGCGCATGATCGTGGTGGGCACGGACGTGGCGAGTTCCAAGGCCGCCTTCGAGCTTGCGCGCGGCCGCGACTGGGTCCATCCCACAGCCGGCATGCATCCGCACGACGCGAGCGAACTCGATACGGCGGCGCGCGCGACCCTTCGCGAATTGTGCCAGCGCCGAGAGTGCGTGGCCGTGGGCGAAAGCGGACTGGACTGGTTCAAGCAGCACTCTCCGCGCGACGTGCAGCTGCAGGCCTTGCACTGGCATGCCAGCCTCGCCTGTGAGCTCGACAAGCCCCTTGTGATCCACTGCCGCGACGCGCATGAGTCGCTCGTGGCAGCGCTGGGCGCGCATCCGAAACTGCGCGCCGTGATGCACTGCTGGTCGATGGGCGCGGCGGAGTTGGATCCTTATCTGGAGCGCGGCTTCTACATCTCCTTTTCCGGAATCGTCACCTACCCGCGCAACGAGGCCAACCGCGCGGCTGCCTGTGCGGTGCCCGCGGATCGCCTGCTGGTCGAAACCGACTGCCCGTTCCTGGCCCCGCAGGGTCTGCGCGGGCAGCGCAACGAGCCAGCACACGTGCGCGAGACGCTCGCCTGCATCGCGCGGGCTCGCGGAGCGGGCTTTGAGCAACTAGCCCTGCAGACGAGCGCGAACGCGCGCGTGCTGTTCGGCCTCGAATAGGCCGCTGCCATCCGCACCTTGCAGAGCGGGCACCTAGCCGGAAAATGCCGAGGCGCGCCCCCCTTGGGAAGCGCGCCCCGATCCACAGCAGGCTCTTCCTGCTGCGCCCTCACGACGCTCGGCTTGTTTCCGGCCGAGCGCCAAGAGGCCTGATCAGCCCTGGATGGGCGTCCAGATCGTGTCGTCGGCGCCGCCAGCGGCCCCAACGCGCAGACCCGAGCTCATGTCGTCGACGTCGATGTAGGCTTCGCCGAAGTCAGGACCGTTGTCGCCCTGGTACGGGGTCGCCTGACGGTTCTGGCTCTGCAGCACGTCACCTTCCTGGTTGACGAAGAAGCAGCGGTTGCCCGTGCCGTTGAGGTCCACGGGCCAGGCATAGCAGGCCCACATGATCTCGTTCTGGTTGGCGCTGGGGAACGGTGCCGCGGCCTTGCCGCCCGTTGCGTCTTCCGCCACACCCGTGAAGGTGTCGTCCGGCAGCCACATCTGGAAGTTGTAGCCCGAGCGGGTCACGAGGCTGTCCGCAACGGTGCCGAAAGCAGCCGGCAGCACGGACGGGTTGAGTTCGTCGGTGCCAGCGGTGCCGGCAGCGGCGGCGCCAGCGTTGCTGACGCGCATCGGGACGGTGCCGGCGAGTTCGGCGAAGTAGCCGTACTCACCCGAGCCGTCGGCATCGGTGTCGATCGCGCCCGAGCTCTGGATCTGAGCCTGAGCCGAGCTGATCGAACGCAGCGTGGAGATGGCCGCCGCTTCGTTCGCGGAGAGACGTGCCGCCATCAGCTTGGGAATGGCGATCGAAGCGATGATGGCGATGATCGCGACAACGATCATCAGTTCGATCAGCGTGAAACCTGAATTCTTGTGACTGCGAATCATGTGTGTTAATTCCTTGTAGAAGACCCTGGTGAAGCCACCTGAAGGCTCCGCTCGTTTGCTCCCTGACTGCCCCTTGCGGGTTCAGTCCGTCGGTCCGTCCGGACTTCCTTCGTCCGGCCCGGGGGTGTGTTGACAGGAGACCCATTCGGATGGACGGGATCCCGGGCTTGAGAGAAACCGCTCACTTTCCCGGATCAGGCACAACTGCTCAGCCGCCGCCGTTGGAGCCGAGCTTGCCGACGATGTCCAGAATCGGCAGGAACACCGACAGCACCACGCCGCCCACGATCACGCCCATCAGGGTGATCAGGATCGGCTCGATCATGCTGGTCAGCGACTTGACGGCCGCTTTGACCTGGGCGTCGTAGAACTCCGCGATCTTCTCCAGCAGGACTTCCAGCGAGCCCGTGCGCTCCCCGATCGCGATCATGCGCACGACCATCGGCGGGAAGACCTTCGCCTTCGACAGCGGCTCGGACAGGAGATTGCCGGAGCGCACGCTGTCGCGGCTGGCGAGCACGGCTCCTGCGACCACGCGATTGCCGGCGGTCTCGGCCACGATGTCCAGCGTCGACATGATCGGGACGCCGGATCGAATCAGAGTCGCGAACGTACGCGAGAAGCGCGCGAGGCAGACCTTGCGCGCCAGCGGGCCGAAGACGGGCAAGCGCAGCGAGAGGTGGTCGAAGAATAGGCCCCCGGCCTCCGTCTTGGAGAACAGGAACGGAGCCGCGATCAGGGCGAACAGGCCACCGAAGCACAGGGCCCAGTTCGCCTTCATGAAGTCGGCCGTGTCGAGCGTCAGCTGCGTGATCGCCGGAAGCTTGGTGTCCATGGAGTCGAACACCGAACGGAATCCGGGTACGACGCCCAGCATCAGGAACGAGGTGATGCCGATCACCAGCACCAGCGAGATGCACGGGTAGGTCATCGCGGAGCGGATCTCCCGGCGCAGGTTCTCGCTGGCTTCCTGGTAGTCGGCGAGACGCTCGAGGATCACATCCATCTGGCCGGAGACCTCACCGGCACGCACCATGCTGACGTAAAGCGGATCGAAGGCTCGCGGGCACTTCTCCATCGCGATGGAAAGATCCACGCCCGATCGCACTTCCTCGACCAGGATGCCCGTGGCCTTCTTCATGCCCGGAGTCTCGGCCTGATCGTGCAGCACTTCCAGCGACTCCAGCAGCGCGAGACCGGCTCCAACCATTGTCGCGAGCTGGCGTGTGAAGATCACCAGCTCGTTCATGGTGGCCGAGGGCCCTTTTTCGAAGAGCGAAGACCCTTTGCCCCCCAGCGGGAGCTTGAGACCACGCCTGGACTGCTCCTCGACCATGGTCACGACCAGGTTCTGGCGCCGCAACTCCGCGATCGCCTCGCTCTTGTCGCCCGCCTGAATGGTGCCTTCTACGGTCTTGCCGCCCGGTGCCTTCGCCGCATACTTGAAGCTGGTCACGATCCCGATCCGTCCTTTGCGGCCGGGTTGGGCCGCGCTCAGTCGTTGAGCGTCACGCGCAGCACTTCCTCGAGCGAGGTCCTGCCGCGCATGGCGTTGAGGAGGCCTACTCGCCGCAGTGAGAGCATTCCCACCTGAAGCGCATGGGCCTTCATCTCCAGAACGGATCGGCGTTCGACGATCATCCGCTTGAGTGTGTCGTCGAGATACAGGGTTTCCAGGATCGCAAAACGGCCCTTGTACCCATTATTGCAACGAGGACAGCCTTCTGGGTGCGCCTTGTGCAGGCGCAAGGTGGGAATTTCTTCCGGCCGGAAGCCCACGGAAAGCAGTTCCTGCTCGGGCAGCTCCAGCGGTTCGCGGCAGCCCTCGCACAGCTTGCGCGCCAGACGCTGGGCTCCGATGCACAAGAGCGAGCTGGACACCATGAAGGGGTCAACGCCCATGTCGACCAGACGCGTGATGGTGCTGGCGGCATCGTTGGTGTGCAGCGTCGAGAGCACCAGGTGGCCCGTGAGCGCCGCCTTGACGGCGATGTCCGCGGTTTCCGTATCGCGGATTTCGCCGACCAGCACCACGTCGGGGTCCTGACGCAGGATCGAACGCAGGGCCCCCGCGAAGGTCAGTCCGCGCTTGGGGTTGACGGGCACCTGATTGATGCCGTCCATCCGGTATTCGACCGGGTCTTCGACCGTGACCACGTTGACATCCGGGGTGGCCACTTCATGCACGCAGGAATACAGCGTTGTCGACTTGCCCGATCCCGTGGGGCCCGTCACCAGCATCATTCCGTAGGGCGCATTGATCGCGTTGCGGATCTCCTGCAGCGAACGCTCTTCATAGCCCATCGTCTCGAGCTTCAGCGCGAGGTTGCCGCCATCGAGAATACGCATGACCGCCTTCTCCCCCCCCACGACGGGCAGGATCGAGAGTCGCAGGTCGATGTTGCGGCCTTCATAGCGGATCTGGAACTTGCCGTCCTGAGGCGTGAAGCGCTCGGCGATGTCGAGCTGCGACATGATCTTGAGACGCGAGATGAACGCGTTCAGGATCGTCTTCGGCAGCTCCATCACCTGCCGCATGTTGCCGTCGACCCGATAGCGGACGCGCACGTGTTTCTCGCCGGGCTCGACGTGGATGTCGCTGGCCTTCTCCTTGAGGGCGCCGAGCAGAACCGCGTTGACGAGCCGCACGGCCGGCGCATCTTCGGTGTTCGCCTGGGCATTGGCCTCGGCGATGTCCTGCAGGCTCTCGGTCTCGACCTTGACCTCGAGTTCCGCGCTGGCGTTGACCTCTCCGAGCAGCGTTTCGACCTGCTGCGCTCCGCTCTTGAAGACGCGCTCGAAGACGCGATTCAGGGCCACCGGCTGGGTCACCAGCTGCCGGATCTGGCAACCGGTGCGTCGCCGCAGATCGTCGAACAGCAGCACGTCGAAGGGATCGACGACGGCCACGGTGAGGATCTCGCCGTTGCGCACCAGCGGCAGGATCTGGCGCTCGCGGCACAACTCCTGCGGAATCGCCTCGAGCGCGCGCGGATCGGGCTGCACCCGGGCGATGTCGATCGGAGCCACGCCGGCGGCGCGGCCGACGGCCTCCAGCAGGCTGTCCTCGGGCAGAGTTCCCGATTGAACGAGGGCGTTCAGCACCCCGCCGCCCTTGTCTCGAGAGTTGTTCCAGTCGGCCTCGGAAACGAGCCCCGAGTCGATCAGGATGCGCTTGATCTTGACCGAGGCCTGAACCACTAGGCGGCTCCGCGCACCAGCGTGCGCAGTTCAGAGGGATCGCTCAGCGCGCGTTCGGCATGCTGCATGGTGACGCGGCCGCTCTTGACGAGTTCCGAGAGCGATTGGGCCATGGTGCGCATCCCCAGACGTCCGCCGGTCTGGATCTGCGAGTAGATCTGGTGGCCTTTCGCATCGCGAATGAGGGCCCGGATGGCCGAATTCGCCATCATCAGCTCCGCGCTGAGCACGCGACCGCGCCCCGAGGCGTGCGGCAGCAGCTGCTGACAAAAGACCGCTTCCAGCGAGAAGGAGAGCTGCGTGCGGATCTGCGTCTGCTGGTGGGCTGGGAAGACGTCGATGATGCGGTTGATCGTCTGCACGCAGTCGGAGGTGTGCAGCGTGGCGAAGGTCAGGTGTCCGGTCTCGGCCAGCGTGAGGGCCGCCTCGATGGTCTCCTGATCGCGCAGTTCACCGACGAGCACCACATCCGGGTCCTGGCGCAGCACGCTCTTCAGCGCATTGTGAAAACCACGGGTATCCGCTCCGACCTCGCGCTGCGTGACGGCGCAGCGCTTGTGCTGGTGCGTGAATTCGATCGGATCCTCGATGGTGATGATGTGACCGGCCTGGGTCCTGTTGATGTGGTCGATCATCGCGGCCAGCGAGGTCGACTTGCCCGAGCCCGTGGCGCCGGTGACGAGGACCAGACCGCTGGGCAGGTTGCAGATGCGCTCGCAGACGGCGCGCGGCATGCCCAGTTTCTCGAAATCCGGCACCTTGTGCGGGATCGAGCGCATCACGGCGGCGACCGCGCCCTGCTGGTAGAAGACATTCGCACGGAAGCGGCCGAAGCCGTCCAGACCGAACGAACAGTCCAGTTCCCAGTCGCGGTCGAGCTTGGCGATCTGTTCGCTGGTCAGCACGCTCGTCGCCAGCCGGCGCGTGTCTTCCGAGCTGAGCGGTGCATGATCGACCGACAGCAGCTCGCCGTCGATGCGTATGCGGGGCGGGGAGTTGGTGGACAGATGCAAGTCCGATCCGCCCTGTCGCACCATCAGCGACAGCAGTTCTTCCATGGTGATCATGCGAGGGAGTCCTTGTCTTGCGCGCTGATCGACGGATCAGCGGCAGAAACTGAACCACCGGAAGGATTTTCCGTCGGCCCGCGGGAACCCGCGACGAAAAACGGCAGAGCCCCGGGCGCCGATCGGCGCCCGGGGCTCTGGCCCTTGGCTGGGTCGCTCCCGCGCTCAGCGGTTCATGACGACGATCTCGACGCGGCGGTTGCGGGCCTTGTCCTTGTCGGCCTTGCCGGTGGCGACCGGCTCGTACTGCCCGTGAGCGGCAATCACGCAGTCCGCGTCCTCGATGCTGCAATCCGTCACCAGGTACTCCAGGACGGCCTTGGCGCGGGCGTAGGACAGGTCACGGTTGGATTCGAACTTCGACTTCTTGATCGGCTCATCGTCGGTGTGTCCCTCGATGACGTAGCGCATGCCGGCATGCTCCTTGCGCAGCAGCTTGGAGACCTTCTGGATCGCATCCTTGCCGTCCTTGGAAAGCGCCGCCTGCCCGGAGGCAAAGGTGATCGCGGCCGGAATCGAAATCACGGTGTGGCCGTCGCGCTTCGAGACGCCGATGCCCAGCGCGTCGAGTTCGGGGTTGCTGCGGGCCGGCTCCTCCTTGACGGTGGGTTCGATCACGCGGGCGCTGGCGTCCGCCAGCTGTCCTTGCGCGAGCTCCAGGCTGCCCTTGAGCTTTTGGATCTGGGACTTGAGCGAGGTTCGCTCTTCGCGCAGACGCTCGATCTCCGAATCCTTTTCGGTGATCGCTTGCTGGTGCAGGCGACTGGAGACGCAGGAGGTCAAGCCCGGTGCGAGCAGGATCAGGGTCGTGAACAGGAGGCGGGTCGAGGTGAGATTCATGTGCTTGAAGAGGGTGTGTCCGACAAGCCAGCGGGGCGGCCCCTCGCCGCATCGCGCTGGCTGATTCGCTGGCGCGATCCCAACAATTGCCGCACGCGATTCCAAGCCCGTGCCGCGCGCTTTTTTTGATTTCCCCCTACCGCACGGGCCACCAGGCGGCCAACCAGTCCCACTCGCACAGAGCGATGGCGATGCCCGCCGCCAGGGCCGGGCCAAAGGGCAGGTACTGCCCGACGACGCGCGCGGCTTGGAAGGAAGCACCGAAGCTGCGCCGGGCACGGCGGCGATGGACCCGGCGCCGCAGGAAGCACAGCCAGCGCAGCACATTGCCGACTCCCATCAGGCTGCCGACCACGGAGGCCAGCATCAGCGCCGCCAAGGCTCCCAACGGGCCGATCAGGCCGCCTCCGGCGCCCAGCAGCTTGACATCCCCAAAGCCCATCGCGTCCTTGCCAAAGAGCTTGCTGCCCAGCCACCCGATCCCCCACAGGACGCCGCTGCCGACGGCAATGCCTGCCAGCGAGTTGACCACCGCCGCCAGACGCGAGGGTACGCCCTCGACCGCGCCATCGATCCAGCCGACGCACAGTCCGCCTCGATGCAGTTCCGGCACCAGCCAGCTGAGCAGCGGCGCCGCCCACATCCCGCCGATCGAGACCCAGTCGGGAATCTCCAGATGATCGAAGTCGACGAAGGTCGTCACCAGCAGGCTGGAGGCCACCAGGCTCCAGACCAGCGCCATCGGCCAGGACTCGGGCAGGCAGCGCCAAGCCACGTAGGCCCACAGGCCGGCATTGAGCGCCTCGACCAAGGGATAGCGCACCGGTATGGGCCAGCCGCAGGCCCGGCAGCGGCCGAGTTGCGCCATCCACGAGAACAGCGGGATGTTCTCGAACCAGCGCAGTTCGTGGCGGCACTTGGGACAGCGGGAGCGACGCGGACGCCCGATCGTTTCCTGGTCGTAGGGGTAGCGATGGATGACGACGTTGAGAAAGGAGCCCACCATCAGCCCGATGGCGCTCCACCACACGATCAGGAACTCGGACGGCAGGTCGAAGGGGCTCACCGCGGTTCCTCGGCCTGTTCCCAGCTGAGGCTGACCGAATCGACAAAGGGCGGATTCCACTCCGCAGTCGTGCCGACCGTCAGTTCCACCCACATGCGCACGGAGCCCTGCTTTTCCAGCAGGATCGGGTTGGGCACGGCTCTTGAAAAATCCGTCTGCGAGGGATCCCCGTCCGGGAGGAAGCGCACGCGCCAGGAGGAAGGGATGCCGGAAGAGCGCCGGGTGCCCGTCTCCAGCGCAGCGAGCCAGCCCGTGGCGCTCGCCGACCTCCAGTAGCCGACTCGGCCTGTCGGCGGCAGCGGTCCGGAGAGCACGGAGTAGGTCAAAGGCTGGCGCAGCGGATTGCGCCCGTGCGGCGGATCGAGAAACAGGGCCGCCGACCGCTGTGCGCTGTGCACGATCAGCGGGGCACCCGCCCCGCCGAGCAGCCACAGCACAGCCTCCTCCTTGTTGCGCGCCTGGGGCAGCGACCAGGACTCCGGATCGCGCACGCGGATTTGCCCGCCCGCGACCAACAGCAGCGGCGTGTCACACTCGATGCGGCCGTCGATCACGAGATCCGCGCCGGCGATCAGCACCGTCGCCTGCTGCTCGCGGGCCCGGGCGCTCTCCAGCCAGGCCGACAGGCTCAGCCCCTCGGGGCAGACCAGCGGCTCGCGCAGCGCGCCCTTGCGACGCAGCGTGCCTTGCAGATGCATCCGGCCCTGGGCGCGCAGCACCACCAGACCGTCTGCGCCGCTGAGCGTGCAGTCGGTGCCTGGCGGCAGCACGAGGCTGGTCGTCTGCAGATCGCGGCGCGACTCCTCGGCCGCCAGCACGACTTCGCCCGCATCGCCGCTTCCGGCGGCCAGCGGGTAGCTGATCTCGATGCGCCCCGTGTTGCTCCAGGTGGCCGTGCCCTCGCTGGAGGGGGCGCTGATCGAAGTGCGCAGATTGTGATCGAGGAACTCTTCCACGAGCGAGCCGACGTGGAACTGCGGAACGCTGCTGGTGACCTGCAGCGAGCGCGGAAAGGTGTATTCGACGGCGAGCAGCGGACGCGCGCTGAAGTCGCGCATGGCAAAGGAGTCCAGGCCCCCATCGGGCTGGAAGCGCAGCGTTCCGCGTTCACCCGGGCGCAGAGCCTCCAGCGGCACCAGCTCGATCAAGGCCGCTCGCGGATCCGAGAGCCAGGCCTCTGGGGCAGCCGCGCTGCGCACGCCGACGGGCTTGGCGCGGCGCTGGCTGTCGGGATGGTTCTCGAGCAGCCGCACCTGCACCTGGACGCGCCGGTAGTTGCGCGGCGAAGTCACGCCACCGGGCACGCTGACGCTGAGGTAGAAGTTGCGGCTCAGGAGGCTTGAGGGGTCGACCGGTTTGTCACAGGCGAGATAGAGGTAGTCATCCGGGGTCAGCAGATAGTTGCTGGAACCTGAGCCTTTGGGGAACAGATGGGGAGGACCGATGCGCTCGAGATTCTCGTCGTAGAAGATCAGCTGGCGGCGCGGCTGGTCGGGATCCACGGTGCGAAAGCCCCAGATCCGGCTGCGATCGAGGTGCGCACCGCTGGTGCTGCGCAGTGCGTCGGGGCGCGGAAAGCCGCCCAGCAGCACGCGGTACTCCTGACCCGGCAGAAAGCCGCCGTCGCACAGATCGGCCTGGCAGGGCAGCAGCGGTTTGAAGTGCAGCTTGTGACCCTGCGTGGAGAATTCACCGCGAGCGCGGGTGCCATCGGAGGACAGGATGGCGACGCTCTCGGAGGTGACGCTGGAGCGATCGAGTTCCTGATTGAACTCGAAGATCAGTTCCTCGTTGAGGAACACGCCCTGCGTGTTGCGCGGGGATATCTGCTGCAGCAGCAGCGGCGGCGGCATGGGCGAGCGTTCCTCGCGGCCACAGGCGAGCAACGGAGCGGCCAGCAGAAGGGGCACGAAACGGCGCACAGTCGGGCATCCCAACGAAGATCCGTCGCAGAAGCAAGGTGGGACCTCTCGCCGCACCACGAGCGGCCGGCCCCCAAAATACAGCCAGGCCCGGGCTGTACCCGGGCCTGGCCTGCGATCCGAATGCCGAACGATCAGAACTTGAAGGGCACGCGCAGGAAGTCGATCTCGGGGCGCGGGGTCTGGAAGCTCAGCGAAGAGCCATCGTTGAGGATGTCGAAATCCACGCGGAAGCGGAAGAAGACGAAATCCTTGGCGTTGGCGTAGGTCTGGATCAGGGCCGGGTTGTCCAGGAAGGTGGTCGCCGTGGCGGTCGCCGAACCGGGAGTGGCGCTGGGGTTGGTGAGGTCCGGCAAGCCCGCGGCATTGGCCTTGGCGGCCTGGAAGCGGATGCGGATCGCGGAAGAAGCCGGCAGGCTGTCCAACGTGCCGTTGGTGGAAACCCCGAAGAAGCGCGGGATCAGCGTCACCTGCGCCCCTGCGACGAAGCTGCCGAGAGGCGCTCCACTGCTCGCCACCGAGACCCGCATCTGACCGCTGGTCGCGTTCCACGAGGCACTGGTGACTTCAAACTTGCTCACCGCGGCACCGACCTGGAAGCGCAGCTGGAAGCGGCGCAGGAGGCTGGGGTTTTGCTTGTAGATCGCATCCAGGCCCGTGCCGTCGAACACGACCGAACGGTCATCGGCCGTGATGTAGGGCAGTGCAGGCTCGTTGGCGATCGTACCGGTGAAGATCGAGGGCAACTGGGTGACCACACCGGCCGCCGAGTTGATCAAACCCGTGGTCGTGCTGGTCCCTCCGAAGAGGAAATCGACCGGCGCGGTCACGCTGGACCCCGGCTGGACATTGGCCCCGCCAAGCGGAATCCAGGCCGAAACACCGGTGGAGAAGCGGCCGAACTGCGGCAGCAACTGGTTCCACAGCCCGGGGGTTTGGATGTTGGCCGGCGTCGAGCCCACCGGGGGCGGGCTGATGATCGAGCGCACGGGGTTGACCGTGCTGTTGGTCGGGATCTTCAGGTCGCTCTGGTTGGGATCGGTGCTGAGGCGCTGGACGTGGATCTGGATGATGCCCGGGCCGCCATCACCGCCGGCACAGGTCACCACGTTGTCCAGAGCGTTGTCGTTGTCCGTCGGACCATTGCCCACCGTATTGCTGAAGGTGTAGCCGAAGCTGCCCGCGACCACCTCGCACTCTGTCGTGGTGGGTGCCGTCGTGGGATAGGAGTTGGCGGGCAGGGCATCCAGCGAAGGACCCGTCGCCAAGCCCGGAGCCTTGGCTCCGCCCTTGTCGTTCTTGCCGGCACCACCCTGTCCGCCGCGAGCGAAGATGCCCGCGCCAAACGCCGTCTGGCAGTTGGACAGATCGACCTGCGAGGCCGACTGCAGGATGATATGACCACCCGAGCCGCCGCCGGAGCCGCCGCCGATGCGGGTGATGCCGCCGGAGGCAGAGTTCTCGCCGCCACCGCCGACGCCACCGCCGGCGTCGATCACGCCACGCTGACCGAGGCGGATGTCGCCCAGTGCGAGGATCGTGACCGAACCACCGCCGCCGCCACCCCCGCAGCCCTTTTCATCGCCGCTGCACAAGAACGGAGTGGTCGGGAATGCTGCCGTGTTGCACGAGTCGCCGCCACCACCACCGCCCGCGCCGGCCCAGATCTGGGCCAGTTCGCCGCGCACGACCTGACCCGTGGTGGTCACCATCAGGCCGAGGAAGTCGTTCGTGGAATCGTTATCCGCGAAGGGGCGCGTGCCCACGATGCCGCCTTGAGGCTTGGTGCCAGCGCCCAGCAGCGCATCGCCTGAACCCGGCGTGCCGGGGAAGCCCCGTTCCGCATCGAGACCGATCACGGTCTGATCGAAGCAGGTCGGACGAGCCACTTCGAACACATTGGCACCCAGCGCGCCTCCACCGCCGCCGCCCGGACGGCGGGTGCTGTCGCCACCCGCCCTGAACGAGGAGTGGCCGCCCTCGCCTCCCAGCCCGGGGAGGTTGAAGGCACCGAAGCCGTCCTGGCCCTTGGGAGTCGACTGGGTGGTCAGGTAGCTGCCCGATCCACCCTTGCCGCCGCCGAGGTTGCCATCCGAACCGATCTCCGGAATGCAGGTGGTGTCGAGCGTCGCGACACCGCGGTTATTCGATCCCTTGCAAATCAGACGACCATCGATGACCACGTTGCCCGAAGCGAGGATGCGCAGCGGATTGGGACCGATGGCGGTCACCGAAGAGCCTTGGAAGATCGTGAAGTTGCGCACGTTGACCACGCCGTTGACCACGGCCTGCGTCGCCGTCTGGTTGGCGTTGGTGATCAGCGTGAAGGTCGTGTCGAGGATCACATTCTCCGGAGCCGATCCGACGACCGCGCTGCCGACTTCCCAGTCGAAGTCCCCGCCGGGGCCCCCGTTGCCGTCAAAATCGAAGTTCGGCTTGAGCACACCTCCGTCCCAGATGGCGCGGGGTGCTGCGGGATCGCTGAGCTGGGAAGTCTGGTCTTCGAAGAAGTCGCTGCTGAATTCCTCGAGCAGCTCGTCCGCCGTGTCGCCAACGATCGACTTCACGCGGAAGGCGGCCACCGGGACATCCACCAGGTTGACATCGCCGACGAGGTCGCGCAGGTTCGAGGACAGCACCACCCGAATCTGCCGATCCTGCGGCAGGATGCCGATCGGATCGAGGCGCAGCACGGAACCTGTCTCCGTGCAGTTCGCCACCAGCGTGGTTTCGTTGGCCAGCGGGAGCCAGGTGTTGCTGGTTTCGTTCTTGTACTCCAGGCGGACCGTCTCGGAGTTGATGTTGCTGGAGGCCGGGTCCAGCGCCTGGTTCATCGTCAGCAGCACACTGACGCGCTCGGACTGACTGCTGTAGAGGTTGAGCGGTGCCAAGAAGCCCGTCGGCACATCCGCGCCCAGCGCGGCATCGGGCAGCGCGCGCGGCTGGAAGTAGACGCGGTCCGCGGTCGCATCCGAGCCGCCCAGTTCCAGATAGCTCGCGTTGAGGTTGGATGCGTTGGTGCGGATGATGGCCGCCGGCGGACCACTGGCGGTGTCCACGAACAGCACGGTCGGCACCAGCGAGTTGGGGGTGGTGAAGTCGCGCGTCTGTCCCAGGCTCAGCCCGCCACCGGACTGCGACTCCACTGTGAAGCCCGTGCCGCCGACGATGTTGATGCGATAGGCGACGCCACCGGGAGCGAAACCGGCATCCGAGTAGTTGGACAGCGTGGGGCAGCGCGGGGAGAAGACGATGCGCTTGGGATCGGGCGTGGTGGTCCCGGGCAGCGTGCCCACGCGGAATTCACCCGCGGCCGTCCCCCCGCCGACCCGGAAGACCTGAATCGTGTTCAGGTTGACCGTGCTGAAGTCCACCGGCTGATTGAAACGGATTTCGATCGGCCGGTTGATCTGCCAGATCGATCCGCTCTGCACGGAGATCGTTTCCACCTGGAAGCCGGAACCAGATCCGGAACCGGAGGAGCCTCCTCCGCTGCAGCCGGAGAGCGCGAGCCCCAGCAGCAGCGTGGCAGGCAGGAAAAGGAAGTTCGATCGAATGTCGCGGCTCATGGTCTTCTTGGGGGATGGTGTGGATCAGCAGTGATTACTGACGGAAGGCGAAGCCGAGTGCTGAGAGAGTCGGGGTGAGACCGGTCTCCGTGTTGGAGACGAAAGTCACGCGATACTGAAAGAACTTGGCACCGTTCAGCTGGCTGAGGCTGCTGCGCCAGGTGCTGCTGTTCTGGAAGAAGGTCACCGTGCCGTTGCAGGTCCCGGTATTGACCGGGCAGGAACCTGCCGGCGGGTTGGCCACGGGGCAGAAGGCCGGGTCGCCGTACGGGTTGATGAAGGTGGCGTCACGCAGGATGTTGGCGGTCGTGGGAGTGACGGTGATCGCTCCGCGGAAGGCCAGATCGATGCGCGTGCCCGCAGGCTGGTCGACATCGCGCGGCTCGACCACCGGAGCGAGATAGGTCGGGGCCGCGATGGTCGAGTCGAACCAGATCGAGTGCGCACGGCTGATGCGCAGCACGATGTCCATCTCGCCGAGGTACACGGTGTTGTCGACGGCCAGCGTGGCGGCTCCCGGAGGAGTCGAGGTCGGGTTGAAGCCACCGGTGGCGACCTCCGCGAGATCCGGGTTGACCGGCACGGCCGCGCCCGAGGAGTTGACTCCACCGGTCGAGAACGCGCGGAAGTTGGGTCGGGCCGAGCTGTTGACGGCCAAGTTGATGTCCAGCGCGTTGAGGCCCAGCGAACCGGAATCGGGGAAGCAGCGGAACTCCATCAGGATCGGCAGACCGATCGTCGGCACGTTGGAGTTGGTGTACGGGCAGCTGAAGCACCCGGCGCCCAGACCGAAGACCACCGAACAGACGATGCGCAATTCCGCGCCGGGTGAGTCCGCGATCGCCCCCCTGGCGAGCAGCGCCGTATCGCGCCAGGTGTAGTACTCGTAACCGGAAACGGGGCCTTCCTGGTTGAGCGGCCAAGGCATGATTGTGGTCGCGCCCGTAGCCGAGATCTTGCGATCGGCGGGGTTGAGCACGTAGCCCTTGGCGCGGGGGTGCACCGTGCGCTGCGGGTCTTCCGTCGCGTTGAGCAGGTTGGAGCTGTAAGTCGTGGTCAGTCCGGAGTTGAGGTAGATCGGCAGCAGGCTGTTGGGGTCGATCGTTTCGTCAGGCAGCCGGTTGGAGTGGCACAGGCGCATTTCGAACAGGTCGAAGGTGTCGGCCACCACGTTGCCGCCCACCGGAGCCCAGTACAGGTGCTCGATGTCGACGTTGAAATTCGCTTCGTCCTGGAGACCGAAGCCGACGTCACAGTAGCGCCACAGGGTCTGCATCTTGCTGCCGAGGCTCGACAGCGGCGTCTGCACCCCGAGAGCGAAAACGGGCATGTTGCCCGGCACGGGCACGGTGCGGTCGCAGGTGGCAGCCTGACGGGTCACCGGGCGCGGTTTGATGATGCCCTGGCTGAGATCGGAGAGGAATTGGCCGCGCAGTTCGGGGAACGTGTCGTTGCCGATCTCGTCGATCGAGTTGAAGCGGAAGACGACCGACTGGTTGTTCTCGGAGGCATCCGTGGCATCGATGAAGAAGCGCACGGCCGGCAGCGGGACGGCCAGCGGATTGCCCGCGAGATCCACGGGCCCGGAGGCCCCGCTACCGATCTTGATGTAGTAGTCGTCGTTGGCGCTGCCGAAAGTGTGCTGGAAGTTGATCACCGGGTTGAAGCTGTACTGCTTCAGGTCGGTGGATCCGATCACCGAACCCACGATGTAATCGCGCGCCGTCGGAGGCGTCGCGCCATCGGGATCGTTGCGCGTGATCGGCATGTTGTCGAAGGCCGTCAGGCTGGCCGGATCCATCGGCTCGCTGAAGCGCACGATCAGACGCGAGTCGCTCGAAACACCGGTCCCCGGCGTCGTGCTCGAGGGATTCACGCTGGTGAAGCCGATGAAGCAGTTCTGCTGGTTGAAATTGAGCACCGGATCCCAGACGGTCGAGATCTGCGCCGGACCGGCAGTGAGCTGGGCGCCTTCGGGGTAGACGATGCGGTAGCGCACATCCGTGACCGTGCCGCCAGCGGGCGCGGCCGTCAACTGGATCACTTCCGCGAACACGCCCGGCTGCTGGATCACGTCGCCAACCTTGATGCGGGCGCTGCACGCGTCCAGCACGTAATCCACCGTCGTGACGAAATTGCCGGGGATGCCGGAGGGCGTCGAGATCTGGACGGCCTGAACGCCGACCAGGCGCGGCGGGATGTCGTCGACGATGAAGCCGTTGTTGATGTCACCCGTCACGGCCGTCGCGCCGCCCGAGCGCAGGGCGCGCACGACGTCGAAGGTCTGCGTGCCGGCGTCGTTGCTGCCGCTGCCCGTGAAGTTGACCGGCCCCCCATTGAGGTTGGTCAGGATGTTGTTCTGGCCGATCAGCGGAACGCGCTGGGTAGGGATGCGGATGCCGACATTGGCCTGCGAGAGGTTGAGGCTGGCGGGCAGACCGATGTTGTTAACCGCCAGCGGCGGATCCGTCAGTCCGGCTTCGATCTGCGTCACCGTCGGGTCGAGGATGATGCGCGTGGGATAGAACTCCGGCTGGCCGTTTCCATCGCGATCGCGCAGGTCTCCGAAGTTGGGGTCGAGGATCACGCGGCAGCCGAAGGGAGTCGCGGCCGGGTAGCCCGTGACAACCTTGATGGTCTCGGCGTTGATCGTGGTCGGGTTGAGCAGGTCATCGAAGCGCAGTTGCAGCGCGGCGTTGCGCGGCAGCACCGGGAAGGGCGGCAGCTCGTTGACCGAGAGGCTCTTGCTGGCCACCGGGATGAGGTTCTGATCGAGCCGGTCGAAGGCAGCGTTGTAGGCCGCGGTACCCACGGCGTGCAGGATGCGCACGGTGGTTTCCTCGGTCACCGGGTTGCTGGTCAGCTCGTAGTTGACGTTGTCGGAGCGGATGTCCTCGCCGATCACCATGTTGACGTTCTGCAGCGCGCCGCTGGCGTCGCGCACGGTCGCCATGCGTCCCCAGGACACGGAGAGCAGCTTGGTCTGGGTCGCGCTGCCGCCCTTGCTCTCGTCCACCCGCAGGCGCAGGGATCCGTACGCATTGGTGGGGTGCAGGATGATCTCGCCGGGATTGGCGCCGGAGAGCGTCGGCACCTGCGAGCTGCCGCCACAGGCAGAGAACATCAGGACGAAGCCAAGACCGAGGGCTGACAGCGCGGCAGTCTTTCCGCGAGCGGCAGGGCGGTGGTCCGAGGTGGTGAAGTTGTGCATGGCTTTCTACAGGTCGTTCTTCAGCAGCAGGCGCTGGACGGCGGCCCGTGCGGGACCGCCGAGAATCAGGTTATGGGACGAGGGGTCAGGCCGAACAGGCGCCGGGGGCGTGGCCAACGAGGGGGGTCGCAGGCGCACTACCCGGGCAACCCCAGACAGCTTCGCTCCTGGCATGAAAACTTGCCGGGCAGCATGGGTCAAGCGTGTGTTGGCGGCCATTTGAAAAAGGCGGGGGTGGGCCCAAGCCCGCCCGCAGCTTCCAAAGCATGTGCCAAGCGCGTCCTCGGCGCGGAGTGAGCGTCCTAAAGCCATGCCTGGAATAGGTTTGTGAATCCACCCCCCGGCGCGTTCCTGCGCCCCGGACGAGCCTTCCCCGCCCCCAGCGTGCGCAAACGCACACTCGAGCCCGTTTTTCCCAAAACTCTCGGGGCCGGCTTGGAGCCGATAAAGCGAACGGACATGTCCCCCCAAGCCTGGATCACCGTGGCGGTCATCGGCGCGATGCTGTTCGCGCTCTGGCGCAACCAGCCCACAGATGTGGTGCTGCTCGGCGCGCTGCTTGCGTTGCAGAGTGCCGCGCTGTTCGTCGAGGGACTGCCTAAGCCCGAGGTCCTGTGGGGCGGCTTCGCCAACGATGCGGTCCTGACCGTGGGCGTGCTGTACATCGTGGCCTCGGGAGTCAGCCACACCGCCGCGCTCGAGTCGCTCTCCCGACGAGTCTTCGCCCGGGTGCGCGGCGAGCGCGCGGCCCAGCTGCGGTTGATGTCGATGAGCGCGGGGCTTTCCACCGTGCTCAACAACACCCCCATCGTGGCGCTGTTCCTGCCGGTGGTGCGCGATCTGTGCCGGCGCACGGGCATTGCCGCCTCGAAGCTCTACATCCCGCTTTCGTACGCCACCATTCTCGGCGGGCTGTGCACGCTGATCGGAACCAGCACCAACATGATCCTGTACGGTCTCGCCAAGGCCGATGGCGATCCGCGCACCGACTTGTCGTTGCTGGAGCCTGCGCTGGTCGGTGTGCCCTGCGCGCTCGCCGGCATCCTGTTCCTGCTGCTCGCTTCACGCTGGCTGCTGCCCGAGCGCCGACCGCTGGTCAGCGCCGCCGGCGATCCGCGCGAGTACCAGACCGAACTGGAACTGCTGCCGGACTCAAGCCTCGTCGGCAGAACGATTGAGGAAGCGGGGCTGCGCGGATTGCCCGGCGTCTATCTGGCGCAGATCGAGCGGGAGGGGCGGATCCTCCCCGCCGTCGGATCCACCGAGCTCTTGCGCGGCCGTGATCGGCTGTCCTTTGTCGGCGCACTGGATTCCGTACGCGATCTCACCCGCATCCGCGGGCTGGTCGCGCCGGACGGACAGACGCGCAAGCTCGACACGCCCCAGCTCGAGCGCTGCTGGATCGAGGCTGTCGTTTCACCGCAATGCCCGCTGGTGGGCCGCTCGATCCGCGAGGGGCGCTTTCGCAGCGTCTACGAAGCGGCCGTGATCGCCGTCGCGCGCTCGGGGGTGCGACTGGAGGGCAAACTCGGCGACATCGTGCTCGAACCCGGGGATCAGCTGCTGCTGGAAGCCCACCCGAACTGGTACGAGCGCATGCGCGACGCACGCGACTTTCACCTCGTCTCGCGTCTGGAGGACTCCACGCCGCCGGGACACGAGAAGGCGCCGCTGGCGCTGGCGATCCTCGTCGCGATGGTGCTCGCCGCCGGGATGGAATGGCTGACGATGCTGCACGCCGGCCTGCTCGCCAGCGCGCTGATGCTGCTGAGCGGCTGCACCAGCATCGCCAAGGCTCGCGCCTCGATCGACTGGCAGGTGCTGATCACGATCGCAGCCGGCATCGGATTGGGCAGCGCCGTGCACACAAGCGGCCTCGCGGCACAGATCGCCGGTGCGGTGGGAGGCGACTCCCCGATGCTCGCGCTGCTGGCGCTGTACGCGGCGACCATGCTGCTGACCGAGTTGCTCTCCAACAATGCCACCGCGGCGCTGATGTTCCCGATCGCGATGGCGAGCGCCGCGAGCCTGGGTGTCTCTCCGATGCCGTTCCTGATGGCAATCCTCGTGGCGGCGTCCTGCGGCTTCGCCACGCCGATCGGATACCAGACCAATCTGATGGTCTTCGCGCCCGGCGGCTACCGTTTCACGGACTTCGTGCGCGCGGGCACGGCGCTCGATCTGGTGGTGATGCTGGTGGCGCTCGCGGTGATTCCGCTGTTCTGGCCGTTCTAAGTGGCGCGCGTCGGCGTGGCGGCCGGGGCAAAACCCAGCGCGTGCGCCTCGGCGAGCGTGCTGAAGAAGACGAGCGATTCCGGTGCCAGCTTGCGGGCGTCGACCGAGTCGCGCGGGTGCCATTCCCGGCTGGGTGCATCCCCCACCAGCTGAAACTGCAGCTCCTGCGAGCAGTAGGCGCAGTGCGCGCGCAGTGGATGCCGCGCGGCCAGCCGGTAGCGCGGCAGCACGTGGCGCGCCTCGGTGCGAGAGATGCAGGTCGGATTGGGGCAGGGATTGGGGCCCAGCGAGACCGGGTAGGGCTGGGGCTCGCGCACGGGCTTGTCAGCCTTGAGCGTGATCGCGCCGGTGAGATAGGCGAGGATCGCCATGCGGATCGGCACGCCGCGCGCGGCCTGCTTGAAGTAGATGCTGCGCGGATCGCTGTCGAGGTCCTCGGACAACTCGTCGCGCCGCGGCAGGGGGTGCATCACGACAGCCTGGCGCAGCGGTTCGGCCGACAGTTGGCGCTTGCCGATCTGCAGGTAGTTCTCGAGGCCGCGCCCCCCGTCGGGATGCCGCTCCGTCTGCGGGCGAGTCATGTACAGGGCGTCGACGCGCTCGATGTCGCGACCGCGCGTGTCGGTGAACAGCGAGAGTTGGTGCGGTTTCTGAGGGGTGAGGTACAGCGCGTCCGACTGCGAGGCGATGTCGCCGAGGCGCGAGACATCGGCGCGCTGCGGTTCGACACCGAACTCTTCGCGCAGCCGCTGCAGCACGTAGTCCGGCATCTCGAAACCCGGCTGCGGGCAGCAGATCACGTTGGCCCCGAAGCGCGCGAGTGCGTACGCGAAGCTGTGGATCGTGCGGCTGTAGCGCAGGTCGCCCGACAGCACGATATCGAGCCCCTCGATCTCGCCGCGCTCCAGCCACAGATTGTAGAGATCGCACAGCGTCTGGGTGGGATGCTCGTGGCTGCCATCTCCGGCATTGACCACGGGCACGGGAGAATACTGCGCGGCAAGGCGCGCCGCGCCCTCGCTGGAGTGGCGCAACACGATCGCATCGGCATAGCCTCCGCCCACCACCCGAATCGTGTCCGCCAACGACTCGCCCTTCGATGAGCTCATCGTGCGGATGTCCGCCGCCGTGATCACACCGCCGCCAAGGCGCAGCATCGCGGATTCGAAGGACAGCCGCGTGCGGGTCGAGGGTTCGAAGAACAGGCTCGCGGAAATCATCCCGCGGCACAGATGCGCGTGGGCGCGCAGATCGGCCGCGAAGTCGCGCGCGAAAACGAACAGTTCACGAATCTGAGCCAGGGAGAGGTCGTCGATCGAGACGAGGTGGCGCGTACTCATGCTCGAGCGAGCACCCTACCCTAGCCGAGCACGAAGCGCAAATCGGACTCGCTCAGCGGCACGCACTCGCCCGGCTGCCAGGGTTCGTGCGGCAGCGAGCGCTCGCGCTCGAACAGGGCGCGGAGGCGCTGGCGCGCCGTGACCGGATCTTCCAAGGCCTGCACGGCATGCTCGAGTTCCAGCCCGCACCGGGAGCGGATCCACAGGCTGCCGGGAGGCGCATGGCGCTCGCCGTCGGCGCGCGGGTCGACCCACAGCACCCAGTCCGCCTGCGCGCGCTCGGCCTCGGCACGCCGCTGACCCTCGGCCTCGAGTGCGTCACTCCCCGCACGCAGGCCGGCACTGTCGATCAGCAGGATCGGCCAGGGTCCCAGTTGCACTTCCTCGCGCAGCAGATCGCGGGTGGTTCCCGCAACCGGGCTGACCAGCGCGCGCTCGGCGGAACACAGTGCGTTGAACAGCGTGGACTTGCCGGCATTGACCGGGCCCAGCAGCAGCACGCGGGTCGGCCGCTCGAGGTGCTGCCACATGCGCATGCGCAGGCGCAGCAGCTCGGCGCGCTGCTCGCGCTGTTCCGGGGCGAGCCCGACCAGCAGCTGGCGCTCGCGCGCGGCCGCGCCCTCGCGTTGATCCAGCACGATGCGCGCGGCGGCGCGCGTGCGGGCCTGCACCAGCGGATCGGCGGCGGGCTGCAGCCGGCGCTCGGGCGGCACCAGCGCCAGCACCTGCTGGAGCACCGACGCGCCCCCGTGCAGGTGCCACTCGATCACGCCGTCGGGCCGCGTCAGCACCAGTGCTTCGTCGATCCACTCGCCGTTCCCGGAAAGACGCCTCAGCCTGAAGCTGCCGGCGGCGGGCGGCGGATGGCCGGTGTGGCGCTCGGTGAAGTCGGCCGCGTCGCTTCCGCGCACTTCCACGACGGCGACCGCGCCACGCCGCGGGGCGGTGAGTTCACGAAGCTCCACATTCATGCGCGGCACGCTCCGGCCGCCAGCAGGCCGCAGTGCACCAGATCCGGCTCGACGCGCAACTTGTGGCCGGGAAACAGTTCCGGGTCTTCCAGCAGCGCGCGCGCGCCGCCGCACAGCCAGATCGGCGCGCGCTCCAATCCGCACTCCGCTCCCAGCCGATGGACCAGCTCGCGCGCAGCGCCTCGAAAGCCGTGCGTCACGCCCGATTCGAGGGCCGAGCGCGTGTCGCGGCCCAATGCGGGAGCCCCGATGCGGGGCTGGACCTCGAACAGCGCCGCGGCGCCCTGCGCCAGCGCGCTCGACAGCAGCCGGGGCCCCGGCGCAATCGCTCCGCCGAGGAAGCGCGCGCGGCCCGCACGCACCTCCAGCGCATCCACGGTCAGCGCCGTGCCCGCATCGAGCACGAGCGCGCTCACGCCGCCGAGTTCAAAGGCGCCGCGCGCCGCGAACAGGCGATCACGACCGATCTTCTCCGGGTGTGGCAGATCGACACTCAGACCATGCTCGGGCTGTCGCGGCTCCACCGGCGAAGGGCGCGCGCGCAGCGCCGCGAGCAGCCGCTGCAGCTTCGGCTCTTCGGCAACCGAGCAGATCCAGGCGGCCTCGAAGCGCGCCTCGGGCAGCCACTCGGCGATCCGCTGAGCGGCCTTGGGATCCGCGTTGTCGCCGCTGTCGATGCGCAAAGCGGACTGCAGCCGGGGCCGATCGGCCAGCGACCAGGCGACCAGCTTGGCCGCCGAGTTGCCCAGATCGACCGTCAGCGCCAGCTTCACTCGACGCGCATCACTTGTTGGGCGAGTGGTAGGTCACGGTGCGCGACTGCCCCTTGTTTTCCACCACCACTTCCCAGGTCGAGTACTTGTTGGCGTTGCTCTTCACGAAGTGAATCGCCTCCTGCGTGCTCGTCACGGGATGACCGTTGATGCTCTTGATCACGTCACCTTCCTGCGCGCCGTGCTGCGAGGCGATCGAACCGGGGGTCACGCTCGTGATCTGAATGCCGGCGTAGCGCCCCGTCTTGGGGTCCTGGTAGCGGACCGTGCGCACATCGCGCGCGAAGATCTCTTGGTAGTTTTCCTCGAAGTAGCGCGCATCCTCGAGTCCGATCTGGAAGGCATTGGAGCCCAGCCGAGCCGTGCGGTTGGGGTTGAAGGCCTCTAGCTTGGCGCGCGGAACCAGAGTCGTGGGCGGCAGGCGCACGCCTTCCGGCCCGACCTCGACTACGAAGTTCGAAACATCGAAGCGCGCGGGCCCGAGCAGTTCGCGCTCGCGGTCTTCGCCCTCGAAGACGAACCAGCCGCCCTCGGGCACCACCTCATCGAGGCGAATCTTGTTGAGCGGCGGCATCAGGTGCTCCCCCACCTTGACCAGCACGCCCATCGGCGGCGCACCTTGTACGCGCGAACTTGTCTTGTAACGCAAGTAGACCGCCGACTGACGGGGGTCGCGCGTGTCGGCCTTGACCATCACGATCGAGAGCACGTCGGCGACGCGCACTTTGGGCGCCTCGGTCGGGGCCGCGTTCTCCACCGGCTTCTCGACCACCTTCTCCTTGCCCGTCCAGTTGAGGTTGCTCGTGCAATCGGAGCAGGTCACGTGGAACAGGCGCTTGATGTCCGGGTAGCCGACGACATCATCCGTCTTGACCTTGATCTGCTCGATGTCCTCCAGCACCAGCTTGGCCTTGGCCCCGTCAGGCATCGCGTGGCGGATCTCCATCGTGCGGACGTAGTCGAAGATGTAGTAGGACAGGCCCAGCGTCAGGGTGCCGGTGGTTGCCCAGGAGAGGAGCTTGATCTGCCCGATGTTCATGGTGGTGGTCCGGCCCGCAATCCTAGACGAGGACAGGGCTTATGCCCAAGGTTCTCCAAGTCCTGACGCCGGAGCACGGGATTTCTTCCCAGTCGGGAGGAATCGCCGACCTCAGGGGTGCTGGCGGTTGATCCGCAGACCCTCGGACCCCGGCGGAAGGGGGGTGTTCTCCCGGACCTCGGCGCGCTGGGAGCCCGAAGTGATGCCGCGCAGGGCCAGCACCAGTTCCTCCGGACGGTCGCTCGCCGCCAGGGCATCCTCAAGCTCCACCTTGCGCTCCTTGACCAGCCCACGCAGGCATTGGTTGAAGGAAATCAGCCCGCTCTCGCTGCCCAGTTCGATGACCTTCGCCAGTTCGGCCGTCTTGCCCAGCGCGATCAGTTCGCGCACGTGAGGGGTGGAGACGATCAGTTCGTAGGCCGGGATCAGGCCCTTGCCCGAAAGCCGCGGCAGGAGGCGCTGGCTCAGCACGCCGACGAGATTGTCCGACAGCCGCTGGCGCATCTGCGCGTGCTGCTCCGGCGGATAGAAAGACAGGATGCGCTCGAGCGTCTGGGGCGCGTTGACCGTGTGCAGCGTCGAAAGCACGAGGTGACCCGTCTCAGTGGCATCCAGCGCGGAGGTCACCGTCTCGGCGTCGCGCATCTCGCCGATCAGGATCACATCCGGGCTCTGGCGCAGCGCGTGGCGCAGCCCATCCTGAAAACTCGGGCAATCCGTGCCCACCTCGCGCTGGCTGATCACGCAGCGCGACTCCTTGTAGATCAGTTCGACCGGATCCTCGAGCGTGACCACGTGGCGCTCGACATTCTGGTTCATGTGCTCGATCAGGCCGGCCAGCGTGGTCGATTTGCCAGAACCCGCGATCCCCGTCACAAGGATCAGACCGCGCTTCTTGAGCGCCAGCTTGGCAAGGCTCTCCATCGGCAGCTCCAGCGCCTCCAGTCTGGGCGCCTGCTCGTTGATGCGGCGCAGCACGATCGCGGGCTCGCCCATCTGGCGGTAGGCATTCAGCCGGAAGCGGCCAAGTCCGTCGAAAGCCAGCGCAGCATCCGCCGAGCCGCGCGCGCGCCATTGCTCCAGTCGATCCTTGCCGAGAATGCCGGTCAGGATCTCGATCATCGGGCCGGCGGCGGGCACGCTGCCCGGCAGGAAGCTGATCTTCGAGTCGCGCCGCATGCTCGGCCGTCCGTTGGCACGCAGGATCAGGTCGCTGGCCCCCTCGCGCACCATGTCGGCGAGCCAGGCCTCGAGCTGGTGGCGCGGCGACAGCGTCGACGAGGGCAGCGCGGACGGGATGGCATCGAGCCATTGCTTGCGCATCTTCGCCCCCAGATCCGCAAAGGAGGACTCTCCCTCGACTCCCGAGGATTCCATGAGGAGGAGATCGGCCGGCGGCCGGATGCGGCTGGAGGAAGTTTTTTCCCCGCTCGCCGCTCAGCGCGGCCGGGCGCGCTCGCTCGCCAGCTTGTCGTTCTTCGCGCGCGAAGCCGCCGCCATCGACTCGCGCAAGGTGTCGAGCCGCAGCGCCAGCGCGGCATCGTGCGCACCCAGCATGCGCGCCGCGAGCAGGCCCGCGTTGCGCGCATTGCCGATGCCTACCGTCGCGACGGGCACGCCGGCGGGCATCTGCACGATCGAGTGCAGGGCATCGACGCCCGCCAGCGGCGTGATGTTGACCGGCACGCCGATCACTGGCAGCGTCGTGTAGCTCGCCACCATGCCGGGCAGGTGCGCGGCGCCGCCCGCGCCGGCGATGATCGCCTTGAGCCCGCGCGAGCGGGCCGTGCGGGCGTACTCGGCCATGTCCTCCGGCGTGCGGTGCGCGCTGACCACGCGCACTTCATGCGCAATGCCCAGTTCCGCGAGCGCTTCGGCAGCCGCCTCCATCGTGCTCCAATCCGAATCGCTGCCCATGATGATGCCGACCAGCGGCGCTTGTGCTTGCTTCTTCATGCGGATGCTCCGAATCGCAGAGCCTCGGCGGCCAGGCTTGCGCGCGTCTGTGCTTCCTCGAGCGTCTGGCCCAGCGCCGTGACATGTCCCAGCTTGCGGCCGCGCACGCTCTCGCGCTTGCCGTAAAGATGCAGATGCGCGCCCTCGACGGCGAGCGCGCGCTCGAGCCCCGCCGGACGGCCCGGCCCGGGCCCGGCGCCGAGCAGATTGATCATCACCGCCGCCGGCGCGAGCATGCGCGTCGATCCCAGCGGCCAGCCGAGCACGGCGCGCGCGTGGTTTTCGAACTGCGAGGTCTCGCAGGCCTCGATCGTGTAGTGGCCGCTGTTGTGCACGCGCGGAGCGATCTCGTTGACGAGCAGTTCCCCATCGGCCAGCAGGAATAGCTCGAGGCCGAAGCTCCCGACACCCTGCACGGACTCGACCGCAGTGCGCGCGATGCGCTCCACCGCCGCAGCATGTCCGCCGACGGCCGGCGAGGGCACGCGCACCACATGACAGATGTGGTCCTTCTGAATCGTCTCGACCACCGGATAGACAGCGAGCGCCCCATCCAGCCCGCGCGTCACGATGATCGCGAGCTCCGCGACGAAGGGACAGAAAGCCTCGGCGTACAGCGCGTGCGCGCCTGTGCCCAGCTGCTGCCAGGCACGCTCGATCTCGCCCTCCGAGCGCACCGTCGCGTTGCCCTTGCCGTCGTAGCCGTTGCGGCGCTTCTTCAGCACCAGCGGATAGCCCCACTCGCGCGCCAGCCGCCCCAGCTCGGCCGGGCTCTCCACGGCTGCAAAGCGCGGCAGCGGCAGGCCGGCTTTGGCGAAGGTGCGCTTCTGCGTGAGCTTGTCCTGCACGGTGCGGATGGTGTGGGCACCCGGATGCAGGCGCGCGCCGCTCGCTTCGAGCTCGGCGAGCGCGTCCGCGTCCACGAACTCGTTTTCGAGCGTGACGACATCGCACCCCTCGGCAAGGCGCACCAGCTCGCGCGGATCATTCCAGTCGCCCTGCAGGCAGCGCGCCGCCAGCGGGCGGGCCGGGAAGTCCGCCGCGCGCTCGAGGATCGCCACCTCGACGCCCAGCGCGCTGGCCGCCTGCGCCGTCATCTGAGCCAGTTGCCCGCCGCCGACGATGCCGAGCGTGGCGATGGTGGAACCCCTGGCCGTGGGCAGCGTGGCGTTCATGGACGAGAACCATGGTACGAAGCGCCGCGTCCGACTGCACCTGCCCCCCCCCGCGGTTGTGCTTCGCTCGCTCTGCCGAGAATGGATCCCGCGCGGGGAACGGACGCTCGCCTCGCCGCAAGCCTGACGGCCGCGAAGCTTCGAGCACCGCGCCGGATCAGCGCTGCGCGTCGAGTGGTAGCGCCGCCTTCACGATGCGGTGACACTCGGTCAGCACTTCCTTGAGACCCTTCTTCTGGGCCGAGGAGATGCGGTGGACCTTGCGCGCGATGCGGCGCTCGAGCTCCGCCGCGCGCAGCTCGGACTCCTCGCTTTCGCACTTGGTCGCGGCGACGACGCGCGGCTTTTGCGCCAGCTCCGGCGAGAAGCGCGCCAGCTCCGCGTCGATCACGCGGAAGGCCTGCTCGGGGTCGGTGTCGGCCTCGGGCGAGCAGTCGACGAGTTGCAGCACGGTCTCGCAGCGCTCGACGTGCTTCAGGAACTTGTGCCCCAGACCGTGGCCTTCGGCGGCGCCTTCGATCAGACCGGGCAGATCTGCCAGCACCAGCGTGTCGACGGGCGAGAGCGAAGCGATGCCGACCTGCGGCACCAGCGTGGTGAACGGATAGTCCGCGATCTTGGGCGTCGCGGCCGTGACGGAGGCGAGGAAGGTCGACTTGCCCGCGTTGGGCATGCCGACCAGGCCCACCTGCGCCAGAAGCTTGAGCTCGAGGCGCAGACGACGCTTCTCGCCGGGCAGACCGGGCTTGGCAAAGCGCGGGGTCTGGCGCACGGCGGTGGCGAAGTGCGAATTGCCGAAACCGCCCTTGCCGCCCTGCGCCACGACGACGCGATCGCCCTCGCGCTTGAGGTCGCGCAGCAGGTTGCCGCGCTCCTCATCGAAGATCTGCGTGCCGACGGGCACCATCAGCACCAGATCCTCGGCGCTGCGGCCGGCCTTGTTGGAACCCAGCCCCTTCTCGCCGTCGAGCGCCTTGTAGCGGAACTGACGTCCGATCGGGAGCAGGGAATTGAGGCCGAGATCCGCGACCAGCACGATGCTGCCGCCATCGCCGCCATCGCCGCCTTCAGGGCCCCCGAAAGGCACGTACTTTTCGCGGCGGAAAGCGACGCATCCGTCGCCACCCTTGCCGGCGATCACTTCGATATGGGCTTCGTCGCGAAACATGTGCGGTGGAAAAAATGCTCCCGCCGACGCTCAGGATGCGCCCGGCGGGAGTCTGGAATCAAGTGATGCCGCGAATCAGCTCTTGGCGGGCGAGTCGATGTGCACCTTGCCGTTGGGCTGGTAGCGCACCGTGCCGTCGACGAGAGCAAACAGCGTCCAGTCCTTGCCGATGCCGACATTGCGGCCGGCGTGGAACACCGAGCCGCATTGACGCACGAGGATCGTGCCGGCGCTGACCTGCTGGCCGCCATAGCGCTTGATGCCGCGGAACTGCGGATTGGAGTCGCGGCCGTTCTGGGTGGAACCTTGTCCCTTCTTGTGTGCCATGTGTGCTTGTCTCCTTTGGGATCAACCCGTGATCTTCTCGATCTTGACTTGAGTGAAGTGCTGGCGGTGGCCGCGCTTGCGGCGCACGTTCTTGCGGCGCTTGAAGCGGAAGGCGATCAGCTTGGGGCCGAGGTCCTCGCCGATGACCGTGGCGGTCACCTTGGCGCCGGGAACGGTCGGCTTGCCGATGCGCACGCTGCCTTCGTTGCCGATCAGCAGCACGGAGTCGATGGTGATCTTGTCACCGGGTTGGGCCTTGCCCATGAGGTCGAGGTTGACGATCTCGCCCTCGCGGACGGTCTTCTGGCAGCCTCGGTCGTTGATGATGGCGTACACGGTCGTTTCCTTGTGGTTGCCGCGGTGGATACCCTCCCGCGGTGGGCTCGCACGAGCCGAGCCCTGAGTGGCTCCGCACGGATCCATCGGGACCCGCACGCAGACATTGAGGCGCAACAGTCTAGCGAGGGCCGGGGGGCTTGGGAAGGCCCCCCTTGCCGCGGCGCCAAGGCGGGTCGGCCCGGCGGAGAGGGCCCCGGCCCTAGCGCTTGCGGCGTCCGCCGGGGCGGACTTCCTTGCCGTCGGCCCGCAGGTAGCGCAGGACCGAATCCTCGGCCTGGTCGCGCACCTCGATCAGCCGGATCTGGCGCTCGGTGCGGTATTCGAGCGCCCGCAGGTACTCCATGCAGGAGTGCTTGAGGTAGCCGATCACCTCCGGGTGCGCCTTGACCTCGACCGTGGCGAAACCCTTGAGCGTCAGCGCCGAGCCCAGCCGGCGCAGGATCGCCGCGGCGCGCGACTCCACGGTGCGCACGCGGCCCAGGCCGCGGCAGGCCGGGCAGGTGTGGAACACCTTCTTGTTCATGCCCGGGCCCAGCCGCTGGCGCGTCAGCTCCAGCAGGCCGAACTGCGAGATGCGCCCGATCTTGAAGCGCGCGCGGTCCTTGGCGAGGTGCTCGCGGAACAGGCGCTCGACCTGCCGCATGTGGCTTGACTTCATCATGTCGATGAAGTCGACCACGATGATGCCGCCCAGATCCCGCAGGCGGATCTGGCGGGCGATCTCCGGCGCCGCCTCGAGGTTGGTCTTGAGCGCGATTTGCTCGAAGTCGAAGCCGTCGGTGCGCGTGCGGCCGGAGTTGATGTCGATCGCGACCAGAGCCTCGGCCTGATCGAACACCACGGAACCGCCCGAGGGCAGTTCGATCCGCCGCGAGAAGATGCGCTCGAAATCAGGCTCGATCGAGTAGTTGTGGAACAGCGGCTTGGGTCCGGTGTGCAGTTGCACGCGGCCTTCGTCTTCGGGCATCAGCTTGTGCGCGAAGTCGACGATCTGGCGGTGCACTTCCACGTCATCGACGATGATCGCCTCCGTGGCGGGGGTGGCGAGATCGCGCACCGTGCGGATGGCGATGTCGGACTCCTGGTACAGCGGGGCCGGGCCGTGGCCCGTGCGCAGTCGCTTGGCGAAGGTCTCGAAGACGCCCTTGAGGTAGTCTAGGTCGCGCTTGAGGTCGGCCTTGGTGCGGCCGACTCCCGCCGTGCGCACGATGACACCCATGCCTTCGGGCAGTTCCAACTGTCCCAGGATCTTCTTGAGGCGACGGCGCTCCTTCTCGTCCTCGATCTTGCGCGACACGCCGGTGCGCGACATCGAGGGCATCAGCACCAGATAGCGCCCGGGGATCGAGATGTACGTCGTGAGCGTCGGGCCCTTGTCGCCGATGGCGTCCTTGGTGACCTGAACGGCGACCATCTGCCCCTTCTTGAGCAGATCCGTGATCGGCAGCCGCGGGCGCGCGCGGAAGCGGCGGCCGTCGCGACGATCGGACTTGCCGCCCGGCTTGGCCGCATCTTTGCCTTCGCCCAGTTCATCCCCCACGCGGGGCTGGCTGGAGTTCTCGTCCCATTCGTCGGGATCGATGCGCGTGGAGAGCAGGTTGTCGAGACTCCAGTTGGGATCGCCGTAGACGGAGAGCACATCCGAGGTGTGGAGAAAGCCGTTGCGGCCCTGACCGAAGTCGACGAAGGCCGCGCCGATGGCGGGCTCCAGATTGACCACCCGGCCGCGGTAGATGTCGTTGACCACCGAGTTCTCGGTGCGCACCGTCATCTGGAAGTCGACGATCTCGCCGTCCTCCACAACCGCGACGCGCTGCTCCTCGGGGTCGGAGGCATTGACCAGGATGCGCTGCTTACGCGGCACCGGCGCCGCCTCGACCTCCTCGAGTTCTGCCTCCGTCTCCGTTTCCGTTTCCGGACCGGCCTCGCCCTCCACGCCGGCGTCGCGGCCGCGGCCGCGACGCCGGCGGCGCTTGTCGCGGCGCCCGGGGCCCGCTTGCTCCTCTGGGGCCTGTTCCGAAGCGGCGGTTCTGGCGCCGGGGAGCGGCGGCAGATCGGCGAGGTCGTCTTCCTCGCCGGGAATCAGGTCGACGCCCAGACCGGCATCCCGACCTGCGCCACGACCGGCACCCCGGCCAGCCTCCCTGTCAGCGCCCTCGCGCGGCTGTGCATCGCGGCGGCGACGGCCTCCGCGGGAACCGCGCCGACGGCGCTTCTTCTTGCCTTCGGGGGTCTCGCTCGTGGCCGACTCTTCCGCCTGCGCGGTCTCCAACTCCACGGGGGCCGCGAGGCCCGCCTCCTCGAGATCGAGTTCCGGATCTTCGCCCGGAATCAGGTCGATGCCGACGGTCTCCGAGCCCTCCGACTCGCGGTTGCGGCCGCGACCGCGCCGACGCCGACGCTTCTTGCGACGCTCGCCGTCGGCTGGCGGGGCGCTCAGGGGCTCATCGGCGCCGACAAGCGGCTCCAAAGCCGCGGTCGGCGCGCCCGGAGCATCTGCGAACAGCGTCGGGGCTTCGAGTGCAGCCTCTGACTGCGGCTCGTCGGGGCTTTCGCCTTCCGCCGGAGCGAGCGCGCCCCGAACCTTGCCCTTGTTGCGGCGACGTCCGCCGCGGGAACCGCGGCGGCGCTTGCGCGGACCTTCGGTCGCGGGCGCCTCGCCACCTTCCAGAGGCAGATCCGAGCCCGAAACCGGGTCGGCACGCTCATCGGCGGCCTCATCATCGCCGCCCGAGGGCGCGCCCGTCTCACCGAAGCGGGCGGGCGGCGAGGCCCCCATACCGCTCTCGGCGGGGATCCAGCCCAATTCGGCCGGCAAATGACTGTGTTGGGAATCGAAACGAGGAGCGCGGCGTGAGCGCTCGGAATCCGACGAATCGGATGTGGTCATGTCAAAAAGCTCCGCTCCCGCAGCGGCAACCAGTGCGCGCAGGAGACTGTGGCAGCGCGGCACGAGGCCAAGACTGCCGGGTTCGAGGGAGGCCCGCACGAAAGTGCGAGCGGGTCAGAGAACGGGATGCTTGCCCACGAAGGGCGGACAAGCCTGATCGGTCGCGAGACGTGCCCCGTGAGAAGAGCACGCCTCAGCGGAAGTCATGGTTGCCTATCGACGCGCCCGAGTCGAACCCCAAGTGCGGAATTTTCAAAAAAAATCACACCACCCCGCACCGACGCCCCTCGGGGGCCCTGTGCGGGGTGGCGTCGGTCATGCCGCGGAGGCTACTGCTTGGCTTCGCCGCCCGTGAGTTCGGCCTGCAGCACCTTGTCGAGTTCCGTGCGCAGCGCCGTGCGGCGGCGCTTCATCTCCTGCTGCAGGAGCAGCTGGGTGTCCTCGCTCGAGCGCAGAATCGTCGGCGTCAGGAACACCAGCAGGCTGCGCCGGTCACGGCTCTTGTTCTTGTGCTTGAACAACTCGCCCAGCAGCGGGATATCCCCCAGCAGCGGGATCTTGGTGCGAATCTCCTGGTCGCTGTCGCTGGAAAGGCCGCCGATCATCGCGGTTTGACCGCTGTCGAGCATCATCGTGGTGACCATGGTCGAGGTGCGCGTGCGCGGCAGGGCGATCGAGCCCTCGAGGCCCGAGGCGCCGATCGTGAAGACGTCGAATCCCGGAGGCGCGAGGCTCGAGTTGCCCGTGCCGGAGAGGTTGGTCTCCTTGGGGATGACTTCCATCACCATGCGGTCGGTACCGGGAATGACGTTAGGACGGATCAGCAGCTGGAAGCCGACCTCCACGGGCGAGCCGGAAGCCTCGGACACCGAGAGCTGCAAGCCGCCCGCCTGCCCCTGTTCGGACTTGGCTTCCGCGTAGCGGATCGTCTCGCCCACGAAGATGGTCGACTCGACGCCGTCGAGCGCAATGATCTTCGGCGACTGGATCACTTCGCTCTTGGAGTCTCGCTGCAAGAGCCGCAGCGTGCCCGCCACTTCGAGGAAGGAGAGCGAGCCGTAGACCGTGTCGGGGACGACGGTGCCGCCCGCGTTGAGCAGGGGGTCGATGTAAGGACCAGCGCCGTCCGGGCTGGCGATCACCGAGTCATCCCAGCCACCGCGGCCGACGTCAAAGGGGAACGTGATCGGGATCTGGCCGCCGGTGAAGGAGACCTTGGGGCCCGAGTCGCCGTAGTCGACGCCCAGGTTGAGCAGGTCCTGGTTGGTGGTCGCGACGAACTTGACGTCGCAGAACACCTGAGCAGGCTCGATGTCCAGACGAGTGAGCATGTCCTTGATCGAGTTGTGCACGTGCGTGGTGTCACGCACGATGATCACGTTGGAAATGTCGATGTAGTCGAGCTTGCCCTGCGCGGACAGGGTCTTCTCCAGCGCCTGAAGGATGCTGAAGTTCTTGCCCGCTTCACTCCCGGAGGCCTTCTGCTGACCCTGAGCCGCCTGCACGAACTCGGACTTGAGGACCGGCTTGTAGCTGCTCTTCGGCCGCAGATAGCGCAGCTGGTACGTACGAGTCTCGAGCTGGTCGCGCAGGGTCTCGGGCGAGACCACGCGTAGCACGCCGCGCTGCTCCTCGACCACGACGAAGCCCAGCGACTTGGCCGTCGACTCCAGCGCCAGCCGCCAGGGAACGTTGTTGAAGCTCACCGTGACGTTGCCGCTGACCTCCTTGCCCAGCGCGATCGAGGCGCCGCTGGCCTTCGCGATCGTGGTGATCACTTCGCGAATGTCGCGGTTTTCGGCGTCGATCGAGACCGGATAGGGCCGCGCGACCACCAGAACGCCTCCGGCGCGCTCCTCGACGACGGCTCCGGCCTTTTCAGCGAGCAATTCCAGCGCATCGCGCCAGTGCACGTCGAAGAGTTCGATGGAGATGGGAGCGGTCGAGATCTTCTTCTCCGCATCGAGCGGATCGACGATCACGATGTTCGCCCCGGTCCGCTCCCGAACACCGCGCACGAGCTCATCCAGCGGCCTGTCGGCCACGTTCAGCGTCATGCGCGCGTCCAGACTGGGGACTTGGGCGAGCGCGGAGCCGACGCAAAGCGCCAGCACGGATGCAATGGTCAAGAATGCCTGTTTCATGTTCGATTCTTTCTGTCTTCTGATTGGCTGCTGCTTTTCAGACGCCGGTCCCGCCAGACCTCAGTCCTAGTAGCGTTTCGCAAACACGATGCCCTTGTAGAGGAACTCGATCTCCTCTTTGCCGATGGCATGAACCACCAGGTCCTTCGCGACAGCGTCGCCGACCCGGACGCTCTTGCCGTTGACGACGGCCACGGCTTCCTCGCGCACGATGGCGCGCACGCCGAAGTCGAGCTTGACTTTCTCAAACTCCATCACGACGCGCGCATCCGCCTCGAGTGCCCGCAGACGCGCGACGATCGCGGCCCGCACGGGATCGGAGGCAGCCATGTTGAGGTCCTTTTCGACGGCCTTGAAGTTCTCGAGGACCCCCTTCCACTCTCCCCGCTCCATCGAGACGAGGATCGACTGCTCGATCTGCAGCAGCTGAGTTTCGCTGGGGCCGCGGACGGCGACGTTGGCCAGGAATTCCTTGGCGAGGCCGTCGAGCACATCGCGCACCTCGGTCTGCAGGCGACGCTGGGAAGGTCCGTAGGTGATCGCCCGTTCCTCCTCCACGCGGGCCACTTCGCTGGTCAGCGCGTAGTACTCGCTGTCGAACTGCGATCGCCGCAGCATCTGCTCGATGACGTTCTCCGCGGCCTTGGACTGGCCCCACAGGCCCGAAACCTTGATGGCGCGGTCGCACAGGGCCTGGACGATGTCCATCTGCTCCTGGACGGTGTAGCCGCCCTGAATTCCGCTCTGGACCGGCACGCGCGGATCGATCCAGGGATCGCGCCGTCCACGCGGTCCGCGGTAAGAGTAGCTGCTGACGGTGAGGGCCTGCTTGCGAGGCTGAATCTCCCCCAGAAGCAGATCGCGCTTGCGCTCGAAGTCCGCGATGCGAGCCTGCTTGACGTCCTTCCTGGGCTCGTAGACGAAGGTCTCGACGTCCATCGCGATCTTGTGCGCCGCGACGCCCTGCTTCTCAAGCTGGTTGCGCTGAGTCGAGGTGATCTTGAAGTTCGGCACGCGCATGAAGCGTGCGTGGTTCTCGATCGTGTTGAGGAAATCGAGCAGCTGGAAGGCGTCGCCCTCGAGTTGGAGCGTGTAGCCGACCTTGTCGAAATCGCCTTTGTCCTTCGAGTCGGCGGCCTTCTTCTTGAGGCCGGAGATGCGCACGCCGCTCATCTCGGAGAAGCGCTGCAGTTCGCGGACGAGGTTGTTGACGTCCTCGTTGTCCGGGAGGATGCTGCGCATCACGCTGGCGAGTTCGCGCAGCACGATGACCTCGCGCTCCACGCTGCGGGTGGTTTCGATTTCCTTGCGCGCGGTCTGAATCTCGGAGCGCAGGCCTTCGATTTCCGAGTGAGTGGTCGCGATGCTCTCGTACTTGGAGTAGATCGCGTAGGACAACAGGCCCGTGCAGGCGAGGAACGCCGCGGAAATGCCCAGAGTGCGACGGCTGATCTTCACTTGGCACCTCCCTCAGCAGGGGTGCTGCGGCCCTTGGCCTTGGAGGGGGCCTTCTTGGGCTTGCCGGCATCGGTGCCGGTGCCTCCGTGCCGCGCTTCGGTGGACTTCATGGTGAGCGCCAGCGGGAACGAGAAGGAGGCCGAGGGCGTCAGATCGGGATCCACGTTGGAAACCGAGCCTTCGGGAGCCGCGGGGCGCTCGAAGTCGCTCAGGAAGTTGGAAGCCTCGAGATCCTCGAGGAAGTTCGCGACTTGCGCAAAGTTGTCCGATCCGGAGTAACCGCTGGCCTTCACGGTGCCGGGGCTCTTGGCCTTGGGATCGAGGTTTTGGGTGACCTGCAGATCGTCGAACCACACCAGATGGCGCTCGCCCTCGCTGCCGTTGTTGCAGACATCGATCAGCTCATCGAGCTTCTTCGTCCACGAGATCCGGCTCCGGGTGATCTGCTGCAGCGTCGCCTCGCGGCTGGTGTGCAGCTTGGACTCGGCCTTGAGATCGGCCACGTAGCCCAGCTGGGGCTTGAGTCCGTCCATTTCGCTCTGGACCATCTCCTTCTCGTTGTCAGCCCGCATCTGGACGGCGAAGTGCGCGTAGCCAAGCCAAGCAAGCAGGCCTGCATTGACCGCCACGGCGCCGGAGACGACGAGCATCAGCTTGAGGGGCATCCGGGTCTTCAGCCGGTGCTGCTCGGGCAACAGGTTGATTTGGATCATTTGAGCTCCATGCGTGAAGCGAGTCCCAGGGCCACGACCAGCTGGCTGGCACAGGCCTCCAGCTCAGCCGCATCGACCTGAGTGGCATCGACTCGCAGACCTTCCAGCGGATTCCAGACCCGTGCGGGTCGTCCCGTGGATTGTTCGATGTACTGCACGACTCCGGGGGCCTTCACGGCGCCGCCCGAGAGCAGGATTTCCGCCACCGCGATGCCTTCGTGGTTTTCCACGTAGTCGAGGCTGAGGTTGAGTTCGCTCACCAGATCCTCGAGCACCGGCGCGATCGCCGACTGCACGTCGAGTTCGGGCTTGCCTCCACCACGCTTGAGCGACTCGGCCTCGGCCGCGTCGATCCCCAGCCGGCGGGCGATCGAATCCGTCATGTTGGCTCCGCCGAGCTGCACTTCCCGGCTGAAGCAGATCTCGCCGCCGGTCATCACGCTGATCGCGGTGCGCTCCGAGCCGATGTCGACCAGAGCGAGCGGCCGGTCATCGTGGATGCCGAGCAGGCGTCGCGAGAACTCATAGGCGTTGGAGAGCGCGAAGAAATCGAGATCGATCGCCACGGGCTGCAGGCCCTGGCCAGTCATCAGCGACACACGCTCCTCCACGACGCTGGACTTGCAGGCAGCGACGAGCACGGTCATCTGGTTTTCGCCGGCGCCTTCGCTGCTGCCGTGCGGGGTCCGCTTGAGGATCTGGCAGTCCAGCTGGGTTTCCGCCAGATCGAAGGGGACGTACTTGTCCGTGTCGATGCGGATGGCGTTGCGCGCCTCTTCCGCGCTCATGCGCATCATCGGCACGAAGCGCACCACCAGATCCTGTCCGGCGAGCGAGGCCACGGCTCGCTTGGTGTGGAGCTTGCCCTGGCCGAGGAGGTTCTTGACCGCGTCGGCGATCGTCCCCCCGCTGGGAATCTCGGCCTTGGCGAAGCCCGTCACCATCGGCTCCCCGCCCTCGAGGGACAGCTCAAGGGCCTTGACGGAGGAGCTTCCCACGTCCAGACCGATCAGTCGTTTGGTCCTGCGGATCACGCGCGTTTCCTGTGCTCGATGCCTAGAAGCAGGCTCTCGGGCCGGAGACATCCCCCGGGCCGAAGCGGCTTCGGGGGCTCCATCGGAACGAACCGCGCAGGGGGTTTAGGACACTTCTCCGAAACCGCCCTCGATCAGGTGCACAAGTGCAGAAATGAGTTCCGGAGCATCCTCCCCGCGAGCGGACAGGGAAAGAATGGCGTCACAGGGGGCCCCCAGGGTCATCAGGTCGAGGATGCTGCGCCCGTTGACCTCCGTCGACCCGCAGCGGACGCGCAGCTCACTCTTGTGGGCGAGCGCCAATTTGACGATCGCGTGGCTGGGGCGCGCGTGCAGGCCCGTGGGGTTCACGATGCGGACATCCGCTGCTGCTTCCATGCGGCTGGACTGCTTCCGGAAAGTGGCTTTCAGGAAAGCGACATCTCCTTCAGGAGGTCCACCAGCTGGGTCTTGGTCTTGACCTTCAGCGCGAAGCGCCGGAAGTCCGCATCCCGCGCCAGCTTGGCGATCCACTGCATCAGTTCGAGATGGCGTTCGGGGTCGTGGTGCTGTCCTGGTTTGTCCGGCCGCAGCACGGTGAACACGATGTGGACGGGAGCGCCGTCGACGGCGCTCCACTCCAGACCGCCGTGGTGCACCGCTAGGGTGCACACGGCGCGCTCGAGGCCGCGCAGCTTGACGTGCGGGATGGCGACGTGGTTGCCCACGCCCGTGGAGCCCTGTTTCTCGCGCTCACGCAAGGCTGCGAGCGCGGCGCTGCGCAGGCTTTCGTCGAGACTCTCGCCGCTGACGAGGTTGTCGACGATCTCGCGCAGCACTCCGTCCTTGTCCTCGGCGACGAGATGGACGCTGCAAGCCTTCGGCTTGAACTGCTTGTAATGGTGCATGGCAGGCCTCACGGGCACCCAAGCGCCCGCGGGTTTCCGCAGAAGTACCGCTGCGCGCGGGTTCAGCTCTTGCCGTCGCGCCCCTTGCGGCGACGCAGATCGACGTGCTTTTCACGGTGGCGACGCAGCAATTGCTGCATGCGGTGGAAAGCCTCGTCCAGCGCCTGCGAGAAAGCATTCTCGCGGGAATCGACCACCAGCACGGCACCATGGCCGACCGCGCAGACGATTTCCACGCGGTGATCATCGTGCTGTCGTTCGAGCAGCGCACGCGAAGTGACGATGCGCTCGTAGTACTTGCTCAAACCCTGGAGGCGCTGCTCCACCTCGTCGCGCACGCGCGCGGGATAATCATGGTGGAGGATCGAAACCTGCGTCTGCATGACAACTCCCATCTGAAAAGGGGGCCACAGGAACCGCACATCAGACCCAAAGGAAAGCCCTGTGCGTCTGGCTCTAGCCTGGACCAAGTGTCCAGATTGGTCAAGAGCCCTGCCAAGGTCTTTGATCGGTCAGCGCAGGCTCAAAGCTGAAAGATCCCCGGAACACCGCTCGGCCCCCGGTCCGATCCGGAAAAAACGGTCTCGGGGTAGCGCACCCGCCACAGGTACAGGCCACAGGCCGGGGCCGTGGGACCCGCGAGCGTGCGTTCGCCCGTGCGCAGTGCCTCGCGCACCTGCGCAGGGCTGATCTTGCCCCGCCCCACCTCCAGCAGGGTGCCGGCGATCGTGCGCACCATGTTGTAGAGAAAGCCATCGGCCTCGACGAGGATCACGAAGCCCTCCCGGCGCGCGACGAGCCGGAGCCCGCGCAGCGTGCGCACGGTCGTGGCGCGCGGCGAGCCGGTGTTTCCGAAGGCCTGAAAATCGTGGCGCCCCACGAGTTCGCGCGCGGCCGCGCGCATGGAATCGAGGTCCAGCGGCCAGTGCACCCAGTGACGCAGCTCTGGCGCAAAGGGCGGCGGAAAGCGGCTGGTGGCCGTGAAGTACGCGTAGCGCTTAGAGAGCGCATCGAAGCGCGCGTGAAAGCCGCTGGAACAGCTTTCCAGCCGCAGCACGCGCAGGGACGGCGGCAGGTGCGCATTTAGGGCATGGCGTAGTCGATCATCCTCGAGCAGGCTTGGCAGCAAGCTGTGAGCCACCTGCCCCACCGCATGCACGCCCGTGTCGGTGCGTCCCGCCCCGTGCACCACGACGCGCTCGCCACACAGCGCGTGCAGGGCGTCTTCGAGTTCCTGCTGCACCGAACAGAATCCGTCCTGCCGCTGCCAGCCATGGAAGCAGGAGCCGTCGTAGGACAGGAGCATCCGGACGTTGCGCATCGAAGCGCTGCTAGCGTAGCGTCCGGCGGGCGTAGCTCGAGGGGATCCCCGACTCGGCGCGCAGCTTGGCCAGGGTCCGGCGCGCGAGCTTGTACCCGCGCCGGTTGAGTTCCCCGAGCAGCTCTGCGTCCGAAAGCGGCATGGCCGGATCCTCCGCGGAGCAGACCTCGCGCACGGCGCGCACCAGGGCCTCGCGCGTGGCATCGGGAGCCTCACCCGCGGAGGCGGCGAAGAAGCGGCGCAGTGGGAAGATGCCGTGCGGCGTCTGCGCGTGCTTACCCTGCACGGCGCGGCTGATCGTGGAGAGCGACAAGCCCAGTTCGCCGGCGACTTCCTGCATCGACAGCGGCCGGATCGCGGCCGTTCCCTCGCTCAGGAAGCGCGACTGTCGCGCGAAGACGCAGGCCGCGACGCGCGCCAGGGTGCGCTGGCGCTGGACCAGCGCATTGGCGATCGAGCGCGCGGCCTCCAGCTTGGGCCGCAGGTAGCGCCCCAGTTCGCTGCGCGGACCATGCGCGCGTGCCAGTTGTTCCGTTGCAGGATCGATCCTTGCGGAAGGCCAGCAGCGTGAATCCAGGCGAACCTCGAAGCTGCCGTCAGCCTCGCGCTCGACGAGCACTTCCGGATGGATGGCCGCCGCGGCCTGGGCAAAGCGCAGGCCGGGGAAGGGATCGAGCCTGCGCAACTGCCCGCAAAGCTGCTCGAGGCGCTGGTGCTCGACCTCGAGCTTGCGCGCCACGACGTGCAGCCTTCGCGCGGCCAGATCCGCCAGATGAAACTCGATCAGGCGCGTCAGCAGCGCGTAGTCGGCCGCGCGCGGGTCGAGTTGCAGCAGCAGCGCTTCGGCGAGATCCCGCGCTCCCAGCCCGCGCGGCTCGAGTTGCTGAAGCTGGTGCAGGGCTTTGCGGAGGACGAGCGACTCGTCCTCGCGCAGCAGGCCCTCGCGCACCGCTTCGGCGTGCAGTTCCTCTTCGGGTTCGCACAGCCAGCCGCGCGCGTCGAGGCGCAGCGCGAGCCAGCGAATGGTGCGGAGCACGGCCGGCTCCAGCTCGCACAGCGCCAGTTCCGCCTCGATGTGTTCGGCGAGCGTCGTGGCGCGTGCGGGCTCGTCTTGCCACCAGTCGTGATCGGTCGCCGGCTGGGCCCGGCGCACCTCCAGCGCCTCATTGCCTTCGGCCTGCCGTTCCAGCCACTCGGTCAACTCCATTGCCGGCAGGGTCAGGAGTTCCAGCGACTGCAGCAGCTGGGGCAGCAGCTGCAGTTCCTGTCGCAGACCTTGGCTCTGTCGCAGCGCCAGCGGAGAGGGCTTCACCCCCCGTGCATCGGAAGGATTTTCAGGATCCTTGAGCGGGCCGGCCCTCGCGGTGCGTGCGCAGTTCCCGCCGATGGGCGAAGGCGTCCTCGAGGATGCCCTTGTGCAGGTATTCGATGCCCGAACCCGAGGGCAGGCCGCGCGCCAGCCGCGAGACCACTAGATCCCCGCGGCCCAGAGCCTCGAGCCGTTCGAGCAGCAGCGCCGCCGTGGCCTCGCCCTCGGCGTCCGGATCGGTCGCGAGCACCACCTCGCGCACGCCCTCGCGCTGCACGCGCTCGATCAGTCGGGGCAGACCCAGATGGCGCTCCTCGGTGCCCTCGGCCGGCTGAAAAGCGCCCAGCAGCACGTGGTACAGCCCGTTCCAGGCTCCGGCTCGCTCGATCGTCTCGACATGGCGCGGTTCTTCGACAACGCACAGCCGCTGCCGATCCCGGCGGCTGTCGGCGCAGATCGCGCAGGGATTGCGCTCGGCGACGTTGGCACACTGCGAGCAGCGCTGCGTTTCGCGCACCGCGCGTTCCAGCGCCGGCGCAAGGCCGCGTGCCTTGGGGTCACGCAGCGCGTGGAAGGCCAGCCGCTCGGCCGTGCGCCGGCCGACTCCGGGAAACTGCTCAAAGGCCTGAATCAGCGCCTCCAGCGGCTCGGGGTAGGCCACTTGCGCTCCTTTCAGCTCATGCCGGGCAGCGAGAGCCCGCCGGAAATTCGGGCCATGCGTTCCTCGCGCAGCTGCGTGGCCTTGGCCAGTCCGTCGCGCACCGCCGCCAGCACGAGATCCTCGAGCAGCGCCTTGTCCTGTGCCGCGTGGGCTTCCTTCGAGATCTCGACCTTGAGCAGCAGGCCCTCGGCGTTGAGCTGCACGCGCACGGCTCCTCCGCCCGAGCTGCCATCGACCAGAGTCTTGCGCAGTTCCTCACGCGCCTTCTCCATCTGGCGATGCATCTCCTGCGCCTGACGCAGCAGGTTGCCCATGTCTCCGAAGGTTCCGCTCATCTGTCTTCCTCGATGCGACCGCCGAACAATTGGCTCAACTCGGTGGTGAAGCGATCCGGCTCCTTGCGCGGCGCTGCGCGGGCAGGCTCGTCGAACTGCACGCTGCAGTCGCGTCCGAGCAGCTTCGCGAGCAGCGTCTGCAGCAGCTTGATCGTGCGTGGGCTGTCGAGCAGCGTGCGTTCCTCGGCGGCGGCGCCGCCGATCTGGATGCGCACGATGCCGGCCGAGCAGTCCGCCAGCCGGCCGCGCTGGCGCAGGAGCGCGTGCAGCGAGGGCGAGCTCGCCGCCAGCTCTTCCAGCAGGCGCGGCCACAGTTGCTTGGGATCGCGGATCGCTGCACTGCCCGCGGGTTGGGCACTGCCCGCGGGTGGGGCACTGCCTGCGGGTTGGGCACTGCCTGCGGGTTGGGCACTGCCCGCGGGTTGGGCACTGCCCGCGGGTTGGGCACTGCCCGCGGGTGGGACGATCGCTGTGGGCGGTAGCGGCGGGACGGCAGCCGCCGCCGTGCGCACGCTCGCCGGCGGGTTCGCCGCAGTTTCAAACCGGGTTTCGAGCGCTTCCAGCCGCTGGATCAATTCCTCGATGCCCAGCGAACTCTCCGGCCGGCACAGATCGATCAGCGCCACCTCCAGCAGGCTGCGCGCGTGCTGAGGCAGGGGTTGCATGCGCTCGCGCGCCATCAGCAGTTCTTCCAGCCAGATCGAGAGCTTCTCGGCCCCCAGTCGCCGCGCGCGCGCGATCGCGCTGGCCTTTTCATTCGCGCCCAACTCGATCAGCGGGAAGTTCTCCCCGCACACCGCGACGAGCAGGTTGGCGCGCAGATGGGCGAGAAACAGGGCCAGCCATTCGCCTTCGCCGCCCTGCGCCGCGGGCAAGGCCCCGAGTGCAGCGGCCGCGTCGTGTGCCTCGATCGCGTTGAGCACCGCCTCGAAGGCCTCCGAGCCGGCATCGCTGGCGAGCGAGCGCAGGTCCTCCAGCTTGGGCTCCAGCCCGCTCAGCGCCAGCAACTGGTCCGCGATGGACAGCGCATCGCGCATGCCGCCGCGCGCGCGCCGCGCGATTTCCGCGCTGACGCCGGGCTCGGCTCGGATCGATTCGCGCGTGAAGATCTCGTCGAGCCGCTCGCGGATGATGCGCTCCGGCAGCGGGCTCAGCCGCAGCACCTGACAGCGCGATACGACCGTCTCCAGCACCTTGTGCAGGTCGGTGGTCGCCAGCAGGAACTTGACGTGCGCCGGCGGCTCTTCCAGCGTCTTCAACAGTGCGTTGAAGGCCGGCTTGGAGAGCATGTGGACCTCATCGATGATGTAGATCTTGTGGCGCGCCTTGAGCGGCAGGAAGGCGGCCGAGTCGCGCAGTTCGCGTACGCTGTCGACGCCCGTGTTGCTGGCGGCGTCGATCTCGACGATGTCGACTTCCGCGCCGCTGTCGGCGGCCAGGCACCGCTCGCACTGCTGGCAGGGATCGAGCGTCGGCGCGCGCTCGCAGTTGATCGCCTTGGCGAGAATGCGCGCCGTGGTGGTCTTGCCGGTGCCGCGCGGACCGGTGAACAGGTAGGCGTGCCCCACACGGTTCTCCTGGATCGCACCGCGGAGCGTGGCGGTCACGATCTCCTGACCGACGACATCCCCGAAGGTCTTGGGGCGGTATTTGCGGGCGAGTACGAGGTAGGACATCGCGGGTCGAAGGGAGTCTAGCAGGAGCCCAGCAGAGGGCCCGGGCAAACAGCGCCTGAGGAGCCTGTCCTTAGGGCTGCTCCGTTCCCGGCCTGACCCGGTTCGAACCGCCCTCATCGCCGCTGACCGAGCCCACTGCTGGGTTCCCACTTGACCAGAACTGCACGTTCACAGGACGCGCGCAAGATGGCGGAGAGGGGGGGATTCGAACCCCCGGTGCCGTTTCCGACACACACGCTTTCCAAGCGTGTACCTTAAGCCGCTCAGACACCTCTCCGCAGGAGGTCGGGATTGGCGGAGAGAGAGGGATTCGAACCCCCGGTACCCCAAAAGGGCACACCGGTTTTCGAAACCGGCCCATTCAGCCGCTCTGGCATCTCTCCTACCCGACGGGCCGCATGCGCGATCCGGCTCGGCCTCCTTGCGGGAGCTGAGCGGACTACGTATCGGCGCCTCGTGCGCGTTTCTTGCGAAAGAACTCCTGGAGCAGCGCGCGGGCCTCGTCGGCCAGCACGCCTTCCCTGATCATGGCCCGGTGGTTGAGGCGCGGATCGCTGAGCACCTGTCCCAGTGAAGCGCAGCCCCCGAACTTGGGGTCCCGGACCGCCCACACGACCCGCGCCACGCGCGCATGCAGCAGCGCGCCCGCGCACATGAAGCAGGGCTCCACCGTGGTGTAGACGACGGCCTGCGTCAGGCGATTCTCGGCTCGGGCGCGGGCGGCGGCCTGCAGCACGAGCAACTCGGCGTGGGCCGTGGGGTCGACCAGCGTGCGGGTGCGGTTGTGGGCCTCGGCGAGAACCTCGCCGTTCCACACCAGCACCGCACCGATCGGAACCTCGTCGAGACGCTCGGCCGCGCGGGCCTGCGCCAGCGCGAGCGCCATGAAGCGCTCGTCGGCGTCGAGCAGGTGGTCGAGCGGATCGTCGAGCGGGTTCACGGGGCCTGAGAGCGGTCAGGGTCTGGGGATTGGGTTGTGAAAGCAGCTGGAGCCTGCCGGCGGGCCGCCGACCTCCCCCAGCCGAGAGCTGGTACACCCGAGTGGACTCGAACCACTAACCTTCTGATCCGTAGTCAGATGCTCTATCCAATTGAGCTACGGGTGCGTGTGAGGCGGAAGGTTGTAACGAGCCGGAGGCGGGGCTGTCAAGAACTCCCTTTCCGGCCGCCCGGTGCGGGACGGGAGCGGCTGGAAAGCGGCCCTTTTTCGCGTACCCTCATCCCCCATGAGCCAAGCGAGTCCGCCGCCCCACCTGATCGACCTCAACGACTGGAGCGAGCAGGCGGTCGAAGACCTGCTCGATCTGTCGGTGCGGCTCAAGAAGCGGGCCGCCAACGACACGCTCCACGGCCGCAGCGTGGGACTCTTGTTTTTCCGGGCCTCGCTGCGCACCCGCATCTCCTTCGAATCCGCCATGCAGCAGCTCGGCGGGGAGACGATCCACCTCACGGCGGCCTCGGACTTCTGGGATCTGGAAGTGCAGGAGGGCGCGGTGATGGACGGCCGAGCGCCGGAGCACGTGCGCGATGCGGCGGGCGTGCTGTCGCGCTACGTGCACGCGCTGGCGATCCGCCCGGCGCTCGGCGGACAGTCCTGGGAGATCGACCGACAGGACGCGACGATTCGCGCCTGGGCGAGGCATGCGAGCGTGCCGGTGATCAACATGGAAAGCGCCTTGTACCACCCGTTGCAGGCGCTGGCGGACCTGATGACCATGCGCGAGGCGCTCGGCTCGCTGGCGGACAAGCGGCTGTGCATCTCCTGGACGCGCTCGCCGCAGCCCTCCTCCGCCGCCGTGACCAATTCGCTGTTGCTCTCGGCGCTGCGCGCCGGCATGCGGGTGCAGATCGCCCACCCCGAGGGCTATGACCTCGACGACGAGATCCTGCGGCGAGCCCGTGAGCTATCGGGCGGCGACACCGCGCGCTTTGCCACGGGGCTCACTCAGGAAGACGCCGTGCAGGGCGCGCATGTGGTTTACGCGCGCTCGTGGGCCTCGATCCGCGACTACGGCAATCCCACGCTGGCCGCCAGCCGGCGCGCGCGACTGTCCGGCTGGATGATCGACGAGGCGTTGATGCGGCGATCCGAGCAGGCGCGCCTGCTGCACGCCATGCCCGTGCGCCGCAACGTCGAGGTCAGCGATGCCGTGCTCGACGGTCCGCGCAGCCTGGTCTACGAGCAGGCCGAGAACCGGCTGCACTCCCAAAAGGCCCTGCTCGCTCGCCTGCTCCGCGGCTAGAAGCCTCCGATGAGTCGCCCCGATTTCGTCCACCTCCACGTGCACTCCGAGTATTCGCTGCTTGACGGCGCGAATCGGATCGGCGATCTGGTCAAGGCCTGCGTGGCCGACGGACAGGGCGCGCTCGCACTGACCGACCACGGCAACATGTTCGGCGCGATCGAGCTGTACCAGAGCGCCCAGAAGGGCGGCATCAAGCCGATCGTCGGCTGCGAAGTTTACATCGCGCGGAACTCGCGCCATGAGCCGCACAACAAGGCCAAGGGCAACGGCTACCACCACCTGACGCTGCTCGCGCGCAACCAGCAGGGCTATCAAAATCTGCTGGAGCTGGCCTCGATCGCGTATCTCGAGGGCTACCACTTCCGTCCGCGCATCGACCGCGAAGTGCTCGCCCGGCACGCCGAAGGCCTGACGTGCCTTTCGGGCTGCCTCGCGGGCGAGGTCTCGCAATTGTCGCTGATGGACAAGGAGAAGGAAGCCGAGGAGCTCGCCAGCGGATTCCGTGACATCTTCGGACGCGAGCATTTCTGGCTTGAACTGCAGCGCAACGGCATCGACCTGCAGACCAAGGTCAACGAGACGCTCGTGCGCATCGCCCAGCGCACGGGCATGCCGCTGGCGGCGACCAACGACATTCACTACCTGCGCCACGAGGACTGTCAGGCTCAGGACATGCTGCTGTGCATCAACACCGGCGCCAAGCGCTCGGACGAGAAGCGCTTCAAGTTCGAGACCGACACGCTCTACTTCAAGACACGCGAGCAGATGGGCGAGATGTTCCGCGATCTCCCCCACTCGCTCTCGGCGACGATGGACATCGCCAGCCAGGTCGATCTCAAGATCGAGTTCGGCAAGTACCACCTGCCGATCTTCGTGCCGGAAGGAGAGGAGAGCGCCGATGCGCTCTTCGACCGGCTGCTCGAGGAGGGACTCCGCCGCTTCTACGGCTCCGGCCACGAGGCCGCGCGCAAGCGGCTGGACTACGAGAAGGAGGTCATCCGCTCGCTGGGCTTCGTCTCCTATTTCCTGATCGTCTGGGATCTGATCCGCTGGGCGCGCGGCAACGGCGTGCCGGTCGGCCCCGGCCGCGGCTCGGCCGCGGGGTCGATGGTCGCCTACTTGCTGGAGATCACCAAGGTCGATCCGCTGCGCTACGATCTGCTCTTCGAGCGTTTTCTCAACAGTCAGCGCGTCTCGATGCCGGATATCGACATCGACTTCTGCAAGGACGGCCGGGAAAAGGTGCTCGACTACACGCGGCGGCGCTACGGCAGCGAGCATGTCGCGCAGATCGTGACCTTCGGAACCATGGCCTCGCGCACCGTCGTGCGCGACATCGGCCGCGTGATGGATCTGCCGCTCAAGGATGTCGACCGCATCGCCAAGAAGATCCCCGCCGGGCCCAACGCGCCCAGCCTCGAGGAGGCGCTGGCGAATGACGCGGACCTCAAGGCGATCCGGTCCGAGAAGCCCGAATTCGAGGAGCTTTTCCGGCTTTCGGTGCCGCTAGAGGGGCTGGCGCGCCACATTTCGACCCACGCCGCCGGCGTGGTGATCGCCGACAAGCCCATTCGTCACTACGTTCCGCTGGCGAAGAACGGAGACGACATCTGCACGCAATGGCCCGCTCCGCAGCTCGAGGAACTCGGCCTGCTGAAGATGGACTATCTGGGCCTGAGGACGCTGACGATCCTCGCCAAGACGCTAGCCAACATCCGCAAGCAGGGTCTCACGGCGCCCGATCTGGATCAGCTGCCCGAGGGCGACAAGCCGACCTATGCGCTGCTGGCGAGCGGCGACACGGAGGGCGTATTCCAACTGGAATCCGAGGGCATGCGCAAGCTGCTTTCGCGCATCAAGCCCGACTGCTTCGAGGACCTGATCGCGATCCTCGCGCTCTACCGCCCCGGCCCGCTGGAGTCGGGGATGGTCGAGATGTTCACGCGCCGCAAGCACGGCGAAGAGGCCATCAGCTACCCCCACCCCTCGATCGAGTCGATCCTGCGCGACACCTACGGCTGCATCGTCTACCAGGAGCAGGTGATGCTGATCTCCAACGTGCTCAGCAGCTTCTCGCTCAACGAAGCCGACAACCTGCGCAAGGCGATGGGCAAGAAGAAGCCCGAGATCATGGAGAAATTCGCCGCGAAGTTCGTCGAAGGCGCTGTCAAGAGCGGCTGCGCGGAGAACGTCGCCAAGGAGACCTGGGACAATATCATCAAGTTCGGCGGCTACGGCTTCAACAAGTCGCACTCGACCGCCTATGCGGTGCTGACCTACCAGACGGCCTATCTCAAGGCCAACCACCGCGCCGCCTTCCTGGCCGCCAACCTGTCCTGCGAAATGAGCGACTCGGACAAGGTCAAGGCCTTCGTCGACGACGCCCGCAAGGCGCGCATTCCGATCCTCCCCCCGCACGTGGAGCGCAGTGCATGGGAATTCGAACTTGAGGGTGAGGGAATCCGCTATGGCTTCGGCGCGATCAAGGGCACCGGGCAGAAGGCGATCGAGGCGCTGGTGGCGGCGCGGGAGCGGGTGAGGGCCAAGGGCGCACGCGTGAGCCTCCACGAGCTGACCGGCGAGATCGATCCGCACGAGGTGGGCCGCACCAATCTCGAGGCGCTCATCCGAGGCGGCGCCTTTGACTGCACGGGACACAATCGCGGAGCAGTGCTGGCTGCGCTCGATTCGGCGCTGGTGGATGCCGCACGCTCGGCCGCCGACCGCAAGGCGGGACAGAAGGGGCTTTTCGAGCTCGGTGGCGGCGATTCACCGGCCTCCGGCGCCGCGCGTGGAGACGGCATCGACGCTGCGAAGGCCTGGAACAAGCAGGACACCCTGCGCGCCGAATACGAGACACTGGGCTTCTACCTATCCGGCCACCCGCTCGAAGAGCGCGCAGGTCTGCTGTCGCTGCTCTCCAGCGTGCGCATGGAGGAGCTGTCGGAGGCCAAGGGCGGCAGTGAAGTGACGCTCGCGGGCCTGATCCTGAGCCGGAGTGAGCTGGTGGTGAAGTCGGGCAAGTGGGCCGGCAAGAAGATGGCGCGCTTTCGGCTCGAGGATCTGCGCGGCTTCGTTCCCGTGACCGTTTTCCCGCGCACTTTCGAAGAGCAGCGCGAGCGCATCGAAGATGGCCGGATCGTCGTCTGCCGGGGCAAGCTCGAGGAGAACTCCGAGGAGCCCGCCATGCTGCTCGAGGAAGTCCTGACCGTGGAAGAAGCCGTGGCGCGCTTCTCGGGCGGCATCGTGATCACGCTGGAGGAGACCGACCGCCATGCGCTGGCGGAACTGCAGATCCTGATCTCGCGCCACAAGGGCCGCTCGCCGCTGTTCTTCTCGGTCCGCGGGACGGACGGCGTGCTCCGGCGCGTGCGCGCCGACAAGAACTGGGGCGTGGCGATCTCCGAGGGCTTTGCGCGCGAGGTCGATCAGTTGCTCGGCCGGGGTCGCGTGCGTCTTGCTCGCGTCTAGCAGCACTACACCAATGATCCGGGCGCATCCAACCGCTGATAGCGGAGGACACGCCCGAACAAGAAATCCACCGGTCAGACCCCGGCGGGACGCCCGTGGCGGCACGCCAGGTGACAGGTTTGGGTTCAGCTCGCCTCGGCCTTGGCCTTGGGCGTGCGCTCGACGAACTCGAGGATCGCCTGCTCGCCGCGATCACCCAGACGGCGGCGCGACAGGCGCAGGATCCGGCAGTAACCGCCGGGGCGGTTGGCAAAGCGCGGGCCCAGCGTGGCGAAGAGCTTCTTGACCGACTCCTTGTCGTTCAACTCGGCGAAGACGCGACGGCGATTGGCCATGTTGTCCGTCTTCGACATGGTGACGACGCGCTCGATGAAGGGCTTGATGGCCTTGGCCTTGGCCAGAGTGGTGACCACCCGCTCGTGGACGACGAGCGAGTTCGCAAGATTGCGGGTCATGGCGATCCGGTGCTCGGTGGTCCGGCCCAGACGATTGCCTGCACAACGATGTCTCATGGGAGTCCTGTCTTTCTGTTCAGCAGCGTAAGTATAGCCTGTATTCCGCTCAGACCACCTGCATGCCCAGCATCAGGCCGCGCTCTTGGAGCTTGGCCTTGATCTCGGTGAGGCTGGTCTTGCCCAGATTCTTGAGGCTCATCACTTCGGTCTCGGTCATCACGACCAGATCGCGCAGCGTGCGGATGTTCGCTCCATCCAGGCAGTTGCGGGCGCGCACCGAGAGCTCCAGATCGGAGATCGGCATGTTGAGCACCTGCGACATCTGGCTGACCTCGCGGTTGCGCTCGTTGTACTCCGAGGTCGAGGGCTCGGAAATGGCCGGGAACTCGTCGCGGCTCGTGCCGTAGAGCACGAAGGGGTTGAGGTGCCGGCGGTAGATCTTGGCTGCCTCGACCAGCGCCAGCTCGGGCGTGATCGTTCCGTCCGTCCAAATCTCGAGCACCAGACGGTCGTAGTTCGTCAGCTTGCCCACGCGCGTGGCCTCGATCGAGTAGCGCACGCGGTGCACGGGCGAGAAGATCGAGTCGACCGGGATCGTGCCCAGAGGCATCGTCTCGCTGGAATTGTCCTCGCTCGGAACATAACCGCGTCCGCGCTTGACCAGGAGTTCGATGTTGATCGCGCGGTCCTTGGTCAGCGTGCAGATGTGCAGTTCAGGATTCGCGATGTGCGCGTCTCCCTCACAAGTGACATCGGCGCCGGTGACCGGGCCCTTGCCCTTCTTCTGAATGCGGCAGACGACTTCATTGAAGCCTTCGTACTGCACGCGCAGGCGCTTGATGTTCAGGATGATGTCGGTGACGTCCTCCATCACGCCTTCGAGCGTGTCGAACTCGTGGTTCGCACCCTCGATCTTGACGGTGGCGACCGCGGTGCCCTCGATGGACGAGAGCAGGACGCGGCGCAAGCCATTGCCAATCGTGTGGCCAAAGCCACGCTCGAAGGGCTCGATGGAAAAACGGCCATAGGTCGAGCTCAGGGTGGCCGTGTCGGGCGTCACCTTGCTCGGCAATTCGAAATTGCGCCAACGAATACGCATGGGGGTCTTCTCCGGTTGTCTGACTGAAGGTTGGTTCCGGGGGCCCTCTGCAGCCAGCTCGCGCTCCCTGCGAACCGTACGCAGGGAACCGAGCCGGAGGTGTACGGCCCCGATCGGGTTACTTCGAGCAGAGTTCGATGATGAGCTGTTCCTGGATCGGGTGCGGGACGTCTTCACGACGCGGCAGGCCGACGACCTTGGCGGTCAGCGTGTCAGCAGTGACATGCAGCCAGGCGGGCACCGTCTGGCTCTTGTTGACCTCGAGCGCCTCGCTGACGATCTTGCGGGTGTTCTCCGAGGTGCCGGGCGTGACTTCATCGCCGGCGCGCACCTGGTAGGAGGCGATGTCGACGCGGCGTCCGTTGACGCGGAAGTGGCCGTGGTTGACCAGCTGGCGCGCATGGTTGCGCGACAGAGCCATGCCCGAGGCCAGCACGACGTTGTCGAGACGGCGCTCGAGCAAGGTCATCAGGTTCTCGCCCGTGTTCCCGCGCAGGCGCTCGGCCTCGGCGAAGTAGAGTTTGAACTGGCGCTCCTGCACGCCGTAGATGCGCTTGAGCTTCTGCTTCTCACGCAGGCGCACACCGTACTCGGTCACTTTGGCGCGCTTCTGGGCGTGGACGCCGGGCGGATAGTCGCGACGGGAGACGGCGCACTTATCGGTGAAGCAACGCTGCCCCTTGAGGAAAAGCTTCATCCCCTCGCGGCGGCAGATCTTGCACTTGTTTTGGATGCAACGGGCCATGGATTCGATTCTTTGTAGGTGCTACCGGGGAGTTAGACGCGGCGACGCTTGCGGGCGCGGCAGCCGTTGTGCGGGAGGGGGGTCACGTCTTCGATCGTGAGCACCTTCAGCCCGGAGTTGGAGATGGCGCGCACGGCGGACTCGCGGCCCGAACCGGCGCCCTTGACCTTGACATCGACCTCGCGCAAACCGAGACGCTGAGCGACCTGAGAGGCCTGCTCGGCGGCGCGCTGGGCGGCAAAGGGCGTGCTCTTGCGGGTTCCCTTGAAGCCCACCACTCCGGCGGAGCCGATCGAGATCACCTCGCCGCGAATGGTGGTCATGGTGACCAGCGTGTTGTTGAAGGTCGCATTGACGTGCGCGACTCCGCGAGCGTCGACCTTCTTGCCCTTCTTGACCTTGGGCGCCTTGACCGGTGCGCCATCGGCGCCCTTCTTCTCGTCTTGCTTCTTGTCTGCTGCCATAGGTTCTAGCTCACTTCATGCCCTTGACGGACTTCTTGCCGGCGACCGTCTTGCGCGGTCCCTTGCGGGTGCGCGAGTTGGTGCGCGTGCGCTGGCCGCGCACGGGCAGGCCACGGCGGTGACGGGTGCCACGGTAGCAGCCGATCTCGCGCAGGCGCGTGATCGAAGCCGCCACCTGCCGACGGAGCACGCCCTCGACGGGGTACTCCTTCTGGGCGTAGTTGGCGATGGAGGCGATCTGCTCTTCGTTGAGGTCGCGAGCCTTCATGCCGCGATCGAGCCCGAGGGCGTCGCAAATCTCGTGCGCCGTGCTCTTCCCGATCCCGTAGATGTAGGTCAGGGCGATTTCGAGGCGCTTGTTCGGGGGAATGTCGACACCGATGACACGCGGCATGGACTGGTTACTCTTGGCTAGGGGTGGTTGGGGTGAGGCAGGGAGAGGGCATCAACCCTGACGCTGCTTGTGACGGGGGTCGGTACAGATCACGCGAACCGTCCCCCGCCGACGGACGATCTTGCAAGAGGCGCACATGCGCCGGACGCTGGAACGAACTTTCATCGCCGATTCCTGTTGTTGGAGTTGGGTGCTTGAGGCTGCCGACGTTCGCCGCGGCAGATGATCCGGCCCTTGGTGAGATCGTAGGGCGACATCTCGACCGTGATCTTGTCTCCGGGCAGGATGCGGATGTAGTGCATGCGCATCTTGCCGCTGACATGGGCGAGGATCTCGTGTCCCGATTCCAGCTTGGCGCGGAAACGGGCGTTGGGGAGCGATTCGGTGACGATCGCTTCCACTGTGATCGGTTCTTCCTTGGCCATCAGGCAGCCTCCCTGGCGTGGCTCTGGAGGTCCTGAAAGACCTGGTCGGGGGTACGGGCTCCATCGACGGAGCGCACCAGACCGCGGGCCTCGTAGAAGGCTTCGAGCGGCTGGGTTTGTTCGCGGTAGACCAGAAGGCGCTTACCGAAGACCTCGGCGCTGTCGTCCGAGCGCTGGGTCAATTCGCCGCCGCACTTGTCGCAGCGGCCCGCCAGGCGGGGGGCCGAGTACTTGAGGTGGTGGGCCTGACCGCAGCTCTTGCAGGTGCGTCGACCGGTGATGCGCTCGAGCAGCAGCGAGTCGGGCACGCGCAGGTTGAGCACGCAGACCTGAGCTCCGCCGGCTTGGAGGCTCTTCTCCAGCGCTTCGGCCTGCGGGATGGTCCGCGGGAAGCCGTCGAGCAGGTAGCCTCGGGCGCAGTCGCCCTTGGAAACCCGGTCGAAGAGCATGTCGAGCACGAGTTGGTCGGGCACCAGCTGGCCGGCATCCATGTAGCCGCGCGCCTTCTGGCCCAGCGCGGTGCCCTTGCTGAGATTCTCGCGGAACAGATCGCCGGTCGAGACATGCGCCAAGCCCAGCGCAGCACCCAGGCGTGTCGCCTGAGTGCCCTTGCCCGCACCCGGAGGGCCGAGCAGGATGACGACGCGCTGACTCATCTCAGGCGTTGCCTCGCTTCTCTTCGCGCTTCTTGTTCTTGTCGTCCATCACCTGAGCAGCCTGGCGCATCTGGGCCCAGTTGGGGCCCGATTCCTTCATGAAGCCCTCGTAGTTGCGCATCACGAGCTGGGCGTTGAGCTTGTCGACCACTTCCAGCGCGACGGAGACGACGATCAGGATCGAGGTACCGCCGAGGAAGTAGAGCAGATCCTGCGGAATGGGTGAGCCGCTGGTGATGAAGGCCGGGGCGACGGCGATGATCGTCAGGAAGGCGGCGCCCGCCAGCGTGATGCGGGTCAGCACGTTGGTCAGGTACTCCGCCGTCTTGGCGCCGGGACGCAGACCGGGTACGAAAGCCCCTTGCTCGCGCAGATTGTCGGCGATCTCGTTGGGCTGGAACATCAGGCGGTTCCAGAAGAAACAGAAGAAGAAGATCAGCGCCGCATAACTGGCGACGTGGACAAAGCCCGTCGGGGTGCTGAAGACGTCCTTGAGGTCGGAAAGCCCGATCCAGTCGAAGAGCACGGCCGGGACGATGAAAATCACCGAGGCGAAGATGATCGGCATCACGCCGGCCATGTTGATCTTGAGCGGGAGGAAGTGGCGCTGGCCGCCGTAGACGGTCTGGCCGCGCACCATCAGGCGGTGGTGCTGGATGGGCACATTGCGCGTGCCCTTGTGGATGAACACGACGCACAGGATGGTCACGGCCCAGATCGCCAGCAGGAACAGCAGGGTCTGCCAGAAATCCGGCCCACCCCACAGGATCTGCATGCCGTTGGGAATCGCGGCCACGATGCCGGCCATGATGATCAGCGAAGCGCCGTTGCCGACACCCTGCTCGGTGATGATCTCACCCAGCCACATGCAGATCATGGCACCCGCGAGCAGCGAGAAGACCACCACGACTCCCAGCACGACCTTGTTGTCCTGCATCGCGGGCGTCAGCAGGCCGGGCTGCTGCAGGAACAGGCCGGTGTAGACCAGCAGTGCCTGGATCACGGCGATCGGAACGGTCGCCAGACGCGTCCACTGGTTGATCTTCTTCTGACCGGCGGCCCCTTCCTTCGCCACCCGCTCCATCGCGGGCGAGATCTTCGTGAGCATCGAGAAGATGATCGAGGCCGAGATGTAGGGCATGATCCCCAGCGAGAAGAGGGTCGCCTGACCCAAAGCACCGCCGGAGAAGGCGCTCATCAGGCCGAACAGCGACCCCTGGTCCTGCCCGCGCTGGAGGAAACTCGGATCCATCCCGGGTATCGGGATGTGGTGCCCCAGCCGGAACACGATCAAGAGCAACAGCGTCAGGATGATGCGCTGGCGCGTCTCGGGGATCTTGAAGAGCTGGAAGAAGTTGTTTTGCACGACCGAGTGTTCCGGTGCGGAGGATTAGCCGGGGGTGACTTCGCGTCCCTGTGCGTCCAGCAACACGACCGAACCGCCCGCGGCGGTGATCTTGTCGCTCGCCGACTTGGTGAAGCGCTGCGCGCGCACCGTCAGCTGCTTGTCGAGCTTGCCGTTGCCCAGAACCTTGAACAAGGGTGTCACCTTGGAGGTCAGGGCCCGGTTCAGAACCGCTTCGAGATCCACGGTCGCGCCGTTCTCGAAGGCGTTGAGGGCTTCGACGTTGATGATCGTGTAGTCCGTGCGGAAGGAAGCGTTGGTGAAACCACGCTTGGGCACTCGACGGTAGATCGGCATCTGACCGCCTTCATAGCCTGGGCGGCGGCTGGTACCGGAGCGCTGGCCCCAGCCCTTGTGGCCGCGGCCGGCGGTCTTGCCCAAGCCCGAACCCGGGCCGCGGGCGATGCGCTTGCGCGCCTCGTGGGCCATGCCCTTCTTGCCGATTGATTGAAGATCCATGTTGGTTTCCTTGGTCTGGCTCGTGGATAGCTCAGAGGTTTACACCGCGACCCTGCGCGACCTGATCCGGCGTGCGCAACTGGGCCAGAGCAGCCAGCGAGGCCTTGACGATGTTGATCTGGTTGGTCGAGCCGTAGCACTTGGACAGGATGTTCTTGATGCCCGCCATCTCGCAGACAGCGCGAACCGGAGGAGCGGCGATGATGCCCGTACCGGCTGAGGCCGGGATCAGGCGCACCATCGAACCGCCGTACCAAGCCTCCACTTCGTGCGGGATCGAGTTGGCTTGCGTCAGCGGAACGCGCTGCAGGTGCTTGCGGCCGTCGCGGGCCGCCTTCTCGATCGCACCGGGGACCTGACGGGACTTGCCGTAGCCGTAGCCGACGATGCCTTTCTTGTTGCCGCTGATCGACAGGGCACCGAAGGAGAAGCTGCGTCCGCCCTTGACCGTGGCGGCGGAGCGGTTGACGCGGATCAGGGTCTCGGGTTCCAGATCGAGACCGTCGACCTCGAGACCGTCGAGATAGCGAATCTTGGGTTTCATGTCAGAGGATGCTTCGACAGGGGTTTCGAGATCAGAACTTGAGGCCAGCTTCGCGCGCCGCGTCGGCCAGCGCCTTGATGCGACCGTGGAAGCGCGCCGAACCGCGGTCGAAGACCACGGCCGTGATGCCGGCCGCGATCGCCTGCTTGGCGACCAGGCCGCCGATCAGGGCAGCACGCTGGGACTTGTTCTTGCCCTTGAGATCGCCGACGAGCGACTTTGAGGTCGTCGTGGCGTGCGCGAGGGTCTTGCCGCTGATGTCGTCGATGATCTGAGCCTGAATGTGCTTCAGGGAGCGGAACACCGAGAGACGGGGAACGCTGGCCGTGCGGCGCAGCTTGGAACGAACGCGCAACTCGCGGCGTTCGCGACGGACATTCTTGATTTGAGTGGAGCGCATAGGAGCCAGTCAGCCTCAGCTTCCGAAGGTCTTGCCTTGCTTGCGGCGCACGGTTTCGCCGAGGTAACGGATGCCCTTGCCCTTGTAGGGCTCCGGCGGACGACGCTTGCGGATCACGGCGGCGATGTGGCCAACGGCCTGCTTGTCGACGCCCGTGATCACGATGTTGGTCGGACTGGGAGTCGCGACCTTGACGCCCGCGGGCATCTCGACCGTGACCGGCTTGTTGAAGCCGATGTTCAGCACGACCTTGTTGCCTTGCGCGGCGGCGTTCCAGCCGACGCCCTCCACCTGGAGCTGCTTCTCGTAGCCCTTGGTGACGCCGACAACCATGTTGGCGACCATCGCGCGGGTCATGCCATGGAAGGCCTTGCGCGCGCGCAGCTCCCCCACAGCATCAACCTGGTTGACGGTGACCGCGCCCTTGTCGAGGGCGATGTCGACCTCGGGGCGCAGCTTCATGCGCAACTCGCCCTTGGGGCCCTTGACCACGAGCTCGCGCGCGCCGGTCTTCTCGACCGTGACGCCCGCGGGCACGCTGACAATCTTCTTGCCGATACGGGACATGGCTCTCAGTAAACCTCGCAGAGGATCTCGCCGCCGAGCTTTTGGGTGCGGGCGGCGCGATCAGAGATGATTCCGGCGGGAGTGGACATCACGCGGATGCCCATGCCGCGCAGAACCGGACGCAGTTCGCGCGATCCGGCGTACACACGGCGGCCCGGCTTGGACACGCGCGCGATGCGGCGGATGATCGCCTGGCCGTCTTCGCCGTACTTCAGCGAAACGACCAGCGTGGAACGCGGCTGGTTGGGCTCGACGCGGTAGTCAGTGATGAAGCCCTCGTCCTTCAGGACCTGGGCGATGCCCACCTTCACGGTCGAAGCCGGGACGGTGAACTGCTTTTGCTTGATGGTGTTCGCGTTGCGAAGGCGAGTGCAGAAGTCTGCGATCGGGTCGGTCATCATGGGGTCAGATCTCCTCGATCACCAAGAGGCCTTGCGCATGCCGGGAATCTCGCCCTTGTGGGCGGCCTCGCGCAGGCAGATGCGGCAGATGCCGAACTTGCGGTAAACGGCGCGCTGGCGGCCGCACATGGTGCAACGGGTGTACTGCCGCGTCGAAAACTTCGGCGGACGTTGCGACTTCAGGATCCAGGTCAGCTTGGCCATTGCTTAGCTCTTCTTCTTGGTTTCTTCCTTGCGCTGGAAGGGCATTCCCAGCTCGCGCAGCAGGGCGAGACCACGCTCGTCCGTGCCGGCGGTCGTCACGAAGGTGATGTCCATGCCCTGCTGGAACTCGATGTCATCGAACTTGATCTCGGGAAACACGGACTGCTCCGAGAGGCCGAGCGAGTAGTTGCCGCGGCCATCGAGCTTGTCCTTGACCCCGCGGAAGTCGCGGATACGCGGCAGGACGATGCTGATCAGGCGATCGGCGAACTCCCACATGCGTTCCTGTCGCAGCGTCACCGAGCAGCCGATCGGCATGCCCTCGCGCAGCTTGAAGGTCGAAATCGCCTTGCGGGCCTTGCGCACCACCGGCTTCTGGCCCGAGATCTGGGTAAGGTTCTTGACAGCCGCGTCGACGCGGGTCTTGTTCTCGACCGCCGAACCGACGCCCATGTTGATCACGATCTTCGTGAGGCGCGGGATCTCGAGGTCGTTCGTCAGGCCGAACTGAGACTTCAGCTTCGGCTTGATTTCCTTGAGGTACTTCTGCTTGAGGCGTGCAGCCATGTTGTTGCTTCCGTTCTGGCGCCAGCCGATCAGGCCTTGGCACTCGCGGGACGCTTGCGCGTGCCCTTGCCGGTCTTGGGGTCAACGAGCATCACGTTGCTGGAGTGGATCGGGCACTCCAGCTGGATACGCTCGCCCTTGGGTTCCTTCTGGGTGGGCTTCCTGTGCTTCCAGCGCAAGTTGACGCCCTGCACCGTGATGCGGCTTTCCGCCGTGTGGACGGCGAGGATCTCGCCTTGCTTGCCCTTGTCGTTTCCGGCGATCACGATCACGTTGTAGCCCTTTCTGAGCTTCATCACACCACCTCCGTTGCCAGCGAGATGATCTTCATGTAGTTGCGCTCGCGCAGCTCGCGGGCGACGGCACCGAAGATGCGCGTGCCCTTGGGGTTGCCGTCGGCATCGATCAGCACGATGGCGTTGTGGTCGAAGCGCACGTAGGAGCCGTCCGGCCGGCGCGTGTGCTTGCGAACGCGGACGATCACGCCCTTCGCCACCGATCCGGCGCGGATCTCGGAAGTCGGCAGGGCCTTCTTGACCGAGACGACGACGACGTCACCGAGTGTCGCGTAGCGACGGTGCGTGCCACCCAGCACCTTGATGCACTGGACAAGCTTCGCCCCGGTGTTGTCGGCGACATCGAGGAAGGTTTGCATCTGAATCAAGAGGCACCTCCGTTCGCGTCCTGAAGCTGGATCTGGTTGACCGCGCTTGCCTTCTCGACGACGCGCACGAGGCGCCAGCGCTTGAGGCGGGACATCGGGCGGCAGGACATGATCTCGACGCGATCGCCGACATGGGCTTCGCCCTGCTCGTCATGCGCGTGATACTTCTTCTGCTCGCGCATGATCTTCTTGTACTTGGCGTGCTTGTAGGTGCGGTTCACCGAGACGGTGATGGTCTTCGCCATCTTGTCGCTGGTGACGATGCCCTCAAGGGTGCGCCGGTTGTTACGAGTGGCTGTCATAGTCGTTTCAGTGGCTCCCGATCAGCGTGTGGACTGGCCGCGAAGTCCGAGCTTTCGCTCGCGGAGGATGGTCTGGATGCGCGCCAGCGTGCGGCGCGATTGGGTCATGTGCGCGGAATTCTGCAGGCCCTGGGTGGGCGCGCGGAAACGCATGTCGAACAGCTCGCGGGCGAGTTTCTTGCACTCGTTCGTCAGCTCGAAGTCGGTCTTGCCGCGGATCTCTTGGATCTTCATCGATGGGGTTCCTCGCTTCCGATCAGGTGGTGGGCAGGCGCTTCACCATCTTGACCTTGATGGGCAGCTTGTGGGCGACGCGCTTGAAGGCGGTCTTGGCCTTGTCTTCGTTGATGCCGCCGAGTTCGTAGAGCACGGTGCCGGGCTTGATTTCGCAGGCCCAGTACTCGACGTCACCCTTGCCGGTTCCCATGCGCACTTCCGCCGGCTTGGCGCTGATCGGCTTGTGCGGGAAGACGCGGATGAAGATGCGGGCTTCGCCGCCGGTGGCGCGGCTAGCGGCGATACGACCGGCTTCCAGCTGACGCGCGGTCAGCCAGCAGTAGTCCATCGACATCAGGCCGTAATCACCGAACTCCACGCGGTTTCCGCGCGTAGCGAGGCCGGCCATGCGGCCTCGGTGGACCTTGCGGAATTTCGTCCGCTTGGGCATCAAAGACATATCAGGACTCCTTCACGCCCGTCGCGGGCTTGGCTTGGGTCGCATCGGGGGCGCTCGGGGCCGGGCGCTCGCGACGCGGCGGACGCGGGGTGCGCGGGCCACTGCCGCTCGAGGCGCGGAAGTCGATCATCTTGCCGCGCTCGATGTCGCCCTTGTAGATCCAGACCTTGACACCCAGGGTGCCGTAGGTCGTCTTGGCGGTGGCCGTGCCGTATTCCACGTTGGCTTGAAGCGTGGAGAGCGGAACGCGACCTTCGCGCTCCTTGGCCTGACGCGCCATTTCCGCGCCGCCCAGACGGCCGTTGAGTTCGACCTTGACGCCCTTGGCGCCGGCCTGAATCGTGGTCTGGATCGCGCGCTTGATCGCACGGCGGAAAGCCATGCGCTTCTCGAGAGCTTCGGAGATCGTCTCGGCGACGAGCTTCGCCTCCAGCTCAGGGCGCTTCACTTCGTGCAGCGTGAGGTGGCAGGTGACGCCCTCGGTGATCTTCTGTAGCTCCTTCTTGAGCTCGTCCACCCGCACGCCCTTGCGGCCGACGAGCACGCCGGGCTTGGAGGTGTGGATGATCACGTTGACGGCCTCCGAGGTGCGCTCGATCTCGATCCGCGGGATGCCCGCCGAGCCGAATTCCTTGGAGACGTGCTCACGGATCTTGCGATCCTGCAGCAGGAACTTCTTGAAGTCCTTCTTGCCGGCATACCAGCGCGAGCGCCAGGGCTCGATGACCGGGATGCGGAAGCCTGTCGGGTGGATTTTTTGTCCCATGTTGCTACGCGTGTCCGGTCAGGACTTGCGACCCTCCATATCCTTCCTGGGCTCTGCGTCACTCGCTTCGCGCACGCGCACGGTGATGTGCGACAGGCGCTTGGCGAAAGGCATCGCGCGACCTTGCGGACCGGGGCGGAAGCGCAAGCGGTTGTTCAGCAGCGGGCCGTCGTCGGCCTTGCACTCGCTGATCACGAGCCGGTTGACGTTGATGTTCTCGTTGAGGCTGGCGTTGGCGACAGCGCTCTTCAGCACCTTGAGATAGAAGCCCGCGCCGCGCTGGGGAGCGAACTCCAGCATTTCGAGCGCCTCGTTGACGCTCCGGCCGCGGATCAGGTCGGCGATGCGACGGGCCTTGCGGGCCGTGATGCGCGCGTAGCGGTGCTTGGCCACGAATTCCGGAGTGTTTTCCGTCGAACTCATGCGGCACCGCCTTCGACCTTAGAGGCTTCCTTCTTGTTGGTGTGGCCGCGGAACACGCGCGTGGGAGCGAACTCCCCGAGCTTGTGGCCCACCATGTCCTCGGTGATCTGCACCTTCACGTGCGCCTTGCCGTTGTGAACCATGAACACGTGGCCCACGAATTCCGGCGGAATCGTGCTGCGGCGTGACCAAGTGGTGATTGGATTGCGGGTTCCAGCCTTGTTCTCGCGCTCCACCTTCTCGAGCAGGTGGCCGTCGATGAACGGACCCTTCTTTGTGCTACGGCCCATAGATCAGTGCGATCCCTTCTTCCGGCGACGGAGGATCAGGGAGTTGGTCGGATTTTTCCTGCGGCGCGTCTTGCCGCCCTTTGCCAGCACCCCGCTCGGAGAGCACGGGTGACGTCCACCGGCCGTTCGGCCTTCACCACCACCCATCGGGTGGTCGACAGGGTTCTGCGCGGTGCCGCGCACCGAGGGACGAACCCCCATGTGACGCTTGCGGCCGGCCTTGCCCAGCTTGACGTTCTGGTGATCGGTGTTCGAAAGACGGCCGATCGTGGCGCGGCAGGTGAGGTGCACCTTGCGCAGTTCCGAGGAGGGCAGCATCACGACGGCGTGATCGCCTTCCTTGGCCTGCAACTGCGCCCAACCGCCAGCGCTGCGGACGATCTGCCCGCCGCGGCCGGCCCACAACTCGATGTTGTGGATTTCCAGACCGACGGGGATGTTCGCCAGCGGCATGCAATTGCCGACTTCGGGCTCGACGTTCACGCCGGAAATCACCGTCTGTCCGACGGCGCAGCCCAGCGGCGCCAGCATGTAGCGCTTTTCGCCGTCAGCGTAGTGCAGCAGCGCGATGAAGGCCGAGCGGCACGGGTCGTACTCGATGGCCGCGACCTTGGCCGGAATGCCGTCCTTGTCGCGCTTGAAGTCGACCTTGCGGTACTTGATCTTGTTGCCGCCGCCGTAGTGGCGGCGCGTCAGGTGGCCGTGGTTGTTGCGGCCGCCATTGCGCGGGTAGGACTCGAGCAGGCTCTTTTCCGGCTCGGTCTTGGTGATCTCCGCGTAGTCGAGCACGCTGCCGCCGCGGCGGCCTGGAGACGTGGGACGATAAAACTTGATGCCCATGGTGGTTTCCTAGTCGGCGTGCCTCAGATGACCTCGATGGTGTCGCCGTCCTTGAGGACGACCATGGCCTTCTTGAATGCGGGAGTCAGACCCGCGGTCCAGCCGCGTCGGCGCACCTTCTGCTGCGCGCGCAGGGTGTTGACGCGCAGCACCTTGACGTTGAACAGCTTCTCGACGGCCTGACGGATTTCGACCTTGTTGGCGTCGATCGGCACGCGGAAGTGGTACGCGTTGCGACGGCCGCGGTCATCGGTGCCCTTCTCGGTCAGCAAGGGCTCCTGGATCACGGTGTAAAGGCGGTTGATATCGGTCACGCGACACCTCGCTTGGTCTTCTGCACGCGCTCGGCGACGCTCTTCAGAGCCGCGGTTTCCGCGACGATCAGGTTGGCCTCCAGCACGTGCATAGCGTTGAGATCCTGAGCCGTGCACACGGTAACGCCCGGGAAGTTGCGCGCCGACTTGAGGAAGTTCTCGTTGGCCGCGGCGAGCACAAAGGTCACGCGGCGGGGATTCTGCAGCGCGGCAAGGATCGCACGCACGCTCTTGGCGCTCGGCTTGTCGAGCTTGGGAGCATCCATGACCACCACCTCGCCGTCTTGGAACTTGCCGCACAACGCGGTGCGCAGGGCCACGCGGCGCGCCTTGATCGGCATCGCGTAGCTCCAGTCGCGGGGCAGCGGCCCGAAGATCGTTCCACCACCGCGCCAGACCGGGTTCTTGCGGTCACCCGCGCGGGCCCGGCCCGTGTGCTTCTGCTTCCACAGCTTCTTGCGCGAGTAGGCGATTTCGCTGCGGGTCTTGGTCTTGACCGTGCCTTGGCGACGGTTGCTGGCGTACATGTCCGCCGCATCCTTCAAGGTGCGGAACAGGACCTTCTCGCCAAAGGGTGCCGTGTCGAACTCGGCGGTGCCGAGCTTGCCGGCCGTAAGGCTCTTGATCTTCATGACTTCGCTCAGCCCTTTCTCACGCGGGCCGTCTTGGCCGTCGAGATCTGGAGGTAGCCATCGTTGGGACCGGCGACCGAGCCCTTGAGGAAGAGCAGGTTGCGTTCGGCGTCCACGCGCACGACGAGCAGGTTCTTGGAGGTGTGACGCGAGGCGCCGTAGTGGCCGCCGAGGCGCTTGCCGCGGATGACCTTGCCGATGCGCTTGGAGGCCATCGAACCGGGATCGCGCACGTTCATACAGCCGTGCGTTTCCGGGCCGCGGCTGAAGCCGTGGCGCTTGATCGTGCCGGCGAAGCCGCGGCCCTTCATGGTGCCGACGACATCGACGTACTGGCCGACCGCGAAGGCGCTGGCGGTGACGGTCTCCCCCACCTTGCAGCTGGCCGGTGCGCTGAGGCGTTCCTCGCGCAAGTACGACTTCGGGGCGATGCCCGCCTTCTTGAATTGGCCGAGTTGCGGCTTGGCGGTGCGCTTGTCGGCCTTGTCACCAAAGCCCAGCTGCACGGCGTCGTAACCGTCACGCTCCGCGGTGCGGACCTGCGTGACCACGCACGGACCGGCCTCGACCACGGTCACACCCGTGACCGTGCCGTCCTCAGCGAAGAGCTGAGTCATTCCGCGCTTTCGTCCTAGGATCAGCGTCATGATTCCTTGAACCTTTGTTCCGCGCCGGTTCGACCAGCCGCAGCCTCACAGTGAGGTGCGGATAACGCCTGGCCACGCGGCATCGAGAGGGAACTTCGAGTTGTCTTGGATCGGTGGGGAGAGCTGCCGGCCCGCGCCCGATCCGGAGCGCTGGCGGCAGTGGATGTTTTCGAAATCAGGCCTTGATGCGGATGTCGACACCCGCCGGCATGTTGAGGCTCGAGAGCGAGTCGACCGTCTGGGAGGTCGGCTCCGAGATGTAGATCAACCGCTTGTGGGTGCGGATCTCGAACTGCTCGCGCGACTTCTTGTCGATGAACGGAGAGCGCAGCACGGTGTAGCGCTCGACCCGGGTGGGGAGCGGGATCGGGCCGGCCACGCGGGCGCCGGTGCGCTTGGCGGTTTCCACGATCTCGAGGCACGACTGGTCGAGCGCCTCGTGGTCGTAGGCCTCCATGCGGATCTGGATCTTGTCCTTCATGTGCTGCTGGGGGGGTGTCTGGCTGGATTCGGATGAGAATGCTTCTTCACCCTCAAGGACTCACCCTGATGAGAGGCGCCTGTGGCCGTAGGGCCGGGCCTCGTTCGGGGGCCTTGGGGTAAAGGGGCGAGGAAGATACCCTTCCCCGGAGGGCGCGTCAATGGCCCGGACGCAAGTTCTTGATCCGTGGCCGTCCGTACCCCTCCTCCCCCAGCGAGACCAGGAGGGGGGGAAGCCCGCCACACGGGGCACCGAGATCGGCGGTGAGCCCCAGCACCAAGGCCGACACTGCTCCCCGAGCGGGGACAGTATCGATACTGGGAAGCGGATTTTCCGCGCGAGCCGCCGTCGGCCGAGCCGTCCCTACGGGTGCCGGGACACATCTTCTCCCCCGGCACTGGAGACACCGATGCAGAAGTTCATCCCGCCGCACTGCCCCTACCCTGCCTGTCCCAAAAGCCCCTTTCTCTACCGCCGCCGCGGGTACTACAAGCGCTTGTGCGGTGCTGAGCGCATCCCGCGCTTTCAGTGCCTCACCTGCGGACGGCGCTTTTCCTCGCAGACCTTCCGCAACGACTACCGCCACCACAAGCCCAACCTCAACGTCGGGATCGTCGATCAGCTGATCTCCAAGGTCTCGCAGCGCCAGATCGCCCGCAACCTCGGCTGCAACCCCAAGACCGTCGCTCGCCGAATCCCGCTCTTCGGTCAGCACTTCCAGAAAGCTCACGAGCGCGTGCTCGCAAATAGTGAGAAGCTCCTCGGCAGCAACGGACACCTCGTCTTCGATGAGCTCGAGACCTTCGAGCAGAACCGCATCGAAAAGCCGGTCACCATGGCGGTCCTGGTC
>JBIKMH010000065.1:0-8714 GCA_044359355.1 Planctomycetota bacterium | reverse complement strand
CATCAACCCCATTACCTCGTAACTGGAACACTATCCGCAGCCGTGTGCTGCGGAAGTCCGATGTGTGTTGTGTGTGTCATCAGCCGGGGGCTGATGAGGTCGATCATGTGGTTCCGAGGTATTTGGGGGGTTCGGACGAAGCCACGAATCTTCGTCCGATCCATAAGGCTTGTCATGCCCGTAAGTCTTCTTCTGAGGGTCATGCTCGCCGCCGTGAGTTGGCGGCTCGTAGGAAACGTCCGCAACTGAAACATCCGGGGAGAACAGGAAGTGTTTGAGTCGAGTTTCGCTGCTATGGATCAGATGATCGGTATGGCTCGCCGGCAGATAGCGGCTCACACCGGCCCACCGGAGGAGTATCTGTCGGATCTTGCCGGTGCTTTTGTTGCGGAAGCTAAGCAGCAGCCGCTTGGTGCGGGTGCGGTGAATATGGCGGTTTCGGTGTTCCTGTTGGCACGCCAGCAGGAGGTTATCGAGCGTCTTGTTGAGGATCTTCGGATGCGTGATGACGCTTTGAAGATGTTGTTCGATTTGGATGAAATGTGATGCAGGCCTGGGGCTTGCTTTAGCCCCAGGAGGGTGATTGTGGGCACTCGTGGTCCGATTGGTAAGCGTGACGATCAGAGGATTCGCCGGAATAAGCCGGATGTTCCTACTGAGAAGGTTCAGGCTATTGGTGTTGTTGCTGTTCCGGGTTTGTGTATGCCTGACGCGCATCCGGTGACTGTTGATCTTTACCTATCTATGCAGGAGTCCGCTCAGGCACGTTTTTTCGAGGCAAGCGATTGGGCTTATGCCCGTTTTTGCCTGCACTTTTGTGACCAGCTTCTCAAATCGTCCCGGCCTTCGGGCCAGACTCTCTCTGTGGTTCAGTCCATGTTGAGTGAGCTTCTGGTTTCGGAGGGTTCCCGCCGCCGGCTGCGTATTGAGGTTGAGCGTTCTAATGGTCCGGGTGCGGACGTGCTGGATATCGCTGACATGTTTCGGCGTCGGCTTGAGCAGGGGTAGGTAAATCAGCCGGGGTAGAGGGGTTGTAGCTCGCGGGGTTTGTGTGGCCTTGTTGGTTTGCTCCCCCTCCCCCGGCTTCTAATTCTGAAGGGTTACCGGTGGATTTTTCTTGGGTGTTCGTTTATGTGCTTTTCCCGCTGGCAATGGTGTCAGCGGTTACTTGGTTTGGAATACGAATTGGAAAGGATGTCATGTCAGAGGTGCAAAGTGTTGTTGACGCGGTTGTGGGTCAGCTTGGCAAGGTGCGCGATGAAATCCTTAGCCGCCTCTCTGAGGTTCAGGCCCAGGTTGAGCTTGCCGGGGTGAAGGAAGAGGTTGATCTGTCGGGTTTGGTGGCGATTGCGGATGCGTTGGATGCGATTGTGCCGGATGCGGCGGTTGAGGCTGAGGTCGATGTTGAGTACGAGGGCCTTGATGTGGAGTTCGAGGACGAGGTTGTCGAGGGTGACGTTGAGGTTGTCGATGAGCCTGTCGAGGGCGAAGACGACAAGTAGTTAGTCCCGGCGTTACGGGACGTATTGGCGTAGCTCAATTGGTAGAGCGACGGTTTCCAAAGCCGTGTGTTGCAGGTTCGAGTCCTGCCGCCAGTGCTATTGCAAAGCGGTAGACGCTTTGTGGTTTACCCTTTGCAATTTTTCTTTTTGGAGGTTGAGATGCCGCAGTCGGTGGGTACTTCTCTGCACGAAACGGTGATGTATCTGACCCGTGGCCGGGATTTCATTTGGAATATCGGTTTGGTTGACCCGTGCGGGGTTCCGCAGGAGTTCCCTGCGGGGGAATTGTTTTTTGAGTTCGCTGATGGTGAGCAATGGTTTTTTGAGGTCGACGGCGGGTTGGCTTCTATCAAGGTTGAGTCTGAGCGGGCTGATTTGGTGGCTGCTCGCGCCCGGTGGCAGTTGGTGTTTTTACCGGAGGGTGAGCCTGCCGGTGGGATTGCTTGGGCGCGGGGCTATGTGAAGGTGGAGAAGTAGATGTCTTGCGGTTGCGGTGTTACGTCTTCGTGCGGTGGTGTGTCTGCTGGTGGGTTGGTGGTTGGGGTTCCTGGTCCTCGCGGCCCGAAGGGCGATAAGGGCGATCCTGGTGATGGTTCGGGTGGGGTTGCTGTTCCTGGCCCTAAGGGCGACAAGGGTGATCCTGGTGTTCCGGGCAGGGACGGCGTTGATGGCGCTCCAGGCCGGGATGGTGTTGACGGCAGCCCCGGCGCGGATGGCCGTGACGGTGTAGACGGCGCACCGGGCAGTGATGGTGCCCCAGGCCGGGATGGTGTCGACGGCGCTCCCGGTGAGAAGGGCGATCCTGGTCCTTCGTCGTGGGCTGCTATCCCAGACGTGCCCGAGGGTGTGCCTGGTGGGTTCCCGGTTCTGGACGCTCAAGGTTTGGTCCCTGCTGGGAATCTGCCGGATGTTGTAGCGGAGTCCATTGTGGATTCCACGGAGGTTGGGCGTGCCGTTGTGACGGCGCAGGATGATCGTGCGGCGCGTTCCGCGATTGGAACCCTTCTGGCTGGTTCCCGGTCATCACTTCTGGGGTCGAAGATTCGCGGCGGGAACATCACCACAAAGACGTACCACCAGTGGGATCATTTTTGGTCTGAGTGGGATTGGGATAACTGGGTTAAGCCGCAGGTTGATCGTGCGGTCAAGTTGGGGTTCAACACGATTCGTGTGATCGGCGGGCCGAGGGTCATCTTTCAGCCGTCGATAAACCTGGGGTACACGTGGGGTCCGAGTGCCGCGTTTGAGGTGGATTATCTGATTCGTAACGGTGGCCGGGTTTACATGGTCACCCAGGCGGGTACGACCGCCGCGTCGGGCACCGGCCCTTCTGGGACGGGTGCGTCGATCACTGATGGGACGGTGGTGTGGAAGTACGTCCGCGAGGATGACCTAGCCCCGATCACCCAAGCTGTGTACGACTCCCGCTGGAAGCAGTTGGTGGAGTATTGCGGTGAGAACGGTTTGTGGCTGTATCCCGCGCTGATGACCGCAGGGGACTTCGACGCTGTTGCTTTCGGCAATTTCCGCAATCCGGTTGTTCTGGAGTCTTTGAAAACAACTGCGGCGATGCTGTCCAATTACAGCAACGTGATCGGCTTCGATTTGTTCCAAGAAGGCGACAGTTATCGCGGCTCCGCAGTGCCGTGGGCGGGTTCCCGAGCGTATGCGGTGGGCAACTACGTCACCAACGGTGGCAACGCCTACAAGTGTGTGACTGCGGGTACGTCGGCGGCATCTGGTGGGCCGACTGGCACCGCCGCTTCTGTAGCTGATGGGACGGTGGTCTGGGAGTACGACGGTGTGCCGCTGACTGCCGCTGATGTGTTGGCGGCGATGAGAGATGTTCGGGCGGTGAGCAACGTCCCGCTAACTATGTCCACCGTGGCGTTTGCGGGAACGTCGGTGAACTTCTGGGCGGGTGTTCAGACCTTGAACTATCAGGTCAACGCGGACCCTGCCGGTGCGGACTTCATCGACTTGCACATCTATGAGGATGGGATCACACCGGCCCATATTGGGGCGTATCTGGAGTTTTTCGGTAAGCCTTTGTTGGTGGGTGAGTTCGGCTGCGATCAGACGATGACGGTGCAGCAGCAGACCGCCCGGTATGCGTCTATTGAGCCGATCCACGCCCGCCCCGGTGTGCTGGGTTCGTTGGTGTGGGCGCTGGCCGATCAGGGCACCGCTGACCCTGCCCGCCTTTACGGTGTGTGGGATAACACCGGGTTCGTTCAGGGCAGTTCACCGTTGTCGGTGACGGCGGGTGCTAGGCCGGGGTTGGCTGCGGGTGTCCGCAAGTTGCTTCCGGCGTCCCCGGTGTTGAAGTCGGGTGGCGAAGCGGCCCTGGTGTGTACCACTAAGGCGGGTGCTGCGGGCGCGGAGGACGGTGCGAATACGTGGGCGAAGATCGCCACCGCGAACACCGGCACTAACACTTTCACGAACCTGAAGCTTGTTTTGGCTGTGGTGGGTTTCGGTGTCACCGCCCATGACACCGCTTTGGTGTCGGTGTCTTTCGCTGTCGGGGCATCAGGAAGCGACCCTGTTGTGGGTGTGGACATCATCGCTGAGGGTGGTGGTGGAGGGTTTATCGCTGCTGACTCGTTCAAAGCGGTTTCCGGTGGGTTCGGCACGGATATGGAGTTGTGGGTTCGTAAGGGCACCGCTTTTGGCGGGTTCAAGGTGTACGAACTTTCCAGGGGTTACGGCGGCAATGCGACTGTCGGGCTGAACATGCTCACCTACAGCCGGGGTCCGGCGTGGCAGTCCGCTGTCCCGACTGGTGCGGTGAACAACGTGTCCTCTAGGGGTGTTACGTCGTTTGGTGACACGGCGGTCACAGCGACGGCTCCGCAGACCATCACGCGGAAAACCCTGAACTCCCCGAGGGTTGACAGGCTTCTGGACACTAACGGTGCCCCGATTTTGTTGCTGGACCCTGTTGCGGGTGCCGTGGATTACTTGCGGATAGCCAACGGCACTGGTGGCGCTCAGTTAAGGGCGGAGGGGACAAGCCCCAACATAGACGTTAACGTGTTCGGCAAGGGTTCCGGCGACATCAAGTTTCGGAACGACGGTGGGATTGGCTTTGTAGTCGATCCCGTTGCGGGTGGCATCAATTTCCTGTTTACCCGAGGGTCAGCTACCGGCGAAGATGTCACGTTGGGTGTGGCCGGAACCGACCCTGATGTCAACGTCAACGTCACCCCGGCGGGGGCTGGAGTGATTCAGCAGCGTGGGGTGCAGGTCGAACTGAAGGGCCACGGTCACGTCGTCGCTGACGTGATGGGTGCTGAATCCACCGCCCGCAAAGGTGTGGCGGATGGGTATGCCAGCCTTGACTCCAACGGTCGGATGCCCGCCAGCCAGCTACCCAGCACCGCCTTATCCTGGGTTGCCGCCCCATCCACCTCGTCGTCGCCTGGAGTCTCCGGTCAAATGGCATCCGACGGCGGGTTCCTGTACGTCTGCGTGGCCGCAAATCAGTGGCGTAGAACCGACCTCACCACTTGGTAACTAGGAGAAAATGTATGGCAACCAAGAAGGAACTTGAAGCCGCTGTAGTCGCAGCCGGTTTCACCAAAGCGGACCTACCGAAAGTGATGGAGGCGTTGGCTGAGGCCACCGCAGACCCGCCTGTCGGGCAGGTCGTCCGCAACCCGGCAACCGGGGATGTTGCGGTGCGGGTCCGCCAGTACACCGAAGTGTATTGGCGTGTCTCGTCCAAGGATGACCGTTCGTGGGTCGAAACCAGCCTTGTGGGTTGGGATGTGCTGCACCAGGGCACTGTCGAGCCTGAGGGCGTAGACGAGGACGACAGCTAGTGGCGTTCGAGAAGGTTCTGAACCTCCCACCACTGGACGTGATCGGGCAACAAACTATCTTCCATTGTGGTCCGGGTAGTGCTGAGAACATCCTCATTTCGCTGGGTATCCCGGCTGATGAATGGGAACTCGCTATGGCCTGCCGCACCACCGAAAATGGTACGGACTGGATCGGCCAGATTCGGGATGTGTTGCAGCAGCGGGCGCATCACATGGATTGGCGTTTGCAGGAGATGGCGCACGATCCGGCGCTCCCGCATGAGAAGCAGAAGCTGTGGGATGACGTGTTCGGCAGCATCGTTCATGCTGGGGCACCGTGTTTGATGAACTTCGTCGCACCGATGTCGAACTACCCCCGCGCATCACGCCCAAGCCCGATTGACGGTCAGGTTCGCAACCCCTCCTACGGTGGGGGAACCGTCTATCACTACGTCACCTGTTTTGGGGTGGCTGAGGACGATAACGGCACGAAGCACATGCTGATCGTGGACAGCGGATTCAACCCGACCGTGTATTGGATCACGCATGACCAGTGCGCCACCCTGATCCCCCCGAAGGGGTACGTCTACGGTCACGCCGAGCCTGCGGGTGTCCCGGTCCTGCCTGGGCCTGCCGCCGCTCTGGATGAAGCTGAGGCTTTGTCCATTGCGATGGGTGGTTCGTTGGGCATTGACCGGTACCGGGCTTTGGTGCCGGCGGTGAAAGATGCGTTGCGGCAGTCGGAATGTACGAACCCGCGCCGTGTCGCACAGTGGTTCGCCCAGATTGGGCATGAGTCGGCTGGTCTTCGTTACATGGAGGAGATTGCTGATGGGTCCGCGTATGAGGGTCGCGCTGATCTTGGCAACATCCAGCCTGGTGACGGTATGCGCTACAAAGGTCACGGACCTATCCAGATCACCGGTCGGGAAAACCATCGACAGGTCAGTGAGTGGGCGTACAAACACAACTACGTCCCTACCCCAACCTATTTTGTGGATAACCCGCAGGAGTTGGGTGGGGACACGTTCGCGTTCCTTGGCACTGCTTGGTATTGGACGGTTGCGAGGGGTACGCAGATCAATGATGCTGCGGATCGTGAAGACCATGAACAGGTGTGCCGCCTCATTAACGGTGGATTGCACGGGTTCGATGATCGGGTTCAGCGATACCACAAAGCCATTCAGGTTGCGGATCAGTTTGTTCCTAGAGGAGAACCTGATGTGGCCGCTCCCCCCGCAGTGGCTGTACCCGCACCTAGCGCGTCTACTCCGCTGACCGGGCTGCCCAGGCACCACTCCCAACCGGAGAACGTCGAGGGCGCTTTGTTGAACATCCGGGCTGAAGGTTTGTTGACTCAGCGTTTGGTGTTTGAGATTGCGATGCGTGCGGGTGTGGATGCCCGCACGATTTATGAGGAAACTCGTAACAGTTTCTAGGAGGAATTACCTTGATGCCGTGGGAGAGCCAACCAGGCCCGCCACCCCCACGGCCCGCCCCGCAGCCACCCGGACCGGTGGCACCCCCGGCACCCCCGCAGATGCAGTACGACGTTGTGCAGGCACCGGGTTACACCTACAGCCACGCCCCCGTGCCTCAGTACCAACCGCCACCCCCACCGCCGCCGCCTGCGGCCCCGGCGTTTGATCTGAACTCAATCATCAAAGAGGCTGTGAACACCGCTGTTCAGCAGAACAAGCAGCAGATGGTGGCGAACACGCAGAAAGCGATCCAGAAAGCCGTCGATAAAAAAACCGACCAGCTTGAGGATCAAGTCGAACACCTAGAGGAATCGTTCTCCGGTGGCGTGGTCACCACGCGCACGTTCATTCAGGGTGCGGCGGTCGATATCGGTTTCGCGGCGTTGGCTGCCGGCGCAACGCTTATCGGCCCCGACGCTGACCTGTTCGACAAAGAACTGTGGACCCTTGTGGGAGTGATGATGCTCAAGACCGTCATTCAGACCGGGATGTCGTATGTGATGCGGATGCAGGTCCGCAATGGGTGAGTCGACGGTTTTGTTGCTGCTTGTGGTCGCCGTGATTGCGGTTGGTGTGTACCTGTCCATGAACCAATGACATGGAACACACCGTGCTGTTGAACAACGGTGAGTCAGTCACTTTGGTTGGCGAGTTGGAGTTAGTCGGGGATCACATGGTGCTGTCCAACGGTCATTCCACATACAGGTTCCATTGGTCGAACGTGCTGTATTGCCGTTCCAGAGTTAAACGATGAGGAGGTATCGGGAGTGGGCGAAACAGAACTACTCCCGGCACCACCGCATGTGATCGGCCCCACCTGGCGCAAAACCGTTGACGGGGCATGGCATCTGCCCGAGCGCACCCTTGGTTGGGGTGTGTTGAATTGGTGGGCTCAGTACGTTAAGACTCCCGGTGGGGAGAACGCCGGCGAGGCTTTCCTGCCCACTTTGGAGCAAGCCCGCTGGGTGTTGTGGTGGTACGCCGTTGATAACGAGGGGCGTTACTACCACCGCAACGGTGTGTTCAGGCGCATGAAGGGGCACGGTAAAGACCCGTTAGCGGCTGCGTTGTCGCTGGTGGAGTTGTGCGGCCCAGTAGCTTTCAGCCATTTCGCAGGCACAGAGGTTGTGGGTAAGCCTAGGCACGCCGCGTGGATTCAGATCGTCGCGGTGTCCCAGGAACAAACCAAGAACACAATGAGTTTGTTCCCGGTGATGGTGTCCTCACAGTTGAAAGAGGACTACAGCCTTGAGGTCAACAAGACCATCATTTACAGTGCGGCGGGCGGCAGGATCGAAGCTGTCACATCCTCCCCGCACTCGATGGAGGGGAACCGCCCCACCCTGGTGATCCGTAACGAAACCCAGTGGTGGGTGGACTCCAATGACGGGCATGAACTCGCCGGTGTCATCGAGGGCAACGTCACGAAGATCCCCGGTGCCCGCATCCTGTCGATCTGCAACGCCCACATCCCCGGTGATGACTCCGTTGCCGAACGGGACTATGACGCTTGGCAGGCGGTCCAGTCAGGTCAGGCTGTCGATGTCGGCACCCTGTACGACGCACTCGAAGCACCCGCTGACACCCCTGTGTCGGAGATACCGTCTGAGCGGGAAGACCCGGAAGGGTATGCCGCAGGGTTGGCGAAGCTTCGTGAGGGTATTGAGATAGCCCGTGGTGATTCGGTGTGGCTTCCGGTCGATTCGATCATCGAATCGGTTCTGGATGTTCGCAACCCGGTCACCGAGTCTCGCAGAAAGTTTTTGAATCAGGTCAACGCATCCGAGGACTCTTGGATCGCACCCTATGAGTGGGATGCAATCTCTGACACCGAAGCCCGTTTGGTTAAGGGCGACAGGATCACGTTGGGGTTCGACGGGTCGAAGTCGAATGACTGGACGGCTCTTGTGGCTTGCCGTGTCGAG
>JBIKMH010000041.1:0-31638 GCA_044359355.1 Planctomycetota bacterium | reverse complement strand
GGTGGTTGATGGGGAACAACGGGTTCCTGGTGTTGCGGGCGAGCTTGCTGGAGACCTGGACGTGGACGACGTGGTCACGAAGAGTCTTGTGGACGATCGAGGGGTAGGTGGTCTTGAGGTCGCTGACCACCACCAGCAGCGACTTGGGGTCGCGGTGGCGCGCCAGCACCTCCATGCAGCGCGTCACGACCTCGCGCGACTGACTGACCCGCGTGGGATCGCCGCGCTGCTTGTCGCGCGAGGGCAGCGTCCCGGCCTCGCCATGGACGATGAAGCCGGTGCGCGCCTCGACCAGGACCGCCATGGTGACCGGCTTTTCGATGCGGTTCTGCTCGAAGGTCTCGAGCTCATCGAAGACGAGGTGTCCGTTGCGACCGAGGAGCTTCTCACTCTTTGCGAGCACGCGCTCGTGGGCTTGCTGAAAGTGCTGGCCGAAGAGCGGGATTCGGCGAGCGACGGTCTTGGGGTTGCAGCCGAGGTTGCGAGCGATCTGGCGCTGCGAGACCTTCGAGATCAGCTGATCGACGATCCCGAGGTTGAGGTCGGGCTTGTGGTGGCGGTAGTCGTTGCGGAAAGTCTGGGAGGAAAAGCGCCGTCCGCAAGTGAGGCACTGAAAGCGCGGGATGCGCTCTGTGGCGCACAGTCGCTTGTAGTAGCCGCGGCGGCGGTACAGAAAAGGGCTTTGGGGGCAGGCGGGATAGGGGCAATGCGGCGGGATGAACTTCTGCATCGGTGTCTCCAGGGCCGGGGGGAAACATGCGCCCCGGCACCTATGGAGACGGGACCGCCGTCTCACGCTCGCGCGGAAAATCCGATTCCCAATATCGATACTGTCCCCGCTCGGGGAGCAGTATCCTTCTGGGGGATGTTTCTGCTGCACAATCTCGACTTGTATGCGCCAGAGCGTGTGGGCCAGCGCGCGCTGTTGATCGGCGGCGGCAAACTGCTTCGCGTGCTCAAGGCCTCGTTCGAACTGCCGCCCGAGTGGCAGATCGAGCACCTCGACTGTGGCGGCCGTCGCGTCGTGCCCGGTTTCGTCGACACTCACGTCCACATCACCGGCGGGGGTGGTGAAAGTGGCGCTCGCAGCAAGGTTCCTGCCTTGCCTCTCTCCCGATACACGCAGAGCGGGGTCACCAGCGTGGTCGGCCTGCTCGGAACCGACGACACCACGCGCAGCACGGCCGAACTGCTGGCCCGGGCGCGCGGACTGGAGGAGGAGGGCCTCTCGGCGTGGATCTGGACGGGTGGCTACCACCTGCCCCCGACGACTCTCACTGGCTCCGTGCGCGGCGACATCGTGCATCTAGAACGGTGCGTTGGAATCGGTGAAGTCGCGATCAGCGACCATCGGTCGAGCCAGCCAAGTCTGGACGAGTTTCTACGTCTCGCCGCCGACGCCCATGTCGCCGGACTGATGACGGGCAAGGCCGGTGTTCTGCACCTGCACCTCGGCGATGGGCCGCGCGGCCTGGAACTGGTGCGCCAGGCTCTGGAAAGGAGCGAGCTTCCCCCCCGCGTGTTTCATCCGACGCACGTCAACCGCAGGCGCCGGCTGTTCGATGAAGCACTGGATGTCGCCAGGCGCGGCGTGACGATCGACGTCACCGCTTACCCTGTCGCGAAAGGCGAAGACGCATGGAGCGCGGAAGACGCCTGCGAGCGATTTCTGGAAACAGGCATCGCGCCCGAGCGCTTCACGATCAGTTCCGATGGCGGCGGATGCCTGCCGGTCTTCGATGCGGACGGTCGTGTGACGCATATGGACGTGGGCGCTCCGGACATGCTGGGCCAAACGCTTCGGGAACTGCTGCTGCGCGGTCATCTCCTCGAAACGGTGCTGCCCTTCATCACCTCCAATCCGGCGCGGTTGCTGCGGCTGGCCAACAAGGGACATTTGCGCGAAGGTGCTGACGCCGATCTCGTCGTGCTCGACGCGTCAGGTTCCGTGCGCGACGTGATGGCACGCGGCGTCTGGCATCTACGCGAGGGCCGCAGGCTCATCAAGGGGACTTTTGAGTCATGATAACGGCCCTGTTTCTGCATGTGGCGCTGTCCATGGCTGCTCAGGAGGCCGGCCGCGTGCCTCCCGACATGCGCTGCGGGCTCGGCCGGGAGTTCCACGGCGGGCGCAGAGCGGCGCTGGCCGCAGCGCTCGAAAAAGGCATGGTCCTCATGCGCGGCTTGGATCCCACGCGCGGCTACACCCGTTTCCATCAGGACAAGGCCTTCTGGTATTTGACGGGCATCGAGAGTCCGGGTGCTGCGCTTGTGATGGATCTCGATCGCAAGCGCGAGCTGCTGTTCCTGCCGAAGCGCAATGCCGGTCTGGAAGCGTGGGATGGAGAGATCTGGGATGCAGACGATGCCTGGGTTCCCGAGCTGAGCGGCTTCACCGAGATCCGACCGATCGACGAGCTAATGGCTTTTCTGGATGAGCGCACCGAAGAGGGTTCGCTGGTCTGGATCTCGAAACAGCCGCACATTGAGCTCTCCGGCTGCCACGACCGGGCCATTCCCGCGGATCGACGACAGGCGGCGGATCCGCTCGATGGACGCGCCAGCCGAGAGGAGGCGCTCGCCACCAACCTCAAGGAAAAATTCAAGGTCGAGGTGCGCGACCTCTCGCGCGAACTCTCCAAGTTGCGACGCATCAAGCAGCCGGAAGAAATCCAAGTGCTGCGGCGCGCCTCCGAAATCGGATCGCTGGCGATGATCGAAGCCATCCGATCGAGCAGGCCCGGCTTGGGCGAGTGGCAGCTCGACGCCTTGATGAGCTTCGTGCATCGCCGCGAGGGATCCGCAGGCGCAGCCTATCAGGCCATCATCGGCGCCGGACCCAACGCACTGATCCTGCACTACTCGGCGGTTTCGCGCCGCATGCAGGCGGGTGAGATGCTGCTGATCGACTATGCGCCGGAGTACGAGCACTACCTCTCCGACATCACCCGCTCCTGGCCGGTCGACGGGCGCTTCACGCCGCGCATGGCGGAGCTTTACGACGCGGTGCTGGAAGCGCAGGAAGCTGGCATCGCGGCGGTCAAGCCCGGCGTGACCATGCGTCAAGTCGAGCAAGCCTGCCGGGAAGTGCTGCGCAAGCGCGGTCTCGAGCAGCTTTTGACCCACGGCACCTGCCACTATGTGGGGTTGGAGGTCCACGACGTAGGTGACGGCTCGAAGCCGGTGGAGCCGGGCGTGGTCTTCACGGTGGAGCCCGGCTTGTACGAACGTTCGACGGGGATTGGCATCCGCATCGAAGATGTCGTGATCGTGACGCCGACGGGCTGCGAAGTGCTCTCGGCGCTAGTGCCGAAGGATCGCGCCACGCTCGAGCGGCTTGTCGCCAGCGAGGGTCTGCTCGACCGCGAGGATCCCGAGTTGCGGGAACTGCTGTTGGAACTGCGCCCTAGATAGTGCTGGCCGGGAAGAGTTTTCCGAACGCGATTCCGCTCATGGTCAACCCGGCCCGCTGGTCGAAAACAGGGGCGGAGCTGGCGTCCGCAGCCCCCGAGGGCCGCGGACAATGCCTACTGGCGTTCCAGCCTGGGCGACTTGCACCTTGTTTGACAACCCACCCCGGTTGGCCAGCTCCACTCTTTTGCCTTCCGCCAGCTCGCGCTTCAAGGCTCCGCGCGAACAACCTATACTGTTCGCCCTCATGGCATCTCTGAAGGACAACACCGACCGCGTGCACGAGCTAGAAGCACGCTTCCAGCAGCTCAAGGAGAGTCTTTGACTACTCCGCACGCGCCCGTCGAGTGAAGGAGATCGAGGAGCTTCAGGAAGCTCCGGATTTCTGGACCAACTCAGGCAAGGCACAGACGGTCGTCACGGAACTCAAGACGATCCGCGGAGTGGTGGATCCGATCCGGACGCTCGAAGCCCGGTTCGAGGAATTCCACATCCTCGAGGAAATGGCGCGGTCGGATGGCCCTGAGCTGGTGCTCCCGGAGATGGAGCCGCTCTTGCCTCTGATCGAGGAGGGCATCCGCAAGCTCGACTTCCGTGTGATGCTCGGCGGACCTCAGGATCACTGCGGAGCATTCGTGCAGTTCGCACCCGGCGCCGGCGGCGTCGATGCCTGCGACTGGGCCGGCATGCTGTACCGCATGTACGCCCGCTGGGCCGAGCGCAAAGGTTTTCAGGTCAACGAAGTGGAGCGCCAAGATGAGCCCGAAGGCGGAATCCGCTCCGCGACGCTCGAAATCATCGGCGATTACGCCTTCGGCTATCTCAAGGCCGAGAGCGGCGTTCATCGACTCGTTCGCATCAGCCCCTTCGACGCCCAGGCTCGCCGACAAACGGCCTTCGCCTCGGTGGACGTGACGCCCCTGCTCGATGACTCGATCAAGATCGAGATCAAGGAAAGCGACTGCGAGATCGAGACCATGCGCTCGGGCGGGGCCGGCGGCCAGAACGTCAACAAGGTCGAGACTGCCGTCCGCCTGCGCCACCTCCCCAGCGGCATCATCATCCGCTGCCAGAGCCAGCGGAGTCAGCTGAAAAACAAGGAAATGGCGTTCAAGCTGCTGCAGGCGAAGCTGCTTCAGATCGAAGAGCAGAAGCGCGACGCGGAGTTCAGCGCGCAGTATGGCGCCAAGAGCGACGTCAGTTTCGGCAGCCAGATCCGTTCGTACGTCATGCACCCCTATCAGATGGTGAAGGACCACCGCACGGACGTCGAAAGCGGCAACATTCAGGCGGTTCTAGATGGCGACCTCGACCAGTTCATCACCGAGTACCTGCGCAAGACGAGCAGCAAGATTCGAAAGACCTGAACATGGGCAACCTGCGTCCGCACCCGCACTTCAACGACCGTGGAACGCTGCAGTGGCAGACGCGCTATCAAGATGCGCTGCAGCTCGCCAAGGCAGCCAACCAGCTGATTTTCATCGAGTTCGGGCGCGAGCAGTGCAGCCAGTGCCGCAGTTTGGTGGAGATCGTGATCCCCAGACCCGACGTAGCGCCGCTGCTCCAGCAGCATTTCGTGGCGCTGGCCTCCGACTGCGACGAGTGCGAGGACGAGGTCATGGCGCTCGCCGGGCAGATCGAGGACGCCTACATGCTGCCGTTCGTGATCCTCGCGGACGCACACGGAAATTTCCTCGCGGGAACCTCGGGTGTAGTCGCGCCCGCAAGCCTCAAGGCGCTGCTCGAACGGCACATCAATAATCGCTAGGATGCGCGGGACAACCATGTCCCATCGCATCCAGCGCGCACTGATCAGCGTCTCCGACAAGTCTGGCATCGAGAACTTCGCTCGCACGCTCGCACATCTGGGCGTCGAGCTGCTCTCGACAGGCGGCACCTACGCCGCGCTCCGCAAGGCGGGCATTCCCGTCAAGGAAGTCAGCGAGCACACCGGATTCCCTGAAATGATGGACGGCCGCGTCAAGACGCTGCACCCCAAGATTCACGGGGGGATTCTGGCGCTGCGCGAGGATGCGAAGCACATCGCCTCGATGCAGGAGCACCACATCGCTGGCATCGATCTTGTGTGCGTCAACCTGTATCCCTTCGAAGCCACCGTCGCGAAGGCCGGCTGCACGCGCGAGCACGCCATCGAGAACATCGACATCGGCGGACCCTCGATGGTGCGCTCGGCAGCCAAGAATCACCGCCATGTCGGCATCGTGACGGATCCCGCGGACTACAGCCGCGTGATCGAGGAGATGGAGCACCATGGCGGCGCGCTTTCCGACGACTTCCGCCGCGAGCTCGCCGTCAAGGCCTTTGGGCTGACCGCGCGCTACGACGCCGCGATCTCGCGCTGGCTGTTCGATGCGGAATTGCGCGACGGCAAGGCCAAGAGCTCTTACCCGCAGAGCTTCGCGCTGGCCGGCACCAAGCTGGAGGATCTGCGTTACGGGGAAAATCCGCACCAGACGGCCGCTGTCTACCGCCAGAGCGGCTGCACCGAGCCGAGCGTCGCCAGTTCCAAGGTGCTCAACGGCAAGCAACTCTCGTACAACAACCTCGTCGACCTAGACGCCGCGCTCGCACTGGCCAAGGAATTCCGCGAGCCCTTCGTGTGTGTCATCAAGCACAACAACCCCTGCGGCGCCGCCAGTGCCACAGGCATCGCCCTGGCTCTGGAGCAGGCCTGGGCCGGCGATCCGCTCTCTGCCTTTGGATCCGTTCTGGCCTTCACGCGTCCTCTGGACCTGGCGAGCGCTGAATATCTCGTCAGCGGCAACCGCTTCGTCGAGGCGATCATCGCGCCTTCCTTCGATGAAGTCGCGCTGCGTCTGCTCGTGGAAAAGCCCAAGTGGGGCAAGAATGTGCGCCTGCTGGAGTGCGATTCCTTCGGTCCCGATTGCCGCGATCCGCGCGACATCGAGGTCAAGAAGCTCGTCGGGGGCTTCCTGCTGCAGGGCCGCGATCTGGAAGCGGTCGACGCCAACGCGGCGAAGTGCGTCACGCGCCGCGCGCCGACCGCCGAGGAACTTGCTGGGCTGACCTTCGCCAACAAGGTCACCAAGCACGTCAAATCCAACGCGATCGTCATTGCCAAAGGCACGCGCGTGCTGGGTGTCGGCGCCGGGCAGATGAGCCGCGTGGACTCGGTGATGCTGGCCGTCCGCAAGGCCGGAGGCGAGTGCCGCGGCGCGGTGCTCGGCTCAGATGCCTTTTTTCCGTTCCCCGACGGCGTGATCACCGCGATCGAGGCCGGGGTCACCGCGATTCTGCAGCCCGGAGGTTCAGTCAAGGATCCGGAGACGATCGCCGCCTGCGACGAGCGCGGGGCCGCGATGGTTTTCAGCGGGGTGCGCCACTTCCGTCACTGATAGCGGCGTTCGCCCGCCGGAACGGCGAAGGGGAGGCAATTCTCCGAAGGCGGGAGCGGGCAGGTGGCGAAGTGGGTGAAGCTGCAGGGCGGGTTGTACGCCTGATTGAAGTCCAGCTGAGTCTGAGCGTCGTTGCCGAGTTCCACGGAAAGGAATCGGCCACCACCATAGGTCAGGGAGGCATTGCTGGCGTCCCCGAAAATGATCGAAACGCGGTTCGAGGACTCAGGAGTGGCCACCAAGCGCGCAATTCGGCCTTCGCGTTCGAATTCGAGATATCCGGCCAAGGGCTGCTTCTCGGTGAATCCCGTGACGTTCGTGATCGCGATGCTCTGACCTGGCATCGCTGGAATCCAGCGTGCCGGAACTCGCCAGCTCGGATCGTAAGGGAACAACGCGATGCCGCGGAACCGCGTGCGAATCGGGCTGTTGTTGTCGCGTACGCGCAGAGCGAGGCGGGCATTTCTGCGAACCAGCGCGAAGGAGACGGAGCCTTCGCGAACCACGGCGGCACTCCCCTGAGAGTCCGGCATCAGCGGCTCGCCTTCGGTGCCGTTTTCGATGCTGACCTCGGAGTCCGCTTCGCGGTGAAAGCGCACCTCCGTTCCACGGACCTCAAAACGGCCGATGACAGGCCGACTGCAGCGCGCGTAACGCAGGCGAACGCCTTCTCCCGAGCCCACGGTGTGCGTACCGTCCTCGAGGAAGTCGAGTCCGACCAGAGTCAGCCATCCATCCTCAGCCCGAAGTCTGGCGAGTCGCTGTTCGTGCCAGGCGATCTGCTGGAGCGCTCCCTCGGAAGCCTCGGAGCGGCCTTCCTTCGGCGTCTGAGAAGGGCCTGAGCACGACGCCAGGAAAACCATCAGCCACAAGCTGCGCATCCCGGCATCCTAGGGCAACTTTCGGCATCCTGCATCAAAGCGTACCCTTCAGTAAGAATGAGTGACGACCATCGCTTCCTCACCACGCGCTGGAGCATTGTGCGAGCCGCCCAAGGCGAAGATCAGCAAGCCAGACAGGCGCTGGAGTTGCTATGCAAGGATTACTGGTATCCGCTCTACGCCTTCGTTCGCCGCAGCGGACTGCAAGCCGACGAGGCGGAGGACATCGTTCAGGCGTTCTTCGCGAGGTTGATCGAAAAACGGGATCTGGGTCTGCTTTCTCCCGATGCCGGCCGCTTCAGGTCGTTTCTCCGCGTCGCCGTTCGCAACTTCATGATCAACAAGCTCGCTCACGATCGGGCCGCCAAGCGCGGGGGAGGGTGCGCGCCTTTCTCGTTGGATCCCGGGCAAGCGGACGAGCGCTGGAGCAGCGAGGCCAGTCTCGCGGAAGACCCTGAGCGGGCCTTCGAGCAGGCTTGGGCGCGTGAACTGCTCCGGATGGCTGTGGAGGATCTGCGGCGCGAATATGCCGAGAGCGGCCGTGGGCGCCTGTTCGAGGAGCTTCGCGACGAACTCCAGCGGCCGGGCGAGTCGGAATGCGCCGCCGCCGCAGAGCGATTGGGCATCAGCGTGGGAGCATGCAGAGTCGCTCTGCACCGCCTGAGATCCCGTTTTCGGGAACGGCTGCGATCCCGCATTCAGTCCACTCTGGGGCCGGATGAGGACTGGCAGGATGAACTTTCCGCGCTGCTGCGGGCGCTGGCAGGGTAGGCAGCACAAAAGCCCGTTGTTCTCTGTAACTCCTGCCAATGTTGCCTGTTCTTCTTCCGGAAGTGTGATCGATCCATGACCCCCCGATTCTGCATCGCATGCGGAACAGCTCTGCAACCCGACGGGCTGTGCGCCAAGTGCCTGCTGATGCAGGTCGCCCGCACGCCTGCCCCCAAGCCTCCTCGCCTCCTGCCCTCACGGGAGGAGCTGACAACACTCTTTCCGGGCTATGCCATCGGTGAGTTGCTGGGACAGGGTGGCATGGGCATCGTTTACGCGGCGGAGCAGAAGGAACTGGCACGACCCGTCGCGCTCAAGCTGCTCGCTCCGGAAATCTCCGAGCAGCGCGACTTCGAGGAGCGCTTCCGGCGCGAAGCACGGGTCCTGGCCTCGCTGAAGCACCCTGGCATCGTCACTGTCTACGATTGTGGTCGTGCCGGGCCGTGGTTCTATTTCGCCATGGAAAAGGTGGAGGGGACCAATCTGCGCCAGCTGATACGCGAGAAAGCGCTCTCCGCGCGCGAGTCGCTCGCCATCGTCACCCAGATCTGCGAAGCCCTGCAGTACGCCCACGAAAGAGGGGTGGTCCATCGCGACATCAAGCCGGAAAACATGCTTGTGGACCGCTCAGGCCGGGTACGAATGCTCGATTTCGGACTCTCGAAGGTACCCAACTCCGAGCCGCTGGAAGCGCTGACCCGCACCGATCAGGTCATGGGCACACCGCACTACATGGCGCCGGAGCAGTGGGAGCGGCCCGCTGAGGTCGATCATCGAGCGGACATCTACGCGCTCGGGGTCGTTTTTTACGAGTTGCTGACGGGTGAATTGCCGCTCGGTCGATTCGAAGCTCCCTCTCACAAGGTTGAGGTCGATGTGCGTCTGGATGAAATCGTGTTGCGCTCCTTGGCGAAGAACCCGGGACTGCGCTACCAGCAGGCCGTCGAAATCCAGACAGACGTTCAGCGCGTACAGTCGAGTGTGAGCGCTCCGCCGCTGGCTTCGAAGGCAGGTACCGGGCCTTCCGCTTCCTCGATGTCCGCTCAGCAATCGAAGGCGCAGCAACTGGTGAGGCGCCTGGGTCGGAAATCCGCGCCCGTCAGTGCTGAAAAGACCCGGTTTCCAAGGATCCTCATCCTCATACTCGTGCTGGGACTGCTCAGCACGATCGCCTCCGTCCTGTTGTTTTTCTCTCTTTCTTGAATCAAGAATCACATGAACGCTGATCAACTGCTCGGTCGTGTCTCCTTGGTCCTCGGCGCGATCTTCGGCTTCGCCGCGACCCTGTTCTGGATGTGGGTTGCTTGGCGGGCCATGCGCGCGCATGAACGCATCGCCAACTCGCTCGAAGCACCGGTCAATCAGAAAGACGGACCCATGACTTGAGCGTCAGCGACCCAAGTCGAGCCCGACGAGGCTCAGCCAACCTTGCTCGGGGCGCAGCTCATGCCTTCGTGCTGAGTGCCATTCTGCGTGCTCGATCTCGCGGATGGAGGAAGGCGAGCTGGTGCAGGAAAGGAGGGTGAAGAGCTCAAGGTATGGTGACGATCGCATGGGAGAGTACTCCGGGAGAGAGCGAGTGCCATGATGGGCTCCAGATGGCGCGTCAATCCTCATGCGGGGCTTGAAAGAGCTTGATCGCGAACCGCGGTTGACCGAGCGCGGCCAATCCGCAAGACTAGGCCGCTTACTCTCTCTGCCCGACCGACCCCCTCTCCATCCCGATGGCTTTCGACCAGCAACTTTCCAAGGTCCTCTCTCAAGACGGTTTCCTCGCCGCGCTCGACCAGAGCGGCGGAAGCACGCCCAAGGCGCTGCGGCTTTACGGAGTTCCCGAAAGCGCCTACTCCGGTGAGGAGGCCATGTATGTGAAGGTGCACGAGATGCGCACGCGCATCATCACCTCGCCCGCCTTCAACGGCGATCGCATCCTCGGTGCGATCCTGTTCGAGGACACGATGAACCGTCAGATCCGCGGCAAGGGCTCCGCGCAGTACCTGTGGGAAGAAAAGCGCGTGGTGCCCTTCCTCAAGGTCGACAAGGGACTCGCCGCCGAGGCCAACGGCGTGCAGCTGATGAAGGACATCCCTGGCCTCGAGGACCTGCTGAAGAAGGCTCAAGGCAACATGGTCTTCGGCACCAAGATGCGCTCGGTGATCAAGCAGGCCAACAAGGCCGGCATCGATGCCGTCGTCAAGCAGCAGTTCGAGATCGGACTGCGCATCGTGAAGGCCGGTCTGGTCCCGATCATCGAGCCCGAGGTCGACATCGACTGCCCGGACAAGGCCAATGCGGAGATGATGCTCGAGGAAGCGCTGATGTCGCACCTTGACGAACTCGAATACGACCAGCTCGTGATGCTGAAGCTGACGTTGCCGGAGGTCGACAACTTCTACTCGCGCCTGATCGAGCACCCCAACGTCGTTCGGGTCGTGGCGCTTTCCGGAGGCTACAGCCGCCTCAAGAGCAATCAGCGCTTGGCCCGGAACGAAGGCATGATCGCGAGTTTCAGCCGAGCGCTCTCGGAGGGCCTCACCGCCCAGATGAGTGATGCGGACTTCAACGATGCGCTGGATGAGGCCATTGAGAGCATCTTCGAAGCCTCGCGCACCTGATCTCATGACGCTTCGCTACGAGCGGGATATTCCGCTGGATCCGGGGCGGATCGCCGGACTGTACGAGTCAGCTGGCTTGCGCCGGCCGACTCGCGATCTCGAGCGTATCGCGACCATGTTCCGGAACTCGAATCTGGTCTGGTCTGCATGGGATGGGGAGCGGCTCGTCGGGGTGGCGCGCTGTTTGTGTGATTTCTCCTGGTCCTGCTACCTCGCGGATCTGGCCGTGGCGAAGGATTGCCAGCGCAGGGGCATTGGACTGGAGCTCGTGCAGCGCGTGCGCGGGACCATCGGTCCCGGTGTGTCGCTCGTTCTCAACTCAGCCCCGGATGCACTGGCTTACTACCCGAGGATCGGCTTCTCTCCGCTGGCGACCGCTTTCCACATCCCGCGCCAGCCGCTTCCATGAAAAGGCCCTCCGGAACTCGACGCGGGTCGAGTCCCGAAGGGCCGGTCGGTTCAGGCTTTGGTCGCCTGAGAGCTGAAATCAGGGCAGGATCACGGTGTCGATCACGTGGATCACACCGTTGCCGGCCAGGATGTCCGTCTTGACGATCGTGGCGTTGTCGATCTTGGCGCTGCCGTTCGCAACCTGAATGCGGGCCGACTTGCCCTGGAGGGTCTTCACCTCGGTCATGCCGACCACTTCCTTCGCCAGCTTGCGGCCGGGGACGACGTGGTACTTCAGAATGCTGGCGAGCTTGTCCTTGTTCTCGGGCTTGAGGAGGCCTTCCACGGTGCCCGCGGGCAGCTTGGCGAAGGCTTCATCCGTCGGTGCGAATATGGTCAGCGGATCCTTTCCGCTCAGAGCCTCGACCAGACCGGCGGCCTTGGCGGCAGCGAGCAGGGTTTTGAAGGTTCCGGCCTGGCTGGCCGTCTCGACGATGTTCTTGCGGGGCATGATCACGGTGTCGATCACGTGGATGACGCCGTTGGTGCACTCGATGTCCGCCTTGACGACCGTAGCGCCGTCGATCTGAAGCGCGGTCTTGTCCTTCGCCAACTCGACGACCTGCAGGCGCAGGGACTGACCCTGAACCGTGGCGGCGAAGTCGGTCTTCATGGCCTGAGCTCCCATCACCTTGCCCGGAACAACGTGGTAGGTCAGCAGATCCACGAGCTGCTTCTTGTTCTCAGGCTTGAGAAGCGACTCGACTGTGCCGGCCGGCAGCTTGGCAAACGCCTCATCGCTCGGGGCGAAGACCGTGAACGGACCGGGGCCCTTGAGCGTCTCGACCAGACCGGCGGCCTGGACGGCGGCCACCAGCGTCTTGAAGGATCCGGCGCCGACAGCGGTGTCGACGATGTCTTTGCTGGCGGGAACGGTGGTCGTGGTGTTGGTGTTGCCACCGGAGAAAACGGTCGGGGCGAGTGCGCCCGCGAGTACAGCGATGGAAAGAAGAATTTTCATACCAACCCATTCGCACACGCCGTAAGGCCGGATGAAGGCTCGGCGAACGGGTTGTGTAAGGCCGCAGCAGGTCCCCGGATCCAAGAAGAATTCTCGGTTTGCGCCAGACCGGAGCTCTTCCCGGGAAGGAAACTCCGATCCCTAAAAAGGGGCCGGGTGCCGTGCTCAGGGAACTCGCTTCGCAGGTCGATGTACCGAGCCATGAAGAACAGCCTGCTGGCGAAGCTCGCGACCTTGCTCCTGTTGATCTGGGCCCCGGCTTGCGGCGGGGGCGGCAGCTCCTCGCAGGCAAGCGCGAATCTGGATGTGCTCCTGACGGACGCTCCGACGGATGAGCTCCTATCCTTCAATGTCACCATCGAATCCGTGCGCCTCTACGATGCAGACGGCGAGCGCACTGAGAATCTGCTGAGTGGAACGGTGCGAGTCGACGTGCTTGGCGCGGCCACGCAGCTCGCCTGGCTCGTCGCCAAGCCGGTCCCGACAGGAACCTGGCAGGGTGTGGAGCTGAGTTTCGATCCGCTCAGCGTCGACGCGCGGCTGCTCGACGGATCGCAGGCTTCGGTGACTGTGCTCGGAGACCTGCTGGAGGCCGACTTTGCGATGCCGCTGGTGCTAGCGGCTGACGGATACCAGCGCTGCATCGTGGACTTCGATCTCAACGAATCGCTGACGGGCGATGGTGCGAGCGGCTTTGTTCTCGATCCGATCGGGAGCAGCTTTGCTGAAGAAGACGCCAGCGACCCGATCGACATCGATGACATCACCGGAATCGTTCGCTCCATCGACACCGTCCACCACCGGATCACGATCGATGCCTGGGTCGATGACGACTGCGACGTGCTGCTCGGAAGCCTTGAGGTGTCAGTCCCGGTGAGTGCACTACTACAGAACGACTCAGGAGAAGTGTTCGCGGATCGCAGCTCGTTCTATGCAGCCTTGTCCGCCAATACGAGCCTCGTGGAAATCCACGGAGCGATGGTCAACGGGTACATCGAAGCCTCCCGCATCGAAATCGAGGACGAAGCCGGTGCGGGCGACGATGTGCGCATGCGAGGCGTGGTGATCGGCGTCGACGCTCTCGGTTCTAGCTTCACGATGGTCGTTGCCGAGGTGAAGGAAGGCTCCGCCCTGGTCGAGAGCGCTTTGGAATCCATCCCCGCAACCCAGACGGTCCATTGGGATGCGGGGACGATGTTCATGGTTGACGACGGGGAAAGAGTGAATCCAAGCGCTCTGAGCGTCGGTATGGAAGTCGATGTTCGTTTCCTACAGTTCCAGAACGCTCCGTTCCTGGCCTCGCGCGTCGAAATCGAAAGCGAAGGCAACGAATATGAGGGCACGGTCAGTGACGACGCGGGCATGCCGCTCTCATTCGAACTGGACTTGCCGCCGCTTGCTCCGCTGATCCAATCCGGAGATGTGAGCGGACCGATCCACGTGAGCCTCCTCGCGCAACCGGATGTATGGCTGGATGCCGGCGTCAACCCGGCGCTTCCGGCTTTCTGGATTCAGGCGGGCCAGCGCGTGGAGGTCCGAGGTCAGCTGACCGGATCAAGCCCCTCTTCCCGCGAACTGCCGGCAACGGAGATCCGGATCAAGCCGGGCGAGGCTGAAGGATCGGTGATCGGTGGCATCGATACGCTGGCCGGGCTGGAACTCTACGCGCTGGTGGAGGAATTCGACGATCCGTTCGGCGGAAGTGTGGACCGAAGCGCCACCCCGGAGGTGTTTGTGCCTCTCAATTGCGTGTTCACCGGCGACATCACGGACTACGCCACCTTCGCCAGCGCCATGAACGACGTCGAGAACTACCCGGTGATCGACATCCAGATCAAGGGCATCGCCGACCCTGAGGCGCCCGATAGGATCATCGCCTACGAAATCGAGGTTGAGCTCGATTAGCGTCTAGTGAGCGGCTCAGTACGGGAGCGCTTGAGTTCCACGGAGTCGAACACCGTTCCCGAGGCGTCGATTGCGCGGATGGCGGCGGAGCCGTCGACGCGTAGATCCACGCACCACAGATGGTTTCGAGGCTCCGCCTTGGCAAGCCACCAAGCCGTTCCCTCCGCGGGGACGGTGCGGACCGCGACTCCGTAAGCTCCGTCTCCCAGATAGAGCAAGCCGCGCTCGTCATCGCGCTTCCCCTCGAGAATTCGATGGGTGCGCTTGAAGTTGTGGTGGTCGTGTTCGAAGGCCGCCGTGTTCCCGAAGCGCTCGAAGAGCGGCACCCAGTGGGTGCGAATGGCGACGGAGATGGGGTTGTCGAGCGGGGTCCCGTCCTTGGGCGCCTTGGTCGTACCCCATGCCGGGCAATGGTAGATGGGGAAAAGAAACTGCTGGTTGGAGCGCAGCTGGAGACTCTGTTCGAGCCAGCGAGTCTGATCGCCCTCGATTGGCTGCGTATGACCGCTGTCGAGCAGAATCAGCGACAGATACGAACCAAAATCGATCGCGCGATAAGCTTTGCCTTCCGGAAGCGTCATCAATCCATAGAAATAGGGGGCATCCGCGGGTGCTTTGCCGTTGAAGTGCCCACGCACTTCGTGATTTCCGATGGCAGCAACCAACGGAATCAAGCGGCGATCCTTGGTCACGGCCGTTCTGGAGTAGGCCTCCAGCCAATCGACCACTCGCATGGCCCATGTGCCATTCTCGTAGGCAAGATCCCCGCCGATCACCAGAAAGTCGGGATCCAGCGCCGCCATCTGGCGGTTCATCGCCTCGAACATCTCCCGTGTGGCCATCGTGTCGCCGCCGTTGACGAAACGCACCGGACGCGATGTGAGATCCCGGGGCATCGTGCGGAAACACAGCGGCTTGGCGTTCTTCTCCGGCGGCTTGCCGATCGCAAGCTCGTAGCGCGTGTCCGCCGAGAGCCCGGTCAATTCCACCGAACAGCGCTGCAGGCTGGACGGAGGAACGGAGTGCCGAAGGGCTTTGGCTTGCTTCCATTCGGCTGCACCTTCCTGCCGCCAGAGCAGGTCCGTCGTGCCCTCCGGATACAAATCCACCCAGTTGACGATGACGGTGCTCGAGGGATCGCGCGCCCACTCCAGATACAGGCCGACCAAGTCCTGCGCCCGCGCCGCGAATGAGAGCAGGCCAAAGCACACAACTCGCAAGGCATGGCGTGCGCAGTGGTTCATGAGTTCACCGGGTGTTCGGGACCAGAGCCAGAATGGAGGCAACGGGGCGCTCGCCTGTGATGTCGGATGGCTCGTTGACGATCTTCTCGCGCACAACCAGGGTCGTGGAGCCGCCGCCGTCCAGGTTGATCGCTTCCTGGGCGCCGAAGGCCAGCAACATTTCCGCCAGCTCACTCAGTGTGGCTCCCCGGCTGCGCTGGCTGCGTCCGTCCACGATCAGCAGCAGCAAGCGGCCATCCTTCGAATAACCCGCTGCCGTTCGGGGATGGCGGGAATCGCCGCCGATGCTCTGGAAGCACTCTTCCTGTTCGCTGATGCGCTGCTTCCCGGCGCTGACCAGCATCGGGCCCCCGCCGAGAACCTCCTCCATCACCCACGTCTGTCTGGGCAGCCGATTTGGAATCTGCGCCGGCTTGCCGGGTGCATTGGGAAGCGGATCCTCGAGCGCGTAGAGCAGATTGTCCGCACACCAGACCCAGGCACAGTCGGGGCGTCCGTCGGCATCGAAGCCCAGAGCCGCGCGTGTCAGCGGATGCGTGAAGGCATCGCGTTGCACGGAGTACACTCCCTTGGCCGCCAGTTTGCCTTCGTCGATCACGAGGCTGACCGATCCGCTGCTCGAGAAGAACCCGGCGTTGATCGCGACAAGGGCCTGCAGTTCACCGGCCTGCTGCGTCGTCTTGCGCAGACCTTTCGGGGGAAGGCTCGCCTCAGGCCGCCATGCCTTGTCGGCGCGAGCCTCGACCAGCCATGCGCGTACGGGCAGACGGGCATCCTCCCGTTCCAGAATGCGAATGGAATCCGGGAGGGAGCGTTGAAGGTCGGAGCGCGGCTCCCAGCCCTGCGGCGGCTTATGGATCGCCGCGGACAACAGCATGAAGCACAGAAGACTCAAGCGATCGGCCTCGGGGAGGTGGTCAGGGCTGGGGCTGCGAGGGACACGTCGGATGAGCTTAACGCTTGTCGTGTGACTTCGCCGTCAAATGAGCGCGCAGCGCAGAGCCATGGTCGCGCTCAGGGTCATGCCGGATCGGATGGGCGTGGGCCGGGCTGTTCGTGCCGTTGAACTCGATGGCGAAGAAGCGGCGCCTAAAGGCGGCCGCAATGGCGCTCCTCCGGCAACGAGGCACCCGTCCATGCGCATGCGAAGCAGAGTTTCTCTTTCGGCAAGGCCCGCAGGAGCGCCCACTCGCTCTGGGCGAGTGGGCCTTTCAGCCGATGAGCCTGGGTTTCAGCTCTGAGCAGGACCCCGAATGCTCCCCGAACCGCGCGCTGCCCCCATCAGCAGCGCCGCAGCCACCGGCGTCCTCACCCAAAGCTCGCCAGCAGCGCGACGAGCGGCTTGCCGGTGGGGCGTCCATGCTGCCAATCACCGCCCTCGGCTCCGCTGCCGCCGATGTCGATGTGGGTGAAGCACAAAGGCTGGTTCGAATCCGTGCCGTGCTTGTCGAGGCCTGAAGCGATCACGAGGAAGGCCGCCGGGAACTGGTGTCCCCTGGCAGTCCCCGAGGAAGGCAGGTTGTTGCAGGAGAGCAGATCATCGGCCTTCGTGCGCGGCTGGACAAAGTCGAAATCCTCGCGGCGCAAGCGGGAAATCTCGAACGGATCGCCCCACAGATCCCCACGAGACCCCAGAAGCTGCGCAACACCCGCCGCCCGCGCGGGGCCGTTGTCCAGCGCGATGCTGTAGGGACCGACAGCGCGTCCGGCATGCCCGGTGAGCGTCGCCACGGAGAAGATCTTCGCGTCCTTCAGCTTCAGTGCGCGCAGTCGCAGGTGCGACAGCAGATCGGCCAAAACCAGACGGCCTTCCGCATCCGTATTGCCGATACGCACGCGCACGCCAGCGTGGCTGGTGATGATCTCGTCCGTGACGAAGCTCTCCGCGCCGATCGAGTTGCGCACGACGCCCAACTCGGCGATGACGTGGACGGCAAGCTTCAGCTTCGCTGCCGCGAGCACGAAACCCGCTACCGCTGCCGCGCCGCCCTTGTCGCGGCTCATGCCCGCCATCACGCCGCCGACCTTGAGATCGGCGCCGCCGGTGTCGTAGGTCAGTCCCTTGCCCGCAAAGAGCAGCGTATGCCGCGGCTTGACCTTAGGCTTGTACTCCAGTCGCACCACGCAGGGCCGATGGCGCTCGACCTCCAGCGAGGCGCGCGCCACGGCGCTCAGCAGCGGATAATCGCGCGCCAGAAGCTTGAGATCGTTGACCACCGAGACCTTGACGTCGCTGCCCTCGAAGGCCTCGACGCAGTACTTGGCAAAGCGCGGCGGGGCCATGCGCTCCGGCTCCGTGCCGCACAGATCGCGCGCCAGACGCAGACCCGACTCGGTCGCCTCCACCCAGGCCGCATCCGCGGAATCGAAGCTGCTGCAGAACACGGTTACGCCGATGCTCTTGATCGGCTCGACGGAGTCGCCACGCGCTTCGCGCGCTTCCAAGGGCTCCCACAGCCCGCCAACAGCACCCAAGGCCGCCACTCGAGCCGCATGCACCAGACGCTCGTCCTTCGGCGGAGCGGCGATCACCAGCAGCGGCTCCAGCGCGCCGGCGTCCCGCGCACGCAGCAACCCCTTGCGCGCCGCGTCCGCATAGCGCCGCACATCATCGTGGTCGCGCGTCACCGCTCCGGTGGGGCTCAGGATCACGCGCCCGCCAGGAGCTGCCGCCACCGGAACGAGCGACAGGGCGCTCGCCGCCTTCGCATCGACCTTGCGTGCGACCGCGAAGGCCTGCACGCACAGCTCGTGCTCCACCGCCGTGAGGTCGTGGGCGACGATCACCAGCGCGTCGAAGCCGTGCTTGCGGGAAAGTGTGGAATCAATCGAAGGAACGGCATGGACTCGAATCATTCCGGCAGCATCGCAAGCCCTGCGGACAGGCTCAAGTAGCAGGCGATTTTCGGCCACGAAGAAGCCTCGCTTCGGGTAGCGTCATGGCTCTCCATGGAAATCGTATGGATCGTCATCGCCGCCGGCGCCGGACTCGCCATCGGCTGGCTCGCAGGCCGTCAAGGCACCCAAAGCGCCCGCGCTCGTCAGGCCGAACTGGGGGCTGAACTCGAACAGCTTCGAAAGGAGCGCGATGCGCTGATTGTCGATCAGGCGCGCCTTGCCGAGCGCAGTCGCAATCTCGAAGCGCAGAAGGCCGAGGTGGAGACCGTTTTCAAGGCCGCGAGCGCTGACATTCTCAAGGAGGCCGTCGCGCAGCTCCAGACGCAGGCCAAGGGCCAGAGCGAATCTTCCCACAAGCTGCTTGATGAGACGCTCAAGCCCCTCAAGGAGCAGCTCAAGCGCAGCGAGGAGCTGGTTGCGCGCATCAGTCAGAAGCAGGAGGGCGATGCCAAGACCCTCGGCGAGCAGTTGCGCAACATCGCGGAACTCCAGCAGAAGGCTTCCAGCGCGGCTCAGACGCTCTCCAGCGCCCTGCGGGACAACCGTCAGCGCGGCCAGTGGGGCGAAATTTCGCTGCGGAACATCGCCGAACTGGCCGGACTCAGCCAGCACGTCGACTTCACTGAACAGGCCAGCGTCGAGGGCGAAGCCGGCAACCGGCTGCGTCCAGACATGATCGTGCGTCTGCCGGGCCATCGGTTTCTGCCGATCGACTCCAAAGTACCGATGAATGCCTATCTGGATTCGCTCAATCAGGCGCTTTCGGATGCGGAACGACAGGCCCGGCGCACCGAGCACGCCAAGGCTCTGCGCAACCACGTGCGTGCGCTTGCAGCCCGCGAATATGCCAAGGCGCTCGGCGCCAGCGTCGAGATCACCGTGCTCTTCGTGCCGCTGGAAAGCGGCCTGATCGCGGCGCTTGAGGAAGATACGGAGCTCTACAACGAGGCGTTGCAAAAGCGCGTCGTCATCACGACGGCCTCTACGCTGCTGGCTCTATTGCGGGTCTGCGCCCTGCAATGGCAGCAGGCAGCCATCAATGAAAATGCCCGCGAGATTCAGGTGGCAGGACAGGAGCTCTACGCCCGGATCGTAACCTTCGCGGACCACATGGAGAAGGTACGCAAGGGCCTCAACGGCGCGGTAGAGTCGTTCAACAAGGCTTCCGCGTCGATGGAATCGCGCCTTTTTCCCAAGGCGCGGGAGCTCAAGCGCCTGGGGGCCGCCACGCAGGACGATATCGGGACCGCGGCCCCGATCGAGCTCAGCGCCCAGCCGCTCTCGATCGAGAACCACGTGCAGGAAAACGACTCCGCACGCCGCCCCTGAACCACGCCGGCTCAGGGAACGAGCCGCACCAGCTCGTCGTACAGCGCGGCACCCATGCCATGATCCGACAATCGCGCCCGGATCAGCGCATTGGCACACATCCCGCGGCGCAGGCTGCCGCCCTTGGGCACCAGCGCGACATCGCGTCGTTGCTGCGCATCGTGGCGCACGCGCACGGTCATCGAGCCGATGGCCGACTCCAATCGCCCGAGCGCTCCATCCGCAATGCCGCAGGCGGCAAGAGGATGCACGGTGACCACCAGCGGAGCCTCCGGCACGCGCGACCATTGCGAAGCCTGTGATTTTTCGCTCGAAACCGAGAGCAGCAGCAGCGGGAACTGTGCCGTCGGCCTTGCCGCCGAGGGTGGCGCCTCGCGCATCAGTTGCGCGCGGCCGTTCGGCGTGGCGAAGCGTCGATCCTTCCAGACCATCGTGGTGGCGAGCGGATTGCGCATCGGTCCCTGCTCCAACCGCTCCAACGTGGCGCCCGCCGGCGCCAGCTTGCCAGCAAGAATCCGGCGCTTCCACGCGCGCACATCCCCAGCGAGCTCTTTCGCCAGGCCTGTGCGCTCGGCCAGCATCTGGATGATCTCCAGATCCGACCTCACGTTCTCCGGGCGTTCGACGACGGGTTGGGAGACACCGATGTAGTGGTTCCCGTAGGACCCCAGTAGGTCATCGTCCTCGAGCAGCGTCGTTGTCGGAAGGATGACATGCGCGTGCTCCGCCGTGTCCGTGAGGAAGTTGTCGACCACCACGACGAAATCGCGCGTCGCGAGCGCATGAGCGGTGGTCTTAGAGTCGGGGAGCATCGCGACCGGATTGCCCGCCGTGATCCAGACGGCGCGGATCGGCGGATCCTTAGCTGCAAGTATCTCCTGCCCGAGCAGCGGTTCGGTCAGTCGCCGCGGCGCGTTGCCGCGCAGGAAGGACAGGTCGAAGGGACGACGGCGCTTGATCTCGAAGTTCACCGAACCACCAGGAATGCCGACATTGCCCGTGATCGCAGCCAACGCATCGAGAGCGCGCACGCTGCCTCCGCCGTTGAGCTTGCGGCCCATGCCCCAGCCCACGAGGATTGTCGTCGGTCCCTGATGCAGGCGTCGCGCGAGATCCTCCGCCGCCTCCGCGGGCAGATCGGCCTCAGCGCACCACTCGGCAAGGCTCTTCGTCTCGGCGAGCTCGCGGAAACCATCGAGGTGATCGCACCATTGTCCCGCATCCGGATGCACCCAGCCGCGCTCGAACAGCACACGCGCGACTCCCATCGCCAGCGCAAAGTCACCGCCGGGCCGCGGCTGCCAATGCCGTTCGCACAAATCAGCCGTGCGGTGGTGCACCGGATCGATCAGGGTGAGCTGCGCTCCTTTGGCCTTGGCGCCGCGCAGTTCAGGCAGCAGGTGCGGCCAGGACACGTGGATGTTGCGACCCCAGATCAGGATCTCCTTCGCGTGGAGCAGATCGCTCGCGTCGTTGGCGTCGTAGTCGCCAAAATCGCTGATCTGCGCCCACTCGCCCGCTCCGCTGCAGATGTCGCCCTGCTTGTCGGTCACGGGTCCGAACAACTCGAAGAAGTGGCTCGTGGCGTGCTTGACGAAACCCATGCCGCCGGCCGAGCGGTAGTGCAGGATGGAGGACGGACCCGATTCCGCACGGATCGCGAGCAGGCGCTCGGCGATGAGATCCATTGCTTCGGTCCAGCTGGCCGGCTCGAAGCCGCTTCCGCGGCGGATCAGCGGGCTCAGGATGCGATCGGGCGAGTACTGCAGGTTCAGGAACTGGTTCGTGCGATGGCACAGGAACCCGCGCGTGACCGGGTGCTGCTTGTCGCCCTGGAGCTGTGTCACGCGGCCGTTCTCGAGCGTGGCGACGATGCCGCAGGTGTCGGGGCAGTCGCGGTTGCAGAGCGTCTTCTTGGTCTCGATCGTCACGAGGAACAGCCTAGCCGATGGTGGGCTTGAGGTTCACAAACCGAGGATTCAGGGCAGGATGTGGCGGGCAAAGCTCGCGGCATCCGTGTTCGATCCGCAGACGAGCACGCCCACGCGCCGCCCCTGCAGCCGCTCGCGCAGCGGGTACATCAGTCCCGCCAGCGCGGCCGCGCCCGCGGGCTCGACCGCCAGCTTAGCCGAGCGGAACAACAGCCGCATCGCGGCGCGGATCTGCTCGTCGTTCACCAGCACCACTTCGTTGACGAAGCGGCGGTTGAGGGCAAAGGAATAGGGCTCGCAGCGCGGCGCGCCGAGCGAGTCGGCGATCGTGCGCACGGCAGGGATCGACTGCGGACTGCCGGCGGCGAAGCTCCTGTGCATGGTGTCCGCGCCCTCCGGTTCGACGACGAAGACCTGAGTGGAGGGGCTCATTTGCTTCACGGCGCAGGCGATACCCCCGGTCAGTCCGCCGCCGCCCGCAGCCACCACGATCGCGTCGAACTCCTCACCCTGCGCGCGGATCTGATCGAGCATCTCGAGTCCCACGGTGGCCGTGCCCAGCGCAGTCTTCGGCCCTTCGAAGGGATGCACGAACGTGCGGCCTTCGCCGGCTTCGATGGCCTTCACGCGCTCGAAAGCCTCGGCGACGTTGTCCACGAGCACGACTTCGACGCCGAACTCGCGGCAGCGCTCGATGCGAAATGGGTTGGCCGTACGGGGCATGACAACCTTGGCGCTGGTGCCAAGCAGCCGGGCGCAGTAGCCCAGGCTGATGGCATGATTGCCGGCGGAAACGCCGGTGATGCCTCGGCGCAGCGCGGCGGCGTCGATGTCGCGCAGGAAGGTCAGCGCGCCGCGCGGTTTGAAGCTGCCCGTGTACTGGAAGAGCTCCTCCTTGAGCCAGACACGCGTAGCGGCGCCGAAGGCCTGATCGAAGGCGTCGTCGACGATGCGGCGCTGCGGAGTGGTGATGACCTGCTCGCCGAGCGCGGCGCGGTTGGCTCGGATCATGTCGGGATCCGGACAGGACATGGCTTGCATGTCCGCGAGCTTAGCGTTTGGCCGCGATCAGCGTCCGCTGGATGCGGTGCGGGCCTGCACAGCCGGCGCGGGCTCCAGCAGGCTCAGCTGGTCGGTATTTTCCAGCCACCGGTAGAACTCGGTCAGCGGCACCACGAGACCCATGTGGGGCACCACGGTGGGGCGCAGCGAACCATGCGTGTAGATCTTGCTGAAGATGCCCAGGAGCTCGTGGGATTCCGCATCGAAGATGCCCCCGCCCGAGTTGCCGATGTAGGTCGGTGCGCTGATCATCCAATAACGCTGATCCTCGACGCGGTGGTGCGTGTCGGCGATCTCGCCGAAGGTCGGGATGGGATCGTTGCCGAGCGGACAGCCAACCGCATAAATCCGGTCGAAGATCCGGCTGTGGGTGATCACCTCCGCAGGGGCCAGTTTTGCGCCGCACTCCACCTTCTGATCACAGTCGAGCACCAGCAGCGCCGCGTCGATCGACGGATCATGAGCGAGCACGAAGGCCGATTCAAAGCGGGTCTGGCGCTCGGGCCGATAGATCGTCACCGGAATCGGGGTGGTGCGCGGGTCGCCTTCGGCGATGATGTCACGCACGACGTGCCAGGCCGTCAGGATGCAGGTGCGCCAGCGCTTGTCGTCGATCGGTCGCGATTCGAGCAGCACGCCGCTGCCGACGGTCTCCTCGCCGGCCAGCTGCACGACCGGACCGACCAGCTCGCGCCACATGCGATCCTCGTCCCGCAGCAGGTTCTGCTCGACTTCTTGGACCTGATCGCTGGTCGCCTTGGCGATGTCGCGTATGTTCGTGTAACGCTCGTCGATTTCAGCGCGTAATTCCTCGACACGGCATTGAAGCTGGGAACCCACCAGCGACGCGAGACGCTCGGGAACGGCGCGTTGCTCCAGCTCATAGCTCGCCAGCCGCGTGCGCTGTTCGCCGATGGAAAGCGCCGTATTCTGGAGTTCTGTTTCGAGCTGCCGCAGTTGCTTGGCGAGCTCGGCCTGCTGTGCGTCGTTGAGCGAGAGAGTTTCGAGCAGCTCGAGTGTTCCGTCGACTCGATCGCGCAGGGACTCCACGGCTGCGCCCAGGATGCGCAACTCCTGCGGGGTGACGCGCGGTGTCTGTTCGAGACGCGCGATGCGGTCGTCGACATGCCGCATGCAGATGGTGCCCACGCCGGCGGTGAGGACCAGGGCGTACAAGATCGAGGTGCGTTCCATGGAGAAGGAGGGGCGCCCCGACCGCTGGGGGTCGGGCCGACCTGTTTGTTCTTTCGGAACGTAGGAGATAGCAAATTGAGAAAAGCGGCGGGCTCCGCTCGTTTCGGCTCTATTTTCGCTCGCGGACGGACAGAATCCGATCCCCGACTTCAATCGCGTCGAGCACCTCGAAACCGCCCACCAACTCCCCGAACAGCGTGTAGCGGCCATCGAGATGCGGCGTTTCGCGATGCGTGACGAATATCTGGCTGCCGCCGCTGTCCACTTCATCGTTGCGCGGCATCCCCAGCGCACCGCGAAGAAATTTCCGAGGTCGAAACTCGGCGGGTAGCGGCCCGGCATCGAAGGTGCGGCCGCCGTTGCCATCGCCGCGGTAATCGCCTCCCTGGATCACGAAGTCGGGGACGACGCGATGGAAGAGCGTGTTCTCGTACTCGCCCCGCCGAGCGAGCGCGAGGAAGTTGTGCACGTGCAGGGGCGTCTCGCGCGACAGCAGGCGAAAGCGCAGCGTGCCGCGCGAAGTCACGATTTCGACTTCCGGATCCTCGGGCAGCTCTTCGAGCGCCGAAAAGTCGCGCTCCGCCGGGGCTTCAGACACCAGCCGGCTTGCGTTCGCTCCGCCGAGGCTCTGCGCCAGCTGCCGTACACTCCTGTCCGGATCGGCGAGTGCTGACTGAATCAGGCTGGAGGCCTGTTCTCCGCCGATGCGGGCACAGCCCTTGAGCAGCGAACGCTTCAACTCCGGGGCGATGTCCCCGCTGGCGTTGGCAAAGCACTCGCGCATGCCCGGCAGATCCTCGGCGCTGGCGCTCTCCTCGAGTCTGGTCGAGAGCGCCAGCCGTACACCATTGTCGCCGCTGCGCCAGCATTGCTCGATCGCGGCTGTGGCGCGCAGATCGTCGACTCCCAGCAGCGCCTCGTGAGCCGCGGCGCGCACGCGCAGGTCGGAGTCCTGTGCCAGTGCCAGCGCCAACTCGACGCGCGCGGTCGCTGGCAAGTGCACCAGCCCGGTGGCGACCGCCAGACGGATGCGTGCTTCGTCGCTGGATGCCAGCCCCTCCAGATTGCCGAGCGCTCCCGCCTTCAGCAGCTTGGCCCCGGACTCGATCGCCGCTGCGCGCACGTTGACGGAGTCATCGCTGCGAGCAGCTTCCAGCGCTGGCTGCACGCGCTCGGCTTGAGCTGCGAAGTTCCCAAGCGCCTCCAGCCGCACTCGCCGGACATGGGCGCTCGCGTGCCCGGTCATGACCAGCAGCGCATCGAGAGCCGCTTCGTCGGAATGTCTGCCAAGCCCGAGCGCCGCCTCGCAGACGACGCGCCAGTCGCTGTCCTTGAGCAGTCCGGCAAGCACTGCCGTTGCCTGCGCTGAATCACGCACGAAGCCCAAGCCCTGCGCGGCGTAGATGCGGGCGCGGGCATCGGGCAGCGCGGCGGCGGCGCTGTAGGCTCGCTCGGCTGCGCCGGAGCGCTGGCGCGCGAGCGCAAACAGCGCCCTCCAGCGGCAGTCCTCGGGGCTGTGGCTGTCGAGTGCGATCCCGATCAGTCGACTCTCCGCGGCGGTCCACTGCTTCGCGTCCTTCTTCCAGCGCGCGATGCCGAGCACCGCCTCGCAAACGACGGCCGGTTCGCGATCCTGCAGCGCGGTGAACACAAACTCCCGTGCCGCGTCATCATCGAAACGACTGGCGGCTTCCACGCGCCGCGCCCGGACCTGTGCATGCTTCTCGACCGGTTCGGCCGCGCACAGCGCCGCGAGCGTCTGCGGGTCGGCGCGGATGCCCAGCCCGAAAGCCGCCGCGCTTCTCACGAGCGGATCCTCGTCGCGGAGAGCCGCGCACAAGGCCGTGCTGACCCGCGCGCCCCACTGCGGAAAGGGCAGGGAACCAAGCGCCTGCGCCGCCAGCAGGCGGATTTGCGGCGAGCCCTTGGCCAACTGGTACTGCAGGAAGCCGCCGCCGTCCTGTCGCATGTATTCGTAATGCCGGATGGAAAGACGCGCATCCTGCGCGGGCACCGGGACCGGCCCCGCGGCGGGCTGGAACAGCTTGCTCGTCGTCTGCGGCGCGGCGCAAGAGCCCGCGCCAAGCAGCAGCAGGGCAATCCAGACGGGATCGAGGGCACTTTTCTTCATCAACGGCTCCAACAGGATGGGGATTCACTACTATGGATGACTGTTCAGGCCATCGCCAAGACCTTCTCCGACACGCCATGCCCATCGCTACGATCCCCGAAATCCTCGAAGAGCTGCGCGCCGGCAGGATGATCATCCTCGTGGACGACCCCGGGCGCGAAAATGAGGGCGACCTCGCCATGCTGGCCGAAGCCGTCACGCCCGAGGCCATCAATTTCATGGCGCGCGAGGGGCGCGGTCTGATCTGCATGCCGCTGTCCGCGGACCTGTGCGACCAGCTGGAACTGGTGCCGCAAGCCTCGACCAACACCAACAAGATGGGGACCGGCTTCACCGTCTCGATCGAGGCCGCTTCGGGCGTCACGACCGGCATCAGCGCCAAGGACCGCGCGCACACGGTTCGGGTGGCCTGCAGGGCCGGCGCCAAGCCCTCCGACCTCGCCCGCCCCGGGCACATCTTCCCGCTGCGCGCTCGGGAGGGCGGCGTGCTGGTGCGCGGCGGCCAGACCGAGGGCATCGTCGACCTCGCGCGCCTGTGCGGCTCGCGCCCGGCGGGAGTGATCTGCGAGATCATGCGCGACGACGGGACGATGGCCCGCATGCCGGACCTCGAGCAGTTCGCCGCCCGGCACGGCTTGAAGATCTGCACGATCGAGAGCCTGATCGCCTGGCGCCGCCTGCACGAGCGCCTGGTCGAGCCGATCGAGCTCGATGTGCCGCTGCCCACGCGCTTTGGCATCTTCCAGGCGCACATGTTCCGCTCGAAGATCGACGGCAAGGAGCACGTCGCGCTCAGTCTGGGCCTCCCGCAGCCGGGTCTGGACGGCGTGCGGCCCCCGATCGACGATGCGGTTTGGGTCCGGGTGCACTCCGAATGCCTTACGGGCGATGTATTCCATTCGCTGCGCTGCGACTGCGGCCCGCAGCTCGATCGGGCGCTTGAGATCATGGGGGAGAAGCAGCGGGCGGTGCTGGTCTACATGCGCCAGGAGGGGCGCGGGATCGGGCTCTCCAACAAGCTCAAGGCCTACCGCCTGCAGGACTCTGGCTTGGACACGGTCGAGGCCAACGAGAAGCTCGGCTTCCCGGCCGACTTGCGGGAGTACGGGTTGGGGGCGCAGATCCTGCACTATCTGGGAGTGCGCAAAATGAAGTTGCTGACCAACAACCCCAAGAAGATCGCGGGTCTGGCCGGCTACGGTCTGGAAGTGCTCGACCAAGTGCCGCTGGAGACCCAGCCTAACTTGAATAACCTCAAGTATTTACGAACGAAGCGCGACAAGCTTGGGCACCGGCTGGGTGGTGTCGAGAGCCCCCCTCCGCGCAACGACTAGCCCCCGGATACCTGCCGCCGGGGAATAGACTTGCCCGGCGGGCGTCCGTTCCCGCGTGATACAGGCCCTCCCCATGGAACAGAGCGCACCCGAAGACGACCGGCTGGTCGCCGAGAGCCTGCAAGGCAGCCAGTTGGCGTTCCAACTGCTGGTCGAGCGCTATCAGGAGCGCATCTTCCGCCTCATCCGGGGCTATGTGCGGGAGTCGGCGGAGGTCGAGGACCTGGCTCAGGAGACCTTCCTCAAGGCCTACAAGAACCTCGAGGGCTTCCAGCGCCAATCCTCCTTCTACACCTGGATCTACCGCATCGCCGTCAACACGGTGCTCGACCATATCAAGCGCCGCGGCCGCTCGCCGGTTCAAGCCGTGGAGGACCTCGAGGTGTTGCCGGTCACGCAGATGACGCGTTCGCCCGCTCCGGCGGCCAACCTTGAGCGCGCCGAAATCAGCTCGATCACCCAGTCCGTGCTGGAGGAGATCCCAGAGATCTTTCGCACCGTGCTCGTGTTGCGCGAGTTCGAGGAACTGGCCTATCAGGATATCGCCGACATGCTCGGCATCTCGATTGGAACCGTCGAATCCCGGCTGTTCCGTGCGCGCGCCCGCTTCAAGGAGAAGCTGCTGCAGAAATACCCCGAGTTCGGTACCGAGCTCTAGGAGACCAGACCATGGAATGCCATGACGCCCGTTCGCTGATCCAAAGCTACCTCGATGGGGAGCTCTCGCAGGCGCAAGCCGCTCCGCTGCGCGCGCACCTGCTCGACTGCCAGCCCTGCCGCGCCGGCGCGCAGGACGAAAAGAACCTCAAACGCTGGTTCGTGGCCCCGCAGACTCCCGCGATCCCGCAGGGGTTTGCCGCCCGCGTCGCCCGCGCCGCGGTTCAGGGCGAGCCCTTGCCGCGCCGCAGCCGACTGACGGCTCTGCCCGTTCAGCGCGCGTCTGGCGCAACGCCTGTCGGCGCGGACCGCGAGGGCGGCGTGCTGCGTTTCGTGCTGGCCTGCACGGCGGCTGCGGCTCTGCTGTTGTTCACTCTGGCTCTGGGCATCCGCACGCTCAGCCTGCCCCAGACCAACCAACTGGCCGCGGACGACCGCGAGGAAGTTCAGTTGGACAAGGTGCTGGAGGAACTCGATCAACTCAACCGGACCCAGGCCGCCGCCGGAGCACCGAGGTAGACGTGAGCTCCCTGAAGTTCTGGGTGCTGATGCTGTCGCTGGTCTCCTTCGGGGCCGGTTTGGCAGCCGGTGTCTTCTGGACGACCCAGAAACTGCGCATACCGGAGCCTCCCGGGCCCTTTGACCAGTACCGCGAGCAACTGATCCGCGAGTTTCGGATCCCCGAGGATCGCCGGAAATACCTCTCCCAGCTGCTGACCGCTTACGAACGCGACATCGCCAGCATCAAGGCCCTTCACGAATCGGCGACGATGGAACAGATGGAACCGGAACTTGCCGACCGCGGTCGCTACTATCGGGACCTCATCCAGAACAAGCTCCTGCAAGGCCCCGAGCGCGAGCGCTTCCAGCAACTGGTCACCGAACTTCCCACCAAACCTCACTAGAGCCCCATGGCAAGATCCTGCGGCATACGCCTCGGACCGCGCCGCTTCGAGCTGGTTGTGCTCGACGGCGGTCCCAAGAAGCACAAGATTGTCACCACGCTGAGCGGCGAGCTGCCGCGACGCACCGGCGATGCCGCTGCGGATATCGCGGCCCGCGCAGCCGCCCTGAAAGCCGCATTCCAGCAGCAGAGCCTGCCGCTGGACTCCGTCGGGGTGGCTCTGGACACCGGTCTGGGCGCCTTTCGTTCGATCAAGCTGCCCTTCAGCGAGAAGGGCAAGATCGAGGAGGTGATCAAGTTCGAGGTCGAGAGCCACCTTTCGCAGTGGAATATCGATGAGGTGGTCGTGGACTTCGAGATTCTGGAGTCCAGCCAGAGCGAGAGCGAGCTTCTGATCACCGCCGTGCCCAAGGCCGATCTGCGCACGGCTGTGGACACCGCCGTCATGGCCGGCTTCGACCCGCAGGAGATGGAGCTCGAGACCACCGCCATGTTCAATGCGGCACTCGAAGCCGGACTGTGCCCGCTCGACGAAGCGCAGGTGCTCGTTCACATCGGCGACTACTCGACCAGCGTGGTCATCGTGGACGGCGGCAAGCCGCGCGAAATGCGCGCGATCCACGTCGGCGCGCTGTCGTGGGAACTGGGCACGGCTCCCGCGGCGGAAGCCGAAGCCGCGCCGGCACAGCCCGCCGGTCAGGCGCCTACCGAAGGCGCCTTGGTGGAGGCCGCTGCCGTGGCCACCTACGACGCGGAAGAACAGAAGCGCCGAATGGAACAGGCCATCCGCCGTATTCGCAGAGAACTGGTGCGCACGATCTCTGCCGCCCGCACGGCGCATCCGCTCAAGGGGCTCTACCTGTGCGGCTGTGAGGCACCCGATCTGCTGGCAGCGCCCCTCCTCGATCTCCAGGCCCGCAGCCTGAATCTGCCCGAGGAGGCGGGGGCGCCCGAGGGTTCGGGCGGAACCTTTGCGGTTGCCTACGGGGCGGCCCTACGCCAGCTCGGCGGCGGACTGCTGCGACCCTCGCTGCGACGGGAGGAGTTGCGCTACACCGGCACGCTGGAACGCGTGGAGATGCCGCTCGCCATGGCGGCGCTGCTGCTCGTCGCACTGCTCGGCGTCTGGAACATCTTCCTTCTCAAGGACTACGAGAACCTCAACGCCAAGATCGGGACTTGGCGCAACTGGACCATGAATTTCCTCGTCGGATCGACGAAGGGCGGACGGGCGCAACCCGGATACCTCGAACAACCCCCCGAGAAGATCGCCAAGTACATCAAGACGATCGACGAGGACACCGACCGCACCCGACTGGAGCAGATGCAGGAGGTCAAGCGTCTGCTGAACATCGAGATCAAGAACCTGGAGAAGCAGCTCGGCCAGGACACCGAGCTCAGCTATCCCCAATCCGCGCTCTCGGGTCTCGCGCTCGTGCTCGACGTACTCGAGCGCGGTGGGCCCTCGCTCGGACGGCCTTCGCTGCGCTCCCTCGCTTCGGACTACATGCAGGGCAAGAACAAGGAAGGCGACTACGTGCTGGTGAAGCTGGACGTCGTCTTCTTCGCCGACTCGCAGACCGTGGCGACGGAGAACTACAACAACTTCCGGATGGCCCTCAAGCAGCGCAGCTGGTGCCTCGATGTGCCTGATCGCGGCACTGAAGCGCTCGAGGGCGGCAAGGGCATCAGCGTCGAGAACCTTCAGATCAAGGTCGACGTTTCCAAGGCCAACATCAGCAAGCTCGCCGACGCTCAGTCGGCCAAGAACTGAGGAAACCAGCGATGAAGAGCTTCTTTAAGAACTTCAACCTTGCCCGGGGCATCATTCTTTTCTCGGTGGTCGGCAGCCTGGGTCTTGCGGCGCTCGGTTCCATGCAGCATTCGCGCGTTTCGGAGCTGGAGGCGGCTTTCGAGAAACGAGGCGAGCGCAAGGTGGCGGGCGGAACCTACGAGGAGAACGAAGTCACCAAGCTGGCGCGCGAGATCGAAAGTCTCGGCCGCCGTCTCGACCAGTTGGGCAAGGCCCAGCGCGCCGAGGGCTTCAGCGAGCAGGAAGGCTTGCAGCTCTATGCGCAGAAGGCTCTGGATGCGGATGGTGTCGAGATCGGCGAAAACGACAAGACGCCCAGCGAAGCGATCATCGGCGGCAACATCATCGACAAGAAGATCATGATCAAGCCGGTCCCCGCGGATCGGACTTTCCCGCGATCCAAGATTTCGAACCTGCTCTACAAGCTCGAGACGGACAGTCGCCGCATCCGCGTCACGCACATCAAGATCGAGGCGGGCGGCAAGCCCAAGCCCAAGCTGCACGAGGTGCCCGAGGAGAACAACTGGACCTTCGAAGCCCAGATCACCTCGCGCCAGCGCAAGACGCCCTGATCGAAGCCTGTGAAAAGCGGATGGCGGCGAAACTCGAAATCCGCTGCCCTCGGCGATCGCGAAGGACTGACGACGGGCTGGTATGGATCGTCACGGGATCGGTCCAGATTTCTAGGATCTGGGCCGGTTGTATTGCGCTTCTGCTCTTCGAGGAGTCGCTGGATTGACAAAATAGCGGGGGGGGGGGGATAGTCTCAT
>JBIKMH010000019.1:0-65106 GCA_044359355.1 Planctomycetota bacterium | reverse complement strand
GGCGTGAGTGCCTGCGACAACACAACCCGGATGGAAAGGCTGTCGATGAATCTCGCCGTCGCACCGCAACTCTCCCGTTCCCGCATGCTCGCACCAGCAGCGCTGGTCTCAGCCGTATTGTCGTCGGGCAGCGCTCTCACTGCGGCTCCGGGCGAGTGGCGCTTGGAGCTCAGCACATACACAGAATACGTGCCAAGCGACCCTCTGGATCCGAGCGTCATGACTTGGGATCAAGCAGACAGCTTTGTGCTCGAGAGACCCGCTAGCACGGACGGCGCCCCGCAGCCCGAGATATGGGGATCGCATGCCGAAGCCAGCGATGTTGCCAACTTCAATGATGCAGCAGTGACCATCACGCCATTCTTCACCTTCTGGGAAATGTACCGATGGATCCCGTCGTTGGGACAACCCGTGGGTGAGATCGAAGAGTATTGCCACCTGACATCGGAGGGCGTGATCGATCTCCGCGAAGGTGATTGCGGGGGAGAAATCGATGCCTTCTCTGAATACACTTCGACGCTCGTGGGGCAAGGCGAATGCAGGCTGGACATTCAGCGCACCCGCACTACCAGCACGAGCGCACCCGTATCCCTGTCCGTGCCCGTACTCGGGGGGCCTGCGGTCAGCATTTCAAGAGCAAGTCGAAATGGCCGTTACAGGGAAACACCTCCACCCGTGAACATCACGAAAACAGGATGCGCTGTTGTCTACTTTCGACAATTGAGAGCCCAGCTCAGTGTGGTAGCGTGGGCTGATGGCTGTATATACCCGTGGGGTGTAGAAGAGGCAGAGTCGCTTGCCGCCTGCGATGGAACTGCGAGTTTCGGCTTCAGCGGACAGCCCTGCCCCCAGTAACGCCATGGCTTCGGCACACCGCATCCGTTGGATCCTGTTGTCAGGCTTGATCCTGGTCGGTGTCCTGTGGCTTGTGAGCCCAAGACCCGATCCAGCCGTTCCAGTGCCGGTATCCCCACCAGTGGAAGTCTTGGCAAACGCTCCGGATCTTGAGCACGCGCAAGCTCCGGATGGAGAGCGTGGCGGCCGTGATGCTGCGAGAACCTCGGCGCAGCCTGATGCTGGCGACGCGAGGGTGGGCACGTCAACTATTGTCGTGCACTGCGTGGACCCATCGGGAAGTCCGGCAGCGGGTGTTCCTTTTCGATTGAGGCACATCCAGAAGGGCCAAGTGAACAGTTGGCAGCGGCGCGTGCGCGATCGATCGCTGGGGTCCATCGAAGGGAGAGCCTATGACGGCCGTCACTTGCAGCACACGGACAGCGATGGAGTAGCCAGGTGGGAGGGAGTTCCCCCTGGATGCTACTTGTTTGTATCCACTGACAGGGTTTCGACTGTTTCCCTGGACTCACCTGGGGAATGGCCTCCAAGCGGCGGAATGGGAAAGCCGGACCCGCACGAGCCCGATATCGCGAAGAGCTGGATACCTTACGAGTACTCCCAGATGCTGATTACCGAAGCGGGGCTGACGATCCACCTGAATGCGTTCGTTATCGAGTGCGCTTCGTTGACGGGGAGAATTCCACGACTCGCGCCGGGAAGAGCGAAGGGGTCTGCATCAGAAGTTCGTGTAGAGCTCAAGCACTCATACAAGACGAATCATCAGGGACAAGCCATGACTGTGGTGAGGCCGGAAGCAACGACGACAGTCGATGCCGACGGCCGTTTCGAGATCCCATGTGTGCGGTCCGGGCGCAAGCGGATCACGATCGATTGGATGGAGGGGGCCGACGACCTCTTTGTCATCAGTCAATTTTTCGATCTGGGCGAAGGGGCGCGGAAAGACCTGGGTGATCTTCAGCCGCACGAGTATGGCATCCTGCAAATCGATACTTCGCTCGTCGATATCGAAGGCAAACGAGTGCCACCCGAGAGCATCTTTGGTGAGCAGGCGGTTGACTCGGCAGGTTCGCCGAGTGCGGAGGTGAAATTCCACTTTAGCTCCTACATCCCCGGCGAACCAGAACGCTTTGAGATGGGGCTCGGCCTGACCCGTCCCCTGGGCGTGCCCTTGCGGGTGCATGGGCTCTACCCTGCTCAGTATGATGTATTATCAGCCCGCCTCGAGGTGGCACGCGGGGTAGCCGCGGACTGGCAGTTCAGGGCATTCCCCGCCCAATGTGACTTTCCAGAAACCCCGACCCTGCAATTGAATTTCCTGACACAGACCGTCGTCCCCTTGAGCGTCCAGTTGAACACCGAAGACTTGCAAGCAGACCAGACTTTCCAGGCTTGGGGCGCATTGCTGAGTCTGAAGGGAGACAAGCAGCAGCCTGCACGATTTGGAAACAGTGGCGGCCCAGACGGGCACGAAATCCATTGTGATGGTCAGTTCCTGGAGGGAGACTATCGCTTGATCGGCCTTGCGCACATGGGTGCAACAGAAGGCGAGCGTCGCGGCTTCACGATTGATGAATCGATCTCTGTTCGTCGGGGAATGCCCGGGAGCTTGAAGGTCCGGCTAAAGCCCGGGGCGATCCTCAACATCGAGGTGAAGGCACGGAACGGCACCCCTGAATCTGACGGGGTTGTCGCGGCGCTCGTGACTGTTGATGATCCAAAGGTCACTTGGGAGCATGCGTTCCGGCTGGACGCATCCGGAAAGGCAGTCATTCATGGTTTACCTCCCCATGCGGAAGTTTCCTTCCCGGGAAAGGATGGAGGACCTGTCCGCCTGGGCCCAGCTGGTTCCACGACGATTCATGAAGTTCGCCGAATCCGGTAAACGAGGATCCGTGCCGGGTGTGTTGCGCTTCTGCCTTTCCAGGAGTCGCTGGATTGAAAAAATATGGGGGAGGTGGACTCGAAGCCGCGCAGGCGTGAGTGCCTGCGACAACACAACCCGGATCGAAAGGCTGTCGATGAATCTCGCCGGCGCACTGTAGCTCTCCCGTTCCGATACGCTCGCACCAATAGCGCTCTTCTCAGCCGTATTGTCGTCGGGCAACTATGTGGCTGTGGCTGTGGCTCTGGGCGGGTGACGGTTGGAGGTGTCGACGGAAAGATCCTCTCCACGATCGCCAAGCCTTGTTGCCCTCGGTCGTTCGTATCCACGAACAGAGCCATGCTATTCGCTGCGATCAGGACCGGTCCGCCAGGATCCATCTTGGCTACCCACGAGCTGGTCAGGCGGCCGTCCGATACGAACGCGGGGTTCCAGAATCGAACTAGCCCGCCTTCCAGCGGATCACTGGCCAGCCACGCTCGACAGCGAGGCTGGCCAGCTTTGCATCGGGATCGACGCACACCGGGTGTGACACGCGCGAGAGCAGCGGCACATCGTTGTGCGAGTCGCTGTAGAACCACAACTCGCCAGGAACGCTGAAGCCCAGGTTGCGTGCGCGCAACCATGCATCCACGCGCGCGATCTTGCCCTCGCGGAAGCAGGGCTGACCGATCACGCGCCCGGTGAAGCCCACGCCCTCGCGCTCGAGCTCGGTGGCGATCAGGTGTTCGATGCCGAGCTCACGGGCCAGTGCGCCTGCAAGGAAGTCGTTCGTCGCCGTGACCACGGCCAGTTCGTAGCCCTCGCTGCGGCGCTGCTCGACCAGCGCGCGGGCCTGCGGCTTGAGGCGCGGTGCCGCGCGCGTCACCAGCCAATCCGCGCGCCACTCATGCAGTGTCGCGGGCGGGACGCGCAGGAACGGCTCGAGGTAGTGCGCCAGGAAGCGGGGGAGATCCAGCGTGCCCTGCATGTAGTCCCGGTGGAAGCCGCGCGTTATCTCGGCGTCGAAGGCTCCGCGCTCGGCGAGGTACTCACTCCAAAGCAGGTCGCTGACGCCGTCGAGCAGCGTCTCGTCGAGATCGAAAAGGGCGACGCGCATGGCGCGGGGCGCTAGACGCGAGCCTTCTTCGGGACTGCCGTGCTCGGCATGCGGCGCGGCAGGTCCTGATGATGCTCCTGAAGCGAACGCACCGCGTAGTCAGCGCGGTGCATCGCCGTGAGGGCGCTGACGACGGCGCTGATGCCGGCGCGCGTGGTGATGCAGGGCACGCCGGCGGTGACCGCAGCCGCGCGAATGGCGGAGTCATCCACGCGCTGCTGCTTGCCCAGAGGGGTGTTGAGCACCAGAGCGATCTCGCGGTTCTTGATCATGTCCACGACATGCGGACGGCCTTCGTGGACCTTGTTGACGCGCGTGACGGGGATGCCGTTGGACTTCAGCGCGCGCCAGGTGCCATCGGTCGCGACGAGCTCGTAACCGAGTGAGGCCAGCGTGCGGGCCTCGGAGACCACGGCGCGCTTGTCCGTGTTCTTGACCGAGACGAAGATCTTGCCCGACTTGGGCAGTTTGAGTCCGGCGGCTTGGTAAGCCTTGACGAAGGCGTTGCCCAGCTCGGCGTCGATGCCCATGACCTCGCCCGTCGAGCGCATCTCGGGGCCGAGAGTGATGTCGGAGCCGGGAAACTTGTTGAAGGGAAAGACCGGCGCCTTGACGGAGAAGTAGGGCGGGATCAGTTCTTCCGTGAAGCCCAGGTCCTTGAGCTTCATGCCGACCATCACTTTGGTCGCCAGCTTGGCAAGCGGCACGCCGATGGCCTTGGACACGAAGGGGACGGTGCGCGAGGCGCGCGGGTTGACCTCCAGCACATAGATGCGGTCATCCTTGATGGCGTACTGGACGTTCATCAGGCCGCGCACCTCGAGCTCCTTGGCGAGGCCTTTGGTGGCGGTCTTGATCTGCTCGATCAATTCGGCCGAGAGCGTGTGCGGAGGCAGCACGCAGGTCGAGTCGCCGGAGTGGATGCCAGCCTCCTCGATGTGTTCCATCACGCCGCCGATGACGGTGATCTCGCCATCACTGATGCTGTCGACGTCCACTTCGATCGCGTCCTCGAGGAACTTGTCGACGAGGATCGGCCGGTCCGGAGTCGCCTGCACGGCGTGCTGCATGTAGTGGTCGAGCGCGTTGTCGTCGTAGACGATCTCCATCGCGCGACCCCCGAGCACGTAGCTGGGCCGCACCAGGACCGGATAGCCGATGCGGCGCGCGATCTGGAAGGCCTCGCCCGAGTTGCGCGCGATGCCGTTGTCCGGCTGGTTGAGGCCGAGCTTGCGCAGCACCTGTGCGAATAGCTCGCGGTCCTCCGCGCGATCGATCGATTCCACCGAGGTTCCGATCAGCGGCGCGCCGGCCTTGTACAGGCCCGCGGCGAGGTTGAGCGGGGTCTGTCCGCCAAACTGCACGATGATGCCCTCGGGGTTGAGCTTGCGGACGATGTTCATCACATCCTCGTGCGTCAACGGTTCGAAAAACAGCAGATCCGAGGTGTCGTAGTCGGTCGAGACCGTCTCGGGGTTGGAGTTCACCATCACGGCTTCGCGGCCGATTTCCTGGGCCGCGAAGGCCGCGTGCACGCAGCAGTAGTCGAACTCGATGCCTTGACCGATGCGGTTTGGGCCGCCGCCGAGGATCATGATCTTCTTCGCGTCCGTCAGCCGCAGTTCGTCCTCATCCTCCCAGGTCGAGTAGTAGTAAGGCGTCTTGGCCTCGAACTCGGCCGCGCAGGTGTCGACGATCTTGTAGGTCGGCTGCAGGTCCCATTCTCCGCGCAGTGCGGTGACGTCCTTTTCCGTCGAGCCGATCGCCAGCGCGATCTGGCGGTCGGAGTAGCCCAGCCGCTTGGCTTCGAGCAGCAGATCGCGCGTGATCAGCGCGCCGCCCAGCTCGGACTCGAACTCCACCAGTTCGCGGATGTTCTCGAGGAACCACGGGTCGATGCCCGAAGCCTCGTAAATGTCGGCCGTGCTCCAGCCGGCGCGGTAGGCCGAACGCACGCTCAGCAGGCGGTCTTCGTTGGGAATGCGCAGCAGGCGCGTGAGTGCGCCCGGATTCTCGGCGAGTTGTCTCTCCACGGGGTCACGCGCATCCAGTCCCATGCCGGGCCGTCCGGTTTCGAGGCCGCGCATGGCCTTCTGCAGCGCTTCCTTGAAGGTGCGGCCGATGGCCATCGTTTCGCCTACCGACTTCATCTGCGTGGTCAGCGTGCGGTCGGCGCCCTTGAACTTCTCGAAGGCGAAGCGGGGGATCTTGACCACGGTGTAGTCGATGCTCGGCTCGAAGCAGGCCGGCGTCTCGCGCGTGATATCGTTCTGCAGCTCATCGAGCGTGTAGCCCACGGCCAGCTTGGCCGCGAACTTGGCGATCGGGAAGCCGGTGGCCTTCGAGGCCAGCGCGGAAGAGCGTGAAACGCGCGGGTTCATCTCGATCACGATCATGCGCCCATCGCGCGGATTGATCGCGAACTGCACGTTGGATCCGCCGCATTCGATGCCGATCTCGCGCAGGATCCTCAGCGAAGCGTTGCGCATGCGCTGGTACTCGCGGTCGGTCAGTGTCTGGGCTGGTGCAACGGTGATCGAGTCGCCCGTGTGCACGCCCATTGGATCGAAGTTCTCGATCGAACAGATGATGACGGCGTTGTCGGCGCGGTCGCGCATCACCTCCATCTCGTACTCCTTCCAGCCCGAAAGGCACTCCTCGATCAGGACTTCGGAGTTCATCGAGGCGGCCAGACCTCGCGAGACGATCGACTCGAACTCGTCGACGTTGTAGGCGATGCCGCCGCCGGTGCCGCCCAGCGTGAAGCCGGGTCGAATCACGCAGGGCAGTCCGATCTCGCCCAGGACGCGGCGTGCGTCTTCCATCGTGTGGGCCACGCCTGAGCGTGCGCTTTCCATGCCGCAGGCCGTCATCGCGGCGCGGAACAGGTTGCGGTCCTCGGCCTTGCGAATGACCTCGGCTCTTGCGCCGAGCATCTCGATGCCCAGGCGATCGAGCACGCCCTTGTCGTGCAGCGCGAGACCCGTGTTGAGGCCCGTCTGGCCGCCGAGCGTCGGGAGGATCGCATCGGGGCGCTCCTTCTCGAGGATCTTCGTGACCGCCTCGACAGTGATCGGCTCGATGTAGACCGCATCCGCGGTCTCCGGGTCCGTCATGATCGTCGCCGGGTTGGAGTTGACGAGAATGACCCGGTAGCCCTCCTCACGCAGGGCCTTGCACGCTTGCGTGCCGGAGTAGTCGAACTCGCAGGCTTGGCCGATCACGATCGGCCCGCTGCCCAGAATCAGGATGGACTTGAGATCTTCGCGACGCGGCATCGGCGGCGAGGTCCTCGAAACGCGGTTACAGGGGCGGGGGTAAACTGTCCGAGTAGAGCAAATCCCGCGGGCTCTGTCGATGCTCCGCGCCAGCCGCCCGGCGCTGAAAAATGCGCTTTCGTGCCGGCGCTCGTCAGCTTCCGAGCACTTCGAGCAGCGTGAACGGATCGACCTCGACTCCGAAGGCGATCCGACCGGCTGAGAGAGGCAGGACGAAGCGCACGCTGCCGTCCAGACTCTTCTTATCCAGACGCATCGCATCGGCGAGTGCGGCGGGGCTCAGCTTCGTCTGGTGGCGCTGCTCAAGCTCGGCGAGGGATGAGGGCATCTCGAGGCCGTGCAGGAGCCGGCGCATGCGCTCGGGCAGCGTGGAGTCCTCCAGACGACCGAGCCGGCGCGAGAGTTCCAGCGCCAGACACAGGCCGACCCCGACCGCGACGCCGTGGGGGATCGTGCCGTAGCCCGCGACATGCTCGATGGCGTGCGCAAAGGTGTGCCCGAGGTTGAGCCGCGCGCGCTCCCCCTGCTCGCGCTCGTCGCGCTCGACCACGCCGGCCTTATGGCGCACGCAGTCCGCGACGATTCCGCTCAGCAGTTCAGGATCGCGCTGACGCAGGCCTTCGCAGCCGCGCTCCAGCCGCTCCAGCAGTTCCTCACCGGCCAGCAGGCCGGTCTTGAGCACCTCGCCCAACCCCGAGCGGAACTCCTGTGCGTCGAGCGTCGCCAGGGTCTGCGTGTCGGCCAGCACCAGCGCGGGCGGATGGAAGACGCCGGCGAGATTCTTGCCAGCGCGAAGATTGATCGCGGTTTTTCCGCCGGCGGAAGAGTCGACCTGCGCCAGCAGCGTGGTCGGCAGCATCACGCAGTCGATCCCGCGCATGTAGAGCGCCGCGGCGAGCCCGCCTAGATCGCCCACCACCCCTCCGCCGAGCACCACGAGCGCGCTCCTGCGGTCGAGTTGCGCCTCGGCCATGCGATCGAGCAGCCGCTCCAACTGCCCGAAACTCTTCGATCCCTCGCCCGGCGGCACCAGATGCGTCGTGTAGGACTGGGGCAGACCGATCCGGGCTGCATAGAGCGGGGCCACGTTCTCATCGCTCAGCAGCAGCTTGCGTGACCAGCGCACGGTTCGCGCCGCCGCATCGCGGATCAGACCCGGACCGACGCGCACCTCGTAAGGGCGTGACCCGCCGACCGGAATCGTGACCGCCTCCATGCGCATCAGGTGCGGGCGCCGAAGGCCCGCCGATTGGCTTCGATCGCGGCGGCCGCGACCAGCGCACGGAAGAGCTTGTCCTGCACGCTGCCTTCAGGCGCCAGCTCCGGATGCCACTGCACCGCCAGCGCAAACGGATGCCCCTCGCGCTCGATGCCTTCGATCAGGCCCTCGTGGTCGCGGGCGCAGACCTTCCAGCACGGACCGACCGAGGCCAGCGCCTGATGGTGGCTCGAGACGACCTCGACCTCGCCTTCGCCCATCACGCGAGCGAGGCGGGAGCCCGCCACGAGCGCGACCTTGTGGACGACCTTCCTGCGGTGCTCCTGACAGCCGGGGCGATCCTCCGGCAGATGCTGGTGGATGCGGGCTCCTTCGGCGAGGCCAAGCAGTTGCATCCCGTAGCAGATTCCCAAGGTCGGCAGGCCGCGCGCGATCGCGGCACGCGCCAGCAGGAAATCCCAGTCCTGCTTCTCCGCAGGCACGGGGACGGCTTCGGGGTGGGTGGGGCCCAAGCCGATGCGCTGCGTGTCGAAATCATCGCCGCCGGAGAGCACCAGGCCGTCCAGCCGGGCGAGCATGCGCTCGATGTCACCCGGCCCGCCGACGGGCGTGAGGGCTACGGGCACCCCACCGGCCTTGAGCACGGCGTTGGCGTAGCGGTTGGCGAGCTGCAGTCTGGGCTCGCTGGTCTTGTCGAGCAGGCCGTTGATGCCGATCAGCGGGCGGTCAGGGTCTACCATGGCCGGCGATCTTAGCAGGCCGGCGAAAAACGCCAGAATCTGCCAAGAGGATCCGGCCAAGGTTCGTTGACTGCGCCGGAACGAGTCCATGACACCCGCTTCCGACGGACAGTTGCTGCAGGCCTTCCGGGCTGGCGATCGACAGGCATTCCATGCCCTCGTCGACCGTCATCAGGGAGTCTTGCTGCGACACGCCAGGGCTCTCCTGGGCGCAGGTTCCGAGCCCGAGGATGTGGTGCAGGAAGTGTTCCTGAAGCTGGCGCAGTCGCCGCCGATCCTGCCGCCATCGACCGATGGCGACCTGGAGGCGCAGAGCGCGCACCTGCGTGCCTGGCTTCACACAGTCAACCGGAACGCATGCATGGACACCCAACGTAGCACTCGACGCCGATCGTTTCGCGAAGAGCAGGCCGCGAATCCCGAAGCGCACGATGGAGGCCTCGCGACCGTTGAGCAGGCCGACACGCGTGCCGCGGTGGAGCGCGAGCTGGAGCGACTGCCGGTCGACCAGCGTGAGGTGCTGGTGCTGCGGCTGCTCGCGGATCGTTCCTACAAGGACATCGCCGAGATCACCGGGCGCAGCATCGGGACGGTGGGCTGGCTGGTGAGCGAGGGATTGCAGCAACTGGGCGAGCGGCTCAAGCCGCAGCTGGAAGGCCGCCAGGCCGGAGGCAGAGCATGAACAGGATCGAACCGCAAATGCACGCACGGCTGTGCGCGCTGGCCCTTGGAGAAGTCGACTCCACCGAACGCGCTGCGCTCGAGCAGGAGCTTGCGCAGCATCCCGATCTGCGGGCGGAGTACGCTCGCATTCAGGCCACCATCGGGCTCGTGCGGGACCTCGGTCCGCAGGCCGATGAACTCTCGCCGGATGCGCGAGAGCTGCTGCAGCGTGCGCTGCCCGCGCCGCAGGGCCGTCCATGGTGGCGTGGCAGCGGTCTGGGGATCGCGGCAGGTGTGTTGCTGCTTGTCGGCGGGGTTGCACTGGTGCCGCAGTTTCTCAGGACGTACGGGACGCACCAGGAAGCGACTCCGGTCGCGTCGGCCGTGGCGCGGGCACCTCTGAGCGGGGACAACGGCCTGCTGTCGGCGGGCATGGTGGAGATGCACGATCAGGTGCACTTCGAAGGCGCATTGCCGGGCCTTGGCGTCCGCGAGTTCATGGCTGGGAGCGCCTCGCCGGCCCAGCCAGCGGAGATCGATCCTCTGCACGACTGCCTGCGCCGTCCTGGAGAGCTTCCGCGGGACATGTATTTCCGCTTCTGGGGTGAAGGAAGCTTCGAGCAAACGGTGCTCGATCCGGTTTCGACCTTCGCCGCGGATGTCGACACCGCCAGCTACACGCTTGCGCGCCGTCTGCTGGTGGAGGGGCAGGTGCCGCCGCGCGAGCAGGTGCGGACCGAGGAGTTCATCAACTACTTCCCCGCGGACGTTGCCGCTCCGACGACGGACACCTTGCGCATCGCCACCGATCTCACCCCCAGTCGCTTCGGCTCCGGCGACGGCAAACCACGCTGGATGCTGCGCGTGGTTCTGCGCGGCCGCGAAATGCCCCAGCACGAACGCAAGCCGTTGCGCCTGACCTTCGTGATCGATTGTTCCGGCTCCATGGAGAAGGAGCAGCGCATGGAGCTCGTCAAGAACGCGCTGCGCATGCTGGTGTCGCAGCTCGGTCCGCAGGATGCGGTCGGCATCGTCGCCTTCAGCGACTCGGCGCGCGAACTCGCGCCGGTGACGCCCGTGGTCGACAAAGCTCGCCTCGAGGCTGCGATCGATGCCCTGCAACCCAAGGGCTGGACCCATTCTGAGGCCGGGCTCCGGCTTGGATACGAGACGGCGCTGGAGGGTTTTGACGCGCGCGCCACGAATCGCGTGATCTTCCTCTCCGATGGCGTCGCCAACCGCGGCATCACCGATCCGGAAGATCTGGCGGCGACTGTCCAGCCGATCCGGGAGCGCGGCATCCTGCTCAACACCTTCGGAGTGGGGATGAAGAGCCACAACGATGCGCTGCTCGAGCAGCTCGCCGACAAGGGCGACGGGCAGTGCCACTACATCGACGATCTGCGGGCGGCTCAGCGCGTGCTCGTGCAGCGCTTCATGGGCACGATGGAGACGATCGCACGCGACGTGAAGCTCCAGGTGGAGTTCGATCCCGCTCAGATCGAGCGTTACCGGCTGCTGGGCTACGAGAATCGCGCCATCGCCGATGTCGGCTTCCGCGATGACCGGGTGGATGCGGGTGAAGTCGGATCGGGACACCAGGTCACGGCGCTGTATGAGCTGGAGCGCACGTTTGCGGTCTCCGATCGGCCGCTCGCCGTGGTGCGCGTGCGCTGGAAGGATCCGGGCCGGCTTCCGGCGGGCGCTGTCGCGCCCGTGCGCGAGACGGCTCAGCTGGTGAGCGCCGCATCCGGCGCGCCGTTTGAGACCAGCCCGGTCGGGTATCGCCGCGCGGTGGTGGTGGCGCAGTTCGCGGAGTTCCTTCGCCGCAGCGTGCACGCCCGGGGGGATTCCTTCGAGGACCTGATGCGCGAAGCGGCTCGGATCGAGCAGCAGGAGCCGCAGCCGGAGTTTCTGGAGTTCGTGGCTCTCCTGGAGCGCACGCGCGACCTGCTCACGCGCGCTGAGCCGCCCTGTGACGAGTTGTGCGAGGCCCTCGAGGCGCTAAAGCGCGGTCAGTACCGGCTGGCGGAACTGGAAGCTCTGGGAGCCAACCGAAACGAAACGCTCTTTGAGCAGGTGCAGCGCGAAAATGCGGCGCTGGAGCAGGCCGCGCGCGCGTTGCTCGAACGCCAGCGCGCCGCTCCGCGCTGATGCGGATTGCAAAACGGGCAGCGCGCGCTGCACAATCCCTCGAGTCGTGTCGAAACCGCGTTTTTCGAAGCCCCGCTGGTGGATTCTGTCGCTGCTGTGGCTGGCGGGGCTCCTGTGCATCGCCGCGGTGGCCGTGCGCGGTCTGGAACCCCGTCCGGCACAGCGTCCCGAGGATCGCATGGAGGCCGGGCCGCGCATCATCGAGCCCATGCAGTTTCTCTCGCGCGGCGCGCGACTGCGAGCCCGCGAGCTGGATGAATGGGTGCGTGCGGAACTGCGCGAGGAGTTTGCGGCCATGCGCACCGAACTTTTCGGTCTGCGCGGCTGTCCGCGCACCGCCGACTGGCTCGATGGCGCAGAGGGGCAACGCTGTGAGCGTCTGCTGAACGAGCTGCGTGGGGGAACGCGAGTCGATGCGCTGGCCGCGCTGACCCTCTGTTTTCAGTTGGCGAGGGGCAGCGGCTGGAGTCCCGGCCTGCGCGGGGATGCGCGCAGCGCGGAACGGCTGGGCGCGGTCCTGCAGGACTGGCTGCGTGTCTGGGGCGCGAAGGGGGCCGAGGATCCTCTGCTGAGCGAGCCCGCGCTGGCGGCAACACTCCTGTACGCGCGCACGATGCGCACGGCGTGGCGCGCGCCCGTGCTCGGCCATCTGGAAGCGCCACAGCTGAGGGCTCGGCAGTTTCTGGGGGAGCTGTGCGGTTCGGGCGGGCGGCGCACTGCCGTCGGCAAGGGTCTGGAGCTGCGCTTTTCGCGCGCTCTGCAGGGGCTGAGCGACGAGGACGATCCGCTCGCAGGCTTCGATGAAGAGTGCGGCCTGGTCTTTCCGCAGCTCGATGGAGGCTGCGACGAGTGAACCACGAGCACACGCATGTCGGGGTCGTCGAGGAAGTCCGCCAGGCCCGCTGGCTGATCGCGCTGAGCGCCGTGATGATCGGGTGCGGTGGCTTTCTGCTGGGCGTGCAGATCGACGCTCAGGGCGGGGCCAGCGGAACCGGATGGCTTACTTTGGGCTTGGGAGCGCTGGTGGCGCTGATGGCAAGCCTGCTGCGCGCCCGCTCCGGACCGGTACTGCCGCGCGATGGGCTCGCAGGCTTGGCCGCCATCATGGAATTCTGCGCGCTCGCTTTTCTGGTCAGCGCGGTGCTGGCGCCCGGCGGTCCCTGGATGTTCGCAGAGCTCCTGCTGCTGCTCCTGCTGCTGATCCGCCGGCAGGCGTCGGCATCGCGTCCGCTATGGTTGTGGTGGTTCGCGGCCTTGCTTCTGTTTCGCTTCTGGATCACCTGGCAGGGCAGCATCCACCAGTGGCAGGTGCTCTCCGTGCCGATCCCGGTCCTGTCCTGGATCCCGATCGGAATTCTGGCGCCGATCCAGAGCGTGGAACTGGGCAGCTTCACTCCCGGCGATCTCTCGTTTCCTCCGCTGGGCCTCGACTTTCGCCTGACGGTCGCGATCTGGAGCGCCGGTTTCGCGCTGTGCGCGGGTGGGCTGTGGATCCTGCGGATCGCGGCTGAGGAGCACGAAAACGACCGCATCCACGAGCGCATCCACACGCTGCCCGGGCCTCTGGCAAGGATTGTTGAGCGCATCCTGCCCGAGCCGCAATGGCGGGAACTGGGACTGCATGGCCTGTCGGATCGTCAGCTGACGCTGCGCATCGAGGCGCTCGTGCGGGACCGCGTGCAGCGTCACAAGGCGCTGTCGAGCGAGTATGCGCGGATGGAACCCCTGGGCTGGACGAATCCGGGCGGTTTTCAGGGAACCGTGCAGAGTGCCCTGCAGGAATTGGAGGAACGGAACGGATGAAGTCCGCGGTCTGGGTGAGTTGGGGCGCGCTGAGCTGCGGGCTGGCCGTGATCACAGGCGCCTTCGGCGCCCACGGACTCGAAAAGCTGATCGACGCGCAAGGCCTGCAGTGGTGGAAAACCGCGGTGGAATACCATTTTGTGCATGCTCTGGGACTGCTCGCCTGCGGTCTGTGGGCGGAGCGTCGCCCGCTGTCGAGCTGGATTCCGCTGCTGATGGTCGCGGGACTGGTCATTTTTTCCGGTTCGCTGTACGCGATGGCTCTGGGTGCTCCGCGCTGGCTGGGAGCGATCACGCCCCTCGGCGGAACGGCTTGGATCGCGGCCTGGCTCGGCTGGGCCTGGCTTGCTCGGCGCGCCCGCGCTGCGGGCGACTGAAGCGCGGCGAAATCGCGCTTTCCTTTCAGGGCGATCCTGAGGCTGCCCGATGGCAATCGGCATGCAGCCGCGAATGATCCCCGCCGTGCTTTCCATGCTCGCGCTGTCTGGATGCCTGGGTACCCAGCGTTCCTGGAACGCCTCCTACGCGGAAGCGCCGGAGGCTGTGATGAGTGCGGATCTCGGTGGAACCATCAGTGTTTCCATCGAAGGCCGGCTGTGGATCAGCAAGTCGCCCGATGCCGCCCAATTGGCGAACGCGCAGCGCCGCGGGGTCAGCCATGTGATCGACCTTTGCCGCCCTAGCCGCCTCGCGGACAAGGAACTGGCCGTCGAGTGCGTGATCCAGAACATCTCGTATCAACCGTTGAACCGCGAGGAGTCGGCGCATGTCAGCGACCCGCTCGTCGATGCGCTGATGAATGTCCTGCGGGAGCGCAGGGGCGAGTCGATCCTGCTCGTGGGCGAGGACATGAGCACGGTGGCGAGCCTGCTGGCCGTTCACCGCACGGTCAACGAGGGGGTCAGGCTCCACGTGGCGATCGCGGAAGCCCGTCTGTGCGGCATGAACTCGAATGAGGCGGAGACCTTCGTGCGCCGGCATGCGGTTCGCCTGCGGAACCCGCTCGGTTCGTAGCCCAAGGCTCTCCGATTGCCTATCCTCATGCGCCACGAAGCGCATGAATCCGCAAGCACCCAAGCCGGCAACCTACTGGGACTACATCCGCGTCGAAGATCTGCTCGCCCTGCAGGGCGGGCTGGACCGCGACGAGTCCAAGGTCTGCAACGAGGAGGTCCTGTTCATCACGGTGCATCAGATCTACGAGCTGTGGTTCAAGCTCGTGCTGCGCGAATTGCGGCTCGCGCGCAATCTCTTCATGGCACCCAAGGTTGCCGAGCAGGAGCTCTCCGGGGTTGTGCGCAGCCTCAAGCGCGCCACCACGGCGCTGCGTATCGCGAATCAGCACTGGGAGTTGATGGAAACGCTCCCCACCCGCGAGTTTCTTGCCTTCCGAGACAAGCTGGTCCCGGCGAGCGGCTTCCAGAGCGCGCAACTGCGGCAGATCGAGATTCTGTTTGGACTCGAGGAGTCCGAGCGCATTCCGCTGGGCGTCGAAAACAGCTACCGCAGTGCGCTGCGCTCGCACGACGGTTCGGAATCACCCGCATTGGCTCGCGTCGATGCGCAACTCGCGGACCGTCCGACGCTCAAGAATGCGATCGAGGAATGGTTGTTTCGCACGCCGATCGACGCGGTCGGGCCCCAGGACCCTCAGTCCGAGGTGCGACTGCGCGCCTTCCTCGCCGATTTTCTGGCCGCGCATGCGCGTGAGGTGGATAGCCTCGCGGAACGCTCCTGCGATCTGGCGCGCCACGCGGAAGACAGGCAGCGCATTCGTGCGCGCTACGAAACCGAGAAGCAGGGAGTCGCGGATTTCTTTCATCCCTCACCGGCCGACGGAGGCCTGCGTCGCGCGCGGATCCGTGCTGCGACGCTGTTCATCGAGACCTATCGTGAGCTGCCTCTGCTGGCCTGGCCTCGGGAGGTGCTCGACGCGCTGGTAGAGCTTGAGCAGCTGTTCGTGATCTTCCGTCAGCGTCACGCCCGCATGGTCGAGCGCGTCATCGGACGGCGCACGGGAACCGGGGGCAGCGCGGGAGTCGACTATCTCGACACAACCGCGCTGCGCTATCGCATATTCCGCGACCTTTGGGCGATCCGCACGCTGCAGATCCGACGGGAGGCGGCTCCCGCGCTGCGTCACCCGGAGTTTTACGACTTCCGGAACGGCTGATCGGCCTCAGTCGAGGTGCCCGCGGTCGGAATCACCCATGGCAACGCCGCCATCGGGGAAGTATTCGTTCCAGCGCTGCGTGACCAGCTTGGCTGTGTCCGGATCGCAGAACAGTTCCTTCGGATACCAGGGCTTCATGCGCGCATCGATCAGTATCGGCGCGTGGAAGCTCGGGTGGTTCGAAACCAGCTCGACTCGCGAGGCATGGATGTCGGAGGCGGGGTTGAAGCGCGTGAACGTGGCCCAAAGGAAGTTCATCGGGCTGCGCGCGTGTCGTTCGGCGTCATCCGAGAGCACCAGCAGCGGCCAGTCGGCAAAGGCCGGGTCGCGCGCGATCGCTCCAGCGCAATCGGGGTTCTTTTCGAACGCGGGCCCTTCCACCACCAGACAACCGGGCGAAAACACGCGCACCCTCGAAACGGGCGAACGCGGCGTGCCAAGAAATTCGCGCGGCAATTCGCGCTTCTTCTCGCCGACACCGAGCAGCACGCCCTTGCCGCCTTCGTTGATCTTGGGACCAGCGTAGTCGAGCGAGTCCATCGAGAGGTTGGCGAAGACAAACAGGTCCGTGCGGAAATCAGCGCGTTCTAGCACGCAGGTCAGCGTCGCCTTGAAGTCCCGCAGATCCACCGGCTGGTTGGTCAGCAGCAGGAACTTGGTCAGGGAAAGCTGGCCCTCGCCCAGAATGCGGAAGGCGCTCGCCATGGCCTCGCGCTTGTAGCGCTCGGCAACCACCGCCCCGGAGAGCGAGTGGTAGCCGGTCTCCCCGTAGCTCCACAGGTCCTTGACGGCGGGCATCACCACCGGGAACAGCGGGGAGAGCATCTCCTGCAGGAAATCGCCGATGTAGAAGTCCTCCTGCCGCGGTTTGCCGACAACCGTGGCCGGGAAGATCGCATCGCGCCGGTGCAGCAGCGCGTCGAGCTTCATGAAGGGGTAGTCGTGGATTTCGGAGTAGTACCCGTAGTGATCTCCGAAGGGGCCCTCCGGTCGGCGCGCTCCGGGTTGAATCCGGCCCACGAGCGCAAATTCTGCTTCGGCCATCAGGGGCAGCGGCGTCAGCGGCGTCTCGGTCAGTCGCACGCGTTCGCCCAGCATCAGGCTGACGAGCAGCAGTTCGGGCACGTTCTCGGGCAGCGGCGCGATCGCGCCCATCATCAGCGCCGGAGGGCCGCCGAGATGTATCGCGACGGGCAGCGCCAACCCGCTGCGCTCGGCGGCCTCGAGGTGAAAGCCTCCGCCCTTGCCGATCTGCATGTGCACGCCGACCTGCTCATCGTCGAAGATCTGGATGCGGTACATGCCCAGATTGGGTCCGTGACCGTGCGGATGCTCGGTCGCCACCAGCGGCAGGGTCAGGAATCGCCCCCCGTCGCGCGGCCAGCAGTGCAGGGCCGGCAGGCGCGAAAGACGGGCAGGAGTGGCGGCGCGCTCCTTCAGCGGTCCGCCGCCGATGCGCTTCATGCCGACTTTGGCGAGCGCTCCGAACAGGGCGCGCTTGCGCCAGAGCTTGCCCAAGCTGGGCGGCACGAGCTCGCGCGGCAGATTGGCAGCTTCCCGGATCAGCTGCTGGGGCCGCGTCCCGAAGGCCATTTCGACCCGCTGACGGGTACCGAACAGATTCGTCACGAGCGGAAACTCGGCGCCCCGAACCTTGTGGAAAAAGAGTGCTTTGCCCCCGGCCGCCACCACGCGGCGATGGATCTCGGCGACCTCGAGCCGGGCATCGACCTCTGCCTCCACGTCGACCACCAGCTTCGCGCGGCGCAGCTCATGGAGATACTCGCGCAGGTCACGAGCAGCCGGCCGTGTGGCATGGATGGAGGGAGCGCCAGGGGGTTGGGGGGTCGTGCTCACGCGAAAGGGTTCGTGCCTTGCCCTGCCGAGGATGCGCGCGCCGCCGGGCCCGCCTGACTGGACAGTTCGGAAAAGTTCGCGGAGAATACCAGAACACGTGGAGGTTTCTGGAATGCTGCTCTCACTGCTCCTTCTTTCTCTGCCCGCGGGCGATCCAGAGTTCAACGCGCGTGCCGCGGAGCATCTGTGGAATCGGGCCGGCTTTGGAGCCTCGACAGAGGAAGTCGAACGCCTCGTCACGCTGGGTCACGCACGGGCCGTGAGCGCGATGCTCGCGCCGGGAACGGACGCCATTCCCTTCTTCGTCGAGCGCTTCGCAGAAGTGCCGCGCTCGGAGCAGAAGGAGCTGAGCGAGAGCGAGCGCAACCGGCTCAACAATGCTGCCCGCGACAAGGAAAGGAGGCAACTGCAGGAGTACATCAGCTGGTGGGTGGAGCGTATGCAGGCCTGCGAGCAGCCGATGCGCGAGCGCATGGTGCTGTTCTGGCACGGCTACTTCACGAGCTCCGTGGACGAGGTGCGCCGCGCTAACATGCTGATTCGTCAGAATCAGTTCTTCCGTGAGCAGGGATTGGGCAGTTTTCGCACCATCCTCCATGGCATGCTGCGCGATCCCGCGCTGCTGACCTACCTCGACAACGACGCCAACCGCAAGGGACGCCCCAACGAGAATCTCGCCCGTGAGCTGATGGAGCTGTTCACTCTGGGGCTGGGAAGCTACACGGAGAAGGACGTCAAGGAGGTGGCTCGCGCGCTCACCGGAAGGACCGTGGACGGCCAGGGCAGCTACACTTTCGACAAGAACGCGCACGACGACGGCGTCAAGGAGATCCTGGGGCAGAAAGGCAAGTTCAACGGGGATGACGTGGCGCGCATCCTGCTGGAGCAACCGGCCTGCTCGCGTCATCTGGCGCGCCGCCTGCTGCGCTGGTTCGAGGCCGTCGAGCCCGACGAGGCCCGCGTGGAAGCGTACGCAGCCGCACTGCGCGAGAACGACTGGGCCCTGAGGCCTTTCTTCGAGAAGCTGTTTCTTGATCCGGATTTCTATCGCGAGGAGGCGGTCGGGGCGCGCGTGCAAAGCCCGATCGACTACATGGTGGGGATGTCCCGGCGCATGAGCCAGCGAGTGCCTGCACCCCTGATCGCCGGAGCCTCCTCGATGCTCGGAATGCGCCTGTTCGCCCCGCCCAACGTGAAGGGCTGGGAGGAAGGAACAGCCTGGATCACGACTTCCTCGCTGATGCAGCGCGGAAACATCGCCGGGCTGCTGCTCGGTTCCGTGCGCGTCGATGATGTCTTCGTGACCAGCGACGCCGATATGCAGGAAATGGCGGAAGGCGGGGCCAACATGAGCGGAAGCGCGAAGAAGGAAGCGCCCAAGGGTGCTGCGGGTACGGCCTTCACGGCGATGAAGCGCGTCGTGGATGCCGGATGGGCGCCCACCCACAATTTCTCCGCGCGCCTGAAGCTGCGCGGAGCCGCGCGCGATCAGGAAATCGTTGAAGCGTTGCTGCAGGATTTGCTGGCAACCGAAGCTCCGCAGGACACGCGCGAGCGGATGCTCTCTTATCTGGCAGGCGAGCGAGTGATGCTCGGGCTGCGCGACGGCGAACTGCTCAAGGGGGGGGCGGCCGCGGAACGCATCCTGCGCCGCATGGCGCACCTGGTCCTTTCTCTGCCGGAGGCGCAACTGGAATGAAGCCGGAACACTCGTTTCTGATCGACCGCCGCGGCTTGCTGGTCGCTTCGCTGAGCGTCTGCGGCAGTCTGGCGCTGGGCGGGCGCTCGCGCGCTCAATCGAACTCGATCCGCGCGGATCCGCACCGCAATCTCGTCCTCGTTCAGCTGTCCGGCGGCAACGACGGGCTTTCGATGGTCGTGCCTTGGGCCGATGACGGCTACAACCGGGCTCGCACGAGCACGCGCATCGGTGCCGGCGAGGTTCACAAGCTCGACGAGTATCGCGGGCTGCATCCTGAGCTCAAGGGTCTGCGTTCGGCCTGGGATGCGGGCGCGCTGGCCATCGTGGAAGGCTGCAGCTATCCCAAACCCAACCGTTCACACTTTCAGTCCTACGAGATCTGGCACACGGCCTCGGCGCGGGGGCGCGATGCTGGTGACGGCTGGATCGGGCGCGTGTGCGGCGAGGCCTGGCCCAAGGGCGCCGTGCCCGAGCTGGTGGTGCACATCGGGGCGACGCCGCCCTATTCGCTGCACTCCACGCGCTATCCGGCGGTGATCCTGCAGAACCCCAACACCTACAAGTGGATCAGTGACGAAGCGGAGGACCGCGATCTGTACCGCGACAGCGGCGGCCGGCAGAAACCCGCCTCCTCCGAGGCGCTGCGTCGCCTGCGCGGAATCCTCGACGATGCCAACGCCTCCTCGCTGCGCGTCCGCAAGGCCGTGTTGGAGCACGGCACGAAAGCCGTTTACGCCGACGATGACTTCTCTCAGTCCCTGCGCGTGGCGGGGGCGCTGCTCGGCCGGCGTGCGGGCTCGCGCGTGATCTCCGTAGAGTTGAGCGGCTTCGACACGCATACCAACCAGCGCGGGGCGCACGACGCGCGCATGCGCATCCTCGACGCGGGACTGGCAGCTTTCCGTCAGGATCTGCGCGAGAGCGGAGCGGACGCCAACACGGTGATCCTCGTGTTTTCGGAGTTTGGCCGGCGCGTTCAGGAAAATGGTTCGCGGGGCACCGATCACGGCGTCGCCGCGCCGATGCTGGTGCTGGGTGGACCGGTGGTCGGAGGCCTGCACGGCAAGCATCCCTCACTCACGGAACTCGATGACGGAGATCTGGCGATGACGACCGACTTCCGTTCGGTTTACGCCGCGCTGGCGGAGGGCTGTTTTGGGGCTGAGGGCAGGGCTGTGCTGGGTGCGGAGTATCCGCGGCTCGAGATCCTGAAGGCCTGAAAAAGATACTGAGCCCCTTCCGGGGACATCGGCTCCGGAATGCGATGTCCTAGGTCTGCACAGATAAAGTTGATTTCATCCGCTCGCCTCCGCCATGCCGAGGCGTCTTTGCACAAGGCCCAACTTGCTGGCGGCGCTGGGGCGCGGGTCCCGGTTGGCGCGCGACCGGAAGTCATTCTCGTAGCCAAGGTGGATCCAGAAGTGATCCTGCTTGCGCTCGGCCTGCTGGCTGCAACCCCAGTTGCGCCGCTCGAGGCGCGAGCTGTCGTTGCGCAGCATCGCGAACTGGTGGTTGATCGGAAACAGGGGGGCCTGGTGTTGCGGGCGATCCGTCGCTGCGAAACCTTCGAGACCAGCGGATTGGCGATCCCGAGCTTGAGGCCGGGCTTGTGGTGCCGGTAGTTGTTGCGGAAGGTCTGCGTGGAAAAGCGCCGTCCGCAGGAGCGCGGGATCCGCTCAGCCCCGCAGGGTCGCTTGTCGTTCCTGCGGCGGCGGTAGAGAAAGGGGCTCTTGAGACAGGCGGGGTGGGGGCATTCCGGCGGGATCCACTTCTGCATGGGGCGTTCCAGTGCCGGGGAGAAGCTGAGCCCCGGCACCTATGAAGACGGGACCTTCGCCCTTGGTTCGCGGGGGAAATCCAGTTCCCAGTACCGATACTGTCCCCGCTCGGGGAGCAGTATCCTTGGCGGGGCATCAGGCTGCCCGGATCATCGCGTGCAGGCGCACCAATGCCACGCGGTCCTCATCCAGCTCCAAAAGCGGATAGCCATGCGAAAAGTCCGCCCAGCGGAAGGCCGCCCACTTGGGATCGAGCCGCAGCGACACGTCGTGGGGGGGGATACGGATCCCGAAGGTCCACTCGATGATGTGCTCGTCGCCGAGGCTCTGATGCTGGTGCAACTGCAGATCGATGACATCCAGCGAGCGCAGGATGCCCGTCTCGTCGATCAGTTCGCGCCGGATCGCCGTCTCCAGCTTCTCACCGAAGCCGATGTTGCCCTGCAGTGGACCCCAGCAACCCTCCAGCCCCTGAGCCGCGCGCAACAGGAGGTAACGCGGCTCGCGGATCGCGTGCTGGAAGACGAAGATCTTGACCCTGTGCAGCAGTTCGGTCATGGCCGGGAGGATCCAAAGCTCGGCGGAGCCCTGCCTTTCTTATCGGACGGTTGCGGGCGATGATGAGCCGGGCACCGGAAAAATTCGAATGCACCCCGAACTGGCAGCCGCCCTGCAGCACCTTGACGCCCTGATCAACTGGGAGCGCCGAGATCGCGACGCTTCGATGCGCCGGGGGCTGGCTCCGATCGAGGCGCTGCTGGAGCGGCTGGGAAGGCCTCAGCAGGCGCTGCGGGCCGTGCACGTGACGGGTACCAAGGGCAAGGGCACCACCAGTGCGTTGATCGCCGCGGGGCTTACGGCTGCGGGGCTGCGAACGGGTCTGTATTCCTCTCCGCATCTCGAGTCGATCCACGAGCGGATCGCGGTCGACCATCGCATGATCGGCGACGAGGATCTCGCGCGCCTCCTCACGCGCGTGCTGGATGCGCGGGAGGACTGTGTCGGGGCGAACGATGCGGGAGCGGAGTCGACCTGGTTTGACTGCCTCACGGCCGCGGCGCTGCTGCATTTCGCCGAACAAGGCGTCGATCTGGCCGTGATCGAGGTGGGTCTGGGCGGCCGGCTCGACTCGACCAACGTCGTGTACGGCGAGGTCTGCGTGTTGACCAATGTCGAGCTCGAGCACACCAATGTTCTGGGGCCCACACGCCGCCACATCGCGGCGGAAAAGGCCGGCATCGTCAAGACCGGCAGCGTGCTGATCGTGGGGCTGGAGGCGGTTGGCGAGCGGGCAGCGGACGATGCCGCCGCGATCGTCGAGGCGCACTGCGCGCGTCTGGGAGTACGGATCGTGCGCCCCGTGCGCCGGGGCGGTTCCATTCAGGACACCAACGCAGCGCTCGCTCGGGCCGCGCTGGAGGAGCTGGGCAAGCGCGGCTGGCCGGTCGACGGCTCTGCCCTCAGTCCCGAGCGGGTCGCCCGTTTCTGGCTGCCCGGCCGGTTGGAGCGCCGGCGCGTCGGCCCCCTCTCCGTGGTGCTCGATGCAGCCCACGTGGCGGGGAGCGTTCGCCGGGTTCTCGAGGAACTGCGCGGGCAGCCTGAATTTTCTTCCCGACCGGTCGTCCTGCTGGCTCTGGGACGCGACAAGGACTGTCTGTCGATACTCAAGGTTCTGTCCGAGCATGCCGATAGGCTCATTTGCACCACCGTGGCTTCCGGGCCGCTGGTGGATGCGGGAACTCTGGCGCAGATGGCGCAGGGGCTCGGAATGGTGGTCGAAACAGCCACTGAGCCCGTCGCCGGCCTCGCCAGAGCCCTCCAACTCACGCGAAAGGACGGCTGGGTCTTGGTAGTGGGCTCCTTCTACCTCGCCGGCGCCATCCGCTCGCACACGCAGGCCTGCCACGAACCCCAAGACCGATGCTCACGATCGTCTCCGACCTCATCTTGACCGACAGCTTCCTGATCAAGGGGAACATCGAGAACAAGTACACGCGCCTGTCGACGATCCTCGACGAGTACCGTCGCTACTTCGTCAAGGTCCGTGATGCGACCCTGATCGATCTCAACAGCTGCGAGCGGATCTCGACCCCGCTGCTGCACGTCAACGTGGACGAGATCCTGATGGGGCACGAGTTCATCGACACCGGCGGCGATCAGCACATGCGCGAGCTGGCGAAGAACCATGCGATCAACCGGGTGCGCGTGTTCTACACCGGCTCGCTCAACATCGAATTCGCAGGGGAAGTTCGTCCGGGTTCCTATGAGGCCGATGACCGGGCTTCGCGTCGGTTCTTCATCATGCGCAACCCGCTGGTGCGCGGTTTCAACGACCGCAACGACGCGGACCTCAAGTTGCTGACGAAGCTGCCGTACGTGATCCTCAACAAGGCCCGCCTCTCGTACATCTACGACTTCAACTGATCTTGCAGGCTAGCCTTGTTCCGGCGGCTCCTTGTCTTCCGAGACAGGAGCCGCGCGCATTTCATCGAGCATCTCGACGTAGCTTGCGTAGCGGCTGGCGGCGATGATGCCCTCCTCGACGGCCTCGAACACGGCGCAGTCAGGTTCGTGGTCGTGCGAGCAGTCCGGGAAGGCGCAGCGGCTCTGGATCGGGACGAACTCCCGGAACAGGTCGCGCAGGTTGCCAACAGGCACCCCATACAGGCGGAAAACGCGAATGCCGGGGGTGTCGATGACGCGCATGTCGCCGCCGATCGTGTAGAGCTGCGAGAAGGCCGTGGTGTGCTTGCCCGCATCCCAGAAGCGGCTGATCTTGCCGACTTTCAGCTTCAGCGTCGGATCGAGCGCATTTACCAGGCTCGATTTTCCGGACCCTGAGGCGCCGTAGAAGATGCTCGTCCGCCCGCGCATTCGTTCACGAAGCGCCTCGACACCGCGACCGTCGAGGGCGCAGGTGGGCAGCACTGGCACGCCCGCCCGGGCGTAGGTGTCCATCAGATCCTCCAGCTCACCCTCACCCGCGAGATCGATCTTGTTGAGCACGATCGCCGCGGGTATGCGGCTCCACTCGCAAGCGGCCAGAATCCGATCCGTGCGGTTGGAAGAGAAGCCCGGCTTGCCCACCGAGGCGATCACGAACAGCTGATCCACGTTGGCTGCCAGCACCTGTTCGCGCGGATCATGAGAGGAAGCCGTGCGCGACAGCCAGTTACGACGCGCAAGCACGCGCTCCAGGCCGGCTGGCTGCGTCGACAGATCGACCTCGACTTCATCTCCGACCGCGACCGGATTCTTCTGTTCGCGGCGCTCCTGATCCTCTCCGTACAGAATCCCGCGCGGTGCGGCCTGAACGACCCGATCCTCCACCTGCACGTGGCAGACCTTGGCGTCAGTGCGCAGTACCAGGCCCCGAGCCAGCTGCTGGCTCATCGGGCGGCCTCGATGCGAAGCGAGGCGAGCATGGCTTCGCAGCCATCGCAGACTGCTTCCGAGTGGCGCAGGGTCAGGACCAGCTTGGAGCGCTGTCCGGGCACCTGCACCTCGGCAAAGAACCACTTCTTCCCGCCTTCGTCGCGCGAATACCTCAGGCGCACGCCATCGCGGTTGCCCACGCGCAGCGCCTCGGCCTTGCCGGAGACTCCCGGACCAGCCTGCTTCAGCGTCTCTTCGACCGCAGCCAGCAGCTCCGCGCCGCTCATGGGGCCGGGAGTCGGCAGCGTGCCGACCATCAATCGCTCCTCGCCGCGAACCAGCATGACCCGTCCGCCTTCGAATGCCTGCGACCAGCCCGGGCCGACGCTCAGCGCGAAGGCCTGCTCGGGAACGCGCCAAGTGCCGTTCTCCAGCGTCGGCTGCTCGCGCAGGAGTCGGGCCTCGAGTTGTTCGGTGCTGCGGGCCTTGCTCTCTTCGGTTTGGCCATCCCAGGCCCAGTTGTTCAGCGCCGACTCGGCTGCAAGCTGCAACTCCGCCTTGTTGGACCAGACCAGATCCACGGCGGTTCCGCGGCAGCGCAGGGCTCCTTTCCACAGCGGCTTGAGCGCCGCCTCCCACTGGCGAGCATCCAGCTCGCGATCGAAGACGATGCGCGCTTGCAGCACGCGCCGGCCATCCTTGCCGATCCACAAGGCCCAGCGATCGCCGTCCCAGCCGATGCCCGCGGCTAGAGCCTGCACCGGCTCGACGCCCCATTGCGCCAGCAGCATGCGCAGGCCGATCTCGCCCAACTGCTCGTCGCGCAGGAGCGCCAGCCCCTCGATCTCGAGCGGTATCGGCGCAATCGGCGTGCCGGGTTCACGCCCCTTCTCGACGCAGTGCAGCAACTGCTCCGAAGTCTGCGGAATGGCTGCTTGCGCGTCAGCGCGCAACCACTGCATGCCGCAGCGTGCATGCAGGGCGCTCGAGGCCGTACGCTCTTCCAGAGGCGTTGCCCGCTCGTCCACCGCGATGTTGAGAGCTCTTGAGACCGCCCACTCGGCATGCGCATGGCTCCACGCGCGCGCCACCAGCACCGCCTCCGCCGTCGTGCCCACGCGCTTCTCCCGATCGCGCACGTCCTGACGTTGATCGTCGTAGGCCCGGTACAGCTCCCGCACCATGGCCTGCGCATAGCCCTCGCTGGAGAGCACGAGGGTCGGGTGCACCAACAACTGGTCCATCCCCGCGATGTAATTCAACCCCGCCTGCACCGGCATCCGCGCGTGTTGTTCCGAGCAGTATTGCGAGGCCTCGGCGGGCACGCTGCGACCGACAGCCAGATCGAGCACGCGCTGCAGTTCGAACCACGACTCGCCGAGGGCGGCGATGTTCTCCAGCTCGATGGCCCGCCGCAGCTCACCCTCGTCCGCGCTGCGCACGCGCACCCGGGAGCTGTCCACCTCGATGCCCTGCTCGGCCAGCCGCTCGATGGTGGCCTGCATCGAGCGGCCGAGCGCAGACCAGTCCATGGGCGTGGGATCCTGAACGAGGCACAGGCCGAAGGCGAAGGACAGCAGCATCGTGCTCCATGCTATAACACCGCCGATGTCGACGGACACACCGATCCGCTCGCGCGAGAACCCGCTGATCAAGCGCGCCGCTGCGGCTTTGGCGGGCCGCGAGAAGGGCGTGCTGGCTCTGGAGGGCGAGCGACTCGTCGAGGATGCGCTGGGCGCCGGGCATCGACTCGACTTGATTCTCGTCGCCGAGGACCGGCCCGATCTGCTGCGGCGCCACGCCGGCGCACGCCCGGTCGACACGCTGCTCCTTGGACGCATCAGCGGCCTGGATACCAGCCCCGGAATTCTCGCGCTGGGCCCCGAGCCCGCGTCCGTGGACTGGTCTCTGCTGAAGCTCGACGCCAGCTTCCTGCTGCTCGTCGTAGCCGGCATCGCCGATCCGCGCAATCTGGGCGCTCTGGCGCGCTCGGCCGAAGCCTTCCGGGTCAGTGGACTGGCGATCTGCGGCGGAGGGGTCAGCCCCTGGAATCCCAAGGCGCTGCGCGGCTCGATGGGATCGCTGCTGCGTCTGCCGATCGTGCGTTCCCCCGACCCGCGCACGCTGAGCTCCGACTTGCGCCAGCGCGGCGTGCGCCAAATCCGCGCCGCCACTCGCGGCGGCACCGACCCCGACGCCTTCCTCTGGCGGGGTCCGCTCGCTCTATGGCTCAGCGGCGAGACGGGTGAACTGGACCTCGACACCAAGGACTTCGAGAGCCTCACCCTGCGCATCGCGGACAGCGTGGAGTCACTCAACGTGACCGTCGCGGGCTCTCTGCTGCTCTACTGCGCTCACAAGCGTCGGCATCATGGCGGCTGAAACCGATCTTTTCGGCGGCTCGTTGCCGCGGCCGCCGCTGGCGGCGCGCATGCGGCCGCGCAATCTCGACGAGTACTCCGGACAGAAACACCTCATCGGCGAGGGGCGCCCCTTGCGTCGCGCTATCGAGCAGGGCACGCCCGGATCCCTGATCCTTTGGGGGCCTCCGGGCAGCGGCAAGACGACGCTCGCACGGCTGCTTGCCGTCCATGCGCACCAGAGCTTCGTATCCTTCAGCGCGGTCAGCGAGGGCGTCCCGCGCCTGCGCGAGATCTTCAGCGAGGCCCGGGAGCGCTTTGCGCATGAGCGGCGCGGGACGATGCTCTTCGTCGACGAGATCCACCGCCTCAACAAGTCGCAGCAGGACTCGCTCCTGCCCGCGGTCGAAGAAGGGCTTGTCACGCTGATCGGCGCCACCACGGAAAACCCCAGCTTCGAGGTCAACGGGGCCTTGCTCTCCCGCGCGCGCGTTTTCGTCCTGCAGCCACTCGCGCCCGCGGAAATCGAGCAGTTGCTGAAGCGCGCTCTGGCCGACGCCGAGCGCGGGCTCGGAGCGCAGCACCTAGAAGTGCAGCCGGAAGCCCTGCACTTGCTGTGCACCGAGGCCGATGGCGACGCTCGCCGCGCCCTCACCGTGCTGGAATCGGCTGCTGCCGTGGCGGGAACGGGCGGCAGCATCGATTCATCTGCGATGCGCGAGGCGTTGGCCCTGCGCTTCGCTCACAGCGACAAGGGCGGAGAGGTGCACTACAACCAGCTCAGCGCCTTCCACAAGTCGCTGCGCGGCAGCGATCCGGATGCCGCGCTCTACTGGGCCGCACGCCTGATCGAGGGTGGCGAGGATCCCATGGTGCTCTTCCGCCGTGCGATCGCGATGGCATCGGAAGACATCGGGATGGCCGACAGTCAGGCGCTCGAGGTCGCCGTCGCCGCGCGCGATGCCTACCACATGCTCGGAACGCCGGAGGGCCTGCTCCCGCTGGCGCACATGATCATCTATCTCGCCACGGCGCCCAAGTCGAACAGCGTCAAGCAAGCCCTCGATGCCGCCTTCGAAGCCGCGCGCAGGACCCCTGGCGCCGCCGTTCCGCTGCACATCCGCAACGCGCCAACCCGGCTGATGAAAGAACTGGGCTACGGCAGCGGCTACCAATACGCGCACGAGTCGAAAACCGGCTACTTCGCGCAGGAATACCTGCCCGAAGAGCTGCGCGGAACGCACTTCTACGAGCCCGGGCCTTTCGGGTTCGAGAAGGAGATCCGCAAGCGGCTGGAATGGTGGGCGAAGCAGCGCGGAGACGCGTCGAGAGGCGAACCCTCGGGCTAGAGGGGCTCAGAGCTTCGCCAGCTTGTCCGCCAGAGCGCTCTCGCGCTGGTTCTGATCCGCGTTCTGGATTGCCATCGAGAGCGCGCGGCGCGAGCCTACCAGAACCACCAGCTTCCGCGCCCGCGTGATGGCCGTGTAGAACAAATGCCGCTGCAGCATCAGATAGTGCTGCGTGACGAGCGGGAAGACGATCGCCGGGAACTCGCCGCCCTGCGAGCGGTGGACCGTGATGGCAAAGGCGGGTTGCAAGTCCGAGACCTCCGAGCCGGTGTAGGCGAGTTCGCGGTCGGGGAAGCGCACGAAGAGCGTGTTCTCGTCGGTGATGCGCGTGATCTCGCCCATGTCGCCGTTGAAGACCTCTCGCTCGTAGTCGTTGCGTGTGTGGATCACGCGATCGCCCACGCGCCAGATGCGGCCGCCCGCGCGCAGTTCGCGCACGGTGCGCAGCGTCTTGGCGCGCTCTTCGCGCAGGCGGTCGTTGAGGGCGTCGACGCCGCAGTCGCCCTTGTACATCGGGGCGAGCACCTGCACGTCACGGACCCAGTTGAGGCCAAAGTTCTGGGGAATGCGCTGGGTGACTACCTCGACGACGCGCTCGGCGCAGCGCAGGGGATCGTCGGCTGCGAAGAAGTAGAAGTCGCCCTGCTTGTCGCCGGGCTGGGGGAAGATGGGCTCTTCGCCGGCTAGCACGCGGTGCGCGTTGGTGACGATCAGGCTGTCCTTGGCCTGCCGGTAGATCTGCGTCAGCTTCCAGGTTGGCACGCGCCGGGAGCGCAGGAGGTCCTGCAGGACGTTACCGGGACCGACGGAGGGCAGCTGGTCGGGGTCGCCCACGAAGACGATGCGCGTGGGAACGGCAACGGCCTTGAGCAGGTGGTGCGCAAGGATCACGTCGAGCATCGAGATCTCGTCGACGATGATCAGATCGGCTTCGAGCGGGTTCTTGGAATCGTGGAGCCAGCCTTCGGCCTCGGGGTCGTAGCCGAGCAGGCGGTGCACGGTCTGCGCTTCGCGGCCTGTGGCTTCGGCGAGGCGTTTGGCGGCGCGGCCGGTGGGAGATGCGAGGGCGACGCGTGCCTGAGCCGCTTCGGCGAGGGCGACCACGAAGCGTACGATCGTCGTCTTGCCCACGCCCGGGCCGCCTGTCAGCAGCGCCACCGGCGAACGCAGCAGGCCGAGCACGGCCTCGCGCTGCAGCGGATGCAGCTCGACGCGGGCGCGCTGCTCGGCTGCCTGCAGCGCGCGCTCGTCGGCCAGGGCGCGCACCGGACCGCTGCGCAGAAGGCGCATGACGTTGCGCGCCAGCTCGGTTTCGCAGTGGTGCAGGTGGGGGAGCCAGACACGCTCTGCTTCGCGCACGAGCTCGCGGTTGGCGACGAGTTCGTCGAGCGCCTGCGCGAGGACCGCAGGCGTGATCGCGCCTGACAGCAGCGTGCGAGCCTCTTCCAGCAGCCGCTCCTGCGTCAGCAGCGTGTGTCCGTCTTCGGAGGCCGACTTGAGCGCGTGCTGCAGCCCCGCGCGCGCGCGCCGTGGATCGTCGTTGGGAATCTCCAACGCCGCACGGACCCGGTCGGCGAGCACAAAACCGATGCCCGTGATGCCGTTGGCGATGACGTAGGGGTCTTGGCGGATCGCCTGCTCGCACTCCAGACCCAGCTTGCGCAGCACGGCAGCGCTCTGGACTGGGCCGAGGCCCATCTCGCGCAGGAAGACATTGGCGCGGTGCAGGCCGGCTTCGGCCTGCAGCTGGTTGGCGAGCATCTCGCGCTGGGCAGGCTTGAGTCCCGGTACGCGGCTGAGGACCTTGGGCTCGGCGAGGATCTTCTCGAGCGCGTCATCGCCCAGGCTCTTGGCGATGCGCTCGGCGGTCTTTTCGCCGATGCCCGGAAAGCGCGAGGAGGCAAGGTAGCGAACGAGCCCAAGCCGATCCCGGGGCGGCAACTCCTCGAAGGACTCGAACTCGAACTGCAAACCGTGGGAACGGTGCTCCGTCCAACGGCCTGTCAATCGCACGCGCGTGCCCTCCTTGGGAGCATCGACCTTGCCGACGGCGGTGACGCGCGTCGGCTGGAACAGGCTGTGCGACTTGGGGATCTCGTAACCTGTTTCTGGATCGAGCTTTAGGACCGAGTACAGGGTCTTGGGGTCGGCGTAGGTGACGCGCTCGATCGTGCCCTGCACAACCACGCCCGAGCCTGCTGCCTCGTCCCTCATGAGCACCTAGGATCGCACGAGCCCGAGGCACATTCCAGCGCACCCTTCCCGCTGCGGGGGTCGGAAGCTAGACTCTTCGGCTCGGTTTTGCCCCTGAGGGGGCATTGTCGGCACACCAGCACACCCATCCAGCCCTCAAGGAATTCTCACGAGTGATCAAGGTTCAGGTTCGTTCCAACGAGTCCCTGGAAGCGGCGCTGCGCCGCTTCAAGCGTCAGTGCAACTACAGCGGCATCTTCCGCCTCGCCAAGGCCCACACTTGGCATGAGAAGCGCTCCGACAAGCGCCGCCGCGAACGCCGCGAGCGCCTGCGCATCATCCAGAAGGCCACCCGCAAGAACGACCCCCGTGCGACCCGTCGTCGCATCCGTCGTTCCTCCAAGCGCCCGACCCGCACCTCCGAGCGTCCGAGTTCGAGCTCCGGCAGCACGGGCTCGATGACCTAGCTCCGACCCGGCAGGATGGTGTGGACGCGGACCCCGGGAAGCCGGGGTCCCGTCGTTTGGGACCTTCCGCCGGCGCGCCTTTGGCGCCAAGCTGCATTCATGGGTCTTTTCGGCAAGGAACGCGATCTCACCAAGGCTCCCACGCACGTGGAGTTGCGGGTCGATTGCAGCAACCTGCGCCTCAAGCGCGAAGAGGTCGACATCCGGCTCGACGCTTTCCTTGCGCACCACCTCAGCTGGCGTTCGCGCTCCTCGCTGCAGGGGCTGATCCGGGACGGCTTCGTGCTCGTGGATGCCAGCACGCCGGACAAGCCGGAGGGTTCAGGCACTCCGCAGACCGAAAAGCGCCCGGGCCGCCACCTCCGCCATGGCTCGCGCGTGCTGGTCCGGATTCCGGAGGAGTATCGCCTGCCGATGCTGCGGGAGAGCACCGATGAGCTCGCGATCCTCTACGAAGACGAGAGCATCCTCGCCGTCGACAAGCCCGCGTTGCTCGCCGTGCATCCTTCCGGTCGCTACCTGTCCGACACGCTGATCCAGCGCGTTCACAAGCGCTACGGCCAAGGCTTCGAGCTCGAGCGCGGGGGCGCGCCGCGCCTTTGCCACCGGCTTGACCGCGAAACCAGCGGCATCGTGCTGATCGGCAAGAACCCGATCGCGCACGCCGACGTGATGGGCCAGTTCGAGCGCCGCGAAGTGGCGAAGGAATACCTCACCATCGTGCAGGGCGTTCCAGATCGCGATGGCGGAACGGTCGATCTGCCGATCGCGCAGGCTCGCCTGAGCCGCATTGAGCTCAAGATGGCGGTTGTGCCCGACGGGTTGCCTTCGCGCACCGACTGGCGCGTGATCGAGCGCTACCGCGGCTGCGCGCTGGTCTCCTGCGAGCCCTACACCGGACGCCAGCACCAGATCCGCGTGCACATGGAAGCGATCGGGCATCCCGTGATCGGCGACAAGCTCTACGGACCGGATGAAATGCTGTTCGAGAAGGCGCTGGACGACAAGCTCGATGCGCGCGATCTGGAATTGCTCGGTCTGCAGCGCCATGCGCTGCATAACCACCGCATCCGCTTCCGCTCGCCGGCGACGCAGGCCGAGGTGGAGGTGAGAAGCCCGCTGCCCGAGGACATGCAGACCTACCTCGACGAGCGCAAACCCTAATCGCCGATGCGCGGCGCCTCGTAGCTCGCCTTGGGGTCGACGGGCGCCGCGTAGGGGGAGCTCCACCCGCTGTCGAAAAAGCGCTGCAGCTCCCTGCCGAATTCCGCGCCCTCGACGAACACGCCGAAGTTGCGGCTTTCGTGGAAGTAGTCGCGCTCCCAGTTGCTCGTCCCGAGCCACGAATGCTCGCCGTCGACGACCATGTACTTGGCGTGGATGACGCGCGCGTAGGGAATGAAGCCGCTTTCCGCGAGGGGGATCGTGACCATACGAACGGCCAGATGGTCGAGTGGCTCGATTGCCTGCAGCCCTTCGATCGTGCCCTTGCGCTTGCACCAGTCCGCGACGAGCAGCCGCACCTCCACTCCGCGCGCCGCCGCCGCCTTGAGCTCGCCCTCGAGTTCCTCGAAATAGCGCTTGTCGCGGCCGGTCATGCGATAGGTCATCACTTGGACATCGACGCTGCGTTTGGCGGAGCGGATCGCCGCCTGGATCCGCGGCAGATCCCATTGGGCCGAGCCCACGCGCTGCTCGGGACTCGCGAGCGCCTGGATACGCACGGTCTTGCCGCGGAAGACGGCCGTTTCCTCGGGTGTTGCCGTGGAGTTGGCGGAGAGCGGCGCCTGAAGATCGGCGGCGCGCGCCCAGTCGGCCTCGAACAGCTGCTGGATGGGTGCGCAGAAGCTCCTCGAGCGCACCCGCACCCCCAGCTCCTGAATGTGCTCGAGCGAACGCCAATCGAAGTTTTGGCTGCCGAGGAAGCACTGCTCGCCGTCGACGAGCATGTACTTGGCGTGCATCACGCCGCCGCCGTAGGCCGCCTTGGAATCCAGCCGACGCAGTTCGAGGTTCTCGATGCGCTCGAGGCGCGCGAGTGTTTCCTCCGAAGCTCCGCGGAAATTCTTCTCGACCATGAAGCGCAGCTTCACTCCGCGCTTGCCGGCGCGCTCGAGCGCCTCGATCACCTTTGTGAGCCGCGAAGCACCTTCATCGACCGCATAGAACTGTCCCAGGTCGATGCGCTGACGGGCAGCGTCGATCATGTCGATCCACACCTGCCAGGCATCCGGGATCGAGGCCTGATCCAGCGTTGTGCCCTCGGGCCAGCTTTCCACCAGTTCGATCGAGGAGGCGGGTTCCGTCGAAGGCTGCTGAGCGATCAGCAGGAGCAGGGCGTGAGTCCACATGCTTCATTTGTCTCCGCGGCGCTCCTGCGCCGCCAGCAGGAAGAGGAGAATCACCAGCGCGATCAGCGCATGGAGAGGTGTCCGTACCAGGAGTTGCGTTGCTGTCGCGATGCCCACCAGCAACATGGCGACCAGCATCAGCAGGCCCGCCCAGTCCATGCGTGCCAGAATTCGGTCGGGAGCCACGCTCAGGGGCAGGTCGCTGACCAGCTTGGCATAGAGCGGCTTCAGGAACAGCAGCGTGGTCAGGAGGGCGAGCGGTGCCACCCTCAGGGCAAATCCCGGGCCGGCCATCCAGGCGGCGATCACGGCGAGCAGGACATACAGCGGCAAAACGAAGCGCAAGGCCAGTGCCTTGCGCGCCCCATGATGCAGGTCGGCGATCGCGGAGGGGCTGGAATCGAAAATCCATCGAGCTGCGTGGCTCTTTGAACCGGGGACATGCACCAGCAGCACGGGCAGATACACCGGGGGCGCAAAGAGCAGCAGCGTCAACAGCGCCTCCTGGGAGCGAGCTTCCCCGCTCCCTGCATACAGCAGCGCCAGTGGGATCCCGAGCATCGGGTAGGTGCGCAGCACGAATTCGCGCTCGCGCGGCAGTGCGTCGAGGACGAACTCATAGCTCGCGCGCTCGGCGCGTCGCACCCACAGGCGTGCAATCAGCCCGCGCAGCGGCTGCACGAACAGGTCCAGTGGTCCGCGCGCACCGGTCGAATCGCGCGCAGCGCCGCTGGGTACTAGGATCACGATCACAAGCGCCAGCAACGCCGCCAGCCAGGCCAGCTCGGGAGTCCGAACGAACGCGACCGGCGTGAGCCAGCGCGCCCAGCCATCGAGCACACCGCCCGGATCGCCGGCTGTTTCGCGTAGGAGCCTTGCCAGTCCCGGAGACAGGATCAGTCCCACGACGGCCAGCGAAACCAGCAGAGTCTGCAGCAGGAGCAGCAACGCTCGCGCCTTGCCCTGCAGTCCGTTGGTCAGCGCCAGCACGCCCGCGCTCAGCAGCAGCGCCTGACCGAGCCCCACAACCACGAGTTCGCAGCGCTCGAGCCAGTCACCGTCCGGCAGCAGCGCCGCAGCCGGCAGCAGACTGGCCAGGGACAGCAGGCCGACGAGCGACAGCATCAACGCTAGACGCGCGCTGCGGCGCTCCAGCTGGCTGACCGGCTGTGTTTCGATCCACTCCAGCGCCTCGTCCTCGGCGAACAAGGGCGCGTAGTCGCCCATCAGAGCCAGCAACAACAGCGCCGCCGACAGGCCCAGCGCGAAGATGAGGTAGGCTTGTGGCACCAGCAGCGTGGAAACCAACGCGCAGAGCAGTGCGCTGATCGCTCCGTGAACCAGCAAGGGAGCCACGGGCCAGGCCCCGCCCGCCCACTGGTTCTGCCACTGCGCGCGGAAGAGTGCGGTTACGGAGCGGAACATGCCCATGCGCCGGAGGGGAGACTACACTGCGCGGGCCCCATGAGCCTGATGATTCCCGGAGCTGTCGGACCGCTCGAAGCCAAGCTGTGGCGCCCCGCCCAGGGCGCAAAGCCCCGCGCAGCGGCGGTCTTCTGCCACCCTCACCCGCTGCACGGCGGGACCATGAACACGACGGCCGTGTTTCGCTCCGCGCGCGGACTGGAGGAGGCCGGCCTCGCCGTGCTGCGCTTCAACTTCCGCGGCGTCGGCAAGAGCGCGGGTGTCCACGACGGCAAGGGCGGGGAAGAGCAGGATCTCCGCGCGGCGCTCGACTACATGGAACGCGAGTTTCCCGGGATCGAACAGATCGCGGGCGGCTTCTCCTTCGGCGCGCGCACGGCGGCCGGATGGGCGCCCAAGGATGCGCGCATCCGGCGCTTGCTGCTCGTCGCGCTGCCGGTGCGCGCCTACGACTGCTCCTTCATCCGGCTCGTCGAGCAGCCCGGGTTGATCCTGATGGCCGGCAAGGACGAGTTCGGGACGCTCGCCGAGCTCAAGGACCAGTTCCCCGATCTGCCCGCCGGTCTGGAGACCGACGAGATTCCGGACACCAACCATTTCTTCGTGACCAGGACGCAGGAACTGCAGGCGCGCGTGCGCCGCTGGGCCGAGCGGAACTGGCCCGCCTGCACATGAGCCAACTGCCATTCCCCAAGGACAAGATCCCTTCCGTTCGCCAGCTGATGATGCCGCGCGACACCAATGCGCTGGGCACGATCTTCGGCGGTGTGATCCTCTCGCAGATCGACTTGGCGGCCGCCATCGAGGCGCACAAGTACCATCCGAGCAAGGTCGTGACGGTCTCGATGGACAAAGTCGAGTTCAAGCAGCCCGTCTTCGTCGGAGATCTGGTCTCTTTCTTCACCGAGCAGACGCGCATCGGCCGCACCTCGATCACGGTGCATGTCTCGGTGTGGGCTCAGCGCCGCTTCGGAGGCGGCGAGGTCGTCCACGTCACGGAAGCGGATGTCACCATGGTGGCGGTGGGGGACGACATGAAGCCCACGCCGATCCTGTTCCCGGCGGGACGGCAGGGCTAGCCGAAAAGCCGCTGGGCCTGCTCGCGCGGATCCTCCGCATGCGTCAGCACGCGGAAGAGCTCCTCCAGGCTGCCCTCGCTGCCGGCCCTGCGGCGCAGCGCTTCCAGATCGCCCTCGGCGGCGACCACGCCGCCTTCGATCACCATCATGCGGTCGCAGACGCGTTCGACGACATCGAGCAGGTGTGAGGTGTAGATCACCGCGCCCTGGCGATCGGCCCACATGCGCAAAACTTCCTTGAACATGGCGGTGGTCGGGGCGTCGAGGCCGTTGAGCGGCTCATCGAGCACCAGCAGCTTGGGCCGCGGCAGGATCGCGAGCGCCAGCGCGGTCTTCTGGCGCATGCCGCGCGAGAACTGGCCGACCGGATCCCGGCTGCGCGTGAGGAGATCGAGGGCGCCGAGCAGGCGCTCGCCCTCGGAGCGCACCCAGGAGTCTTCCAGTCCGTGGAGGCGGCCGACGAGTTCGAGGTGCTGCCAGGGGCTCAGGTTGGAGTACAGCGGGGCCCCGTCGGGTACGAAGGCGACCTTGCGGCGCGCCTCGAGCGGCTGACGCAGGACGTCGACGCCGTCGAGCTCCACCGAACCGCTGTCCGGGGTCAGCAAGCCCGTCAGGATGCGCAAGGCCGTGGTCTTGCCGGCGCCGTTGCGTCCGAGCAGGCCGAAGACCTCACCCGGCCGCACCTCCAGCGTCAGCCCGCGCAGGGCCTGATGCTCCCCGTAGCTCTTGGTGACTCGCTCGAGGCGCGCGAGCGTCATCTCGCGGGAGCCGGGCCTCAGCCCAGCACGGAGGCCGCGGAGAGGATCACCGACGGAATGCCGGTCTTCTCAGCCAGATCCTTGCCGATCTCGCTCACGCGGGCCTTGGTGGCAGGCTTGAGCTTCTTGTTCGTCGGCTTGGCTTCCGGGTTGAGCAGGAAGACCTCGCGCGGCTTCAGCTCGCCGAGCTTCTTGACCCAGGCCTTGATCTCGGCCTCGGTGGTGTTGTCGACCTCGCCGCCCTTGTAGAAGCGAGCCTGGATGCTCAGCTTTTCCGAGGGGGCCAAATGGTTCATGAAGGAGGTGTAATCGGAGGTCTTCCTACCGGTAAGTGCCGCGTAGGTCTTGGCGGTGCCGGCTTCGAGGCGCACGATGACGCGGTCGAAGATCCCCAGGCAGCTGCGCACGTCCGAGTTCTCGAAATGGGGGTTGTCCGTGACCAGAATCAGCTTGGCTTTGGAGAACCACTTGTTGCGCAGGTCGCGCAAATTGCTCGTAATTGCACGGAACTCGGGGTGCAAAGTGGGGTCATTGACCGATCCGCGGATCGCCAAGGTCTCCAGCTTCTCGCCCATTTTGGCCGTCCGGATGATGTAGCGGGCGGCCGTCGTGACCACCACCGAGGCGCGCGGCATGCGGGTGTCGCGCGAAACCGACAGGACCACGTCCTCTCCGCCGAGATCTACCGCCATGGTGAGACCCAGACGGTCGAGCTTCTTCGGGCCAAAAATCAGCGGGGAATCGGGCAGAACCGGGAGGGGTGCCTCCAGCGGTTGAATGGTCGGTGCGGCCAAAAGAGGATACTCCTAATCAGGGTGGCCCTGCGCCCAGAAGGGCCCAGGGTAAGGGTGGGTGGCGATTCTAACCTGTTGGGGGCTTTCTTCCTAGCGCAGAAGCTCCCAACAGGCCCAGCGCCAGGCAGCCCGCCCCCAGAGCGGTTCGGATGGGGTGCAGCGCGGCAAGCCGCGCCCAACGCAGCAGGAGCGGCTCGTCGTTGCGGGGTGGCAAGAGGCTGGCGCAGCCCCACAGCAAGGCGCTGAAGGCTGCTCCGACCAGCATCCATGCCCACCAAGGCAGGGGTTTGGGAGCGGATTGGTGATCCATCCACCCTTCCGGACGGTGCCGGGTCCGAAAGCTCGCGGGGAGAGCTATTCTGACCGGACACAGCAATGCAGCCCTTCCGACACCTGGCCCTGGCCCTGTTCCTGCTCGCCCCCGCGCTCTCCGCTCAGGACCAACCGGCCACCAAGGAGAAGGCGGCGGATTGGACGGTCACCACGGGCACGCCGCATTGGCACCAGCCGGGCGGGAGTGCGCTGCGCTGGAATTCGAGCGAGACCGAGCCGCTGCTGACCGAGCCCAAGCTTCTGTGGGCCAAGGATCTGGGGGCGATGGCACTGCAGCCGATCGCGTGGGGGGACACGCTCTTTGTGATCACCTCCCAGGGCTCGAGCCGCAAGCTCCAGGCCTTGTCGGCCATCGACGGCACGCCGCTGGGACAGGCGGTGCTCGGCTCGCAGGAGGAGTTGTTCCTTGGCGCGTGGGAAAGTCAGGTCGTGGTCGTGCAGCGCGAGGTGATCTCGCTGTTCAGCCACCGCGGCAAGGACATCAAGCTGATGCGCTCGCTTCCGGGCAAGTATTCCGGCGAGCCGCTGCTGTGGAAGAACTTGCTGTTCGTGGAGTCGCAGAAGACGCTGCAGGCCGTCGATCTCAGCGCCATGCGCGTCGTCGCCTCGACGCCCGGCGTCTACAAGGGCCTCACGCTCGCCGACCCGGTCGGCAACCAGCTGGGCTATGTGCAGTCCGCCACGCACCCCAACTACGTGGGTCTGTTCATCACGGCATCCCGGCTGCCGATCGATGCGTGGGTCAAGGGCGGCAAGGAGGGCAAGGCCGAGCCGTCCTTCGTGATCGACGTCGCGAAGCTCATCCCGCTCAAGATCGAACAGGACATCGGCCAGGCGGCCGTGATGCGCGTCGGCGCCGACGAGACCTGGGGCATCGTGGGGACCAAGGCTCTGCAGGGCTTCACGAAGACCGCCTACGGGTTGATCGTCAAGGACGGCGAGGCCCGCGGCATCATGATCGTCGGCCGTCCCGCGCTGGTGCGCGGCGGCATGTACGGATTCAGCGAAGAGGGCGTGCTGATCCATCAGCAGCTCGATGGCAGCTACTATCCCGTGATCGAGGCCGCCGAGCGCCCCCAAGACGCGCAAGCAGGCCCGCCCACCGGAGCGCGTCAGGTGCTCTACCTGGGCAACTGGGCGGTGGACGTCACCACTCGCCGCGTGCTGTGGGTTTCTTCCAGCGTTCCCAAGAACCTTCCGGCTCTGCCTCTGGGTCCCGGGCGCATCGCCTTTGTCGAAGGCAAGAAGCTCAGCATGTTCGGCTCCGGTGCGCCCAGGGAAGCAGCCAGCGCGGCCATCGCCGGTGGCACGAGCCGGCGCAGCGCGCCGGGAGAGGGCAACGGGGTGGTGCTGTTCGATGGGACGCGCCTCGATGGAGACATCGTCGAGGGCGCGGAGGGCAAGCTGATCGTCGGCAAGGAAAAGCGCAGCTTCACCGATGCGGACTTTGCGCTCGTCGAGGCCGGCGGCGAAGCGGATCTCAGGCCGGGCGGCGAATGGCCGCTGTTCCTCGCCTGGCGCTCGTCGCTCGCTCGCGCGCACCGCGAGGCACTGACCGGCCTGTTCGAGAAATACCGCAGTCAGCGGCTGACCGACGAATGCCGACGCATCGTCGAGGAATCGACGCGCCTCGGTGCGAGCGCCGCGGAACTCAAGAGCTTCAATGACCGTCTGGCGGGCACTACCCGATCGACGGCCAGCAATCTGGAAGCCCAGCGCGAGCGCATCGCCGGGGAGGAGAAGGGCTTGCGCACCGCCTCGGCAGATCGTGCCGTGGCGGCGCTGGAGTGGTGCGCCTCACGCAGCTGGACGCGCGCGGCGTCGGCGCTGGCGGGTTTCTCGCTACAGATCTCCCCGCAGGACGAGCGCGCCCTGAAGCTCGCTGCCGAATGGATCGACCCTGCTTTCCCGTGGGCGGACAAGCCGGAGGCTACGGAACAGTGGCTGGCCTGGAGCGAGAGTCTGCTCGCCTCCGAAGGCGAGTTCGTGGCGAAGGACGCCGCGATCTGGAAGGGTTTCCGAGGCAAGATCTGGGAATCGGGGACCATCGTGCTGCGCTCGCGGAATCTGGTGCTGGTTTCGCGCGAGCAGGATCGCGAGATCGTCAGCGGCGTGCTGCGCGACGGAGAGCTCGCGATCGGGGCTCTCGAACTCTTGCTCAGCGACAATCCGCACGGGCGCCGGGCCGCACGCGACTCCGAGCGCCTCCAGGTTCGGCTGCACAGGAATCGCGAGGACTACCTCAACGAAAACGGCGAGGAGGGAGCCGCGAAGCTGTCCTGGACTGCGGGCTACTACTCTCCGGGCGAGAATGTGTCGCGCTTCTACGTGCCCGAGGAGAACCGCGTGCTCAGCGGCATGCGCGAACAGCAGCTGTTCTCGGTGGTCGCGCACGAGCTGACCCACCACTATCTCGATCAGGTCTGGAGCCCCATGCCCGGCGGCCAGTCCCGATCGCGCGCCGATGCGCCGGGCTTCTGGGTGATCGAGGGCATCGCGCGCTTCGTCGAGGATCAGGTGCTCGAATTCGAGCGTCACGGCCCGGGCTTCGACGATCCCACCGTCGAATCGCTGGACGCCGCCGCCGTGCTCTCGGGTCTGGGCGAGCTGTTCCCAGCCGCCAAGATCCTCGACATGGACAACAACGGCTTCCAGTCCCTGACGAAGATCGAGGAAGGCGTCGAGATCAAGCTGCGCAACACCCTGCAGGGTCGACGCTACACGCCCACGGCGGTGTTCTACGATCAGGCGGGCGCGCTGAGCTATTTCTTCATCCACGCGCAAGGCCCGGAGGGCCGCGCGAAGTTCATCGACTACATGCGCCGGGCTTACACGGCGAAGCAGCGCAAGGAAGCGTGGAAGCAGCTGGGCTACGAAACACCCGAGGCGCTGCAGAAGGCCTTCGAGGAGTTCCTCAAGGCCTCACAGGCGAAGAAGCCGGGCTAGCAGTCCGTCCAGCGGCTCGAAAACACGCTCCCAGTCGTAGTGTCGCTCGACGAAGAGCCGCCCGGCCCGCGCGGTGGTCGAGCGCAGCCCGGCATCGTCGAGCAGCGCGGCCACCGCATCGGCGAAGGACTGCTCGTCATCGCGCACGAAGTAGTGCTCAGCATCTCGCGCGCCGACTCCCTGTGTGGCCGAGGTGGTGCCCACGACCGGCAGGCCCATGGCCATCGCTTCCAGCACCTTGTTCTGGATGCCGCGGGCGATGCGCAGCGGCGCGACGGAGATACTGGCTCTGCGCAGGTGCTCGCGGGTGTCCTGCACGAAGCCCGTGACCTCGACGCCGGGAACGCGGGCGAGTGCGCGAACAGCTGCCGTCGGATGCGCTCCGATGATCGAGAAGCTCGCCTCGGGGTGCCGCGCGCGGATGCGCGGCAGGATTTCCTCCACGAACCAGATGCAGCCCTCGGCGTTGGGGTGGTAGTTCATCACGCCGGTGAAGGCCAGCTGAGCGGTCCGCGGCTGGTTGTGGCGCGGATGGAAGTACTCAAGATCGACCCCGTTCTGCAGCACCATGCAGGGCGCACCCGGAATCGCGGCTTGGAATACGCGCCGCTCAAGCTCCGTGCAGACCACGTTCTCGTCGAAGGCGCCCGCGATGCGGCGTTCGAACTCAAGAAGCGTGCGTGCTTCGCGGGCGTAGACCCATGACATCGGCGGCTTTGTGCGCTCCGAATACTGGCGCCACTTGTCGCTGTCGAGCTCGCCGAAGTGCATCACGCGCCTGGTGCCGGAGTGCGGCTCGAGGAAGGCGCCCATCGAGGAGGAATAGGCGTAGGCGAGGGCGCAGCCCTTGATCTCCTCGTCGACGATCGTCTGCAGTTCCCGCGAGCCGTAAACCCCCAGAGTCAGCGGCCTTGAGCCGAGCAGCAGGGGCAGGGAGCGCAGCTTGGCCGCGCGGTCATGGTAGGGCACCGTTCGCAGCGCGATCCCCATCTCGCGCAGCGCAGCGGCACCCTCATCGTCCGCTTCACCATGGGAGAATGCCACGCAGCGCACCTCATGCTGCCGCCGCATGCGCTCGATCAGGCGCCAAGTGGTGATCTTGTCGCCGCGGTTGGGCGGGTAGGGGACGCGCTGGGAGAGAAACAGGATCCGCACGGGAAGCGGCGAGCCTAGCGGATGCCCGCGAAGGTGTGCCAGCGTCCACGATGGCGCTGTTCCTCGACCCTGAGGCCGCTGGCGCGGATCACATCCAGCGTCGCCTGCGCATGATGGGCGGGACAGCCGCTGAAGAGAAACCAGCCTCCGGGCCGTAGGGCGTCGCGCAGCGTGCCGACCTGCTCCTGCACCACATCGGAGTAGATGTTGGCAAACAGGCCGTCGAACAGGCCCAGTGGCGGCACGCACTCAAAATCCGCGGTCAGAAAGCGGGCGCGTCCGGCAGCACCGTTGACCGTCGCCAGCTTCTCGGCGTACGGCCCCGCGTTCGGATCGATGTCAAAGCCGATCGCCTCACGCGCACCGAACAGCACCGCCGCAACGGCGAGGATGCCCGAACCGGAGCCGGCGTCCAAAATGCGCTGACCGGGCAGCACGCGTTCCTGCAGCAGCCTGAGGCAAGTGCGCGTGGTCGCATGACGGCCGGAACCGAAGGCCGCTCCCGGCTCGAGTTCCATCAGGATGTCGTCCACGCGCGGATGGCTCCGCTTCCATGGGGACACGACCGCGAGGCGGCCGACCCTGAAGGGCTTCCAGACCTTCATCCAGGAGCGCGCGTAGTCCTCGCGCGGCAGCTCCTTGAACTCCGGGCTGAGCGCAGCCAGCTCCTCCGCGCCGGTGTCGCGGGCCAGCCCGGCCAGAGCCTGTGCGATCCGCTCGCGCAGCTCGGGCGTGTCTTCACGCACATGAATGAAGGTGCGCACGCATTCCATGCCTTCAGGCAAGGGGTCGCTCGCCAGCGAGGAGCGTCCGAACGCGACCGAGGTGCAGGGCCCCAGCGCGAGCGCCTCGGCGACCAGCTCTTCCCAGCCCTGCGGCACCAGCACCCGCACTTCCACCCACTCGTGATCGCTCATGACGGCTCGCGCCCAGAATGCTCGCTGCGCGTCTCGAATGTCCAACTCAGTCCGCGGTTTTTCACTTCCTCAAGACGCCCCATGTGCGTCAGTGCCTCGCGGATGCACAACTCGGTGTCGCCCCGCACCAGCCGGGCGCGGGGCGTGGACGCTTGCGCCTCGCGCAGCTGTTCGAGTGAGTTCTCGATTGGCAGCTCGCGCAGAAAGACGCGGTGCTGAGCCTCCAGCACGCGGCCATCCAGAATGAAAACGCAGCCGCGATCGCTCTCGCGCCGCATCAGCCGTCCGAAACCCTGCCGGAATTTCGCCAGCGCGCGGGGCATGTAGATCTGCTTGCGCTGAGCGCCTGTTCCCAGCGCCGCGCACTGCGCCTCGTGGTAGCGATCCGGGACTCCGTAGGGCAGCTTCACGATCACCAGATACTCCAGCGTTTCGCCGGGGAAGTCCGCTCCGTACCAGAAGGTGTCGACGCCGAGCAGGATCGAATCGACGCGGGAGCGGAACAGCTCCGAGAGCTCTTCCTTCACCGTGCCCTCCTGGTTCTGGTACCACAGCGGGATCTTGCGCGCCCGGAAGAAGCCCTTCAGCTCTTCGCCCACCTGCCTTGCGTCGGCGGCGTTGGTGAACAGCACCAGCATCCTGCCGCGCGTGCGCTCGCCGAGATGGGCGATGAAGCGCCGCACATAGGCCAGAAAACGCTGCTTGTCATGGGCCTTGGGGCTGGGGGCGTCGCGCGGGATGCAGACCAGCACGCGGCTGTAGTCAAAAGGATCAGGCGCCCGCATCGAGCGCACGCGCACGGGCGGACGCTCCTCTTCTTCGGCCGGCCGTGCGGCACGCTCCAGGCCCAGGTAGGACAGTGCCGACTCGAAGCCGCCGTTGAGCCAGGTCGTCGCGGACACGAAGGCCGCGCTGCGCAGGAGCGGATAGTAGGTGCGTCCGAGGAACTCCTGAGGCAGGAGCACTCGCGAGGCGAGTTGGAGCTCGTAACCGCGCGGATCGCGCTCGACGTCGTAGAAAACCCGCGGAATGAACACGGGCAGGCCTTCCTCCAGCGGCATCCAGGCCTCCAGAGATCCCCGCGCATCGATCAGATCGGCCCGCGAGAGCTCGAGTCCGCGGCGCACGATATCCGCCTGCCTCATCGGCATCGCTGCCAGGCGCGCGGTCAGTTCAGCCAGGTCCGACTCCAACTCGGAGAGCTTGGTGCCCAGTTCGATGCGTGCCTGCAGCATGCCACGGCTGTCGTCGCGGAGCAGGAAATTCTGCAGCAGCGCGTGAGCCTCGGGCTTGTGGCTCGTCCGCTCCTCCTCCTCGCGCCAGGCCAGAAACAACTCGGCTTCGGCTCGCAGGTACTCGATCGACGAGCGCGTCGCGAGCAGCGTGGACTCGGTCCGCTCCAGCATTTCGTGGCTGGGCGTGCCTTCGACAAGGAACCGACGCGCTCGATCCAGAGGCCCGCGCGCACCTGATTTGTCGGGCTGTCCAATGCGCGCCAGCGTGTTCTTCAGCGCGGAAAGGCCCAGGCTGCGCGACCAGATGCTGTGCGCTTGATCGTGCAAGTGTTCGCACTCGTCGAACACCAAGGTGCGGAAGAACTCGGGCCGCGCCAGCGTGAAGGCCTGATTCACGATCACGACATGGCTGCGCTCGGCGCGCAGGCGCGCCAGCTCCGCGCCGCAGGTGTGCCGGTCTTCCGCATGTCTGCAGCAGGAGGTCTGGGCGCGCGCGTTGCGGCGCAGTTCGTGGGCCGCATTCATCAGACGTGTCGCCGATTCGGCGCGCAGGGGCAGACGCAGAGGCAGCCGATCGAGATCCGCCTCGGGATCGATCAGCGCGAACATGGCCATGTGCGCCCAGGCCAGCCAGCTCGCGCCATCGTCGCGCTCCTGCGGCAGAGCCAGCTTGAGCGCGCGCCAGCAGCAGTAGTTTTCGCGCCCCTTGAGCAGGGAAACGCGCACTCCGCCGCCAGCGCCCTCCATCGCAAGCGCGGCGAGCGCCCGCGGCACTTCGCGGTCGAAAGCCTGCTCCTGCAGCGCCCGAGTGAATGTTGCCACCGCCGTGCGGAGCTCATGTCGGCGGGCCCAGAGGATCATCGGCACGAGGTAGGCGAGGGTCTTGCCGGTTCCGGTGGGCGCATGCACCAGCAGCAGTTCCTCCGAGGCCAGCGTGCGCGCGACCTCGCGCGCCACCTGATGCTGGCCGGCCCGGTAGCCGCTGCCACCCGAACCCGCGAAGCCACGCGGCAGGTGCTGCTCGAAGATGCGATCGAGACGCAGCATGTCTTCCTCGGGGAAATCCAGCGTCGCGTCCTCGCGCGTCGGCGGCAGCGGTTCGAGTTCGCGCCAGCGTTCGCCGTCGGCTTCACCGCGCGTGCGAACGCCTGCGAGCAGGTCCGTCAGACTCTCGTGACGATCGGTCTTGTCGAGCCGCTTGGGCAAGATGCGCGGAAGTCCCAGCTCCAGTTCGGGTGCTTCTTGCAGCAGCGTCATCGCCGACTCCAGCGTGCGTGCCAGCTCCGGCTCCTCTTCGGCGAGCGCCTCCGCCGCGATCGAGAGTGCCTGTACGCCGATGAGCAGCGCCTCCGGATCGAGCGCACTCACCCGCTGCAGCAGTTCCTTGAGCGCCAGTCCCACATGGCCCACCTGCCACCCGAGCGTCCCCAGCACGCAGGGCTCGGAACAGAGGTTGGGAATCAGCTCCTCCGGGCGCGCCGCCCAGCGTCCGGGCAGGAACAGCGCGGCCAGTTCGCTCAGCGACAGCACACGGCCATGCTCGGGGCCGCCGAAATGTCCGCGCCAGGTCAGGAAGCTCTCCGTGTCCGCGACGATCACCTCGGCGCCGAAGCAGAAGCGCTCGAGCTGCTCCCAGGCCTCCTGCGGGCTGCAGGCCTCGGCAAGTTCCGCTTCCGTGCAGCCGTATTCGCGCGCCACTCGCTCGCGAAAGTGCGCATCGCTCCACTCCGAGTCGGGAGGGCGCACTGTCAGCAGCATGTGCTGCTCGCCGGGCAGCTCGCCAGCTTCCACGCGCAGCAGACAATCCTGCGCGGGATCGGGGCCGCTGGCGTGCCAGCGGACGAGGACGCGGTGTCTGGGGGAGGTGTTGCGGGTCATGTTGCGGGGGCTGGGCGGGCTATCTTCGCAATCCCGGGCCACTGTGGCGCAAGGAATCCCCCCTCATCTCGACGGACGGCACGGGAGCCCGTATACTGCTGCGCCTTTTCCGGGAAATCCTCCCGGGAGCCCTTTCCAGTCCCGCCCCCCCAGGGTCGTTCTGAAGACAACGTTCTGAAGGCAAGTCGTACCGCGATGGAAATCACCACGCTTCAATGCCAAGGCTACGAGAAGGTCGTCCGCTGCCGTGACCAGGCATCGGGTCTGCACGCGCTGATTGCCGTGCACGACACCACCTTGGGTCCCGCGCTGGGCGGCATGCGCATGCTGCCCTACACCTCGGAGGACGAGGCGCTGTTCGACGTCCTGCGCCTATCCGAGGGCATGACCTACAAGTCGGCTTGCGCCGAGACCGGGCTGGGCGGCGGCAAGTCGGTCATCATCGGCGACCCCAAGCTCAAGACGCCCGCCCTGCTCAAGGCGATGGGGCGCTTCGTCGACAGCCTGGGCGGCAAGTACATCACCGCCGAGGACATGAACATCGGCATCTCCGACCTAGAGACCGTCAAGACGGAGACTCGCTGGGTGACTGGCCTCTCGCGCGAGGTCGGCTCCTCCGGCAACCCCAGCCCGTACACGGCGCAGGGCGTGCTCGTGGGACTGCGCGCGGTGCTCGAAGAGGGCTTCAAGACCAACTCCTTCGCGGGCAAGCATGCTCTGATCCAAGGAGTGGGCGCCGTGGGGGGCCGCCTCGCCGTGCTGCTCAAGGAGCAGGGCGCCAAGGTCACGATCTGCGACATCAACGAGGCACGCGTCGACGAACTCGCCGCGAAGTACGGCTTCGGCAAGATCGCGGACGCCCGCCACCTCGAGGTCGAGTGCGACATCTACGCTCCGTGCGCGCGCGGGGCGACGCTCAACGACCAGACGCTGCCCAAGCTGCGCTGCAAGGCGATCGGCGGTGCCGCCAACAACCAGCTGCTCGAGCTGCGCCACGGCGACGAACTCAAGAAGCGCGGCATCCTCTACGCCCCTGATTTCGTGATCAACGCCGGCGGCATCATCAACGTCTCCGTGGAACTGCTGCCCGGCGGCTACAACGAGGCCACCTCGCTGAAGAAGATCGATAACATCTACTCCAACCTGAAGAAGGTGTTCGAAATCGCCCGGCGCGACAACGTCAGCACGCACGAGGCGGCGCTGCGCCTCGCGCGCGAGCGCCTCGCAGCTGGCAAGAAGCGCGTCGGCGTCTGATCTGCTCAGTCGCATGGGACACCGCCGACGCGTCCTGCTTGCGTTGGCGGTGTTTTTCGTTTTTCCGGCCGCATTGATGTTCTACGCGGTCAGCAGCGGGCCGCCGCCCGCGCTGGAGGAGTCCGCACGGCCGCATGCGCGCCTGGTGCTGCACTGCACTCGCACGGACGGCAGCAGCCCGGCCGGCGGCAGCTACAGCATCGTGGGGCGCCCGCGTCAGGCGCTGCCGATCGGATTCCTCGGTGAACCGCTGCGTCTGGAAGGCAGCTTCGAGGGCGGCCTGCTGCTCGTCGATTCCCTACCGCCGATGCGCGCCGAGATCGTGGTGCGATTCGAGAGCGGCGAGCGGATGGACCTGGTGCTGGAGCTCGAAGAGGGGCTCAACGAACGCAGCCTGAAGCCCTGACAGCGGTACGGCACCCCGAGCGTGGACTTCTGGCGACCTGAAGTCTCATCGGTCAGGGACCTAGAACCCCAGGGCCACCCGGGCCTCCGATTCCCTCTGAATCCAGGGCGGGCCGCAGCCGAGGTCCTTGGAAGTCCCCGGAGGGGGAGCCGTATCCCCGAAGGCCGCATGAAAAAAAGCAAGGCCGCGGAACGCGTCCGCGGCCTTCGCGCCCGCCGGCGGCGGGGCAGGACCACTCGGGCCCTATTCCTTGCGCAGGAAGTCGACGAGGTCGCGCTCCAGCTCGGCCAGACCGTAGTCCTGAACGGTGAGGCAGCGGTACACGATCTTCGCCAGCGGCTCCGGCGTGTTCGGGTTGAGCGCCTTCGGCGGCGGATAGGACAGGAAGTAGGAGAGGCTCATACGCTCCACTTCGCCTCCCTGCTCGCGACCGGCGTACTGCCAGGGCACTTCGTCGAAGGGCAGCACGCCCGTGAGAATCTCGTACAGCATCACGCCGATCGCCATCACGTCGGCCTTGCTGTCGCGCAGCAGCAGCGGGTTGTAGTGGGGCGTGGTGGTGATGACGCCGCGCTCGTCTTGACGGAGCCCCGGGTCGATCATCACGACCGATCCCGAAGGCTTGATGAGGATGTTCTCGGGCTTGAGGTCGCCGTGATAGGCGAGCGTGCGCGAGCGCTGCGTCTTCTGCAGTGTGCGCACGATGGTCAGGAACCAGTTGAGTCGGATGCCCTCGAGCGCGCGGATTTTCTCGCGCAGCGTCTTGCCGCGGATGTACTCGTAGGCCGCAACCGGGCGTCCCTCATGCAGGAAGCAGTCCCGCACGCTCACCAGATTCGGGCTCTTGACGCTCTTCAGCAGTTCCACTTCCGCCCGCAGGAGATCGTCGATTTCATGCACGTCGAGGAAGTCGATGCGCACCCCGTCCTTGCGGAAGAAGATCGCTTCAGCCGGAGTTTCGTCGGGGGAAATGCCCTCGGGCCGGCGCTGGTTGGTGATCTCGAGGAAGCGCGTGACATAGCGCCCTCCGCCGGCGATGTCGCCGATCTTCAGGGCCACCCGGTCACCGGCGCTGTCCTCGGCAAGGTAGACGAGGAAGAAGCCGCCGCGGGCGAGGAACTCGACCACGCGATAGGCGCCGATGCGCTCGCCTGCTTCCAGCTTGATCATGACAGCGATGTTCTCGGATAGGGGGGGATTGCTTGCGGAGGAGTTCCGGCGCCCATCCGGGGAGCCGTTGGGGACCTCATCGGAGGCCACGCGGAGGAGGTTTAGGGTTTCCTGCTCTCTGGCTGCCGTTGTCCGCAGCCGGCGGGCGGGACGGTTGCGTTTGGACCGGAAAAAATCGTGTCGGACGCATTGGACCGGAGGCCCTAGGCTTGGTTTCATCCATGGGAATCGCCCGCCCCCGCCCGCGCTCCCCGACACCAAAACCCCCGCCCTCTCGACCCATGCTGCCGCACTTGATTGCGTTTCTCTCGGTTCCCGCCCCCGCGAGCCCTGCCGCCGCGCTCACCAGCCTGCTCGTGCAGGAACAGAAACCCTTCAGCGCCGAGCGCGCCTGGGAGCTTCAGCGCGTCGGCGCCCCGAGCCTTGCGCCCGATGGTTCCTTCGCCGTCGTGCCGATCGCGCGCACGGACATGGCGGCGGACAAGAGCATCGCCGACCTCTGGCTGGTGCGTACCGATGGCAGTCAGACCCGCCAGCTCACCAGCCACCCGGCCAGCGAAAGCTCGCCCCTGATCAGCCCCGATGGGACGCGTCTGCTCTTCGTGGCGCAGCGCGATGGCGACAAGGCTTCGCAGCTGTATCTGATGGAGCTTGCGGGAGGCGAGGCGCGCAGGCTCACCAGCGTGCCCACGGGCGTGGCGCAACCCAAGTGGTTCCCGGATGGACGTCGCATCGCCTTCCTCTCACGCGTGTGGGCCGATCTCGAGACCTTCGAGGCTCAGGGCAAGCGCCTGCAGGAGCGCGAAGACGCCAAGAGCAAGGCACAGGTCTTTGAAAACAACATCGTCACGGCCTGGGATGTCTTCGTCGACGATCGCCAGCTGCACATCTTCTCCACCGATGCCGACGGTTCGACGCCCCAGCCGCTGACGCTTGGCACCGGACTTGAGCTTCCGCGTCGCTCGGTCCCGCTCGAAAGCGCGCTCTACGACATTGCCCCGGACGGCGGCGAACTTGCCTTCACTGCCGACTCCAATCCTGCGGCGAACGACACGAACATCGATGTCTATACGCTCGCCATCGGTTCCAAGGAAGCACGCAACCGGACCAGCGACAACCCGGCTTCGGACACGTCGCCGCTCTACAGCCCGGATGGCCGATCTCTGGCCTTTCTGCGCCAAAAGACGCTCCGTTTCTACGCCGACACGCGTAAGCTGACGCTGATCGATCGCGCCAGCGACGCGCGCACCACGGTGGCGCCGGACTGGGATCGCAGCGCCGATGGGCTGGTCTGGGCCGGCGATTCCAAGAGCCTCTTCGGTGCGATCGATGATGCGGGCACCGTGCGTGTCTACCAACTGCTTGTCGATGGTGCCCCGCGCGCGGTCACCGCTGAGTCGAGCTTCTCCAGCCTTGCCCTCTCCCAGAGCAGCGGAACGCTGGTCGGCCTGCGCCAGAGCTTCCTCGAGCCGCCGACGCTCGTGCGCATCGACAGCGGCTCGGGAGCCGCAACCCGACTGACGAAGGTCAACGATGCGCTGCTCGCGGGCAGCAGTCTTGGCACCTTCGAGAGCGTCACCTATCCCGGCGCAGGCGGCCGTCCGATCCAGATGTGGGTCAACTACCCGCCCGGCTTCGACAAGTCGAAGAAGCATCCGCTCTTCCTCCTGATCCATGGCGGTCCGCACAACGCGATCACCAACGGCATGCAGTTCCGCTGGAACGCGCAGGTCTTCGGCTCGTGGGGCTTCGTCACGGGCTGGCCGAACTTCCACGGCTCCAGCGGATTCGGTCAGGAGTTCACTGACTCCATCAACCCGCAGCAGGACGAGTTGCCCTATCAGGATGTGCTCGGCGCGGCCAAGTGGTTCTCGCAGCAGCCCTGGATCGACAGCGAGCGCATGGCAGCCGGCGGAGGCAGCTACGGCGGTTATCTCACGACGATTCTGCTGGGTCGCGAGCATCCCTTCCGCGCGTTGATCGCGCACGCGGCGGTTTACAACTGGTACACGCAGGTCGGAGCCGACTACGCCACAGAAGTGGGCCGCTTCGGTGGTTTCTGGACCGAGAACCAGTCCAAGGTCATCGCCAAGGGCTCGCCGCACTTTGGCGCGGCCAACTTCCGAACGCCCACGCTGGTGCTGCACGGACAGAAGGACTATCGCGTGCCGGTCAACCACGGACTGGAGCTGTACCACGCGCTGATCCAGCGCGGCGTGCCGACGCGCCTGGTGTACTTCCCGGACGAGAACCACTGGATCCTCAAGCCGAACAACTCCCTGCTGTGGTACCGCGAGGTGAAGAGCTGGCTGGATCGCTTTGTGCTTGAGTCCTCGCCTGGGGAAAAGTAGCCGCGCAGCGTCGAGCCGCTAGCCCTTGACGCAGACGACCTGCTTGAGCGTGTGCACGATCGCGACGAGGTCGCGCTGCGCCGCCATCACGGCGTCGATGTCCTTGTACGCGCGCGGTGTCTCGTCGAGCACCCCCGCGTCCTTGCGGCATTCGACGCCCGCGGTCGCTTCCGCGTGTTCCTCCACCGTGAAGCGCTGCTTGGCTTCGCCGCGGCTCATCACCCGGCCGGCACCGTGCGAGCACGAGTGGAAGGCTTCCGCATTGCCCTTGCCGCGCACGATGAACGAGCGTGCGCCCATCGAACCGGGGATGATGCCCAGCTCGCCCGCGCCGGCGCGGACGGCGCCCTTGCGCGTCACGAGGATGCGCTCGCCGAAGTGCTCCTCGCGCGCCACGTAGTTGTGGTGGCAGTTGACGGCCTGCGCGCCGAGCTCGAAGGTCGGCAGTCCGGCCTCCAAGGTCAGCACGCGCAGAATGCGCGCCATCATCAGCTCGCGGTTGAGCCGGGCGTAGTTCTGCGCCCAGTCGACGGCCTCGAAATAGTCCTCGAAGTGCCCTGATCCCTCGTTGAAGTACGCCAGATCGCGGTCCGGCAGGTTGATCTCGTGGCGCTGCATGTCCTCGCGTGCGAGCTGGATGAAGTACTGTCCAAGACGGTTGCCGACCCCGCGCGAGCCCGAGTGCAGCATGACCCAGACCACACCGCGTTCGTCCAGGCACAGCTCGATGAAGTGGTTGCCTCCACCGAGGGTGCCGAGCTGCTGGAGCGGGCGCGTGCCGTTGAGCGCGGCGGCGTGCTTCTGTGCGATGCGATCATGGACGGCGGCGAGTTGACGCCAGGCCTGCCGCGCGCGTTCATCGGGGTTCTTCCAGCCGCCCTTCTCGTGCCCGTGCCTGGGGCTACCGAGATCGCCGTGCGGAACGGCCGCTTCGATCTGCAGTCGGATCGGCTTGAGATCATCGGGCAATTGCTCGGCGCGCAGCGTGGTTTCCTGGGCCATCATGCCGCAGCCGATGTCGACGCCCACGGCGGCGGGGATGATCGCGCCCTTGGTGGGGATGACGGAGCCGACGGTGGCGCCCATGCCGACATGCACGTCGGGCATCAGTGCGATCCAGCGGTAGATGAACGGGAGAGCGGCCGCGCTGCGCACCTGTCGATGCGCGGACGGATCGAGCGGTACCCCGCGGATCCAAGCGCGTATGCGCGGCTCCCCGTGGAGGTCCTCCAGCGTCAGTGGGCCGTGCTCTGCGTCGAGATCATCCTTGGAATCGGTGCTCATGTGCGTTCGTGCGGTGCTCCCGAGGTGGGGGAACACTTCGGGTGACGGAATCTCTCAGGCAGGAAGGGAAATGTCTCGCGCGTTTTTCAACGCGGGCCCGCAGCCAGTGCGACCTCGACCAGCTCGGCACCGCTCTCGACGCCGAGGATGCGGCGCGCACCCTCTAGCACCGTGCCCGTACCGAGCCATTCCGCTTCGCGTTGGTGGGGACGGTATCGGTAGGCCCGACCGGCGGCATCGATCAGGCCGACGGCCTGACCCTGCGCGTTGCGCACCGTGAAGAAGGAGCGCGCGGCTTGGCCCTGTTCCTCGTAGCGCACCAGCGAACCGCGCACCTCCCCGTCGACGCGCAGTTCAAAGGCCCGCACCGCGGAGCTGGCGACGGGCTGGAGCTCCGCCGCCCTGCCCGGCCCGAGGTGAGGGCTTTCCCGAACCGTTTGCGTGCGGCAAGCACCCAGCAGCGCGCACAGGCACGCGGTCGAGAGGAGTGGGGAGAAGTTCCGCAGCATGGTTCTTTGTCGGCCGGAAGGTGCTCCTTTATGCTCTTTCGCGTGGATCAACAAGCACTGGAAAGCTGGAGGAAGGCCGGACGCATCGCCTCGGAGTGCCGGGAATGGGCCAAAGTGAACATCCAGCCGGGTGTGCGCATCCGCCATGTGCTGGAGACGGTCGAGTCCATGATCCGGGAGCGGGGCGGTCAGCCGGGCTTCCCCGCCCAGTCCTCGCGGAACTCGGTCGCAGCGCACTACTGCTCGGCGCCCGAGGACGAGCAGTCCTATCAGGAGGGCGATTGCGTCAAGGTCGACATCGGCGTGCACGTGGACGGCTACGTTGCCGACACGGCGGCCACCGTCGATCTGTCCGGTGACAAGCGCTGGACTCCGCTGATCGAGTCGGCAAAGAACGCCCTCGCCGCGGCCATCGCCACGGTGGGTGAGGGGGTGCCGGTCGGGGATGTGGGCGGCGCGATCGAGCGCACGATCCTCAAGGCCGGCTACCAGCCGGTTCGCAACCTCACGGGGCACGGACTCGGACGCTGGAAGGTGCACTGCGCACCCCAGATCCCCAATTACGCCGAACGAGGCACCGGCACGCTCAAGAAGGGGATGGTGTTCGCGATCGAGCCCTTCGCGAGCACGGGCAAGGGCTACATCCGCGAAGCGGGCAAGGCCGAGGTCTTCATGATGGTGCGCCCGCCGATGAAGGCCAAGGGACTCGATCGGGATGTCCTGAAGGCGATCGAAGCCTGGCGCGGTCTGCCGATCGCAAGGCGTTACTTCACTCACCTCGATCGCGCGCTCGTCGAGGATACGATCACCAAGCTCGCTCGGCAGGGCAGTCTGATGCGCTATCCCCCGCTCGTGGAGGATGAGGGCGTGATGGTCGCGCAGTACGAGCACTCGCTGTATCTGGGCCCCGACGGAGTCGAAGTGCTCACGGCGTAGCGAGCGTCGCTTGCGGCGGCCTGCCTCGTCGGCGGGCCGCGCTGGCGATCAGGGCCAGCAGGACGAGCAGGATCACATAAGGGCGGATGGCGTAGGAGTAGGCCATCTGCACATGCGTGAAGTAGTAAGGCAGCGGCAGCAGGACGATCAGCGCCAGAAGTGGACCGGCTGACGGCACGGCGCGCCAGGCGCCCGAAATCAGGGCCCACAGCAGCAACAAGGCCGGCGCCCACATGCACGCGATCCGCAGGCTGCGCATGAAAATGGCCGAGAACCCGTTTTCCCACCAGGGCGGCCGGGGGGTCCAGGGCCAGCGCTCGAGCACATCACCCAGCCAGTACAGCTGCATCCGATCGGCGCTCAGTAGGGCGAAACGGCCGAGATCAGCACGGATGCAGGCCAGCGCCTCCTCCTGCGCCAGCCGCATGTACTCGATCTCACCGAGGCGCAGATAGCGCTCGCGCTCCACCGGATCGACCGCCGGATGCTGCGAATCGCGTTGCTGGATCAGGGCGGCGCGCGGCCCATTGCCCTGCAGCAGCTCCACTCCGAAGTTCGAACGCACGGGAATCCAGGCGTGCATCACCGTCAGGTTGCGCAGCGTCCACGGCAGCATGATCAGCAGGCACAGACCGCCTGCCGCCACGGGAACTGCGATGTGTGTCTGTCGCTTCAGCAGCGGGATCAGCAGCAGGACCCCGAAGAACGGCAGTCCTCCCGGGTGGACCAGCGCCAGCATTCCGGCGGTAAAGCTCAGACGAAACGCATGCCTCGGCACGGGCTGATCCAGCCAGCGCAGCCCTTCGAGGAACATCCAGGCCAGCACCAGCTCCTGCAGCGGGAAGTACCACAGGCTCTTGGTGATTTGCTCGAGGGATTCCGGCCAGAAGATCAACACGCCTGCGCACAGAGCGGAGGAGTGCGCCGGTGCGCCGGGGATGCGTTCGATGAGACGCCGGGCAATGTGCGCCAGCACCGCGCAGGCCAGCGCGCCGGAAAGCACCTGGAAGCTCAGCACCGCGATCAGGGAGGCCTGCGTGAAGGCCCCGAAAACCTGGAAGAAGAGGGCCCACAGCCAAGGCACGGCGGGTGCAATCCACGCCGTGGGTTCGGAACCTGGGCCGAAGGGCGAGGAAAATCCGCGTCCTTCGACGATGTTGTGCGCAATGCTGCCCAGCTCGGCTCCAAGGCCGATCCCGTCCGCACCCCAGGCGAGATCGTCCAGATGCAGTCCGACCACCAGAGCCCGGACGACCAGCGCCAGCAGGCCGACGACGATGAAGGCTCGTCGCGCATCGGCATGCCTCGCGGGCGAATCACTGGGGGCTGCGCGGGCCAAGGCTCTTCGATTCTACGCCACTCCCGGCCGGGAGGAAATCGCGGGCACGGCAGCCCGCGCAACGCCGGCCGCGGGCGAACTAGCGCAGCTGCTTGAGCTTTCGCAGCAGCAGCAGGGCCTCGATCGGCGTCGTGCGATCGATGTCGACCTTGGCGAGTTCCTTGGCGAGGCGCGAGTCGCTGGTCTCGAACAGACCCAGTTGCTGGGGCTGCAACAGATCCTTGGGCTTGCCCTGGTTCGCGATGCGGGGAGCGAGACCTTCGGACCCCTCCTCGATGTCGGCCAAGATGCGCCGGGCGCGTTCGAGCAGCTCGCGCGGAACGCCCGCCAGACGCGCGACATGAATGCCGTAGGAGCGATCGGTTCCGCCATCGACCATCTTGTGCAAAAACACGATCTCGTCATTCCACTCGCGGACGGCGACATTCATGTTGCAGACGCCCTTCAGCCGGCTTTCGAGGTCGGTCAGCTGATGGTAGTGCGTCGCGAACAGCGTGCGGGCGCGGATGGCCTCGTGCAGATGCTCGACGATCGCCCAGGCGAGCGCAAGGCCATCGAAGGTGCTCGTGCCGCGCCCGACTTCGTCCAGCACGACCAGCGATCGGGCCGTTGCATTGTTGAGGATGTTGGCGATCTCGATCATCTCGACCATGAAAGTCGAGGCATTGCGCCCAATGTCGTCGGCTGAGCCGATGCGGGTGAAGATGCGGTCGACGATGCCGACCTTGGCTTCGGAGGCGGGCACGAAGGAACCGATCTGCGCCAGCAGGACGATCAGTGCCGTCTGTCGAATGTACGTCGACTTGCCCGCCATGTTGGGCCCCGTGATCACCGTGATCATGCGATCCGTGCGGTTGAGGCGGCTGTCATTGGGCACGAAAGCCTCCGCCCTTGGATTGCGCTCGACCACGGGGTGGCGCCCGTCGGCGATCTTGATCACGTCGCCGTCGTCGATCTCGGGGGCGCAGTAGCGGTTCTCGACCGCGCGCTGGGCAAGGCCGGCCAGCGTGTCCAGTTGAGCCAGCGCGGCGGCACTCTTCAGGATGCGCGGTATCTCGCGCGCGATCGAATCGCGCAGCCTGCAGAAGATATCGTATTCGAGATCGTGGGCCCGCTCCTCGGAGTTGAGCACCTTGTTCTCGTGTTCCTTGAGTTCGGGCGTGATGTAGCGCTCCGCGTTCTTGACCGTCTGCTTGCGCACATACTCCGCCGGGACTCTGGCCGACTGCGAGTGGGGGATCTCGATGTAATAGCCGAAGACGGAGTTGAAGCCCACCTTGAGCGTCGGGATGCCCGTGCGCTCGATCTCGCCGGCCTGCAGGCGGGCCATCCAGTCTTTGCCGTGGCCCGCGATGCCGCGCAACTCGTCGAGTTCGGCGTGGAAGCCCGTCTTGATCAGGCCGCCCTCGCGCAGCGCAAGCGGAGGTTCCTCCGCGAGCGTCTCGCGGATCCGGCCCACCACGTCATCGAGCGGATCGAGTTCCTCGCGCAGGGCGCACAGGCGTGCGGACCAGACCGATTCGAGACTGGCGCGCACCGGCGCAATCACCTCCAGCGAGCGACACAGGCCCAAGAGGTCCCGAGCGTGCGCGCGGCCGGTAGAGATCTTGGCGACCAGACGCTCGATGTCGAGCACATGGCCGAGCTCCGTGCGCAGCTCCTCCCTCAGAAAAGGCGCCTCGACAAGCTCACGCACGCCCTGCTGCCGCGCCAGGATCGGTTCCTTGTCGCGCAGGGGCGCCGAGAGCCATTCGTGCAGCATGCGGCCGCCCATCGGGGTCAGCGTGGCGTCGATCGCATCGATCAGCGTGCCTTCGCGCCGGCCATCGCGTTGCGTGCGGAACAACTCCAGACAGGAGCGAGTGGCGCGATCGAGCACCAGATGGCGCGCCGGATCGACGCGCTCGATGCGCAGAATGTGCTCGCAGGCGCTGCGCTGTGTCGCTTCGACATAGTCCATCAGCGCGCCGGCCGCCGGCAGCGCCGCGGAATCGTCTTCTATGCCGAAACCTTCCAGCGTGGCCACCCGGAAGTGTTTTTTCAGGGCGCGCAGGCTGGCATCGCGCTCGAAGCACCACGGATCGCGGGTGCTCAGGCGCGGACCGAAGAACTCGCCGAGTTCCTTCCACAGGCCGGCTTCGCGCGATTCCAGATCGAGCGAGCACAGAAGCTCCGCCGGCGCAATGCGCGCAAGCTCCTCGCTGACGCGCTCAAGCTCGATCTCGCTGACCATCATCTTCCCGGTGGACAGATCGACCCAGGCGAGACCCGCGCGGTTGCCGTGGGCGTGGAGCGCGACGAGGTAGTTGTTCTCGCGCGCATCCAGCACGTCCTCCTCGGTGATCGTGCCCGCGGTGACCACGCGCACGATGCCGCGATCGACCATGCCCTTGGTGTGGCGCGGATCCTGAAGCTGTTCGCAGATGGCAACCTTGTGGCCCTTCTGGATGAGCCGCATCAGGTAGCTCTCCATCGTGCGCACCGGCACGCCCGCCATCGGGATGGCATCCTCGCCCTTGGAGCGTGCGGTCAGCGTGATGCCGAGTTCGCGCGATGCCAGCTTGGCATCTTCATGGAAGAGCTCGTAAAAATCGCCCATCCGGAAGAACAGGAGCGCGTCGGGCTGTTCCTTCTTGGCGCGCCAGAATTGCTCCATCATCGGCGTCATGGCCGCACTGGAGGCTTTGCCGGCAGCATCGGTGTCGGAGGCGCTTTTCTGCATGGACGGGGGCCGGGAGTTTACCCGCTGGCATGCGATTTGTTTGCCGCTTGCGCCCAAGGCTCCGCGAACCGAGCATAATCCCCCCCATGCCCGCACCCTCTCCCCTGTCGACCGCCCCGCGCGCCCTTATGGCCGTGCTTTGCGGTGTGTTGCTGGCGTGGAGCAGCGGCTGCCAGAGTTACCACAAGAGGACAGAACTCGCCTTTGCCGACTACGAGCGAGGACAGTTCGCCTCGGCCGCGCAGCAGTATGCCGACCCCAAGACAACCGACTCGCCGTTCCTGCGCGGTGCGGAAGCGGGCATGAGTGCGCTCTCGGGCGGCGATTTCGCGGGCGCACGCCAGCATTTCGAGTTCGCGGCGGAAGCCGTCCGCCAGATCGAGCGCACGGCTTTGGCCGACCCCCAGGCGCTTGGCGAGAAGATCCTGTCGTGGGCGGTCAACGACACGCTGCTGACCTACGAGGGCGAGGGCTACGAGCGTGCGCTGCTGCATTCCGCTCGGGCAATCGCTCACCTGATGAGCGGGGATCTGGAAGGTGCCCGGGTGGAGGTTCGGCAGGCCAACGCGCTGCTCGAGAGCGAAGAGACGCTTTACAAGAAGGAATACCGCGCCGGCGGGCTGGGCCATTTCCTCTCAGGCGTCACTTACGAGCTCGCGGGTCGGCCCGACGATGCCTACATCGACTACAAGCGTCTGGAAAAGAAGGATCTCGGACGGGATCTGTACGCGCCGGCGCTGGCCCGTCTGGCCCGGGAGCTTGGAAACGACGAGGACCTGCTGCTGTGGCAGCAGCGCTACTCGCTGGAGGCCAAGCAGGTCGACGGTCTGGCGAACATCGTCGTCCTGGCGGCCGTCGGGACCGGTCCCTACAAGTACGAGACCGCTCTGGCGGTTCCGCTGCCCGAGGGCATCGTGCAATGGGCTGTACCATCGTTCGCGCGCAGGCCGCAGACGGTCGATGCCGTGCAGCTCCTGGTCGAGGGCGTCGATGCGCCGATCCAGACCGTCGTGCTAGAGGACGTGGGGCGCGTCGCCAAGGAAAACCTCGATGATCGCCTGGCCTGGCTGGCAGCCAAATCCGCCGTGCGGACCATGTTGAAGTATCAGCTGACGCGCGAACTCGGCCGCGACCACGGCGCGCTGGGCACGATCGCGGGCATCCTGTTCACAGTGATCACCGAGCGCGCGGATCTGCGCTGCTGGATGACGCTGCCCGATACCTGGCAGGCTGCACGGCTCTTCCTGCCCGCCGGCGAATGGCCCCTGCGCGTGCGCGCTGGGGGTCTTTCCGCGGATCTTGGCCGCTTCGACCTCGCCAGCGGAGAAACCATGTTTGTTTTCGTTCGTACACTGGGCGCCCAGATCCATGCCTACCATGTGGGCGGTCGGCTGAAGGAGGCCGCAAAACCATGAAGCAAGCTCTCTCCCTGTTGCTGTTGTGCTCTCTTCCCCTGCTGGGCGCCTGTCGCGCCACTCCGAATAACGGTGGAGTCCATTCCTCCGATGCGCCGGCGGCCGTGCCGGGGGGGGATCGCGAGGTCGAGGCCTGCATCTCGCTCAGCGACATTCAGCTGACGCGCAAGAGTTCGTCCACGCAGGTGCAACTTGTCGTGAACAACACCTGCAGTACGGCGCTCGACGCGCAGGTCCGCATCCACACTTTCGATCGACTCGGCAAAGCGCTGCCCGATGGCGTCTCCGCCTGGGTGTCGCTGTCACTCAAGCCCGGCGGCACCCGCACGCTCCTTTTCGACGGACTTCCGCAAGCCTGCGAATCCTGGACGCTGATCGCGCGCAAGCGCCGCGGCGATTCCTGAGCACTCACGCAACCACCCATCCCTCCTTGAACCCATCATGAAACTGTTCCTGCTTTCCCTGTGCCTACTCTGCGCCCTCCTCGCTCCCTCGTGCAGCTCCACTCGCTACGGCGACGCCTCCGCTCAGGAGACGGTCAACATCGACTGGGGCTCCACGGATCTGCAGACGCTCTCCGGCAAGATGGTCCAGTCGCTGCTGCAGGCGCCGCAGCTTGCCTACCTCGCGGATGCGAACAAGGGCCAGGATCAGCGCATCCGCCTGTACATGGGCGGCGTCCGCAATGAGACCTCCGAGCACATCGACACCGCCGCGATCACGGATCTGGTGCGCACGGATCTGTTCTCGAGCAACAAGTTCCGTTTCGTCGGCGACGCTCAGGCCCAGAAGGAGGTTTCCGATCAGGTGACCTTCCAGAACGAGTCGGGCAAGGTCGATCCCGCCATGATCAAGAAGTTCGGCAAGCAGCTGGGCGCGGACGTGGTGCTGTACGGCAGCTTGCGTTCGATCGAGAAGAAGAAGGGCCGCTCGCTGGAATCCGGGGGCCTCAAGACGGAGGACGTCTACTACCTGCTGATCCTCAACTGCGTCAACGTCGAGACCAACGAGCTGATCTGGACCGACAAGGGTGAGATCCGCAAGACGCAGAAGACGGGCATCTTCGGCAGCTGACCCCTCTTTTTTTCCTCTCTCCGAGCCGTTCGGTTCGCGAAGCCCCTCGGCTCCTGAGGCTTGTCCCGCGAGGCTGCCACCTGGCGGAACATGCATCACCGAGAGCTTGAGAGAGACCCTCCACGGACGCCTGCCCAGGTGATCTTGGTGGGGGGAGATGAGAGAGAAAAGAGAGTCCTGAGAGCCACGAGCCTGCCCGGCACCCCCGAGCAGGCTCGCGGTGCTTCTATGGGGCTCGTCGGGAGTCCACCCGGCCTGCAGGAGAGCGTGGAGGAAAGTCGGACATTCCCGGTTCGGGCCCGGGCCGCCTCCGGCTGAGAACCCCGCAGCCTGAAGATGCTGCTCTGGGGACAGAAAACTCTTCGCCTTACTTGGACCTTCAGCCCGGTTACGATCCCCGGGCTGAAGGCTTTTTTGGGGGGGAGACGGCACCCCTTTGCAGGACCTGGGCCGGCGTTCCTCCTTGCCCGACAGTGACTTCGAGTCAGCACCCTCCGGTCGCGGCCGCGCTGCTTCCCAGTCGTTGTCCGCAGCGGGCTTGCGGATCCTCGAGTCCAGCGAAGCGGAGCATTCCCATCTTGAGGCCGCCCGCCCCGCCGTGCAGCATGGCGCCATGGCGCTCTACCTCGTGACCGGCGGTGCCGGCTTCATCGGCTCTCATCTCACGGAAGCCCTCGTCCGACGCGGGGACCGGGTGCGGGTGGTCGATGACCTCAGCACGGGCCAGCGAGCCAACCTCGAGCACCTTCCGATCGGCGCGCTCGGCTCTGGCCAGCCGGTCGAGTTCCTCGAGGCCTCGATCCTCGATCGAGCGGCGCTGCGCACGGCCCTGCGCGGCGTCGAAGGCGTGTTCCACGAAGCCGCCCAGGTTTCGGTCCCGCGCAGCATCGAAGCCCCCCTTGCCAGCTACGAGGTCAACGTCACGGGCACGCTGAACCTGCTCGAGTCGGCACGCGAAAACCGGGTGGGAACACTGGTGTTCGCCGCCAGCTCCGCCGCCTACGGCAACACCGAGACGCTGCCAAAGGAGGAGCACATGCTGCCGCAGCCGCTCTCGCCCTACGCCTCGGGCAAGGTCGCCGGGGAGCACCTGCTGCGCGTTTATTCGGAATGCTACGGCATGCGCACCGTGGCCTTGCGCTACTTCAATATCTTCGGGCCGCGCCAGGCCGATGACAGCCCGTACACCGGCGTGATCGCGATCTTCGCGCGCGCCCTGCTGCAGGGGACCGCGGCGCCGAGGATCTACGGCGACGGGCTGCAGAGCCGCGACTTCACGTACATCGACAACGTGGTCTTGGCCAACCTGCTGGCGCTCGAGCGGGCGCCTGCCGGGCACTCGCTGTTCAATGTGGGCGCCGGGGAACAGGTGACGCTGCTCGATCTGTACGGGGCGATGGCTCAGGAACTGGGCGTGACGCTGGCACCGGAGTTCCACCCCCCGCGGGCAGGCGATGTGCGCCACAGCCTCGCCAGTCTGGAACGCATCCGGGCCACGCTGGGTTACGAGCCGCGAGTCGGCTGGCGCGAGGGGCTACGCCAGACCGTGGCCTGGTATCGGGAACGCCACCGGCGAGCGGCTCCTGTAAATGCAAATTCCTAATCCGGCCCGGCTGGCCCGCTTGCTTGCCCGAGCGGGGTGCGGGGGGCTATCCTCTCTCTCTTCGAATTTTGCCCATGAGGCCCTGCGGAACGTCCCATTTCGGGGCGGGCGCGATCGGGGCCTCCCCACGCATCCATGACGCTGACGATCGACTTCGCCAAGGACCTCGAGAAGCTCTTCGGGCTCAACGCGGTCACCTACAAGTACGGGCTCACCAAGGAACAGCTGTTCCACGAGGCCATCGCCAACGACCGCGGTCGGGTCAAGAAGGACGGTCCCTCCAACGCCCAGAAGGCGTTCCCGACCAAGCTCGGCGTCAAGGGCCCGCTGGTCTACTACACCGACCCCGACTGCACTGGCCGCCGCGTCAAGGACACCTTCTCCGTCGCCTGGCCGGAGGTCGTCGACCAGATCTGGTGGAAGGCCGACATGCAGCAGTACGACCCGGCCAAGTACCAGGGTCTGCTCAAGCGCGTCGTCGAGCACCTCAACCAGAAGAAGGCCTCGCTGTACGTCAAGGACGTCTTTGTCGGCGCCGACCCTGACTTCGCGATTCCCTACCGCTTCGTCGGCGAGTACGCGACCCACGCGATGTTCGCCCACAACATGTTCCCCAAAGACCTGCCGGGCGTGAAGGATGTCGACGCGCGCCGCTGGACGATGCTCAACGTGCCGTCCTTCACTTGCGTGCCGGAGCGCGACGGCTCGCGTGCCGAAGCGGCGATCATCATCGACATCAAGAATCGAATCTGCCTCGTCGCCGGCCGTGCCGACTACTGCGGCGTCGTCAAGAAGACGATCTTCACCGTTGGCAACTACCTGCTGCCGCTGCAAGGGCGCCTCTCGATGCACTGCTCGGCCAACGTCGGCCCGCGCGGCGATGCGGCCGTGCTGTTCGGCCTTTCGGGCACGGGCAAGACCACGCTCTCGGCTGACCCGGACCGCCGCCTGATCGGCGATGACGAGACCATCTGGAGCGACAACGGCCTGTGCAACCTCGAGGACGGCTGCTACGCCAAGCTGATCGACCTCAACAAGGAGGCCGAGCCGGTCATCTGGGCCGCGCTGGAGAAGCCGGGCACGATCATCGAGAACGTGCCGCCCGCCAAGGGCAAGCAGATGAGCGAGTGCACGCCGCACGAGCTCGATCTCACGGACAAGTCAATCACCGAGAACACGCGCTTCAGCTATCCCCTGAGCGCCAACCCAAATGTCATGCCGGGTTCGCGCGGCGGGCATCCGGAAACGATCGTGCTGCTGACCGCCGACGCCTTCGGCGTTCTGCCCCCGGTTTCGATCCTCGACGGCAAGCAGGTCATGTACCACTTCGTCTCGGGCTTCACCGCCAAGCTGGCGGGCACCGAGGTCGGCGTCACCGAGCCGCAGGCCGCCTTCAGCGCCTGCTTCGGCGCGCCCTTCATGGCCCACAAGCCGGTGGTCTACGCCAAGCTGCTGCGCGCCAAGATGGAAAAGCACAAGACGCGCTGCATCCTGCTCAACACGGGCTGGAGCGGCGGCGCCTACGGCACGGGCAAGCGCATCTCGATCAAGGACACGCGCGCGCTGCTGAACGCGGCCCTGCGCGGCGATCTGGACGAGGGCAAGGTGCAGTACGAGATGCACCCGATCCTCAACCTCAAGATGCCGACCTCCTGCCCGGGCGTGGACTCCAAGATCCTCAACCCGCGCAACACCTGGGCCGACAAGGCCGCCTACGACGCGGCCGCCACCAAGCTGCGCGACATGTTCCGCAAGAACTTCGAAGACAAGAAGTTCGGCGACCTCGGCATTGAACCGGTGATGTAACCCCAAGAGATGAGCACGACTTGAGCGACGCGCTGGCACATTACAAACAAGGCCTCAGCCTTTTCGGTCAACAGAAGTTCGAAGAGGCGATCGTGGCTTTCCAGCACGCGCTCGAGACGCGGCCGCAATGGGCGGAGGCCATGCACGCGCTGGCCACCGCTCAGAGCAAGTCAGGGAACCATGACTCGGCGCTGGCGACCATCGAGAAGGTCATCGCGCTTGATCCGGAAGATCCCTTTGCCTACACCAGCCAATCGATCTTCCTGCAACGCAAGGGCTTGATCCCTGAGGCAGAGAAGGCGCAAGCCAAGGCGCGCATGGCGAGTTGGAAGCAGGAGCTGAAGAAGAACCCCAACGCTCCGCCGCCCGACGATGGGCCGATGAAGGTCGTGCAGTAAGCGCGCTTGGGTTGGCCAAGGCGTGGGAGTGGGTTCCCGAGGCTCAGGCGGCGCAACAAATGGCCCAACTCGATCGATAAGTTGTGTGTAAGCTCTGGTTAAGGTGCGCGTGTAGCCCTAACCTTGATTCCATGCTCGCAGCTCTATTTTACAACCAAACTCCGTCCTCAACATTACACCCGCTGGCAACTATTGGGCGCACTATGCTTGTTTTGAGCCTAGTAGCTTACTGCACAAGTTTTAGCCCGCCAAAGGGGGAGTGTCCTGCTTGCGTTCCGTGGCACTCACTTTCTACTTCAAATACTGGTGCTATCGACTCTTGTGGTCCCGGTCAATCGGGTCAGGTGCAACTGCGGGCAACATTGATTCATGAGACTGCGGGTATATGTGTTGATAGCGAGGGCCAGAGCTGTGCACAAGACAAGCCTTGCAAGTGGTTGTATTCGGTGGAGTACCGAGGAGTATGCGATTATGGTATTAGCGGAGGGCAAAGCCGTGCCAATGTTACTTTTCCAGGAGGAACGCCATTGCTGCCTGTCAACGCACCTAGCACCTTGTTTTTTACGACACTGTTCAATGGTGAGTTGACGGTCAACTGCGATGTTTCCAACGCATTCCAGGAATTTTCTGTTCAGTGCGTGCAGTGTTCGATACAGGCCTCCATTCGCCTGGACCTAGAGTGCGGATCTTGTAGCCAGAACTGAAGGACACCTTTCATGTTGCATGGCAAAATGGCCTCCAACCTACCCATGCTGAAACGCTTTTGCGTTCGCACATCAGGTGGAATACCATATTTCATCGCGCTCCTCTGCACTGCCCTGATGAGCTGTTGGAGGACCGCGCCTCCCCCCAATAACACGAATGACTCACCGCCTGGAAGCTGGGAGACAGCCAAGCCAAGGACACTGCTCCTCTTCCGTGGACACTTCAAGCCCTAAGTGCTTGTCGGTAAAGGGTTTCGGTTTCATTCGGAGGACCGGATGACCAGCTGTTCCAAGTCCTTGGCCGACAAGGCCTA
>JBIKMH010000012.1:0-96760 GCA_044359355.1 Planctomycetota bacterium | reverse complement strand
AGCGTCACCTTCGAGGTCAGAAGCTCGAAGATCGGGACCACGAGATCGGGGCGTTTCAGCCGGTAGTCGACGCGGAAGGTCTGCGCGGAAAAGCGGCGCTTGCAGCTCAGGCACTGTACTCGGGGCACGCTGCGCCCGTCGACCTTGCGCGTGTAGGCGCCGCGGAACTGATAACGAAAGGGCTCGGTGCGGTCGCACTCGGGGTAGGGACACTCGGTGGGAATGAACTGGCTCATCGGCTCCTCGCTGCCGCGGCCCCATGCCCCGGCAATCAGGAGGACGGCTTCTGCGGCTCTGGATCGCGGAAAAACCGGTTTCCGGGTGCCAGTCCGACCAGCGGTCTGGAGCAGTTCAGCTCAGTGTTTGAGGTGCTCCCCGCACCAGCTCAACATCTCCCAGAGCACATGCAAGACGCTCTCCCGCGCCCGGTACGCATGCGATTCATGCGGCAAAACCACATACCGCGCCCGCCCACCGGTTCCCTTGAGAGCCTGAAACAGCCGCTCCGACTGAAGCGGGCTGGTCCCAGGGTTGGGGTCCTCCTGACCGTGGATCAGGAGCAGCGGTGCCCGGATGCGACCCGCATCGAGCAGTGGCGAGAGCCGCACGTAGGTGTCCTTCGCCTCCCATAGCGTGCGACGCTCGTGCTGAAAACCAAACGGGGTCAAAGTCCGGTTGTATGCGCCGCTGCGCGCGATGCCGGCCTTGAACAGCTCGCTGTGCGCCAGCAAGATCGCCGTCATGAACGCTCCGTAGCTATGCCCTCCGATGACGACGCGCTCCGGGTCCGCAATCCCCTGCTTCGCCAGATGCTCGATGGCTGCCCGCGCCGACGCAACGGCCTGCTCGATGAACGTGTCGTTCATCGTTTCCGGATGGCCCACCACGGGGATCGAGGTTTCATCCAGTACCGCGTAGCCGCGCAGCGCAAAAAAGAGCGGCGAAGCCCCGCTGATGCGCACGAAAGTATGGGGGGAAGCGCGCGTCTGTCCCGCAACATCCCGGTCGGCATAGTCCTCCGGATAGGCCCACAGCACGAGCGGCAACGGTCGGCCGTCCCAATCAGGCGGCAGGTAGAGCTTGCCGCTGAGCGCAACCCCGTCGTCACGCGTATAGCGCTCGATGCGCGGCTCCATGCGCCGCAGAATCGGCGCCGGATCCGTGTACTTGGTCAGCGCGCGCCGGGTGCCTCGGCTGCGATCGAGCAGATGCAGATTGGGAACTTCCGTCCGGCTCTCGCGCAGCGTCAGGAATCGGCCGCCGTGATCGTCGAGCGGAGCAACGAGCCGCTCGTGCACCGCCGCCTCCGCGCGCCACAGTTCCACCCGCTCACGAGTCAGCAGATGCTCGCGCACGAGGAACGGTCGCTGGTCCAACTCAGACTGGCCGGCGCCCACGCGCAGCACGCACTCACCATCGACTCGAACGACCCGGCGGCCCCGTCCGTCCGGACGGGTCAGCACCGACCCCGGATCCGAGTAACGCTCCTTGACGCTGCGATCGTCGAGCACGGCGAGCAGTTCGCCGCTCGACTCCTCATGCAGACCCATGCGTGTCCAGCGCCGATCGCGATCGTATTCGCGCGCGAGGATGCGTCGCCCGTCCGGCAACCAGCTGAGCGACGAAGCACGCTGCCTCACCCGCAGAAACTCCCGGGGTTCTCCGGCAAAGGGTGCGTCGAGCCGCATCCAGCGGTCGCGGGCCTCCGCCGAGCGGCGCGGGTCCCCTCCATCGAGGGCCTCCACCCAGATCAGCGTGGATTCTCCGTGCGGACGCCACTGCACGGCGCGCGGCCCGGTGCGCACGCCTTCGATCGGAATGTTCTCCGCCAGCGGCACATCCGCAATCCGGTGGACACAGCGCCCCTCGAGGTCCAGCACCTCGATGCGGTGCGCGAAGGCCTGCACCAGATGTGTGCGCGCAAAAGGCTCCAGCAGTCGCTCAACGAGCAGATGCCGGCCATCGGGCGAAGGATCGCATTCCGTGAAGAACCCCGGCGCTCCGATCGTGCGCGCTTCGCCCGAATCAGAGTCGATCCGAAGCCACTGCAGACGGGCATGATGCGCCATCAGGGACTCATCGTGTCCATCCTGAAGCAGATCCGGCCAGGTGCGCATCGGCGTGCTCTCTCCGCGCGCTTCCAGCACTTTCGGGGCGGGGGCGACCCGAGGCCGCTCGGGCGCGGGCCCGCGATCGGCAGGCACGACCGATGCCAGCAGGGTACGCCCATCCGGCATCCACTGAAACCCGTGGCTGAAGACGGCGTGGATGCCCTTTCGCAACAGCCTCAGCGCTCCCCCACTGCGCCGACCGCACCACAGCTCGGTGCCCGCTCTGCCGCTCAGCGTCAGGGCAAACCGCTCCGAATCGTGGGACCATGCCAGCGAACGCAGCTTGAGTCCGGCAGGCAGTTCGAACTCCATCCGCCGACCATCGGCGAGTTCCTCGAGCGCCAGCCCGTGCCCGAAGACGAGCTGGTGCTGGGCATCGTGTAGCGTGTCGATGCGCAAGCCTGCCAGCCGCAGCTCCTGTTGAGCGAGATCCGCCAGAGCCGGCATCGACGAATGAGCAACCGAAAGCCACGCTGCGCCGTCGGGGGCCAAAAACAGCCAGGGTGTCGGCGGCGCATCCAGGATGGCGACGAGGTCGGACTCGGGTTGACAGTAGCCTTGCACACGGAGCTTGTACCAAGTCGGGTGGGCGTGTTTATGCTGAGCAGAATGCGCTCTCTGTTGTTTCTGGTGCTGTTGCTGGCGATGTTCGGGTGCCAGCACGAAGCCACGCCCCCCTCCGGCCCGGCCATGCCGCCTGTCGCCGATCAGCAGCCCGAACCCGCCCCGACCAACCCCGCCCCCACTCAGACGATGGCCATCGCGACCTTTGGAAATGGATGCTTCTGGTGCACGGAAGCCGTATTTGAGCAACTGCGCGGCGTGACCCGCGTGGTGAGCGGCTATTCAGGAGGACGCGTCGAGAATCCGACCTACAAGCAGGTCTGCACCGGGGACACCGGCCACGCCGAAGTGCTGCAGATCGAGTACAACCCGGCGGAGATCGACTTCAAGACGCTGCTCGAAGTGTTCTGGAAGACGCACGATCCCACCACACTCAACCGTCAGGGCAACGACGTCGGCACGCAGTACCGCTCCGTGGTGTTCTTCCACGACGCCGAGCAGGAACGCCTGACTCGCGAGTACAAGCAGAAGCTGGACCAGTCCGGTGCCTTCTCGGATCCGATCGTGACGGAGATCTCGCCGTTCACGAAGTTCTATCCCGCGGAGGACTACCATCAGGGGTATTTCCGCGCCAACGGACGCGAACCCTATTGCCGGTACGTGATCGCCCCCAAGGTCGAGAAGTTCCGCAAGGTCTTCGGGGACAAACTCAGGAACTGAACCCCATGCAACTCCATCGACGCGAATTTCTGGCCGCTTCGGCGGCACTGGCCCTCTCCTGTCACTCCACGCGCAGCCGGACCGAGACGCTGCCGAAGCAGCTTTCCGTGCTCATTCTGGGTGGAACCGGTTTCCTTGGTCCAGCGCTCGTCGAGGTCTGCCGCGCGCGAGGCCACACCGTGACCCTGTTCAATCGCGGCAAGACCCGGCCGGAACTGTTCCCGGATCTCGAGAAGCTGCAGGGCGACCGCGACCCGAACAAGGGCGAGGGTATCAAGGCTCTCAGCGGAAGACGCTTTGATGCGGTCTTCGACGACTCGGGCTACTACCCACGCCACGTGCGTGCTTCCGCCGAGTTGATGGCGCCCAACGTCGGGCAATATGTCTACGTCTCGAGCATCTCCTGCTACGCCCGCACCGACATCGAGAATGCCGACGAGAGCGCGGAACTCGCGCGCATCCCCGATCCGACCGTCGAGACGATGGGTGCGCAATACGAGAACTACGGGGCACTCAAGGCGCTGTGTGAAGAGGCCGCCGAAGCCGCACTGCCCGGACGCGCGACCGTGATCCGCCCGGGGTACATCGTCGGCCCCGGCGACCCCACCGACCGATTCACCTACTGGCCGGTGCGCATCGGACGCGGCGGTGATGTGCTCGCGCCCGGTGCCGCGAGCGATCCGGTTCAGGTGATTGACGTGCGCGATCTGGCTGCTTTCATGCTGCGCTGCGTCGAGCAGCGCTTCATTGGGCGCTTCAACGCCTGCGGACCGGCCAAGAAACTGGAGTGGGGCCGGGTACTCACCGATTGTCAGGCGCTCGCCAAGGAGCCTTCCACGCTGCACTGGGTCGGGTTGGACGAACTCGAGCAGCTGGGCCCGCTCAATCTGCCCATCTGGGCTCCCTATGCGGGCGAAACCAAGGGTTTCCACATGACGAGCAATCGGGCCGCCATCGCGAAAGGGCTCGAGTTCCGTCCGATCGAGGACACCTTGCGTGACCTCACGGCCTGGTTCTACAGCCTGCCCGAAGAGCGTCAGAAGCAGCTGCGCGCCGGGCTCAGCGCCGAAGCGGAGCGCGCGGCGCTCGTGAAGCTCGGCCGCGTCAAGAGCTAGGCTCTGTCGGCGAGGACGAGAAATCGACCGCGCGGAAGGGTTCGTCCACGCGGTTCCTCACCTGCCACAGGCCCGTGCGCAGTCCCTGTTCGTACTCGCCCTCTTCCGCGAGGGCTCCCTCGGCGAACCACACGCGCCAGCGACCCGTGCGCACGCCCTGAATCGCCGGGCCCTGCATGCGTCGAGCACCGTTCTCGTGCCACAAGCTCAGCGTGCGTTCGACGCCGGCGCCCGAGTAGAAGCACTCGCTGCGCAGTTGTCCGTTGGCGTACCAGCTGCGCCAGGCGCCCGCCGGCTCGCCTTTGTCCCACTCCTTTTCCCACTCGCGCGAGCCGTCCCTGCGCCAAACGCGCTCGCGGCCGTGCTTCGATCCATCGGGGAGCTGGCTCCATTCGCGCAGCAGCTGACCCGTGCGCGGATCGACGCTTCTCTTCACGCTCGCTTGAGGCTCCGGGGAAGGATCGCCAAAGCGTGACAGCGCCGTGGGCGGAACGCTCAACTCCCGCACGCGCTCTTGACCGGAGCGGCACGCGCAGAGCAGCAGGCTCAAGGAGAGCAGGATCCTCATCACCTCTCGGTGTCCTCGAGCAGTAAGGCGCGCAGCAGCATCAGGAAAGAGCCCTCGGTCCACGAGCGATACTGCGGGCGGAAGCCGAACAAGTGCACCTTGCCCTTGCCGCTGTTCAAGCGCACCCAGGCTCCCTGCCCCTCGATCACCTCGGGCTTCTGGATCCAGCCCGAGACCAGCACCCGACTCGGCGCATAGGACAACAACACCTGCATCACCCCCTCGCGCGCGCCGCGCTCCGCGTCGCGCATCGAACGGAAGGCGGAGGAGCGCGAGAAGAAGACCGCCGGCTCGGGATCCATGCCTTGGGTGGTGCGGGAGAGATTCGTGCGAGCGCGCAGAACGCTGCCTGGACACGCGAAGTCCTTGGCCGACTCCCCGGTCGTGACATCGACCACCGGCAGCTGCAGGAGATCGATGGCGTAGGCGCACGAAGAACCGACTGCGATCAGCTTCCCGCCTTCGCGAACGAATTCCGCGATGGCCTGCGAACCTTGAGGATCAAGGCCGCCAGTGAGCTCCGCCGGAGCGCTGCCCGCAGCCCTGCCGCGCTCCAGATCGCGAGCGCTCGAACCCGGCAGGAGCAGCACGTCGATGTGTCGTGACAGCGCCCCGGCCCGCAGTTCCTCGTTGCGCACCGTGACGAAGGGCAGGCCGAAATGATCCAGCATCCAGCGCATCCAGCCTTCATCCATGTTGCCGGAATGCGGCGCGTGCACGCCGATGCGCGGCAGAGCCTTGATGGTCATCGACGGCCGGCTCGACGTGGAGGAAAACTCGCCGCCTGACTCCGCGGAGAACGTGACCGCACGACCGGCTTTCCACTCCTGCACAGCCCGACGCCAGCCGTTGGCATCGGCGCTGCTCCAGGGCGCGTCCGAGAGGCCAAAACAGTTGGCCGCATCGCGCAGCTGGGTGGTCTGCGCCACTTCGAGCTGGCGCACGACGGCCAGAGCCTCGACACCGAACAGCTCCGGCAACGTCCAGCCGGCGACATCGTAGGGCGGCTCGCCCGCGGGATAGCGCTGGATGTCGAAGAGATCCTTGACATGCATGGCGTAGGGCTGGGGCACGCGGATCAGGATCGAACCGGCGGGATAGCTGCGGCCATCGGCCTGCACGGCGGTCTCGCAGCGCTCCAGTTCGACACCTGTGCGCAGCAGAATCGAGCACAGCCGGTCACAGGCGCCGCGATTGGTGTTGTAGGAGGGAATCAGCCAGCCGCGCACGCCGAGCTCGCTCGGACGCGCCAGCGCGCGCTGCGCCGCGTTCAGCGCGTTCGTCAGCACGAGCTGCGGCTCGCGCGTCACGCTGCCGAGCAGCGAGCGGCCGAAGGCCAGCTCGTAGTCGATGATGTCGCGCACACGCCACCAGCCGCCGGGCCAGGGTGCGGGAAACTGATTCGAGGGCGCGTAGGAGCCCAGTCCGCCGGGCGCTTCCAGTTCCGTCGGAGCGAGGAAGATCGGGCTGGCCAGACGCGCACTGGCAGCCTCGGTCAGCAATCCCACCATGTTGTGACGCACCGGCACGTTGCGATTGCCGCCGTTCCACCACATGTCGTAGGTCACCCCCCACGAAATGCCCCGCAGCCCCTCGGCGGTCATGTCGTGAACCGCACGCATGCCGAGCAGGTTGATCGAGTTGATCACGCCGGCATCGAGATTGGGCGAGAGCGGATCCCGGAAGGGCGGAACGAACATGCGCTCGCTCCTCGAACCCTGCTGGTGCACGTCCCAGTAGATCTGCGGGAACCACTCCTCGTAGAGCAGCTTGGTCACGATGCGCGTTTCGGCCAGCGCCAGCGCGAACCAGTCGCGGTTGTTGTCGTGCCCCGCGTAGTACTGATAAAGCCGGTCGAGTTCGCTGGCCTCGTAGGGCGTGCCCACGACGCGGCGATACCAGCTGACCACGTGATCGAGTCCGTCGGGATTGAGGCTGGGAGCGAGCAGGACCACGCAGTTTTCGCGCGCGCTCTTCCAGGGCTCGGCCTCGGAGTTCGCCAGCTGATGCGCGAAGGCCATCGCGAACTGCGGGCCAGCGCACTCCGTCGCGTGCATCGCGCAGGACACGAAGACAAAGGGTTTGGCGCGAGCCAGCGCCGAATCGAGCTCGTCCTTGGTGGCACCTCGAGGATCGGCTATGCGCCGGTTGAGCGCGCGCAGCTCCTCGAGCCGCCCCAGATTGGCTTCGCTCGAGAGGATCGAGAGATACCAAGGACGGCCTTCTTCGCTGCGGCCGATCTCGCGCGTCTGAACTCGCGCCGAGGCTTGGTCGAGCGCGAGGAAGTAACTCGATACCTCCTGCCAGTCAGGCAGCTGAAAATCAGCACCGAGAGGGCGGCCGAGGTGCTGATCCGGAGTCACTGCCGTGCCTTGAAGGCACAGCGCAAGCAGGGCGGCGATCATGCGGGGGATCCTACCTTCTCCCGCGCTATGATGCGCACATGCGTCTGTGCCTTGTCCTCCTGCTGGCCGTACTGGCTTCCTGCTCGGCTCTCTCGAGCGGGAGCGCACTCGAGATCCCTTATCAAAAGCACGTGCTCGACAACGGGCTCGAGGTCGTCCTGCACGAGGATCGCTCCGACCCGGTGGTCGCGGTCTATGTGCAGTACCACGTCGGCAGCGCGCGCGAGGAGGCGGGCCGTTCCGGATTCGCGCACCTGTTCGAACACATGCTGTTCCAAGGCAGCCAGCACGTCGGCGATGACATGCACTTCAAGCTGGTGCAGGAAGCGGGCGGCACGCTCAACGGCTCGACGACCCGGGATCGCACCAACTACTTCGAGGTGCTGCCATCGAACCAGCTGGAGCTGGCGCTCTGGCTGGAAGCCGATCGCATGGGCTGGTTCACGCCCTCCGTGACGCAGGCCAAGCTCGACAACCAGCGCGAAGTGGTCAAGAACGAACGGCGCCAGAACTACGAGAACCGCCCCTACGGCATGGCGCGGGCCTACACCGCGGCGAGGCTCTATCCTCCCGAACATCCCTACCACTGGCTGACGATCGGATCCCAGGAGGATCTCAACGCCGCGAGCATCGAGGATGTGCTGGGCTTTTTCGGACGCTGGTACGGGCCGAACAATGCCACCCTTGCGATTGGCGGAGACATCGATCCGCAGGCAACGCTGGAACTGGTGAGGAAGTACTTCGGAAACATTCCGCGCGGACCGCTTGTCGAAAAACCCGCGCCCAGACCGGTGATGCTGGCTCAGCCGCTGCGCATCGCGGCGGAAGACAGCGTCAAGCTGCCGCAGCTGTCGCTCACCTGGCCCTCGGTCCCGATGGGCCATGCGGACGAGGCTGCCCTCGACATGCTGGGCCGCATTCTCGCCATGAACGACACCTCGGTGCTGGACCGCGCCTTGAGGATCGAAGCTCCGCTGTGTGCCGATGTCTCGGCAGCCCACAACTCCGACGAGCTCGCCGGCGAATTCCTGATCACGCTGCGCGCCAATCCGGGAGTCAAGCTGGACGAGCTCCACCAGCGAGTGCTCGCGCTGCTCGCACAGCTTGCCGAGCAGGGCATCGACGCCGACGCTCTGGAACGAGTCAAGGGCCGCTACGAAGCCGAGTTCCTGAGACGCGCCGAATCCGTCGGGATGCGCACGGGAATGCTGGCGAATCTCAACTGCTTCACGCGGGAACCCGGCAGCTGGAGAACCGATCTGGATGCGCATCTCGCCGTCACGCCGAAGGATCTTCAGGCTGCGCTGAGGCGCTGGATCGCGGGCCGGCCCGAGCTGGCTTTGTCGATCGTCCCGCGCGATCAGATGACGCTGGCGCTAAAGAACTCGGCACCGGCACCGCTCATCGGCTCGACCGCGCGGCCGGGTGCGAAGCTCGCGGCAGCGGATGTCCAGTTGCGCACGCCCCCTGCGGACACGTTCGACCGCTCGCTCAAACCCTCGCCCGCTGCCTCCAGGCCCTTCCGCTCGCCGCCCGTGTGGCACGACACCTGGCCGAACGGAATACCCGTGACCGCGTTGCCCTATCGGGAACTCCCGCTGGCCGTCGTCACGCTTTCCTTCGGGGCAGGGCAACTTGCGGAGGCCGATTCCCAGCGCGGGATCAGCACCCTCACCGCCGGACTGATCACTCAGGGCACGCAGGCTCGCACGGCGCTGGAGCTTCAGGGCGAACTCGACCGGCTCGGCGCCACGCTCAGCGCGGCCTCCAGCGAGGAAGAACTCATCCTTTCCCTCAATGTTCCCGAACGCAACCTCGAAGAAGCGGCGCTGCTGCTCTCGGAGCTGGTGCGCAGTCCCCGATTTGCCGCGGAGGATTTCGAGCGTCTGTGCCGCGAGCAGCTGGTGGCGCTCGGCTCGCGCTCGGATCAGATCCGGCTGATCGCGGATGATGTTTTCCGCAGACTGCTGCACGGTGAGGGACCCTTGGCTTCCCCCGGCATCGGCACGCAGGAATCCCTGCAGGCCATGCGCGTCGAGGATGTGGCCGCGTTCTGGCAGGCTCATGCCAATGCAAGCACCACGCGCGTGACCTACGTCGGCGCTCGCGACGCGTCGGGGCTGCGCAAGTGCTTCGCGCCGCTGCTGCAGCCATTCGGCAGCCAGACAGCACTGCGCGAAGTCGGCACTTCACGCGAGATGGCCGACATGCAGCCGACCCGCATCTATCTGGTCGACAAGCCCGGCGCGGCGCAGTCGGAGCTGCGCATCGGACACATGGCCGACACAGCGCTTTCGCCGCGCAGCTACGCGCTGTCGGTGCTCAACCAGCCGCTCGGCGGGCAGTTCTCCAGCCGCATCAATCTGAACCTGCGCGAGGACAAGGGCTACACCTACGGAGCGCGCACCGCTTTCGAGTCGGGCCGGACCTACGGTCGCTTCCTGGCTTCGGCAGCCGTGCAGACCGAGAAGATCGTGGAATCGGAGGGCCAGCCGCGTCGCGTGATTCCATCGACCAGCGAATCCGTGGCTGAGTTCCTGAAGGAGATCCGCAATTTCCGCGCGGGACCCACCGATGCAGAGCTGGCTTTCACCAAGGATGCTCTGCTGCAGGGCGCACTGCGGCAATACGAGTCCATCGTGGCCCTGTCCAGGTATGCCTCCGCCATTTCCACCTTCGGCTATCCCGATGATTTCGCCGAGCGCCGGCTGGCCGAACTGCAGGCGCTGCGCCGCGAGGATCTCGTCCGGCTGGCACAGGCGGTCCTGCATCCCGATCGGATGATCGTCCTCGTGGTGGGCGACAAGGCGAAGGTGCGGGATTCGCTGCGCCAGCTGGGATTGGGCGAACCGATCGAACTCGACAGCCTCGGACGGCCGCTGCCCACGACGGGCCAGCCTTAGGCCCGCTTCAGCAAGAGATACTGGAAACGGCCCCAGCGTGCCGGCACGCCGGGAATCCAGTCGAGGATTCGGGCGGCTCCAGCCAGCGCGCCGGCGACGGCACGCGCACGCGCGCCGAAGTTGCGCGTGCGGAAGGCCAGTTCCTCAGCCGGAGGAGCGGCCTGCGTTCCGTGGCGGGCGACGACCCGCAATCCGTTGGCGCGCGCAAGCTGTTCCACGGCGGCCGGCTCGAGCGCCTCGAAGGGTCCGATGCTCGGGTCAGGTGAGAGCACATACTCCACTCCGCGCGGGCCGCCGCGCCGGCCGCGCAGCCACTCCATCGCGTTGTGGAAGGAGCGGGCATTGACGAAGCCGATCAGAAGCTCGCCATCGGGCGCCAGCGCCTCTGCCAGCTCGCGCATCAGCGCAGCGCGCTCGGCCGCATGCAGGTTTTCCAGCCGATAAAGGCAGCTGATCCGCGCGTAGCGCCCCCCGGGCAACTGCGGTTTTTCGCAATCCCACAAGAGGACCCGCGCCCGCGGAATGGCACGGTTGGCGCAGAACTCCGCGACTTCCGGGCTGCGCTCCAGCACCTCGAAGGCGTAGCCCTGCCGATCGCGCGCCAGTCGCTCGGTGAGGATCCCGGTGCAAGGCAGCACATCGAGCCAGCGCGGCGGATTCCCAGCGCTGTCGACGGGCTTTCCAGGGTTCTTTTCGGGGAGCAGCCGATCCAGCGCCTCGCCCAGCGCGCGCTGCTCCCAGGGGCGCGGCTTGTTGTGCCGCAGCCCGTTGAGCACTCGGGCGCGCTGGTAGGTGCGCAGCAGATCCGGCGCCCAGTCCTGCGGGCGAACCGAAGCGGGAATCGCCCGGCCCGTGTAGTGATTCCAGTGCGCCACCTCGCGCAGCGGCCGTCGCTTGGGGCCCTTTTTCGGCTGCAGCCGGGGATAACCCAGCGCCAACACGGCGATCACCAGCCGATCCTCCGGCAGACCCACGATTTCGCGCACGCGCTCCCGATCGCCCGTCTGCGTGATCCAGAACGTGCCCAGGCCCAGAACGTGCGCCGCGAGGCTCATGTTCTCGATCGCCGCGCTCGCGGATTGAATGTTCGCCCACGCCTCTTCGGAGAAATCCCGCCCGTACGCGACGATGATGTTGACTGGTGCGTTGCCCATCTGCGAGGAAAGCCCGGCAAGGCGCTGGTTGACCGCCGGATCGTCGACGGCGACGAAATCCCACATCTGGTAGTTGCAGGAGGAGGGCGCCCAGATGCCCGCATGCAGCACCTGCTCCACGAGTTCGCGCGGCACGGGATCGGGCTTGAACTTGCGGATCGAGCGGCGCTGGTAGATCGCGCTCCAGAAGTCGCAGGCGGGCGTGGGGCCCACCGGCTGTCCCTCATCGGTGTCGGCATGCACGCGCGTGCCTTCGGGCTCCTCGGGGATGCCTTCTGGTCGGGGCGCGCGGGGTTCCTCAGCCTGCATGCGGGTGAAACCATATCGTCCGGGACTCCAGAACGCCTCAAACGAGGGCTTCAGGACCCGGCCGGACGCCTGTTTTCGCCGGAAGAGGAATTCCCGGCGGGCTCGACCTTTGGTGCATCGGTCGACTTGGTGTCGACCACGATCGAGCGACCGCCCGTGAGCGCCGCCAGCCGCGCCCAGGCCTCGCGCGGGCGGCGCGGCGAGTCGACCAGAATCGAGTCGATCGCGACGCGTCGCAGTCGATGGTGCTCCGCGAGCACTTCGACCATCAGGTCCATGTTCCAGCGCCGGCCTCCGGTGGGAACGCCGTCGGTCAACACGCAGATCGTATCCACCTCGGGATCCTCCATCGCGAGCCGCGCCGCATCGTAGAAGTTGCCTCGTCCGCTCTGATGGCAGCGCTCGAAATCGCTCAGCGCGCGGCTGACGTTCGAGGCGCTGCTGGCGACCAGTTCCCGCTCCCACGGCAGCGGGGCTCCTGTGTACGGGATCACATTGAAGCGCGTTCCCTCCGGCAGGACCTTGAGCACCGCGCGCAGCTGCTCGTCGACGATCTGCTTGCGCGTCTTGTCGCCGACCTTCGCCTGCCAGAGCGAACCCGACAGATCGATCAGAAACGCGATGCGATCCGAAACCACGCTCATGCCGGCGAAGGCGACCCGCGTATCCCCCACCGGACCGCGGCGCAGGGAGCCCACACCCGTCGAGACCCGCCCTTCCACGCCGGCCGCCCAGACTCGCCAAGCTTGCGGTTCAAAGCCGTGCTCCTCGCCCGAACGCGCGCGCAACCAGCCGAGGATCCCCCAGCGCAGGCGCGAGCGGGCTTCGGTCTGCATATGCTCCACGAGCGCGAGGATCGACGCTCGCGAATCGATGCCCTGCAGCACATCGATGCAGGCCGATCGCACGCGCGTGTCCGGATCGGAGAGCATGCGGCGCGCGATCTCGAGACTCTCCTGTTCGGTGGTGCGGGCGAAGAACAGCACGGCCGCACAGCGCAGCGCCGGATCGCGGTCGGCCAGCGCGCGTTCCGCTCTCGGCAAAGCCTCGAAGTAGTCGAGCTTCTGCAGCGCCAGCAGCGCTGCCCCGCGCACTTCGCCCGCGCCGGGTCCGCCGGCGCGCGCCTCGACGAGGCGCACCAGATGGCGACGGGCCGAATCGAGGTCGCCGGTCAGTCGTTCCGCAGTCCGGCAGCGTTCGAACATCGCCAACGCCACGCGCGACAGTTCGGGCTCGCGCGGGTCGATGGCACGCACCAGCAGACCGGCATCGAGCGGCAGCGTCCCGCGCCCCAGCGCGCCGATGCTGCGCAGGCGCACCCATTCGTCCTCATGTTGCAGCCCATTGCGACCCGCGAGCTCGCGCCAGGCGCGCTCTTCGCGGATGTTCGACAGCGCCAGTTCCGCCTCATCCGCCACCTCGGGCTCGCGGTCGCGCAGGGCCCCGAGCACCAGACGCCAGGCAGGCAGGCTGTCCTGAAGGGCGAGTTTCTGCACCGAACTGCGGCGCTTGTCCGCCTGCGGGGAACGCAGCCCTTCTTCCAGTTCTTCGAGGCGCGGGCCGGCCTCACCCGGCTGCTGCGCATGCGCGACTGTCGCCAGCCAGACACCCAGCACGAGACATCCCGCGACCAGCCCCCCCGTCCATCGACCCGATCCAGCCATGCTTGCGCTCCTCCAAGGTCATCCGCTTGCCGGAGCCCCACTGCCCCGGCAACCCTGAAGGACGCTCCTGACAGGCGGCCGCGCGGGGGAAAAATCCGGCTTTCGGCGTAGCGGCCGCGAGTCGCGATCGGCCTAGACTGGACGCCGTGAACGAAGTGCAACGCCGCAGCCTGCGCCTGCCGCTGACGCTCGCGATCGTCTACCTCGCGGTCTGGGTCTGGAGCGCGATCGCACCGCTGCACCCCGCGGATTGGCGGCTGGAGAACATGCTCGTCGCGGTGCTGGTGCCTCCGCTGGTGCTGACCTGGCGGCGCCACCGCTTCAGCTCGCTGAGCTACGTGCTGATCTTCGCGTTTCTCGTGATGCACTCCGTCGGGGCGCACTACACCTACTCCGAGGTTCCGCTGGGCTTCTGGGTGCGCGATTGGCTGGGTCTGTCGCGCAATCACTACGACCGCGCCGTGCACTTCTGCTTCGGATTCCTGCTGGCCGTCCCGATTCGCGAGCTCCTGATGCAACTCGCCGGCGTGCGGGGGTTCTGGTCCTACTATCTGGCCTTCGATGCCGCCTGCGCGATGAGCGGACTGTACGAGATTCTCGAGTGGGTCGCGGCCCGCATCACCAACCCCGAGTTGGGCACGGCTTACCTTGGGACTCAGGGCGATGAGTGGGATGCGCAGAAGGACATGGCGCTGGCGCTCAGCGGTGCGCTGCTCTCGATGCTGCTGCTGGCGGCGTGGAATCGACTGCGGGCGCGGGCAGCATCCGCTCCCTCCAACTGCTAGGCTCGCCCGCCCCACATGTCGCCCACGCCCTTGCGAGCGGCCTTCGAGGCGCTTCAGCACCGCAATTTCCGCTTGCTCTGGATCGGGCAGCTGATCTCCACCGCAGGCTCGCTGATGCAGAACGCAGTCGTGTTGTGGCATGTCACGCTGCTCGTCAGGGATCCCGCGGACAAGCCGATTGCGCTCGGGCTGGTGGGACTGTTCAAGTTCCTCGCCATCCTCAGCTGCGCGCTGCTCTCCGGCGTGCTCGCCGACGCCTTCGATCGCCGCCGGCTGATGATGCTGACGACCAGCATCCTGGCCGTGATCGCCGGCCTTCTGGCCTTCGTCACCTTTCAGGGACTCGAACAGCTGTGGCCGATCTACCTGCTGACCTCGCTGACTTCGGCCGTGGGCACCTTCGACGGCACGGCTCGCCAGTCGCTGATTCCGCGGCTCGTTCCGGGCCACATGCTGCCAAACGCAATCGCGCTCAACACGATCCTGTTTCAACTCGCCTCCGTGGTCGGCCCCGCGCTGGCGGGCCCGACGATGGCGGGATTGGGCCTGGGCTACGTCTATCTGTTCAACGCGCTTTCCTTTCTCGTGGTGCTCGTCGCGCTGATCCTGATGAAGGATGTCTCCGCCGATCCGGGTTCCAAGCGCCCGCCGGTGAGCCTGTCCTCGGCCATGGACGGCCTGCGCTTCGTGTTCGGATCGCCGCTGATCCGCTCGTCGATGCTGCTCGATTTCCTCGCGACCTTCTTCTCCTCGGCGATGGCGCTGCTGCCGATTTTCGCGCAGGACATTCTGTTCCTCGACGAACACGGCTACGGGCTGCTGGTCGCGGCCCCGGCCGTGGGCGCGCTCGTGACCAGCGCGATCCTCGCCCCGATCGCCACGCGCATCGTGCGCCGCGGACCCATCCTCCTGTGGTCGGTGCTGCTGTACGGAGCGGCGACCGTCGTGTTCGGATGCTCGAGCAGCTTCTGGCTGACCTACGCTGCGCTGGCGGTCACGGGCGCGGCGGACACGGTCAGCATCGTGCTGCGCAACCTGATCCGGCAGTTGCACACGCCCGACGAGATGCGCGGCCGCATGATCGCGGTCAACATGGTCTTCTTCATGGGCGGGCCGCAACTAGGCGAGTTGGAGGCGGGCCTGGTAGCCGACCGCTTCGGGGCGGTGGCGAGCGTGGTCAGCGGCGGAATCCTGTGCATGCTCAGCACCGCCTGGCTGGCCTGGCGCGAACCAGCTCTCCGCCGCTACCACAAGGCGGCCGACGAGGGCCTGCACAAGACGACGACCTGAGCTTTCTCGCGAAATCTCAGGCCGCCTTGTCCCGAGGATCGACCAATGTCGAGCCGCCTCGTCTCTTCAGGAGCCCGGGGCGCAGTGCGGTTCGGCGGCCCCCCCGCTTCCCCGCACTGCGACTTTTCCCGGACGCGGGATCTAACAAGGAATCGCGCGCAGGTTTCGCGTTCGTTTCTGAAAAAAACACACGCCATACAAAGCCAGCGCGGAGACGAAACTAGTCGACCAGAGGTTCCCCAAGAGGCAGCGAAAACTGCCGGGCGCGCTCGCGCAGCTTCTGCCAGCGCTTGGCGATGGTGTCGCGGGCGACGCCCGTCCGCTCGCTGGCTTCCGCGTACGAAAGCCCCTCGAGGCCGCAATGCACCAGCAGTTGCCGCTCGTCCTCTTCCAGCGTCCTGGCCCACTCCAGAAGGTGCTGCACGCCGTCCAGGCGAGCGACGCGCCGGCTGATCGCCGTGGCACTGTCGGGAAAGTGGCCCAGCTGGAAGATCCTCGTGCTGGAACCGGCCGCCGGGCCTTTCGCATCCGGTCGCAGCTTGCGGAACGACTCCAGCAGCACGTTCTTGGCGATGCGGAACAGCCATGCCCGAAAGCTCGTGTCGGGATCGTATTGGGGCAGCGCCCGAAAGGCGCGCACCCAGACTTCCGCGACCACATCCTCCGGGTCCAAGGTGCCCCGCTGGCTGGGCCGGATCTTCATCGTGGCCCACGCGTGCAGTGCCGGCGCCAGACGGCCGTAGAGTTCGCTGAAGCGCTCGGCGTCCCCGCCGCGGGCGAGTCGCGCCAGCCGCTGGGTCTCGCCATCGGGTGCTTCCTCTTCCTCTTCCGCGTGCATCGCCTCGACTCAGCCTAGCATTACAATGGCCTTCCGTGAGACCTGAGCGCCGAGACGACCCCACTCTGGCCGCGGTGTTCGACTTCGTCAGCGCCTACTGGGAGGCTCGCGAAGCGGGTCGGACGCACGAGCTGTCCTGGTGGATGGCGCGTTACCCCGGTCACGAGGCGGCCATCGCCCGGGAGTTTCTGGCGCTCGAAGAGCCGCCGCAGCCGGATGCGACTCAGGCCGAGCAGCGGCGCATCGGCCCCTACGAGATCGTGCGCGAGCTCGGGAGCGGCGGTCAGGGCGCGGTCTATCTGGCGCAGGACACGCGCATCGAGCGGCTCGTCGCACTCAAGGTGCTGGGCGGCTTCTTCGGCGCCATCGGTGAGGAGCGCCGCGCGCGGCTGCGCCGGGAAGCCGAGGTGATCGCGCGGCTGGACCATCCGGGCATCTGCGCCATCTACGATGCGCAGATCGACGGGGAGTCGCCTTGGCTCGCGATGCGGCACGTCGAAGGCGCCACGCTCGCCGCCGTGCTCGCTCACGCCAAGGACTCGCGGCTCTCCGGCGCCGACCTGCCGAAGCTCGTGCATGAGTGGCCGGCGCGTACCACGCTCGACATCCATGCGCTGATCGCCTTCTTCGAGAAGGCCGCGCGCGCCCTGCACGCAGCCCATGAAGCGGGCGTGATCCATCGTGACATCAAGCCCGGCAACATCATGGTCAGCGCGGGCGGCGAGCCAGTCCTGCTCGATTTCGGGCTCGCGCGCGAGGAGCGCGAGGAGGATGCGGCGGCGCTGACGCTCGAAGGCGAGATGCTCGGCACGCCCGCCTACATGTCGCCCGAGCAGCTGCGCGCGGGCGCGGCGCTCGATCGGCGCACCGACGTGTATTCGCTGGGTGCGAGCCTGTACGAAGCGCTGACGCTGCAGCGCGTGTTCGCGAAGCCCAACCGAGCCGAGTTGTTCCGCGCCATCGAGCAGGAAGAGCCGCGCGATCCGCGCGAGCACAACCCGGCCCTGCCCGGCGAGATCGCCGCCGTGCTCGCCACCGCGCTGGCGAAGGAACCAGCGCGGCGCTACGCCACCGCGCTGGAATTCGCCGAAGATCTGCGCCGCATCCGCGTCTATGAGCCGATCCGCGCCCGACCTCCCGGCGTGCTGCTGCGACTCGTGCGCTGGACCCAGCGCAATCCGGTGCTGGCCGGCACGCTCGTGGTGCTCGCCAGCGCGCTGGCATTCAGCCTGTACAGCTTGTCGTCCGAGCGCGCGGCGCTGCGCGTCGCGCTGGGCCGGCATCTGGGCAGCCGGGCGCAGGCGCTGGTCGAGGAGGATCCCTCCGCTGCGGTCGCGCTGGGCGTGGAGGCCTGCCAGCTGGCACCCAATTACCTCACGCGCGCCGCGCTGCTGAAAGCTCTCGATGCCTGCGCCCTGGAGCGCGAGCTGCGGTTCCCGGGGGCGCGCACGAGCGAGGATTTCGCGCTCGACTCGGTGGGCACGCAGCTCGCGGTGGCGCTCTCCGGCTTCGAGGACGGAGCGAGCCGCATCTTGATTCATGCGCTGGACGGCGGCACTGCGCCGGTAGAGGCGCGCGGTGTGATCGGCGCGACCCAGAAGCTGCTATTCGCCTCAAGGCATGGATGGCTGCTCGCCGCTGATCTCGAGGGGCGCGTGCAGGCCTTCGATCGGCGCTCCGGCGCGGCTCTCGGTTCGGGGCAAGTCGGCGGAGCCCTGCGCGAGTGGTCGCTTTCCCGCGCGGAATCCCGGCTGCTCGCCCGCACGCGCGAGGGCCGGCTCGTGCTGCTGGCGCTACCGAGCTTGGCAACCCTGGCCGTTCTGCGCGATCAGGACTGCGAGCAGGCCTGCTTCGATGCCGAAGGCGAGCGCGTGCTGGCCTTCTTCCAGGGCGCGCAGTCGGCGGAGGTGTTTCGTGCGGAGGACGGCGCGGTTTGGGGCACGCGCGCGAACCCGCTGGGCGCGGTGCGCAGGCTGGCACCGACGCAGAGCGGTGTCTGGATCGCCACCGAATCGGGTCAACTGGCGCGCCTGGCCCTCGACGGCGGCGAAATCGAGTTGCCGCCGCTCCCTCGTTTCGAGCTCGGCATCGAGGAGCTGCGCGCCGATCCGAGCGGAAAATGGCTGCTGGTGCTGAGCGCGCGCGAGGAACGGGGCGCGGCCTGCCTGATCGACACGCATTCGCTCGCCGAGACCTGGATCCTCCCGGAGGATTCGCGCACGGCGCTGCGCGGCGCTTTCCGCGGCGATGGCGCGCGCGTAGCGCTGGCGTGCTCGGACAGGAGCGTGCGCATCTTCGAATGCGCGAGCGGCAAGTTGCTCAAGCAGTTCAGCGGACGCTTCCGTGCTCAGGATCTGGTTTTCACTCCCGATGGAACCCGGCTGTATACGCGCAATGTCGGCGGGGCGCTGATGGGCTGGTATGCGAGCACGCGTCCGGACGTGCTGCGCTTGCGCGCGCCCGGCCCGATCCTGCAACTGAGCTTCCACCGCGCCAAGGGCCGCTACGAAGCGCTCACGGAGGACGGCGTGCTGCACGAATTCGACGGGCTCGACGATGCGCCGCTCACCAGCACGCGCCGGGCGGCGCCGCCCGCACCGCAGGGTCTGTGGCCGCTGCCGGGGGGGCACCTCCGGGAAAGCTCCGGGCAGCGGCTTGTCTTCGAGCCGGATGGTCCGGCCGGCGGATTCGAACTCGATCTCTCCAAGCCTACGCCCGCGAGCGTTCGCCAGCTGGCGCTGGCCCCCGACGGCAGCGAGTTCACGCTGGTGACCGATTCGCTGCGGGTGCTGCGCGTGCGCCTGCCGGGGGGCTCCATTCTGGAAGAGCTGCGCGCCTTCGTGGCGCGCAACGCGGCTTACTCCCCCGACTCGAAGCAACTGCTGCTGCTCGGTGAACACGGCGGAGGTGCCTTTCGACTGCTGGAGCTGCGCGGGTCGGAGAAAAGCCGCATCCTGCCCAGCGAAATCTTCCATACGAGCGACCTGACTCTGGGGGCCTTCAGCCCCGACGGCCGCGTGTTCGTCACGGCCTCGAAAGACGGGGTGGTGTTCGTCCGCGACACCCGCGGAGGCTTGCCGCTGACGCAGTTTCAGGCTTCCGGCACTCCTTCCGCGCTCGCATTCCACGGCGAGCGGGTGCTGATCGGCACCACCGAGGGGCTGATCCACGGCTTCCCGATTGACCCCCTGCCGCTGCTCGAGGGCCGGCTGCCCCGCCCGCTGGAATCCTGGGAGGTGGGAAATGAGCAGCGCCTCGCCTTGCCGTTGAGGTATAAATAAAACGCTGCGGGGAACAGCCCTGTTCCTCCAAACGTCTGAGTCACGTCGTCGCATGCCCAGCCCGCGGATCGCCAGCCGCAGGCACAGGCCCGTGAGTCTCTCCATGCGCTCCCTAGCCCCTACTGCCGTGCGATTGCTGGCGCTGAGCTGCCTGTGCGCCAGCGTCCATGCCCAAGGTGTGACCTTCTCCTTCGACTGGCGCAGCCGTTCGAAAGCGGAGTTGGCCGGGGGCGTCGGCGTGCCGCTCAACGAAGGTCGCATCCTGCGACCCTCGACGCTGCTGCCGACCGTGGGACCGCAGCCGGCACCGCTCGTGGCCCTCGATCCGGCCAATTTGGGTCTGATCCAGGCGGGTGCGTGCGGCGGCCAGATCGCTGGTCAGCCTTGTCAGATCGAGATCGACGCCTTGTCCTACGGCGCCGACGCGCGCTTCAAGGCGCTGCCGGGCACGGGACAGGCGCGCCTTTATTTCTCGGTCGATCCGTACGCGGTGGGGCGGGCGATTCCGCCGCTGGGCACGCTGCTGCCCAATCTGCGCAGCGAGGCGCAGTTCCTCGATGCAGCCAGCGACGTGTTCTTCGCGGCCGGCGTGTTGCAGGGAACCCTGCCCTTGGGCGGCCCCACGCCCGTGGTGCCGCCCGAAAACATCGGCGTGATCGATGGCAACGGCGAGAGCGGTTCGAGCACGGGCACGCCCTTCCGCTATCCGGGTCTGGGACTGTTCGAACCGACGCCGATCGTCGGCGGAGCGCCGGGTCTGCTGGGCGACAACCTCGATGCCCTGGCTACGGGCCAGGTGCCCGGCCCCGGCGGACGCGTGTTCTTCTCGCTCGATGCTGGTTTTGTCGATCCGCTGACGGGCCTCGCCAACTCCAATTCGGCCCAGGCCAACGGTTTCCTGCCGGGCGCGGTGCTGGTTTCGCTGAATGCCTCGGGGGCAGGGCCCTCGGTGTACGCGGCTCCCTCCCAGCTGGGACTCGATCTGTCCGGCCCGGGCACGGATGATCTGGACGCGCTGCTGGTGTGGGACAACGGCGATGGCGTGTTCCAGCCGCCGCAGACGCTGTTTCAGTGGAACCAGGGCACGGCGGACATGCTGCTGTTCTCGGTGCGGCGCGGATCGGCGTTGATCGGACAGACGGACTCGCTGCTCGGCCTGCCCATCGAAGCGGGCGACATCCTGCTCAACCCCAGCTCCCCCGGTCAGCGCCCGCGCATCCTGATCGCCGCCGAAAACCTCGGGCTGGCGACCGAGCGCAGCGGTCAGGTCAGCCGAGGCGATGAACTCGACGCGCTCGCCTCGCTGGTCCCCGTGATGTGGGACTGCAACAACAACGGCATCGAGGACGCGGTCGACATCGCCAACGGTGGCGCCGCCGATCTCAACAACAACGGCATTCCCGACGAGTGCGAGCCGGAGATCGGCACGAAGAGCTGCTTCTGCCCGATCACGGCGCCGCCGCCGTGCGGCAACGATGATCCCGCCGCAGGCTGTGAGAATTCCACCGGCGTCGGCGCCCTGCTGTCGAGCTTCGGCTCCGACAGCGTCAGCAACGACGATCTCGTGCTGGTGGCCTCGCAGTTGCCCGCGAATGTCAACGGGCTGTGGCTGATGAGCCAGAACACGACGCAGGTCGTGCTCGGGGCAGGCCTGCGCTGCGTCAACAGCACGATCTATCGGCTGGGCGCGTTCAACAGCGGATCGGGGGGCGTCGCCACCTACGGACCGGAGATCGTTTACATCACGTGCAACAGTTCGCTGCCGGCGGCGGCCTGCATCCAGGTCGGCCAGACCTGGCACTTCCAAGCCTGGTACCGCAATGTGACCGGACCCTGCGGCGCGGTGACCAACATCACCAACCTGCTCTCGGTGCCGTTCACCCCGTAGCGAGTTTCCGGCACTTTCCGTTCCACGCTGGCATGGCGGCGGTCACGGAGGGGCGGGCGAGGCGGGATTTCCCCGCCGCCCCACCTCCTCCATGAAGCTCCAAACCTCACTCCGACTGATCCCCTTCCTTGGTCTTGCCGGCATCGCCCAGGCCCAGATCTCCTTCAGCATCGACTACCTCGGCTCGACGGTTTCCCTGCCCTCGACCTGCCCGGGCCTTCCGATCACGCCGGGTGACATCCTCACCCCGGCCAGCGGTGCCCCCTGCCAGCCCTCCTCGGCGGTCGTCGGCGGCCTGCCCCCGCCCTCGATCCTGATCCCGGGGGGGGTGGCGACTCCGATCGGACTGGGGATTCCCTCGGTGGGGATCTGCACCGGTGCTCCCGGCGGCACTCCCTGCCCGGCCGAACTCGACGCGCTCTCCTACGGCCGCGACATGATCCAGAACTCGGCCGGCACCGGCCTCGGCAAGGCCAACATCTTCTTCTCCGTGGATGAGTTCGCCGTGGGCGTGATCGGCGGTCCCTTCGCGCCCAACGTGTGGAGCGAAGGCCTGCTGACCGGCGTCCAGAACCACGCCGCCGACGTGTTCACCAACAGCCTTGCGATTCCGTTTGTCCCGGCGGGCCCGGGCGCCCCGGCCACGGCCGGCAACAAGGGCACGATCGATGGCGATGGCCTGGCGAGCGCCTCCGGTGCGATCTACGCGGGTCTGGGTCTGCACGAGCCGCGTCCCCCGATGGTGGGCCCCGGCCCGCGCATCGGTGACAACCTCGACGGTTTGGACATCGGTCCGGTGCCGGTGACGACGGCGGGCACCACGGCACAGGTGTACTTTTCGCTGGACGGCAACTTTCCCGACCTGGCGCGCGGCATCAACAACCTCGGCACGGCCCAAGCCAACGGCTTCCTGCCCGGCATGGTGCTGACACAGGTCGCCGGCGGGCCGCCCGCGATCTACGCCTGGCCCCAGCAGCTGGGTCTGGACCTCTCCGGTCCGGGCACCGATGACCTCGATGCGCTGGCGCTGCAGGAAAACGGGATTCCGGGCTACCAGCCGGCCAATACCGGCGTCGTTCCGGACCTGATCCTGTTCTCGGTGCGCCGCGGCTCGGCCGTGATCGGCATGCCCGACTCGCAGTTCGGCATGCTGATCTGCGAGGGCGACATCCTCACCGTGCCGGCGGCTGGTGCCGCCACCCCAGCCATCTATGTGGCGGCGGAGTGGCTGGGACTGGTCGGCAACCGCGGGCTCGCCTCGACGGGCCAGTACGGCGATGAACTTGATGCGCTCGATGTCGAAACCGCGCTCCCGCTGGTCGGCCAGCCTTTCTGCGCCGGCGATGGTTCGCTGCCGACTCCCTGCCCCTGCGGCAACTTCGGCAACCCGGGCGCGGGGTGCAACAACTCGGCCAACACGGGGGGTGCGGTCCTGACCGCGAGCGGTTCCACGGTGCCGGACACGGTGGTGCTGACCAGTTCGGGCGAGCTCCCGACCTCGACCTCGATCTTCCTGCAGGGCACCAACCTGATCCCCAACGGCGTGACCTTCGGTGACGGTGTGCGCTGCATGGGCGGCCCCCTGCGCCGGCTGTACGTGAAGAACGCGGTGGCCGGCGTGGTCAGCGCTCCGGTGGGCCTCGAGCCCTCGATCACGACCCGCTCGGCGGCACTCGGCGACATCCTTCTGCCCGGCACGACGCGCTACTACCAGGTGCAGTATCGCGACCCGGCCAACTTCTGCACGACGGCCTTGTTCAACTCCTCCAGTGGCTACGTGATCACCTGGTGAGCAGAACAGCGTGGGAGGTCGCGGGCGCCGTCCGGGAGGGGACGGCGCCCTTTTTTCGTTTTTCCGTTCCACGGTCGGGGGTCTGGCGTCACGGGGCTTGTGAGGGCGGGATGCCCCCGCCTCAGAAAGACAACTCCCCCATGAAGATCCATACCACCTCCCTCCAACTCCTCTCCGCGCTGTGCCTCGCTGGTGCCGCGCAAGCCCAGATCACCTTCTCGATCGACCGTTTCGGTCCGGTGATCGCCAGCCCCTCGACCTGCCCAGGTGGCCTGATCACCGGCGCGGACATCCTGACTCCCTCCAGCGGAGCGCCCTGTGCCCCCTCCACGGCGGTCGTCGGGCCGCTGCCGCTGCCCTCGATCGTGGTCCCCGGTGGTGCGGGCGGCCTGGGTATCGGTACGGCGGCTGGCTGCGTGGGTGCGCCTCCGGGACTGAACTGCCCCGCCGAGGTCGATGCGCTGAGCTACGGTCTCGACCAGATCATGACCGCGACGGGCCTGAACCTACCGGCCAGCTCGATCTTCTTCTCGGTCGATGAGTATGCCCAAGGCATCCCCGGCAGCCCCTTCGCACCCAACGTGCTCACCGAAGGCATCGGGTTCGGCGCCAACGATGCCGCAGCCGATGTCTTCCGCAACACGCTGGCGATGCCGATCCTGCCTCTCGGCCCCGGCGCTCCCGCGACGGCGGGCAACAAGGGCGTGATCGACGGCGATGCCAACCCGAGCGGCTCCGGCGCCATCTACGCCGGCGTGGGCATCCGCGAACCGCGGCTGCCGGTCTTCGGTCCGGGCCCGCGCACCGGCGACAACATCGACGCCCTGGACTTCGGCAAGCTGCCGATCAACACGGCGGGCACAGTCGGCCCGATCTACTTCTCGCTCGACGCGGGCTTCCCGGATGTCTTGCGCGGCGTGCCCAACACCAACACGGCACTCGTCAACGGATTCCTGCCCGGCGCGGTGCTCGTCCAGAACGGTGGCGGCGCGCCTGTGGTCTACGCGATGCCCTTCCAACTCGGTCTGGACCTCACGGGTCAGGCGACGGATGACCTCGATGCACTGGCGCTGCAGGAAAACGGCCTGCCCGGCTTCCAGCCGGTCAACGGCAGCGGATTGGTCGGCGACCGCATCGTCTTCTCCGTCCGTCGCGGCTCGGCTGTGATCGGCACTCCGGACTCGCTGTTCGGCCTGCCGATCTGCGAAGGCGATCTCCTGACGGTCCCGACGGCACCCGGTCTGCCGCCCTCGATCTTCATCGCGGCCGAGTGGCTGGGCCTCAACACCTTCCGCGTGACTGCGGGCATCGTCAGCGATGAGCTCGACGCGCTTGACATCGAAGTTCCGATGGCACCCCCGGGTCTGGCCTTCTGCTCGGGCGACGGCTCCCTGCCGACCGCCTGCCCCTGCGGCAACGTCGGCAACCCCGGTGCCGGCTGCAACAACTCGGCCGCCACGGGCGGTGCCACGCTGACGGCGACCGGTTCGACCAACCCCGACACCGTCGTCCTGACGAGCTCGGGCGAGCTGGCGACCTCCACCTCGATCTTCATCCAGGCGACGGGTGTGATTCCGGCGGGGGCAGTGTTCGGTGACGGCGTGCGCTGCATCAACGGTGGACTGCGCCGCCTCTACGTCAAGAACGCGGTGGCGGGCGTGGTCAGCGCGCCGGTCGGCCTCGAGCCCTCGATCACGACGCGCTCCGCGGCGCTCGGCGATGTGCTCCTGCCGGGCTCGACGCGCTACTACCAGGTGCAGTACCGCGACCCGGCTGCGTTCTGCACGGCGGCGGTCTTCAACGCCTCGAGCGGATACGTGATCACCTGGTGATCCAGGCAGAATAGAAAAGTCCCCGGCGGGCGTCGTTCCGGAAGCGGAACGGCGCCCGCCGCGCATAGTATGGTGTCCAAGGTCATGAGTTCCTGCAGCAGCGCCGGCAAGCAGCTCACACCGCGCGTCTCGCGCGCCGGGCGCTGGCGCGCGATCGTGCTGATCCTCGTGCATGTCGCGATCGCGCTGCACGTCGGCCACTACATGGCGACAGGCGAGACGGTCTCGCCGCTGGAGCCCTCGGAGTCGATGGCCTTCACGCATTCGGGCATCGTCAACGCCGGGCTGATCTTCTTCGGTCTGGCGATCGCCAGCACGCTGGTGCTCGGCCGCTGGTTCTGCGGCTGGGCCTGCCACGTGGTCGCGCTGCAGGACCTGTGCCGCCACTGGATGCTGAAACTCGGCATCCGGCCGCGCCATGTGGATCTGGGCGTGCTCAAGCTCGTGCCGTGGATGGCCTTTGTCTACATGTTCCTCGCGCCGCTCGTGCTGACGTGGATGGAGGGCGGTCGCTTCGCGGTCACCGCGGTGCACCTGAAGACCGACAGTTTCTGGCGCACCTTTCCCGGCTGGGAGGTCGCGCTGCTGACCTTCTTCGTGTGCGGTTTCGCGATCGTGTACCTGCTCGGCGGCAAGGCCTTCTGCTCGTACGGCTGCCCCTACGGCGGCATCTTCGGCATCGCGGATCAGCTCGCTCCCTTGCGCATCCGCGTCACCGATGCCTGCGCGCAGTGCGGGCACTGCACGGTGGCCTGCACCTCGAATGTCAACGTCAGCCGCGAAGTGCGCGAGTACGGCATGGTGGTCGACCCGGGCTGCATGAAGTGCCTCGACTGCGTGCAGGTCTGCCCCAAGGAAGCCCTGTACGTCGGCTGGGGCGCGCCCGCGCTGTTCGCCAAGGCCCGGACGGCGCTGCGCGAGCGCTTGCGCAACTGGATTCGCGAGCTCCTGACGCTGCTGTTCCTCTTCGGCGGCTACCTGGCGCTGACGCTGCACGACGGACGCTTCGGCGCGCTGCTCAACGCCCCGCAGTGGAAGCTCTCGGCGATCCTGGCGGCGGGATCCTGGCTGGTGGCCTTCGTCTTCCGACCCAAGTCGGCGGCGCGCGGCGACTACTCGCCGCTCGAGGAAATCGCGCTGGGCGTGCTGTTCCTCGCCGCCCTGATTTCGTTTCGCGGCCTGCACGGCTGGGTGCCGCTGCTGATGGCGATGGGTGTCGCCGCGATCGCGGCGTGGGTGGCCTTGCAGGGTTGGCGCCTGATGGCGCGCCGCGATTTCAGCTGGCGCAACTGGCGGCTGAAGCGCGAGGGTGGCTTCACGCCCGCGGGTGCTCTCTTCGGCGCACTGGTGCTTGCCTCGCTCGGCGGCTGGGCGCTCGCCGCGCGCGAACAGCGCACGCTGGTGCAAGATTTCCGCACCAAGGAGACCGCGCTGCTCGCCTGCAGCAACGGCGATTTCACGACCGGGCTGGGGCTGCTCGAAGAACTGATCGCTGGCTCGCCCTACGATGTCGAGCTGCGCATCTACGCGGGTCAGGCCTGCCTCTATCTGCAGCAGAACGAGCGCGCGCGCGGCCATCTGGAGGCGGCGGTGCGCGCCGACCCGCGTTCAGCGCCGGCGCTGCGTCTCTTGGCAGCGCTGTGCGATATCGAGGGCAAGCCCGAAGAGGCCGCGCGCCACCGCGAAGCGGCCGAACGCGGCCACGAATAGCCTGCCGCCGTGCTTCCGCGCTCGCCGCTCAGAGCTCACCCAGCGTGCAGGTGCGGCCCTGGTTCTCGCGCTGGAGCCACTCCATCAGCGGCGCGAAGTAGTTGAGCATCGCCTTCGCCGAGAGATCCGAGCCGGTCTTCTCGCGCAAGAGCTTGCGCCAGTCCGCCGACGCGCCGGGCGTCATGATCGACTTCAGGAACTCGCCGACTTCCTTGCGGCCGTAGTAGTTCGTGTCGCGCGGATCCTCGTGCAGGATGTTGCGCGCGATGTGATCGTGCAGCTGGAACAGCAGCACGAAGGACAGCGCGTAGTCGTAGTAGCCAGCGGGGTCGTCGTTGATGTGCGTCTTGGTCGCTGCGTCGCAGTACTCCTCGCCGCGCGCGGACGGCGGGGCGATGCCCTGATAGCGGGCCGCCAGCTCCCACCAACGCGCGTTCCAGCGCGAGGGATCGAGCTTGTCGTGATAGAGCTCCTTCTCGAAGTGGTACATGGTCCCCGTCGACCAAGGGATGAACACGCAGTAGTTCATCGCCTCCTTCAGCAGCAGGCGCATCGCATCGGGCTTGGCGCTGCCCGTATCGAGCCCGACGCGCTCCACGAAGCGCGGCTGCATCGCCGCCAACCCCATCAGGGACCCCATCGCTTCGTGGTAGGCGCGGTTGGCGCCCTCACGCAGCAGCGGCGGAACCGAAGGGTTGGAATAGCACATGTAGTAGTAGATGTGCCCCAGTTCATGGTGCGTCGTCTCGTACCACTCCTGATTGGGCTCGACGCTCATCAGCGAGCGCACATCCTTGTCAAGATCGATGTGCCAGGCGGAGGCGTGCGTGTTCTTCTTGTAGCCTGCGTCCTTCGCCACGGGGTACAGCGAGGAAAGCTGGTGGAAGCTCTGCGGCAGCGGATCGAAACCCAAGGAGACATAGAAGCGCTCGGCTTGCGCGATCACCCACTCAGGCGGGTGCTTGGCCATGGCCGCGTTGAGATCGAAGCCCTGCACTTCGATCAGTTCCGACCAGTCCTGTCCCCAGCGGTTGGGCAACCAGTGCGCGGGGATGAGATCCGGAACCGGCTGGCCGAATTGCCGCGCGAGCTCATGGCGCGCGTAGGTGTGCAGCTCCCGGAACAGCGGCCGCAGCTCGCGGTTGATCTCGACGATCTTCTCGGTCAGCTCGGGCGTGGTCATGCCGTACTCAGAAGCCATGTAGGAGAAGTAGTCGGGATAGCCCAGCTGTTGCACGACTTCGTTGCGCAAGCTCCGCAGATTGACGAGCCCCGGCTTGAGCGCCCGGCCGACATCCTTGGATGCTTCCCAGACGCGCAGCCTGCGCTGCAGGTCCTTTTCGGACTTGAGGCAGCCGTCGATTTCGTTGGGCGTCAGCTCCTTGCCGTCGAGCTCGAAACGGAAACCGTAGAGCTTTTCGGTCTGCGCTGCTTCGGCTGCGATGCGGCGCTTGACGAGTTCGGCCGCGGTCTGGGGCCCGGAGCCCGCCTTGAAGAGCACGGCTTCCAGCTGGCGCACCTCCAGTGCGCCGAGTTGGTCGCGCTGTGCGAGGAAGGCGCGGGCGGCCTCGATGACCTCAACGGAACCGATGAACGCCGCAAGCGCTTCGTTGGCGGCGCGCGTCGCCTTGGAGTTGGTCTCGTCGCCTTCGACGATGTGCGTCTGGGAGCGCCACTCGGCCTCGGCGGAAGCCGCCGCCAGCTGACTGTAATTCCGGTTGTAGCGCTCGAGCCACAGGCGGGCATCGGCAGCCAGCTGGTTGGATTGGCTGGCATCCTGAGTCGCGCAGGAGCACAGGAAGGCCAGAGGCAGGGCAAGCAATCTGTATCGCATGGTCACAGCCTAGCGCGCAGGGTTATGCTTCCAGAGCATGAAACCGACCCGCATCCTTGCCCTCCTGCTGCTGACGGCCAGCGCTTTCGCGCAAGTCGATCAGGACATGGAATCGGCCTGGTCCAAGGCCATGGCGATCAAGCAGAAGCGCGAGTGGCCCGCGGCGGTCCGCGCGCTGCAGGAATTCCGCCAGCGGTACCCGGGCACGGACCGCGCGCTGCAGGCGCAGATCGAGATCGGCGTCTGTTGGATCGGCGAGGCGCAGAACAATCTGGTGCTGCGTCGTCCGACACCCAAGGCGTTGGAGGCTTACGCCACTGCCGAGGGTCTGTTTGCCGAAGTGCTCCAATCCGAATCGGGCAAGGAGCTCGCTCCGCGCGCGCAGTACCTGATGGGCCAGCTGAGCTGGTATCGGGACGACATGGCGGCGGCCTTCGCCGCGTACGACGCGGGCGTGCGCGGATATGCCTCGGACGCTGCCTACCACTCCAAGTGCCTCGAACGCCGCGCAGCCAGCTCGCGCGCGCTGCTGAACCACTCCGCCGCGATGCAGGATTACAAGCTGTTCCTCGAGCGCTATCCGCAGGACAAGGATGCCGCGCTGGTGCGGCGCGCCCGCGACTACACCGCTCTGTGCGGGCTCCCCGCCCCGGCCTTCAGCACCGATCGCTGGGCGCTGGGCGACCCGCAGACCCGCGAAGCACTGCTCGGCCAGCCTGTGCTGGTCAGCTTCATGGCGAGCTGGTGCGAGAAGTGCGCCAAGGAAAAGGACTTCGTTCAGGATCTGAAGCGGCGCTACGGGCCGCGTGGCCTGCGTTTTGTCGGCGTGGTGCACCCCTGGCGCGAGAAGGAAGGCAAGAATCGCCACACCGAGGAGAGCTTCCTGACCTTCGCAGCCCAGAGCGGACATGATTTCCCGCTGCTGCAGGACAGCGGCGAGCTCACGGGCAACACGGCGCGGGCCTTCGGCTCTCAGGCGCTGCCCGATCTGGTGCTGATCGATGCGGAGGGCAAGGTGCGCTGGCACGAGCACCCGGCGAGTCTTCAGGACAGCACGATCGAGCTCCTGCTGAAGCCCGCAAAAGCCAAATGAAGCCGCGCAGATTGTGCGTTTTCTGCGGATCGCGAAGCGGAGTCCGGCCGGAATACGCGGCGGCCGCGCGCGAGCTCGGTCGCCGCATGGCCGAACAGCGGATCGAACTGGTCTTCGGGGGCGGCAAGGTCGGCCTGATGGGCGTTCTCGCCGACTCGGTGCTCAAGCACGGCGGCAGCGCCATCGGCATCATCCCGCGGGGTCTCCTGGAGCGCGAAGTCGGGCACACCGGGCTGACGCGCCTCGAGGTGGTGCAGACCATGCACGAGCGCAAGGCACGTATGGCCGAGTTGTCCGATGGGTTCGTGGCTCTGCCGGGCGGCTACGGCACCTTCGAGGAGCTCTGCGAGGTGGTCACCTGGGCACAGCTGGGCATCCACGAAAAGCCCTGCGTGCTGGTTGATGTCGCCGGCTATTGGCAGCCGTTGATGGCCCAGATCGATGTCGGCGTGCGCGAGGGCTTTGTCGATCCGTCGATGCGTTCGCTGCTCACCAGCGCCTCCACGCTCGATCAGCTGTTCCAGCAGCTGGAGAGCTTCCAACCGGAGCCGGTCCAGCGCTGGATGGGGATCTCGGAATCCTGATCCCCCCTACTGTCCGAGGCCGGGCAGGATTTCGAGCTTTGATTTCTGGCGCAGCGAGTTGCGCCAGGTCATCAGCTCCGGAAGGCTTGGCCTGCGCGTGCGCAGTTCCTCGGCGATCTCCGCGGAAACCTCATCCAAGGCCACCTTGCGCCTTTCGATCACTTCGACGAGATACCAGGCGTTGGCCTGCCGGAACGGACCGATCGGCTCTCCCACCTTGGCCGCCTGAGCGGCGGCGTAGATCTCCGGGGTGTAGCGATCCTCGCGGAAGCGCCCGGCAACACGGCCGCCGAGCGCACGCGTGTTGGCATCCGCACTCTCCATGCGTGCCAGCTCGGCAAAGTCCTCGCCCGCGCGCAGCCGGGCGAGCAGTTCCTCGGACCGGGCGCGGGCCTTGTCTGCCGCCAGTGCCACCTGCGCCTCCAGTTCCTCGCGCGACCAGCCTTCCTCGACGTTCTCCAGCAGGATCGGCAAGGCGATCACGCGCGCCTCCAGGCGCTCGCCGGTCTTTCCGTAGAGTTCCTCGTAGCGAAAGCGCACGGACTCGGGGCTGACCTTGCGCTCGGCGATGATCATCTTCTCCGCGAGGACATCGGTCTGGGACCGGAATGTCCATTCGCGGTACAAGGTTTTGGGATCGCGGCCCCCGCGGCTCTGGTACTCCAGCCAGGCCTCGCGCGAGCCGCCCTTGGAATCGCGCACCAGCTCGTCGATGTAGTCGCGCGCGCGCTGCTCAGCCTCTTCGAGCGTCGCGCTCACGCCGAGTTCCTCCGCACGCTTGTGCACCAGGTAAGACTCGGCGAAGGTGTGCGCCAGCGATTCTCCGATGCGCTGGGACATCCAGCGCGCAAAAACGGCCCGCGAAACCGGTTCGCCGTCCACGGTGATGACCGGCTCGGCGAGATCCGGACGCTCGGGGCTGGATCGCTCGCCCCACAGCGTCGGGAGCACCTCGACGCTCACGTTCTCGCGCAGGCGCTCTTGAACCGCGCCGATTTCGTCCGCCTGAGGGCCGCGCGCGAGCAGTCGCACCTCGAGCTCGCGACGGACCTTTTCCAGAGGGGTCTCATCGACCTTCAGCACCTTGAGAAGCCAGTAACCGCCCTTGGCGTAGAGCGGCTGGGAAATCTCGCCCACCCGGAGCGCTTCGAGCGCATCCAGGAAGTTCCAGGGCCATCCTGGGTGCCGAAAACCGCCAGCCCACTGTCCGCGGCGCGCCTTGGTGGGCGCATCCTCCGATTCGCGCGCGGCGAGTGCCTCGAAGTCCTCGCCTTGCAGCAGGCGCTCGCGCAGCTTCTGCGCCCGGTTGAGACCCTCGGCCTTGGCTTGCTCCGTGGCGGCCAGGAACTTGGCTCGGTCCAGCTGGTCCGGCGTGGGAACCACGACGCGCACGAAGATCCCGCGCAGGTCAAAGCGCTTGCCATGGCGTCCGTGCAGCAGCTCCCACTCACGCACGATCTGGTGCTCCGGAACCACGCGGTCGATGGCCGCGAGCGCCTTGCTGAGCAGTTCCGGTCGCAGGCGATTGGAAAACTCCGAGCGCACGCCGAACTCCGTGCGGCCCGTGCGCTCCAGTTCGGCCAACCACTCCTCCTTGCGGCCCGCAAAGGTCTTTTCGATGCGCTCCGTCAGCAAGGCGTCGATTTCCGCGCCGACCGCGCCGGGCTGGAGCTCCACCTGGCGGCGCAGCGCCTCGCGCTCGATCACATAGGTTTCCAGCGCGAATTCGCGCGCCCGCGACTCACCCGTGAAGCGCACGAGCCAGCGCGCGAACTCACCCCACTGGACCTCCTGACCATCGATGCGCAGTGCCGGCGCCGTCTCCACGAGATCCGCGGGCACCTCGGCGCTCGGTCCCGAAGGTGGCATCAGCGGCCGCAAGGGTTCCTGGGCCGCGCTAGAACTGCAAAGCAGGCAGGCGAAGATCAGCGGAATCATCTGGGGCCTCAGTATCGCACAGGGCGACGCTAGGATCACGCGGGTGAGCTTGAGCCGTATGAAAGCCTGGCTGGGGTTGTGCCTGATGGTGGCGCTGGTGGCGTGGGCCAGAGTTTCCCTGACACTGGCCGATCCCGGCTTTGACGCCGCCGACGCCCGCGGACTGCTGCGCAGCGATCCGGCGGTGCTGTTCCACTTCGTCGACAGCATCCTCCGCGCTGGCGGCCTGCCCGCGGAGTTTCCGGCGCACGCGCGCCTCGAAGCTCCCGATCCGATGTCGATCCCGACCCTGTTTCCGCTGGGTCCGGAGTTCCTGATCGCGCTGTTCCATGCAGCTTTCGGCGCCGACCAGCCGCTGCACATCAGCTGCCTGTGGTTCAGTTCGATCGCGGCGGCCTGCGCGGTCTTTGGCATCGCCTTGCTGGCCCGGGAATGCGGCTTGGCCCGTCACCAGGCCCTGCTCGCCGCGGGGCTCGCGCTGCTGCTCCCGGGCAACCAGCGCACGCTGGGCTTTCTGCTAGTCGGCGAGGACTACAGCTTTCCGCTGTGGTTGCTGCATCTGGGCCTGGCGCTGCGCGCCGTGCGCACGCGCAGCGGCTCGATGGCGCTGGCCAGCGCGCTGACGCTGCTCGGCTCGCTCGCCAGCTGGCATGCGGCCAGCTTTTTTCTCAGCGTGGAGCTGGGGCTCTCCTTCGCGCTGTGCTGGGCGCATCGACTCCAACCGCTCGCCACGCGCAACGGGCGCACGGCGGTCGCGTTGGTGGCGCTCGGCAGCCTTGCCGTGCCCATGCTGCGCCACACGGCCTTCGCGCTCTCGCTGCCGATGGCCTTGGCCTGTGGCATGGCGGTCGGCGGGACCCGGATCCGACAGGCCCTCAGCGTCGCCGCCGTGCTGGGGGCGGGACTGCTGTGGGCGGCGAGCAGCGGGGCGGGCAGCGGCGAGTACAGCCACGTGTTCGGCCTGCTCGCGGCCAAGGCACGGCACCTGTTCGAACTGCCGGCCGACCCGCGCGAGCTCGCTCCTGAGGTGCGACTCATGTGGCAGGGTCCCTTCGCCAGCCTGAGTCCGCTGACCCTCCTCAGCCTGCTGGGCGTCGGCTCTCTGGCGCTGCTGACGAGCGCGCGCGGAACGGTGCAGGCCATCCGGGACGGGCGGCGCGATCCGGCACTGGCTCTGCTGGGCAGCCTGTTCTTCGTGGGGGTGCTGCTGGCCCTCGCGATCGAGCGCGTCGTGATCCTGCCAGCGGCCCTGGCGGGCGTGCTGCTGGTCCGCACGCTGGCGCAGCGACCGAGTTGGTTGTTGGCGTTGCTGTGCGTGCAGGTGCTCGCCGCGCTGGCGCATTTCCACGCGTGGCGCAACCCTTGGTACCAGCCGCCCATTCGACGCGCGGAATTGCGTTCGGCGCTGGCCGCGGTCGAGCGCCTGACCCCCAAGGATGCGCGCATCCTGACGGATTTCGTCAATGGTCCGGCGCTGCTCGCCCACACCGGGCGCGGAATCCTGCTGCAGCCTAAGTGGGAGACCCGGCGCAGCCGAAGCCGGATCATGGAGTTCCTCACGCTCTACTTTTACGGACAGCCCGAGGAGCTGAGCCGGTTCATGCGGGACAAGGGCGCTGAGTACCTGCTGGTGGACCGGGCCACCTTGACGCTGGGCATGCGCTACGCGGCGGGCCTCCCGCCGACGGCGGCGCTGCCCGCCGGCTCTCCGGCAGCCCTGCTGGGCCAGTTCGGCGCGGGGGCCCAGCCGTCCCTACCCGGTTGGGAGCTGGTCTACGAAAGCCCCCCTACGCTGCTTTTCTCGGACGGAAGCCCCTCGAAGCTGTTCCGGTTGTACAAACTTAAATAGCTGTCAATCAATAACTTGCAGATCACAAGGAAAAACTGACTCAGGGCCTTGCGCGAAAGCACTTTCTTGGGGGTACGGTTCGCAAGAGTCCCCTACATGCTGCGCTTCACCCTCCTCTCCCTGCTGTTCCTCGCCCTCGCGGGCCCGGCGGCCCATGCCCACCAGAAGGATGCCGGCAGCCTGCTGCTGTTCCCGTTGTTCGACAACACCCGCGGACGCCAGACGCTCCTGACGGTGACCAACACCAACACCGACCCGCTGCAGGGCACGGTCCGACTGGAGTATGTCTACATCAACCGGGTCGGCTGCCAGGAGTTCAACCGCAGCCGCACGCTGACGCCCAACGACACGCTCAGCGTGGTGACCAAGCTCGACAACCCCAACATGGTGCAGGGCTACGTCTACGTGTTCGCCAAGAGCCTCACGACCGGCAAGGCGATCAAGTTCGACCACCTGATCGGCAGCGCGCTAAGCCTCGGCAGCACGGATTTCGAGTTGGATCCATTCGTGTTCCGAGCAGGAGCGCAGTTGGCCGAAGGTGCAGCGACGGATCTGGAAAACGGCGGCGTGGGCGATGGTCTGCGCGATCTCGACGGACTCGAATACGAAGCAGCGCCTGCGGAAATCCTGATCCCGCGATTCCTCGGGCAGGGCCCCGAGTTTGATTCGGAACTGATCCTGATCAACCTGACCGGTGGAGCGCAGTTCGATGCACTCATCGATCTGTTGATCTACAACGACAACGAGGAAGTCTTCTCCGGCCAATACAGCTTCCGCTGCTGGAAGCGCGTGCGGTTGTCGGACATCAGCAATGCGTTCAGCGATGCCTTCCTCGCCTCGACGAATCAGGCGCTCAACGAGGTCAGCACGGGAACGCTGCCCTTGATGCTGCCGGAGACCGGTTGGCTGCGCATCAACGGCAACCTCGCCAACTCCACGCTGACCACGCTGCTCGACCCCGCGATCCTGGCGGTCCGCATCGAGAACGCGCAGGACCGCCCGGCGGCCAGCTTGCCGTTTACCAAGGGCCAGCAAGCCAACGCCAGCCTGCTATCCCACTCGATCAACGGGCAGTGACCCGAGGCTGGCGAGCCCCTAAGACCTTTCCTGAAAAGGGGTTGGATCGGTCGGCCATCCGCAGCCTTGGCCGCAGACTTCAGCCCGCGAAATTTGTATTTTTCAGGAAGCTGCATCTTGCGTTCTGGAAAAGAGTTCCTATCATTGCCCCCGGAACATCGCTCTATCCGCTCCGCATTCGCGTGGTCGGCGCTGGTCGGGAGGTGAGCCACTTCCAATCCCCCACCGAGGGGACCGGAACCCCTAGGGCTAGCCACAGGGAACCGGCCAACCCCTCAGGACTCTACTCAGAAAGACATCATGATCAAGTTCTCGACTTTCGCCCTGGCCGGCGCCGCCGTGCTGGGTCTCACCGCCGGCGCCTCCGCTGGCGTCCAAACCGCTGGCTCGCTGCTGGTGTTCCCCTACTTCGAGAGCGGCCGCAACGCCGCCTCGGGTTTGGACACCTACGTGACCGTTTCGAACATCAACCTGAACCCCGACAACGGCACGATCAAGGTTGAGTACGTGTACATCAACGGCACCACCTGCCTCGAGTTCAACCGCACGCGCACCCTCACCCCGGGTGACACGCTGACGGTGAACACCCGTATGGACAACCCCAACGCGGTCTCCGGCTACCTGTACGTCTTCGCCAAGAACAAGACGACCGGCGCCGCGACCAGCTTCAACCACCTGGTCGGCACCTCGCGCGTCGTCAGCGGCAACGGCGGCAGCGACATGGAAATCGCCCCGTTCGTCTTCCGCGCCAATGGCGCTGAGGGCGCCAACACGGACGTCGACGGCGACGGCTACCGTGACCTGAACGGCACCGAGTACGAAGGTGCTCCGGACCAGATCTTCATCCCGCGCTTCCTGGGCCAAGGCCCTGCGTCCTCGCAACTCATCCTCATCGGCCTGACGGGCACCAAGTTCACCACCACGGTGGACCTGCTCATCTGGAACGACAACGAGGAAGTGTTCTCGGGTCAACACACCGTTGACTGCTGGCAGAAGACCCCGCTGAGCAACATCAGCGGCGCCTTCAACAACGAGTTCCTGCTCTCGACCAACCACACGACCGGTGAGTCCTTCAACGGCATCGAGACCGGTCTGTTCTGGATCAACGGTCTGATCGCCAACTCGACCGCGGCCTCGGTCCAAGGCCCCGCCGTCCTGGCCTGCCTCGTGGAGAACGTCTACAGCGGTTCGGGCGCGGTGCTGCCCTACGCGGTTGGCACGCAGAACAACGGCGACCTGGTCAACCAGAGCCTGTTCGCGGACAACAACTGATTCCAACCGGATCCTGAGGTCCGTCAAGGGGCTGCTCCCGCGAGGGGGCGGCCCCTGTTTTTTTGGACCACTTCCCAAAATTGGGCCGGACCCCCCATGAACGGGGACGCAGCCGACTTTCCCGTCGCTCCGGACGCGGTCCGCCGGCGTTGCCCTGGAGCGTAATCCTTGGATGCTGCATTCTTCAGGAGCACGCAAGCGCGTGCCTCCAGACCCGTGCTTGGTTTTTTCCGCGATCGACCCGGCTGCACGCGACCACAGACAGCGTGTGCTCCGTGGCGAGACCCACGCTGACCATCGCACCGGCCCGGCCTCGAACGCCGAGGCACACCGAGGCAAATCCCGGCGCTCCGCGAGAGCGCCCCCCTTGATCGACCGTGGAGGGCCGCGCCAAGCTGCCCCCCCCACGCTCCCCACAGCTCGATCTTGATGAGCAATCTACCAATTCCGATTTTGCGAACGCGCCGAGGGGGGAAGAGACCGACTTCCTAGCGCTCAGGAGCGCGCAAAAGCATCCGCGAGCGGGTGCCGCCGGGCCCCTCGCCTTGGCACTTGCCGACCAGGCCGAGCCCGCTACCGTGCGCTCGTTCGCGAGGACTTGCGCAGGGCGCGTCTGCCCTGCTGCCGCGCGGACGCATCCAACCACCAAAGCTACTCACCATGAATTGCAAGCACTTCCTCGTGATGGGTGCGGCGCTCGCCTTCGCCGGCAACGCGCTCGCCCAGGACGCCACCCAAAACAACAAGCGTGGCAACAGCCTCTATGTCTTCCCGCTGATCCAGAAGACTCCGGGCAGCCTCAGCGTGCTCTCGATCACCAACCTCGATGAGGGCGGTACACAGGGCACGGCCTCGATCGACGCGCACTTCGTGTTCCGCAACGGTCAGACCTGCCTGGAGACGACCAACTTCAGCCGGGCCCTCACCCCGCTGGACACGGTCTCGGTCAGCGTCAACGGCACCGGGACCCTGCCCAACGGCTTCCAAGGCTTTGCCTACGTCTACGCGGAGGCGACCGGTTCGAGCGCGGCCGCTGTCAAGTACGACAACCTTGCCGCAGCCCAGTACGTGTTCGATGGCATCAACGCCTCGGCCTACGAGATCGACGCGTACGGCTTCAAGGCGGGCACGGGCCTGGCGAACCTCGCCAACACCGACACCGACAGTGACGGCATCCGTGACCTCAACGGGACCGAGTACGAGGCCGTTCCCAACATCCAGATCTACCCGCGCTTCTTCGGACAGGCCACGCAGGGCGGTCCGGGCTTCGCGTCGCAGCTGACGCTGCTGTCGCTGGTCGGCAGCCAGTTCGATGTCGTGGTCGACTTCCTGATCATCAACGACAACGAGCAGCCCTACTCGGCCCAGACGCAGTTCCGCTGCCACACGACCCTGCCGCTGCTCCAGCTGTCGGGCGCCACATCCAACGAGTGGCTCGCCAACTCGAGCGGCGACAACGACGCCGAGTTCCTCGTCTGGCCGCGCAGCGCGGGTCAGATCGAGACGGGTCTGTTGCGCATCGTCGGCGCAACCGCCAACAGCACGGCCCAGACGCAGGACAACCCGGCGCTGCTGAGCCTGCTGGTCAACCGTCGGCTGCTCGGCGGCACAGCGCCGGATTTCGGCGGCAACTTCCCCGGCGAGACGACCGCGACGCTGCCTTATGGCAAGGGTGTCAACAACAAGGGGCGCCTCGTCAACCTGAGCCTGTTCCCCAACTGATCGCCTGAGGAATCCGGTGGCTAGCAGCCGACGGGGAGCCCGATCTCGGGCTCCCCGTTCCCGTTTTCCATCGTATCATGGGAGGCTTGAATGCACCCCTGCCTGTGTTGGTGATGATCGCGGGCGCGCTGGCCTCCTGCAGCCGTGAAGCGGCGCGTCCGGACCTGATCCTGATCACGCTCGACACCACGCGGTCGGACGCGCTGGGCTGCTACGGGCGAAGCGGCGATCCGACGCCCCACCTCGACGCGCTGGCGCGCGAGGGCGTGCGCTTCACGCAGGCCCGCAGCGTGGCACCACTGACTCTGCCCGCGCACGCCTCGATGCTGACCGGCCTGTATCCGCCGCGCCACACGGTGCGCGACAATGGGCAGGCGGTCCTGCCGCAAAGCGCGCGCACCGCCGCGGAGATTCTCGAGGATGCCGGGTACGAAACGGCTGCTTTCGTGTCGGCGGCCGTGCTCGACGAAACTTGGGGCATCGCGCAGGGCTTCCAGTACTTCGATGCGCCGCAGAACAGCGGCGATTCCGGCGCCCATGTCGGGGAGCGCAGCGGCCGCGACGTGATCGACCGCACGCTGGCTTGGCTGCCGACGCGCGAGGAAAAGCGTCCGCTGTTCCTGTGGGTGCATCTGTTCGATCCGCATGCGCCCTACGAGCCGCCGGCCGATGCGCTCGCGCGCGCCGGCGGCAATGCCTACCTCGGCGAGGTCGTCGAGACCGATCGCCAAGTGGGTCGACTGCTCGCGTCACTGCGCGCCTCGGCGCGCTTTGCTGCCTCGGCTGTGCTGGTGGTCGCCGATCACGGGGAAGCACTGGGACAGCACGGCGAGCCCACGCACTCGGCCCTGTGCTACGAGCCGACCATCCACGTGCCGCTGATCCTGCGCCTGCCCGCTGGCGAGCAGGCCGGCCGCGTCGAGGACACGCTCGTCAGCGTCGCCGATGTCTTCCCCACGCTGCTCGGCCTGGCCGGCGAGAAACTGCCGGAGCGCATCGACGGCCTGAGCCTGCTTGAGCCGGACACGGCGCGCGCCGTCTACTTCGAGTCCTGCTCCGGCTGGCTCAACCACGGTTGGAGCCCGCTGATCGGCGTCGCCACAGGCCGCGAGAAGTACCTGTGGAGCGAAGCACACGAACTCTACGATCTGGGCACGGATCCGCGCGAGAAGGAGGACCTGGGCCCCTCGCGGACGCAACGCTGCCGGCAGCTGGCGGAGCTGCTGATGCAGCAGTTTCGCGGGCCTGCGCTGCGTCCGGACGCTTCCACCCGCATCGATCCAGCGCAGCGCGAGCGCATCCGAGCACTCGGCTATGCCGGCGCCGCTGAAGAAGGCGCCGCGATTCCCGCACCCTTTACGCCGACGGGCCTGCCGCGTCCCAAGGACTCCATGCCCGAGTTGCGCGCCTACTACGAAGCACTGCTCGCGGATGCGCGCGGCGAGCGCGAACAGGCCATCCGCGCCTTGCAGAGCATCGTCGCAGCCAATCCGGCGCACTACGCCGCGGCCGACTACCTCGGCGCGGCGCTGCTGAGTGCCGGCCGGGCGGCGGAAGCGGAGCAGATGTTGCTGGCGCTTGCGCGCGCGGGCCGTGCGCGCACGACGACAGCGGCCAATCTCGCGCGCGCCTGCGAAGCGCAGGGCCGGCTCGAGGAGGCGCGCGGACACTGGCAGCAGTGCGCAGAACTCACGCCGCTGTCGCGCGAAGCTTGGCAGCAATTGCTACGACTCTCCGAGAGTCTGGGCGATGCCGCAGGCGCGCAGACGGCGCGGGCGGCGCTGGAAAAGCTCTAGCTCTCTTCCTTGCCCGCGGTGGTGCCCGTCATCGCCTCGCGGCTCTGCGAAGCCTTGGTGGCGGAGGTGCCCGTGCTGTGGCCGGGATCGACCCACGAGCGCGAAAGCTCCTTGGTGCCGAACAGTTTCTTCGTCACACGGTTGTAGACGTCGAAGGCCTTGGCCTCGACGCGCGCCGGCGGGAAGCCACCCAGCAGTTCGCCGCGTTCCAGACGCGCCTTGGCCCGCTTCTCCCACCAGCCCTTCTTGCCGCGCGCGAGTCCGTAGTTGAGCGTCGCGTAGTGGTGGTACATCTTGCGAGCCAGCATCACGTCATCGGGGATGCGGCCTTCCCAGGTTTCTTCGAGGTGGTACTGTCCGAGCTTGCCGAAGTCCTCAAGCCTTGTCGGAGGCACGAAGCCCTGTTCGATGGCCTGATCCCACATGGCGGTGCCGGGAATCGGGCGGTACGGCCAGACCGTGGCGCGCGAGCGCGGGCAGGCGACGTGCACGCGGCGGCACTGGTCGATTGTGGCGAGCATCGATTCGCGCGGCTCGCCGGGGTAGCCGATGATGTAGGTCAGATTGGCGCAGATGCCCCGCTTGTCGAGTTCGATCGCGCCGAGGACGTTGTCGTCGTCCTTGATCGGCTTGCCGATCTTCTTCATCATCTCGTTCGTGCCCGCTTCGGCGCCGATTTCGGCGACGTACATGCCCGAGGCAATCATCAGATCGAGCGTGTCGGGCTTGTAGTGCAGGATCGAGTGCGTCTCGATGAACGCATTCCACCAGAACTTGATGTTGCGATTCACCAGGCCCTGAGCGAACTCGCGCGTGCGCTTTTCCATCACGCCAAAGTTGGCATCGTGGAAGCGTACGACATCGAAGTTCCAGCGCTCTTTGAGTTCGGCGAGGTCGTCGAGCATCCGATCCGCCGGCATGGCCTTCCAGCGCCGATCCGTGACGAAAGGCGAGCAGCAGAAGGTGCAGGGCTCGGGGCAGCCGTAGCTGGAGAAGTAGGTGATGCCGAAGTACGGCTTGCGGTCTCCGATCGCCTCCGGCGTGGGCATGCGCAGCACGTCGCGGTGGCTCTGCGCGCGCATCTGGTGCGCGCGATAGGGCTCGATGTCGATCAGGTGCCAGGGCAGTTGGATGATCTTGTCCCAGCCGGCGACCCCGCGCTTCTCGGTCTTGATCACCTGACCGTCGCGCAGCAGCGCGAGGCCTTGCACCTGCTCCAGCGGCGTGCCGGCCTCGACGGCCTGAACCAGATCGCGGAAGGTGAGTTCACCCTGCCCGAGCACCACCGCATCGTAGGGAGCCTGGGTCAGCTGCAGATCCGGGCGGACGCTGGCGAACCAGCCGCCGATGAACATGGGCAGCTTGGGGTAGCGCGCGCGCACCTTGCGCGAGCACATCAGGCCGTCATAGACCATGTACCCCAAAATGCCCGTTGTGGCGTAAAGGAGGGCGTCCTCGCAAGCCTCGACGACTTTGCGGTGCGCCTCCTCGGCGTCCATGATGCTGGCGTCGATGATCACGACCTCGTAGCCGTCGTGGATCGGCCAGGCCGAGATGGTCAGCATCTCCAGCGGGAGCAGGTCCTTGCTGGAGGGCAGGCCGAGGCTCTCATCCACCTGCTGGGGCTGGTACAGGACGATCTTCTTCTTGCGACCGTTCATGATGGCGGAGGACTCCCTATCAGCTTACCAGCGAACCTGACGCGCAGGTGAGATTTGGGGCCGGCGCGGACACGCAGACTCCTTCGACCGGGGAGGCCTCGCAGCCTGAGAACTTTCTTCAGGGCCGGTGCACCCAGGCCGCGGCCTGCCGCAAGGCCTGGATCAGGTTCTCGGGCGAGGCCCGCCCCTGCCCCGCAATGTCAAAGGCCGTCCCGTGGACCGGACTGAGGCGCAGGTAGGGCAGCCCAGCCAGAGCCGTGACCCCCCCATCGGCAGCCAGCAGCTTGACGGGGATGAAGGCCTGGTCGTGGTACAGGGCCAGAACGCCGTCGTACTGGCCGCGGGAGGCCTGGAGGAAAACCGTGTCGGGTGAGAGCGGGCCCTGCACATCCAGACCGGCCCGGCGCGCCTGCTCCACCGCCGGCGCGAGGATTTCTCCATCCTCCCGGCCCAAGACACCATGCTCGCCGGCGTGCGGATTGAGGCCGGCCAGCGCCAGGCGCGGCCGGGGAGTTCCCAGACGGATCAGGCTTTCCTGAAACAACAACAAGCGGTCGAGCACGCGCTCGGTGGTGACGCAGTCGAGCGCCGCGCGCAGCGGCATGTGCCGGGTCAGGAGCATCACCCGCAGGGCGCCGGCGATGGCGAGCATTTCAAACCGCGTCACGGCGCACCAGCGCCCGAGGAGTTCCGTCTGCCCTTCGACTCGCTCGCCTGCGAGGTGCAGCGCCTGCTTGCTCACCGGACCGGTGACCAGCGCGCGCACGCGTCCGGAAAGCGCCAGCTCGTGTCCCATGCGCAATGCGGAAAGCGCCGCACGGCCGCACTGGGCTTGCGCCTCTCCCATCCGGAAGGTTCCCGGGTCTTCACTCGCAAGCCAGCGGCTCACGGGCCAATCCTCGGGCCGATAGCGCGCCGGACCGATCGCGATCAGTTCCATCTCGCGCAGCACGCGCGCATCCCGCAGCGCCGCCAACGCGATCTCCGGGCCGATTCCGGCCGGATCCCCCAGCGTCAGCGCAATCGCAGGCTGCTCCATTGCCTCGCAGCATAAAGAAACCACCCTGCCAGGGGCAGGGTGGTGACACGATCCTCGCTCCCTGAGGAGGCGGATCAGTACTGCGCCAGCATCAAGCGGCCGTCCTGACTCCAACTGCGGAAGTGGTAGCTGCCGTGGAGGCTGGAGTGCGCCCGGAACTGGTTCATCAGCGGCAGCAGCGCCGCTTGTCCGCGGAAGGCCTGCGGGATGTGGATGCCCATCTGGATGCGGGTCATCGAGAGCAGGTTCTGGTCGAGACCGATCGCCAGCCGTCCGTGGAAGGTGCAGCGCACCCGACCGCCGCCGAGCGACTGCACCGACATCGCGCCTTGGCCCTGGGAGTGGACCAGCACGGCGCAGATCTCGTCGTAGCGTCCTTCGAGGTACAGCGCCGGCTTGTTGCTTTGCAGATTGCGCTGGATCGCGATCGAGCCGCCGCCGTTGACCATCGGCAGGGTCCCGATGGTCTCGTCGTCGCTGGTGTAGATCGAGTCTCCGGTGCTCTGGGAACCGACGGCCAGCGGCAGGCAGGCCATCAAAGCCAGCGCCGCGAGCAGGGCGCAGCGCATCCAATGTTGCAGGCAGGAAGTGATCATGGCGTTCATGTCAGGCCCCCCATGGGGTTGGATTCGTCCGCGGCCACGCTGAAGAGCTCGGGGCAGGTTCGCACCAGCGCTTCGGCAAAGCCGGGTTGTTCGTCGATGGCCTCGCGCAGCTTGGGTGAGCGGGCGAAGAGCTCCGCCACCTCCGCCACCCGATTCGGATGCCGATCGAGCAGTTGGCGGAAATAGTCGAGCGAGCGGCGCGAGTTGCGCTCCAGCGCGTAAACCATACCAATATTGAACCGAGCGACGAAGAAGCGGTCATCGCGATCGGCAAGTCCGCTGATGGTGATCCAGCGCCAGCAGGCCAGCGCCTTGCGGTAGCTCTGCTCGGCGGAGTGCAGGCGTCCCAGCTGGATGGCCGCGTGGCCGCGGTTGGCGTCGTCGATCGCTGTCTGGAAGATGTCGAGGTACTCGTCCGCAGCGAGCAGCCGCTTGCCTTCATGGCCGTGGAGGAACGCGAGGTACAGGCGCGCCTCCTCGTGGCTGGGATCGATCGCGATCGCTTCTTCGAGCAGTTTGCGGCCCTTTTCGAGCGGCAACTCGATGCGCTCCAGCCGTCCGTTGAACAGCGCGCGTGCGCGCTGCCAGTCGAGTCCTCCCGAGCGTCCTCGGCCTGAGGCCAGCACGCCGTCGACCAAGCCGCGTCCGCTGGAGTGCCCGTTCTCCAGCGGAACCGCCGCCTGGAAGACCCGCTCGCGATAGCCCGGATCGATGGAGGCGAGGATGTAGGCCTTCCCGAGCTGGTAGAAGACCGACGACAGGCGGTGCACCAGATCGAGGCTTTCGAGCTCCTCGTGAGCGGCGGGCAGCTTGCGGCCGGTGAGCATCGACAAACGCGCGAACAGACGCTCGGGCGTAGCCATGTCCCGGTGCATCTCGCGCTGCTGGCGAGCATCTTCGAAGAAGCCCCGGCAGCAGGCGCAAGCCTCCATGTGCACCATCGCCCGGCCGGCGGCACCCTCGTCGAGTTCGGCGTCCAGCAGGCACGACAGATCCATCTGGAAGCCCGTACAGGCCTCTCCAGCGGGGTCGCCGGCATTCCACATTTCAGAGCTCATCGCTGTCCTCCTCGACCCAGGCCTGCTGGGCATCGGATTCGGGGTTGGAGCCGCGTGCGGGGCGGCAATCGGGGCTGAGGCCCTCGAAAACACGGCGCATCGAACGGTGGATCTTCCGGCGCGCGCGGAAGATGACCATCTTCAGATTCTCGAGCTTGATGCCGAGACGCTCCGCGGCTTCGCGGTAGCTGACTTCCTCGACCTCCACGAGGTGCAGGGCGCGGCGTTCGCGCTCCGAGAGCATCGTGTAGAAGCGCAAGTACAAGTGCAGGTAGGTCAGGTAGACCTGCGCGCACTCGCGGCGGCTCTCCGTCTCGACCGCGCCCGCCAGCGGCGAAGCACTCGGTGCGGCCTGCGGCTCGCTGACCATGTCTTCGATCGCCAGCTCCGTGCGACCGCCGCGTCCAAGGGAGCGCAGGTGCTTGAGCACTGTGTTGCGCACAATCATCGCCGACCAGACGCGGAAGGCGTCCTCGCGCTCCGCGTTGAAACGATGCGGGTAGCGGTAGACGTTGAAGAAGACCTCCTGCAGCACGTCCCGGGGGTCCGCCTTGCTGCCGTAGCGGCGCAGGCGCGAGGCGACCTGAATCAGCAGATGCTGGGAGTTCAGCTCGTACAAAAGACCGAAGACTCCCCGTCCCTGGCGCAGGCGGAAGGCCTCCATCAGCCGAGTCGAAACGCTGTCGCGCAGGTTCTCGCCCTGTCGGGCGGGGTCGGCGCACAGCGCCTGGATCGCCTCCAGCTCCGGCCGGGAGAGCTCGCTGCCCAATTCCCCGGATCGCGCGGCGAGACGCGCTCCGCCCAGATCGATGGGCATGGAGAACTCGGACTGGAGGGGATCCGTTACCTGCATGGAGAATATCGACAGGGAGAGCAGGAGGGAGGGGGCTAGTTCGATCCTAGCCGCGTTCCGGCCTGCGGTAACCCCCGAACCTCACGAAGATTTCATTTTCTTTTTCAGGCTCTCCGGCGAGCATCGCGGGCATGCGAACCGAACAGCGCCTCGAGGAATGGGCTCGCGAACTGGGCTTCGACCTGTTCGGGATCGCCCCTCTGCGCCCCCCGCGGGACGCGGCGCACTTCGAGGATTGGCTTGGGCGCGGCCATCATGCGGGGCTCAGCTGGCTGGAGCAGCAGCGCGAGCGCATCCTCGACCCACGCAAGGTCCTGCCCGAAGGTCGCAGCATCGTGGTGCTGGGCATGGGCCACTCGCGCCCCGCCGTGGAGATGGAGGGTGGCGGGCGGATCGCGCGCTATGCCGCCGGACGCGACTACCACAACCTGCTGATCAAACGCGTGCGCCGGCTGCTGCGGCGCATGAAGAGCGAGGGCCTGGTGCGCGAGGCCCGCACGATGGCGGATGCGGCCCCGCTGCTGGAGCGCTCCCATGCGGCCGAGGCGGGCTTGGGGTTCCTGTCCAAGGCCGCCAATCTGCTGCACCCCTCCTTCGGGCCCTTCTTCTTCCTCGCCGAGTTGCTGGTGGATCTCGATCTGGAGCCGACCGCTGGCCCGTTGGCCGGTTCCTGCGGAACCTGCACCGCCTGCATGGAGGCCTGCCCGACCGGGGCCATTCTCGAGCCGGGGCGCGTCGATGCGGGCCGCTGCATCAGCTACCACACGATCGAGAGCAGCGGCCCGATTCCGGAAGCGATCGCCAGCGAGATCGGGCCTTGGGCCTTTGGTTGCGATGTCTGTTCCGAGGTGTGCCCCTGGACCCGCAAGGCCCCGGATCTCTCCGGACGCTGGGGCACCAACCGGGTGGTCGAGGGCGGGCTGGTCCGCTGGCTGGAGGCTCCGGCCGATTTCGAGGGCTGGACAGAGGGTACGGCCCTGCGCCGAGCCGGCGCGGCAGGCCTCGCCCGCAATGCAGCCATCGCTCTGGCGAGCGTCCAGACGGACGCCAGCCAGCGGGCGCTGCTGAAGGCCCTGCGCTCGCATGCCGAGCCGCTGGTGCGCGATGCGGCCGCCTGGAGCCTGCGCCGGGCCTTCTCTCTGGATCAGGAGGTCCAGAAGGCCTTGGACCAGCAGCGTCGAGTCTGATAGACACCGGGCAGGGCGTGTCAAACCAGATCGACGCTCGCACATAACTATATGCCCAATATGTTTTTATGCGATCCATGCTTGGGAGCAGCGCCTGCCAACCTAGAATGTTGCATTATAAACTAGGACCGAAACACGACGTCCTCGCCCGCTGGATGTTGATCGCTTTTGACATCCCTGAGGGCGGGACCAGCACTGGAGCGAAGGCAGCCTCGCTCTAAGTCGTGTCCGATCCGATATTTGCAACTTTCTAAGCCGCTCCGGCTGCCAGCGGCATTGCTCTTGCTTGATCCTCCGACATGGACAACGGCAACTTCTACAGCGATCGCAAGTTCTGCGGCCAGTGCCTCAAGTACGTCAGCTACCTCGTGTCGCTCGACCACTCCTACTGCTGCGAGTGCGGTTCGCGGGTGCGCCTGTTCTCCGAAAACGACTGGTCCGAGTTCCACGAGAAGCTCGAGCGCAATCGCCCGCGCGGCGGCCGCCCCAAGAAGGGCAAGGAATCGGCCTGAGGGCACACCTGCTGCAGCACCGGGTCAGCGTTCCCCGGTCGCTGGGTGCAGAACCTGCGATCCCTTCTTCCCGGCACGGGGTGAAGGGATCGCCTTCTGAGCTCACCTGCCGGACAGGCGCAGGCGCCGCTCTCCGGCCTCGATCTCTCGCTTGCGGTCCTTGATCGAGGCATAGAACTTCTCGAGGCGCTCCCACACGCGCAGTTCCTCGGGCGCCATCTGGGCCAACTTCTCCGCCAGCAGGCGCCCAGCAGGCTCGTCGGCGAGACCCATGGTGAGCTCCAGACCGAAGAGCCGCAGATCGACGGACTCAGGATCGGCCCGGAATAGGCGCGCGAGGCTCTCCCGCAGCTTGACTCGATTGCCGGCCTGCCGGTGCAGCGCGCAGGCCGTCTTCAGCAGCCCAAGATCCACAGGCCGGTACATCAGCCGATTCTCGACCGCCCTCAACTCCTGCGCGATGGCGGCGAGTTCCTCGAAGCGCCGTTGTGCCTCGCGGGCCGGCGCTTCCTGCCCCAGGTCCCCTAGGATGCGCGCCAGGAGATACCAGGGTTTGGGCTGGAAGGGATCGAGGTCGCGCGCCGCCAGCGCCGCGCTGCGCGCCTCCTCCAGCCGCTCCAGCTCGTACAGCAGCGAAGCGCGCCAGGTGGCAGCATCCTCATGCGACGGATCGAGTTCCAAAACCTTCTCGAGTTCCGCGAGAGCCCGTTCGCTCTCGCCCAGCCGCATGCAGGCCAGTGCGTGACCTCGCAGGGCCTCCACCTCGCCGGGGTTCTTCTCCAGCACGCGCTCGTAGTGCGCCTTGGCACGCGGATAGTCGCCCAGCGAGTAGTAGCCATGGGCCAGCACGCGCGTGTCGCCGACACGCTGCGGAGCCAGTTCCAGATAGCGCTCCAGGCAGACAACCGCATCGCCGTAGCGCTGCAGACGGAAGTAGAGCACCCCCAGCTGGTGCCAGGCCGGGGGAAAGTCCGGGGTCTTTTCGAGCACCGCATGCAGGGCCGAAAGCGCCGTCGGATAGTCCGCCGCCAGCAGTGCACGCTGCACCGACTCCATGCCCGGCGGCAGCGAGGCCCGATCCAGTTTGGCCGGATCGAAGTCCTTCCAGCGCGAAAGTTCCGCGCGCGGCAGGCGGCGCGGATCCAGGGTCGGCGTCGCGTCCTGCGCGCTCGAAGCCAGCAGCAGCAGCGCGGCACCGATCATGGCTTGCGCTCCAGGACGAGCACGCGGTCCGTGCCCGCGCACTCGAAGTCCTGCTCGACACCGTCGGGCCAGCGCACGCGGATGCGCTCGGGCTTCCCGCGCACGCCCAGCCCGAAATGCGCTTCCGGCGCCACGGCGGACTGGTAGCCGCCGGCGGTGCGAATCTCGGCACTGCGTTCCTGGTCCTTCCACACGAGAGTCACGCGCGCGCCCAGCGCGAACCGGTTGAGCCGCGGCTGGCGCAGTCCGACGCGCAACCAGCCGCGCCCCTCGCCGTGCGCGGACTGGTTGAGCAGCACGCGCACGGGGCCGTCGACGACCACGGCGACGATGTCGAGATCGCCATCGTTGTCGAGATCGCCGACCGCGCTCGCGCGCGAGACCGCAGGCGCACTGCCCGAGAGCGGTTCCGTGCTGAATTTGCCGCCCTCGAGCCCGCGATGGAACAGATCCGCCTGCGCGTAGCTTGTATCGGTGCCGGGCAGATCGGCCTGCGGGTACACATGTCCGTTGAGCACGAACAGATCGAGCCGGCCGTCGAGATCGAAGTCCCCGAAAGCCGTGCCCCATCCGAGCAGCGGCAGACTCGGCGCCGCAAGCCCGGCCTGTCCCGAGCGCTCGCGAAAACCCGGACCCTTGGCGGCCGAGAGATACAGCACGTTGTTCTCACCCGAGAAGTTGGTCACGAACAGGTCCTCGCGCCCGTCGTTGTTGGCGTCGGCGCAGGCGATGCCCATGCTGGCCTGTTCACGGCCGTTGGCGTCGTGCGAGACGCCGCGCGCGAAACCCACTTCGGCGAAGCTGCCGTCCCCACGGTTTTCGAACAGGTGGTTGGGTGTCGAGTCGTTGGCGACGTACAGATCCGCGTCGCCGTCGCGATCGTAGTCGAGGCTGATCACTCCCAGGCCGAAACCGGGCTTCACCGCAGCGATGCCCGCTTCCTTGCTGCGCTCGACGAAGCGGCCGTCGCCGAGTCCGCGGTAGAACTGCGCGGCCAGCGGCGTCAGGCCCTCGGGTCCGCACATCACGGGGTGACCCTTCCAGCGGCAATTGCCCTGCATGCGCGACTCGATGCGCGCGAAATCGAAGTCGAGGTAGTTGGCGACGAACAGATCGAGGTTGCCGTCGCGGTCGGCGTCGAATAGCGCGGCGCTCGAACCCCAGGATCCCGGGCCCAGCCCGGCGTCTGCCGTGAGCTCGCGAAAGCCCTGGCCTTCCTGGTTGCGGATCACCCGCGTCGGGCCCCACTGGGTGAGCACGACGTCCGGCCAGCCGTCGTTGTCGATGTCCCCCACCGCGCCGCCCATCCCAAAGCGCCCGCCATCGAGCTTCCAGGCGTCTGAGGCGGGCTGGAAGGTTCCATCGCCCTTGCCGAGGAATAGCCGCGGCGGAAGACCGGGCTCCCCCTTTCTGGCGCGCTCGCTGGTCGAGCCATCGACCAGCAGCAGATCGAGGCGCCCATCACCGTCGAAGTCTGCCAGCAGCACGCCGCCGCCATTGACCTCGAGGATGTAGTCCTTGGCGGGGCTGCCGCAGGTCGTGACGACCCCCGGCAGCGCGCGCGCGCTGATGTCGACGAAGGGCGGCGGGTTCTGGATGAAAAGCATTCGGCCATCCTGAGCCTCAAGCGGCTCCTGGATGGCCGAATGTACGCTGCGGAGGCTTACCAGTTCAGCGTCCAGCCGTTGGAAACATTCCAAGTGTTGCCGGGCGGGTTGGGGCAGAAGCCGGGGTTGGCATCGCGGTAGTAAGCCTGGTAGTGGCGCGCCGTTCCGGGGACGATCGTGTCTCCGAGCGCCGCCGAGCGCGCGCTGACGGACAGATCGCCCGCGGCGGGAGCGCTGACCGCGCCGCCGACGGCATTCTTGACGTACAGGCGCTTGAGCGCGCCCGCGACGCAGCGCACGCCGTCGCCGAAGACGGCACCGCTGGCGTTGATCGCGTCGCCTTGCAGGAAGATCGTCAGCGCGGTCGGCAGCTCGCCGATGGCGTTGAAGACAATCGTGTCGGGCGTGGTGGAGCCCAGCGCCCACAGACGCGAGCCCGAGGCATTGGCCGAGTTGGCGCAACCGTTGGCCGGGCCGCCGGTGTTGCCGCAGGGGCAGGCCGTGGCCAGCGAACCGTTGCCGAAGCAGAAGGCCGTCCCGGGCGTGTTGGATGCCAGCGGGATGGCGCGCGCGTCGGAAACGCGCACATTGCCCGGCCAATCGGTGAAGCGCAGCTCGTAGCACAGCTGCACGCCCGCCGCACCGCTGTTGTCGCTCATGCGGAAGCGGTACAACTGCCCCGCCATGTGCAGGCCGCCGACCGTGGTCGTGGTGCCCGTGACGACGATCTGGCCAGAGAAGCCGCCCCCGGCGCTGGTGTAGTTGTAGGTGCCAGGTGCCACGAAGGTGCGGCTGTAGGTGGAGCCGTTGTTGAGATTCCCCGACGACCAGACGTAAGGAGCCGTGGCGCTGGTGACGCTCTCGACGCCGCCGGAGGCGTTGCTGAAGGTCACGGTGGTGCCGGCGGAGATGTTCAGCACCGCGGGCGAGAAGGAACCCGCCTGGATCGTCACGGAATCCGCCAACGCGACGGGCAGCACGACATACTCGGCGCTGGAGCGCACGTAGTTGATCCCATCGTCGAGCACCTGATCGCGGATCTTGGCCTTGATCGTCCAGGGCCCCGTGGTCGGAAGACTGGCCGGAATCTGCTCCGCCGTGATCACGGGCGCGAGCGTGTCGGCCGTGCCCGTGTTGCGATAGAACTTGTTCGTGAAGGCGCCGGATTCGCCCTGCGCCGTGATGAAGTCGTACTTGCCATCGTTGTTGAGGTCGGCAAAGGTGCAATCGAGCGAAGAGTCGGCCTGCGCCTGAATTGCCGTGCCGGTCACGGCGGTAAAGGAGAGCGCGCCGTTGTTGCGGTAGACCGCCTCGCTGGCGCCCAGCGATCCGATGAAGACGTCGTAATCGCCGTCGTTGTCGTAGTCGCAGAACGCAACCTCGTTGTCGTCGTTCGTTCCGAAAGTCGCCTGCGCGGTGAAGCTCAGGCTGCCGTTGGGCACCATGTTGTTGCGCACGGCACCCTCGGCGAAGCCGGAGAGCGACACGAAGAACATGTCGGCGTCGTTGTCGCCGTCGAGATCGCAAAGATCGTTCTCGTAGGTGTTGCCGTTGCCGGCCGTCAGCAGCGAGGAAACGTCCGTGAACGAACCGGCGCCATTGTTGAGCATCACGTAGTGATTGCCGCCGGCGTTGACCGCGCGGCAGACGCCCACGAAGTCGAGATCCCAGTCGTTGTCGAGATCCACGAGTTGCACGTCCATCTGCGCGCTCTTGTTGGGCGCGTTGAGCGCCGCGGCGTTCTCGGTGAAGACACCGGCACCGTCGTTGAAGAACAGGTGCGGCTTGCCCGCCGCAGCCCCGAGGTAGGCGTCGTTGAGGATCAGATCGAGGTCGCCATCGTCGTCGAGATCTCCGAACTGAGCATTGCCCGAGGAGTAGGCGGCGGTGAGGCCGCGCGCCGCGGCCTCCTGGTCGAAGAAGCCGGGTTGAGCGGCGCCGCGGTTGTGGTAGAGGAAGGGCGGATCGGTCAGGAAAGCGTTGGCGAAGAGCGCGTCCACCCAGCCGTCCCCGTCGATGTCCGCGGTGATCACTCCCTTGCCGACCGACAGATTGGTCCCCAGACGCGCCACGCTCTCGTTGGTGAACGTGTAGGCGGGACCGGTGCCGATCAGCTGGTTGATGAAGAGCGTGCTCTGGCGCTGGGTCCCCGCGCTGGAAAAGCCATCTCCATCCGCAAAGAAGACGTCGAGGTCGCCGTCCTTGTCGACATCGGCGCACTCGACCCCTTCCGACCAGACCGCCGCCCCCGGGAAGGCCGTGACTTGCTGGAACTGCTGGGCAAGACTCAAAGAAGACAGACAGCCCAAGGCGACGGCCGAGGGTAGGAAGCGGTGGAGGTGCATGGAGTCGGAGAGATCCTTCGAGAGAAAAGGGGATTCCTTGGCAGTCTACCCGCACGGGGGCTGCCTAGGGGACAGAATCACCGCCTTCAGACGGGCCGGGTATCGTTTAGGATCCCCGCCATGCCCAATTCCGCCCTGTTGTGCGGCGCCGCAGCCCGCCGGCAGCTGGCCACGGCCCGCCTGTGCCTCTTGTTCACGCCCGAGCTCGCGCCCGCAGGCCGCGAGTTGGAAGTGCTCGAGGCGGCCCTGCCCTTCGTGGACCTGCTACAAGTGCGACCCAAGCCGTTGGGGTCCAAGGCCTGCGCCGAGGCCCGCGCCACCCACGACTGGGCCCTGCGCGTGCTCGACCTCTTGGCAGCTCACCCCGGCTGTGCGCTGGTGCTGACCGTCAACGATCGGGTCGATGTGGCCATGGCGCTCGCCGAGCGCGGGGTCGCTGGCGTGCATCTGGGGCAGAGCGATCTCGACCCCGCGCGCGCGCGAGCCCTGCTGGGCCCTGAGGCGCTCATGGGACTGTCCACCCATTCGCTGGATCAGGTGATCGAGGCCGAGGACGCGCCCGTGGATTATCTGGGCTTCGGGCCGGTCCACGCCACGGACACCAAGGGCTACACGCAGGGGCTCGGCAGCGAGCTGGCCTGGATCGCCGGCTCGGCCGCGACCCGCCCGCTCTTTCCGATCGGCGGCATCGACCGCTGCAATGCAGGCGAGCTCGCGCGCATCGGCCGCGCGGCCGTCTCCTCGAGCATCCTGTGCGCCGCCGATCCTGCGGCAGCGGCCCGCGAGCTGCGCGCGCTGCTCGCCGGATCCACTCAGGGCAGCAGCAGCAGCGCGTCGCCGTAGCTGTAGAAGCGGTACTCACGCTCGATCGCCTCGCGGTACAGCTCCAGCACGCGCTCACGCCCCGCGAAGGCGCTGACGAGCATCAGTAGCGTGCTCTTCGGCAGATGGAAGTTCGTGAACAGCGCATCGATCACGCGCGGCGGGTTGCCGGGGTGCAGGAAGATCTCGGTCGCGCCGCAAGCGGCCCGCACGCCGCGGTGGCCGTCATGACAGCTCTCGAGCACCCGCACGCTGGTGGTGCCGATCGCGACGACGCGCCCGCCCCGCTGGCGCACGCTCGCCACAGCCTGCGCCGCCGCGGAATCGAGCTCGTAGCGCTCGCTGTGCATGCGGTGGTCGACGAGCCGCTCGGCGCTGACCGGCTGAAAGGTGCCCAGCCCCACATGCAGGGTCACCTCCGCCCGCGGCACACCGGCCGCATCGAGCGCGCGGAGCAGCTCGGGCGTGAAGTGCAGTCCCGCCGTGGGTGCGGCGACGGCACCGGGCTGCCGGGCATAGACCGTCTGGTAGCGCTGCTTGTCCGCCTGGTGCCGCGGATCGCCGGCCGAGCGCGCGATGTAGGGCGGCAGCGGCATGCGGCCGTGCGCCTCGAGCAGCTGCAGCACGGGCTGGTCTCCCGCAAAGTCGATCTCCCAGCGCGCGCTCGGACGACCGTCAGCCTCCTGCAGGCGTTCGAGCAGGCGCACGACGATCGCTCCCTGTTCCATGCACAGCTCCTCGCCCGCCGCCAGACGCGCCGCCGGTCGAGCCAGCGCACGCCACGCGCGCGGACCGCGCGTCGGCACGGGCTCGAGCAACAGCAGCTCGACCTTGCCGCCGCTCTTTCGCTCGCCGAGCAGCCGAGCGGGCACCACGCGCGTGTTGTTGAAGACGCACAGGTCGCCGGGCTCCAGCAAGCGCGGCAGATCCCGCACCTGGGCGTGCTCGGTGGTGTTGGCCCGCAGGCGGTGAACCAGCAGACGGGCATGGTCGCGAGGCTCGACCGCTTGCTGAGCGATGAGGGACTCAGGCAGGTGGTAGTCGAAGTCGGAGGTGTTCACGCAGGCTTTACCCAAGGGTTCCCAAGGGCGGCGAATTCTAGGCGCGAAAATCGTTTCTGCCCTTCTACATCCGGCGAGTTCCGTCGTATGAGAAGGGCGAGGTTGGAAACGACCTCGTGGATCGCAATGCCGTGCCCGGGGGGGCCCCGGCTTCGATCCACACCTCTTCCCTGCGGAGAGGCGCTCCCAGGACCGTCGGCGAGGGAAGACCGCCGACGGTCCTGCCCTTTCATCCGTCCGGGTGGGCGCCAGAATGGGAGCCAGGGTTGGAACCCGGGTGCGCCGCTTCCACCGGGAAATCGAGCGCGTTCCAGCTGGGCACTTCGAAGGGCCCTTCCTGCGGGATGGAGAGGTCCTGCATCCGGGCCACCAGCGTGTCCGGATCCCAGCCGAGGTACAGCGCGGCGCGGGTCTTGTTGACCCGGCCTGTCCCCAGCCGCGTCGTGCCCAGCGCCGCCAGCAGATCGGCGCGGTCGGGGTGACGCGAGGGCAGTCGCTCCAGCGGGCGCAGGCCGAATTCGCGCAGCAGGCGCGCCAGCGTCTCGACGTCGATCTGCCGGCCGGGTGCGAACAGCAGACAGCGCAGCGCCACGCTTTCCAGCTCGACCAGATTGCCCGGCCAGCGCTGCCGCCACAGCAGAGCCAAGGCCGCATCGTCGAGTTCTGGAGCCCGCAGCTGCTCCCGTCGGGAGAGCGTTTCCAGCAGTGCGGCGAAGAGCTTGAGGATCTCGCCGCGTCGCTCATGGAGGGAGGGCACACGCCAGCACATGCGTTCGAGCCGACGCGCCAGCGCCGGCTCCATGCGCCCCTGCGATTCGGCCTGCGCCGGAATCTGGCCCATCAGCACGATCGGCCGCGGCCAGTCGGCGCGCGGGCGCGCCTCGCGCTCTTCCAGCCATTCGAGCAGTCGCCGCTGCGCAGCCGGACTCCAGCGCTCCAGCTCGCAAATCAGCAGCGTGGAACCGGCCAGGAGTTCCAGTTGCTCCGTCAGGCGGCGCGGGTCAGGATCCGCATCCGGACCAAGCAGGCCGGGTTCGGCCTGCGCGGCCGGCGAATGAGCATGCAGCCAGCGCGCGAGGGTCTTTCGTCCGCTGCCGAGCTTGCCGCACAAGGTGATGCACTGCTCTCGCTCGGCGGCCCGCAGCAAGCGCTCGGCGAAGGAGCGAAACCCGGGTGCGTGCGCGTCAAAGTAGGCTTCGGCGCGCCGCTGTCGGCGCTGTGCCTCGCGAAAGGCAGCCAGCTCCAGTGCCAGCGCGTGGGCCTCCAGCGTGGCTTCGTGTCGTTCGCAGTCCAGTCGCGCGAATTCGCGGCGGCGCGGAGACTCCACGACCAGCAGCCCGATGCCGCGACCCGCAAAGCGCAGTTGCAGCACGAGCCCGGACTGCGAATCGGGATGCAGGCTCCAGCCAGGCTGAGCCTCGTCGAAGCGCACGTGACCGGCAGCATCCACGGCACGCCGCAGCGCGCTGCCGAACTCGAGCCCTTGGCCCAGCGGACCTTCGTCTTCGAGCGAACCGGCCACGAGCACGGGCTCGTGACCTCGCAGCGCGAAACCCCACCAGCGCCGCTGCGGGCTCTCGAGAGCCAAGGCACGCATGCAGTCCTGAAACACGGCCTCGCGCAGTTCCGCATCGCGCTCGATGCAGAGCGGGGTGCGCTCAGCCTGGCGTTCCGGCTCCCCTTGTCGCGACCAGACCAGCAGGTATTCCGCGCGGGGCACGAGGTGATGTTCGAACTCCAGGCGCAGCCAGCCGCAGAGGCGAGCGCGCTCGTCGTGCAGGGGCACCAGCGCGATCGCGCGTGTCTGCGGACCGCCGAGGGGATCGCCGCGCAGCAGGCCCGCCATGCGATGCTCGATGCAGACCCGATCCTCGAGCACGCAGCGCTGCTCCAGACTGCCGGTCTCCTGATGTGCGGCAGGCCGTTCGGCGGTCCAGGTGGACAGGCGCGCGCGCAAGGCGGGAGCGACATCGGCACGAACCACCCGCGCCTCGCCGGTCTCGTCGAGCCGACACTCGATGCAGGCGCTGGCCCCGATCGAGTGTCTCGCGCGGCTGGGCTCGTGCAGGCGCAGGGGCGCTTCGTCGAGCGCTTCGCGGCCGGGCAGATAACGCAGCCAGTCGGGCACCCGCTGGCGCAGGGCAGCCAGCGCTTTGGGCAGGCAGATCTCTTCGGGGCGCAGCTTGGAGTAGAGCTCCGCACTGGCTTGGGCTTCGCCGCACAGCACCAGACACCAGGCCGCGAGGCAGCGCAGCCTGTGATTGCCGGCGATCAGGCTCGCGTGCTGGTTGAGCAGCGCGCGGGCTTCGCGCACTGCGCCGCGTTCGAGCAGGCATTCGATCCAGCCGCACAACCAGAGCCACTGCTCCTCGGGTGGCGCCTTGGCGCGCGCTCTGGCACCGGCTTCGAGCAGCGGCAGCGCCGCGAGCGGACCTTGCCGGGCGCGGGTGCGGCGCGCGCTCCACAATTCGCGCTGAGCGGTGTTTTCCGGCATTTCCTGCCACCGTTCGAGGACCCGCTCGGCGAAGGCCAGCGCGGGCTCGCCGGGCTCGGGGAACAAGGGACCGAAATTCAACTCCGGTCCGTGCTCCGCGAGCATCGCAAACGCCTCAGCCGCCGTGAGTCGCGCGGGACCGAACTGGAAGATCGCGTCCGGACCGCAGGCATGGCGCAGGTAGTGACGCGCGAGATCGCTGAGCGCCGACTCGACGCGCGCGCGCACTCCCTTTTCCCACTCCGCGCAGGCTCGCTCGGAGTCCAGCCCCACGCGCGCGGCGTGCGTCGACTTCGACTCCATCACGAACAGCCCGAGAAACTTGGTCAGATCGTGCGCCTTGCGCAATAGCGTTGCGTCGGCGCGCGGCAGCAGCAACTCCAGCGGATCATCCTTGGGAGTCATCGTTCACCCCAGAGCCAGCGCCAGTGCGCGGGCCGCTTTCGGCAAAGGTCTGTGGCAGGCCTCACCGGCGGCCCGCGGCACTCGCCGGCGCCGGCGCAGAGCAGCCTGAAGACGCGACAGCGCCACAGCTTCCTCTCTGGAGCCGTCCAGGCGCGCGGCCCAGCTTTCGATCTCGGCCGGCATGCCGCAGTCGATGGCCAACGCCAGCGCCTGCAGGCGCGCGCTCACGGGCAGATGCAGGGCCAACTGTTCGAACCGATCGAAGGCGCGACGATGAGCACCCTCGCGGGCGCACAGCAGGGCTTGTGCCTCGAGCAGTTGCGGATGCCACTGGCGCGCCTCGCCGGCGGTGGTACGGCGCACGAATTCCTCGGCCCAGCCGCTGGCGAGCGCCGGCCAGGCGGCCAGCCCGCGGCAGACCAGCGTGCCGATGCCCGGCAGCAGCGACTCGGCGGCCTCGATCAGGGGTTGCGGAGCGAGGCTTTCGCAGAGCCAGGCCTGCAGCGCGGCGGGCGGGCGCAGACCATCGGCCTGGGCCAGGCGCAGTGCTACGCGCACTTCATTCCGCAGGGCTTCCTCGTCGGGCTCGCGACAGGAGGGCGGGTACCAGGCGCATTCCTGAGCGACAGCGTTGGCAGCGAGGCTCGCGCGCAGGAGCAGGCGCGCCCAGGCATGGCGGTGCACGCGCAGCAATTCTGCTTCCAATCGATCGGGCGCGAAACTCTGCTGGGGCGGCTCAGCTTTCACGGACGCCCTCCGGCGCAGCCGGGTTGAGAAACAGGTCGAGGACCCGGCGCGCACGCCGGCCGGTGTCGAGGGCCGACTCACCGCGCGCGAGGGCCAGGGCCTCGATCGACTGTCGGCGGATCACGATGCCGAAGAAGGCCTGTCGCTCGGGTTCCGGCAGTTGATTGAAGCGCGCGCAAGCGCGCCGCAGCGAACAGGGATCGAGTCCGAGCGGGCGCGCGAGCTGTTCAAAGGCGCTGGCCTCCGACGGATAGCGCACGGGCTCCTCGATCAACTCCGTGGCCGCCTCGGCGATGCGCTCTTCGAGCCAGGCCTCGGCCTCGGCGGGTCCCCGCATGCGGGGGCTGGCACGTGCGATGACCGCCATGGCGCGCAAGTGCAGCGCATCGGCTTCGAGCAGGTAGGCATGTCGCTCGAGATAGGCACTCGTGCGCAAGCGCAGCCCCAGAGGGTCGCCGTTGGCGAGGCGCTGCAGGATCTCGCGCGGACTGCGTGCGCGGAACCATTCGGGCAGACGTGTGGCAGCGAGAGCGGTGCGATCCGTTCCGGACTCCATGGGGACTGTCTCCGGTTGGGGGGGGAATGCGAGCGGCGCTGTGCCGCTCCCACGCAGTTCAGTCTAGGAGCTGCGCGAAAACTCGGTGGCACGGCGGCGTCGGCGAACGAGATTTGATTTCAATTACAGTCACAAGTCTATTTCAATCAAACAGATGCAAGGATATTGCTTTGCAGCAAGCACGAAACGCCGCACTGGCTGAGGCCTTGGATTCCCCACTTTGCCCAACCAACTCGCTACACTGCAGGGTCGCGTGCAGAACCTCCTGAACCAAAGAACCGGTCTGATTCTCGGCGTCGCCAACAAGCGCTCCATCGCCTGGGCCTGCGCCCAATCGCTGGCGCGCCAGGGCATGCGCCTGTGCTTCACCTACATGGGCGAGCGCATGGAGCGCAGCGTCCGCGAACTCGCCGCCGATGTACCCGGCTCGATCGTGCTGCCCTGCGACGTGACCCAGCCGGAGACCATCGATGCGGTGATGGAGACGCTCCGTAAGGACTTCGGCGGTCTCGATTGCATCGTCCATGCCGTCGCCTTCGCCAAGCGCGAGGAACTGCAGGGCGATTTCTTCGACACCTCGCGCGAGGGCTACATGATCGCCCACGAAATCAGCGCCTACTCGCTGGCCGCCGTGACGCGCCGGGCGCTGCCGCTGATGGAAGGCCGCCCCGGCTCGATCATCACGCTGAGTTACATCGGCGGCGAGCGCGTGGTGCCCAACTACAACATCATGGGGGTCGCCAAGGCGGCGCTCGAAGCCAGCGTGCGCTACCTCGCGCACGATCTGGGCAAGCGCGGAATCCGCGTCAATGCGATCAGCGCTGGCCCGATACGGACGCTCTCGGCCTCAGGCGTGGCCGGATTCACCGAGATCCTCGACCACATCGCGGAGAAGGCGCCGCTGCGGCGCAACATCACGGCTGAGGAAGTCGGTGATACATGCTTGTTCCTGGCGAGTGACCTGTCGCGCGGCATGACTGGAAGTGTGCTGTACGTTGATGCCGGCTATCACGTGATGGGCGTCTAGCGATACTGCTCCCCTTCCGGGGACATCGACCCAGAATTGCAATATCCTAGGAGGCGAGGGAGAAACGTCCTTTCCAGGCGATCGCTTCCGCCATGCTGAGGCGTCTTTGCACAAGCCCCAGCTTGCTGGCGGCGCTGGGGCGGTGGTCGCGGTTGGTGCGCGGCCGGATGTAGTTCTTGTAGCCAGCGTAGATCCAAAAGTGATCCTGCTTGCGCTCGATGCGCTTGCTGTAGCCCCAGTTGCGCCGCACCAGGCGCGAGATGTTGTCGCGCAGCATCGCGAACTGGTGGTTGATGGGGAACAACGGGTTTCTGGTGTTGCGGGCAAGCTTGCTCGAGACCTGCACGTGGACGACGTGGTCACGAAGAGTCTTGTGGACGATCGAGGGGTAGGTGGTCTTGAGGTCGCTGACCACCACCAGCAGCGACTTGGGGTCGCGGTGGCGCGCCAGAACCTCCATGCAGCGGGTCACGACCTCGCGCGATTGACTCACCCGCGTGGGATCGCCGCGCTTTTTGTCGCGTGAGGGCAGCGTGCCGGCTTCACCGTGCACGATGAAGCCGGTGCGCGCCTCGACCAGGACCGCCATGGTGACCGGCTTTTCGATGCGGTTCTGCTCGAAGGTCTCGAGCTCGTCAAAGACCAAGTGCCCGTTGCTGCCGAGGAGCTTCTCACTCTTTGCGAGCACGCGCTCGTGGGCTTTCTGAAAGTGCTGACCGAAGAGCGGGATTCGGCGAGCGACGGTTTTGGGGTTGCAGCCGAGATTGCGGGCGATCTGGCGCTGCGAGACCTTCGAGATCAGCTGATCGACGATCCCGAGGTTGAGGTCGGGCTTGTGGTGGCGGTAGTCGTTGCGGAAGGTCTGCGAGGAAAAGCGTCTTCCGCAGGTGAGGCACTGAAAGCGCGGGATGCGCTCCGCCCCGCACAGTCGTTTGTAGTAGCCGCGGCGGCGGTAGAGAAAGGGGCTTTTGGGGCATGCGGGGTACGGGCATTCCGGCGGGATGAACTTCTGCATCGGTGTCTCCAATGCCGGGGAGGAACCTCTGCCCCGGCACCTATGGAGACGGGACCGCCGTCTCACGCTCGCGCGAAAAATCCCATTCCCAATACCGATTCTGTCCCCGCTCGGGGAGCAGTATCCCTAGGGGGCCCGCACAGCCCGCGTCGGATCCATCCGGCTCATGTGCAAGATCGGATAGACACTCGCCAACCAGGCTAGAGCGATCGCTCCAAGCGGCACGATCCACGCCCATGGCCCCGGCCCGCCCGTCGGCAGCTCAAGCCCCGAGAGCGTCTCCAGCGCGCGCACGAACAGCGGGATCAGGGCGCTACCCAGCAGAGTCCCCAGCCCCCCGCCGAGCAGCCCCGTGATGGTCGACTCGATCCAGACCGCGCCGGCGAGCTGGGAGCGCGTGGCGCCCAGCGCGCGCAGCACACCCAGCTCCTTGGCGCGCTCCAGTGCGCGCAGCAGCTGACCGTTGAGCACCGCCAGCGCCGCCAACAGCGCTGTGAGCCCCAGGATCAGATCGAAGAGCCCGAAATCGCGCTCCAGATCGAGCAGGTGCTCGCGCCGGAGCGCGCGTCCGGTCTCGAACTGCAGGCGTGCGGCGGGTGCGAAGGCGCGCAGCGTCTCCTCGAGTCTGGCGGGGTCCGTGCCCGGTTGGGTCACGAGCGCCACTTCGCTGAGGAGTTCGGTCTCCAGACACTGGTGCTTGTACTGGAAGCCGTCCGCCACCACCCCGTAGAGCCGCTCGTCGGGATGCGGGAAGTAACCGTAGGCATCGCTGATCGCGATCACCTCCAGCTCCTGCACGCTGCCGTCGCGCGTGGCCACGCGCACGCGGCTGCCAAGCTTGTAGTCCAGATGCCGAGCCAGCCGCGGCGACAGGATCACGGCGTCGCCGCGCGCAAAGCGGCTGAACAATGCCGGATCGGTGCGCAGCGGACCGTAACGCGAAATCTCGGCGGCATTGAGGCCCAGCAGAAGGAAGGGCACGTAGCTGCGCGCGCGCGCATTTTCGATGCCCACGAAGCCGGGCACCGACTCCAGCGCGGCGCGCAGCTCGGGGTAACGCGCGTTCTCCAGGCCGCGCACGTACAGCTTGTCGACGATCGCGGCGTCGGCCCACTGCTCGATCTCCGCCGAGAGCGCGCGCGTCATGCCCTTGAGTCCGGTGACAGCGGCCGCCACCAGCGCGATGGCAGCAGCGGCGGTGGCGACGCGCGCCGGACTCGAACGCATCGTGGCCACGGCGACGCGGCCGGCGAAGGGAAAGCGCAGCGTCAGCGGTACGGCCAGAATCCGAGTCAGACTGGCGAGTGCTCCGGGCATCAGCACGGGCAGCGCTACCAACAGCGCCAGCAGGGCCATGCCCGCCAGCACGGCCCCGACCAGCGCCTGCTGCGCTTCGCCGACCATCGGGACGATCAGGAAATACAGCGCTGGCAGCAGCAGCACCAGCAGCAGCGCGGTGAACAGCTGGAAACTCTTCGCTAGCCCGCGCTCGTTCCGCAGCTCCTCTCCGCGCAGGGCCGCAACCGTGCTGGCGCCCGAGAGTCGTGTCAGCGGCCAGATCGCCCCGGCCAGCGCCATCGCCGCGCCCAGACCGGCGAGTGCCAGCACTTGCGGCCAGGGCACCTCGAAGATGCCGATCGGGCGGCCCGTGCCCAACGTGGTGATGCCCTGCTCGAGCAGCCAGCGCGTGAACCCAAGTCCGCCGAAAAGGCCCAGCGCCGCCGCTAGCAGCGTGGAAACGAGCGCTTCGATGAAGAAGGCACGCGCGATCTGCCCGCGTGAGGTGCCCAGCGCCCGCAGCGTCGCCACCTCGCGAACGCGTTCGAGCAGGCTCATCGAGAGCGTGTGGAAGATCACGTACAGTCCCAGCACCAGCGCGAACAGTCCGGCCATGCGCACGCCGTTGCGGAAAGCCCGCTCATCCGCCGCCGCGCCGACCAGCACGTTCTTGTTGAGCTCATAGGAAAAGCCCGTCGCGAGCCGCGAACGCAGGGACTCCAGGTCGGTCCGGGGATCGTGGCGCACCCACCAGGATTCGCTGCGCGCGGCCTCGGGCGAGAGCTCCTTGGCCCAGGCGGCATCGGCGACCATCAACTCACCGTCGGCGCGCCGGCCCAGCCGCTCCCGTGCCAGGATGCCGACGATGCGGTAGCTGTACTTCTCGCGCACCTCGGAGCGGGTCTCGGCCCGGACGAGCTGCCCGTTGCGGCATTCGCTGCGGATGCCGGCGGGCGGGCGGCTGAGCGTCAGCAGATCGCCGACCTTGAGACCGTGCTCCTGGGCCAGCGTCAACCCGACCAGGAGCTCGCGGGTGCCGCTGGAAGCGTCGAGCGTGCGGCCTTCAGAGAGCACGATGGCGTCCAGCTTGGACATGCGCGGCGCTTCGAGGCCCACCAGCAGTGCCCGCCGGGTCTGCGGCGCTTTCGTGGACGCGAAATCGACGTCGGTCTGGAAAAATCGGCTGAAGCCCGCGACGCCCGGGGTTGTGGCGAGTTCGCTGGCCACATCCGCAACGCCGCGGGCCGGCCGCACTTCGAGGCCGGGGGTCCACTCTTGTCCCCCGCGCGCGGACAGGCCGAGGATCGTGTTGTGGTCGAGCACGAACACGACCACCGTCGTGGCGATGCCCAGCGCGATGCCGAGCACCGAGAAGAGCGTGCGCGCCCGGCGCCGCATCAGCGAGCGCAGCGCCAGCGAGGTTGCGAGTCCCATGGGTGCCTCCTCAGATTCCCAAGGCTGCCAGCGCCTTGTGGATCGGCTCCAGATCGGAGTGCGGCCCCTTCAACTGCACCCGTTCGTCGATCAGGCCGTCGACGAGGAACAACACGCGATCGGCCCAGGCGGCGTCACGCGGATTGTGGGTCACGAGCAGCACCGAGCGGCCTTCCTTGTCGACGCATTCCCGCAGCAGCTGCATCACCTCGCTGCCCGCCTTCTGGCTCAGGTTGCCGGTTGGCTCGTCGCACAGGAGCAGCTGCTGGCCGCCGATCAGCGCGCGCGCGATCGAGCTGCGCTGCATCTCGCCGCCCGAAAGCTCGTGCGGGAAAGCTTCCGCCTTGTGGGCGAGCCCCAGCCGCGCCAGCAGCGCATCAATGCGCTCGCGGCTGCGCTCGGGGTTTTCCCCGCGAATCGCCAGCGGCAGTCCGACGTTCTCGCGGACCGTGAAGTTCGGCAGCAGGTTGAAGAACTGAAACACATAGCCGACCTGCTCGCGCCGGGCGAGCGTGCGCCGCTCATCCGAGAGCATCTTCAGGTCGAGACCGCCCAGCTGCACCTCGCCGCCTGAAGGCAGATCGAGGCCGGAGAGCAGGTGCAGGAGCGAGGACTTGCCCGAGCCCGAGGGGCCCATGACGCACACAAACTCGCGCGGCGCCATGCGCAGCGCAACGCCGCGCAGGACGGGTGTCTGGGAGCCCTCTGGACCGTGGAATTTGCACAGACCCTGAGCGGAAGCGAGCGACGAATCGGTCATGGCTGGAAACTGCCTGCCTTTCGGATGGGAGCGCAGAGACTAGCGGATCCAATCGGGCGGCGCGAGCGTGCTCCGGCAAATCAGCGTTTCGAGGGCATCAGGCTCAGGACCATCGGGACGAGGAACAGCGTGATGATCGTGCTGACAAGCAGACCGCCCGTGATCACGGCACCCAGGCCCTGGTACAGCTCGGCGCCGGCCCCGCCGCCGATCGCCAGCGGCAGCATGCCCGCCACGGTAGTGATCACGGTCATCAGGATCGGCCGCAGGCGCGAGCGCGCGGCCAGCTCCAGGGACTTCGCGGCATCCAATCCTTCCGCGAGGAAATTGTTGCGCTGGTGGAGGATCAGGATCGCGTTGTTGACCACGATGCCCGCCAGAATGATGAAGCCGAGCATCGCGATGACATCGAAGTTCGCCTGCCCTCCCGAGAGTGAGTGGGCGAGCGCGATGCCGATCAGACCTCCCGCCACCGACAGCGGAATCGTCGCGAGGATGATCCAGGGCTGCACCCAGCTGGAGAAGAGCGTCACCAGCAGCAGGTACACGATCAGCACCGAGAGCCAGAACCCGCCGCTGAGCGAAGCGAGCGTCTTGCCCAGTTCATCTCCTGCGCCGCCGATGGCGAGCGTGTAGGCCGGGCCGAGTTGCTGGGCAAAGCGCGGGAACAGCTCGCGCTGAATCGTCCCGATCACTTCTTCCAGCGGCGCCTCGGGTGCAATGTTGACCGTCAGCAACACATTGCGCTCGCGCTCCAGGCGGCGGATCGTCACCGGGCCGCCCGCCGGCTCGACCCTCGCCACGCTGCCGAGCGCGATCACGCGACCGTCCGGCGCCACGAAACGCAGGCGCTCCAGCTGATCCAGCGTGTCGATCCCGGCGCTCGGCACGAGCACATTGACATCCACCTCGCGGCCGCCGTCGACCAGCGCCGAGACGCGTCGGCCGGCGATCACGGTCTCGATCACGGTGGCGACGGTCTCGACATCGAGCCCCGCTTCCCTGGCTCGCTGCGGATCGACGACGACACGCGCCTCGGGTTTACCGGTCACCAGCGAGGAGCGCACGAACTGAACGCCCTTGACCCCTTGCAGCGCGCCCTGCAATTCGCCGCTCGCACGCGCCAGAGTGTCGAAGTCAGGCCCGGAGAGCTCGACCTCGAACTGCTTGCCTGAGTCATTGAACAGGCTCGCGCGCACGGGCACCACGAACTGGAAGCCCGCGAGCCCCATCGCCGGCCCGTACATACGCTGGTGGAAGGCAGCCAGCGTATTCGGATCGGAATGCTCGGGCTTGAGCACGACTCCGCCTCCGTTGAAGAAGGGCCCGGTGACTGCAAACATGCTGCCCGTTTCGGGTTGAGCCAGCGCCCAGCGCTGCAGCGGCTCGAAGTTGTCGTGCACCACCTCTGGACGCGTGCCGGGAATCGGCGAAGCGAAGAAGAAGATCAGGTTCTGATTGCCGGCCGGCAGGTATTCGGCGGGCGGCACCAGCCGATAGGAAAGCACGCAGCCCGCGATCACCAGCAGGATCCAGCCCAGCTTGGCCTGAGCGTTCCCCGGTTCGCGACACGCAACCCAGGCGCAGAAGCGGGCGTACGCGCGCCCGAAGACGCCGGTGCCCGTGTCATCGTCGCTGTCGGCCGCTGGCGGAGCCGAGCTTGCGAAGAACAGGTTGACCAGCACGGGCACGACGCTGATCGACACGATCAGCGAGAGCGACACGGCAGCGCTGATCGCCAGCGCGAGTTCGACGAAGAGGAGGCTTGCCTCGTCCTGTGCCAGCAGAATCGGCACAAAGACGGCGATCGTGGTCAGCGTCGAGGCCAGTACCCCGCCCCAGACCTCGCTCGTGCCATCGATCGAGGCCTGCACCGCGCTCTTGCCGCGCTGCATGTGCCGGTAGATGTTCTCGAGCACCACGATCGCATTGTCGACCACCATGCCGGAGGCGAAGGCCAACCCCGCGATGCTGATCACGTTGAGCGTGCGGTCGAAGGCGTACAGCACCAGAAACACCGACACCAGCGAGATCGGGATCGACAGCGCGATCACGAGCACGCTCTTGAGGCTCCGCAGGAACACGAGCAGCACCGCGATCGCGAGCAGCGAACCGACGATCAGGTTCCCGTTGGCGAAGGACAGAGCATCTTCGATGTAGCGCGTCTCCTTGTAGACCGGCTCCAGACGGAGGTCGATGCCGCGGCTTTGCATCGAGCCATTGACTTCCTCCATGGCAGCTTCGACACCCCGGGTCAGTTCGACGACGTTCGCCCCGGTCTTGCGCTGCACGCCGATGGCCACGCCCGGCACGCCGTCGATGTCAACGAACCCGTCGAGCTCCCGGTAGGAGTCGACGCACTGCGCGACGTCTCCGATCGTCACCCGTCCGCCCTCGCTCTCGCGCAGGACGATGCGCGAGAGCTCCTCGGCATTCCCCGCGCGCGAGACCGTGCGCACGGAGATCTGCTTGCCCCCCGTCTCCAGCGTCCCCGCCCGTCGGTTCTCGTTGCCGCCGCGCACCGCGGCCAGCGCCTGAGGGATCGAGATCCCGTGCTGCACGAGGCGCTCGGGATCGAGCCGGATCTGGATCTCGCGCTCGGAACCGCCGACCACGAACAAGCCCGAGACGCCCGCCACCCGCTCGATACGGGAACGCACGGACTCCTCGACGATGCGCCGCGCCCGATTGGCGTCGTAATGCGTGCGCACCGCGAGCCACATCACCGCGTTTTCCTCCTCGCGTCCTCCGATCTGGAGTGCCGGCTCGTCGGCTTCTTGCGGCAGGGAGGGCACACGCGAAAGCTGGTTGACGACGTCGATCGCCGCTAGCTGCGTGTCGGTGCCGAACGCGAACTCCAACGTGATCGTGGAGAGCCCCTCGGTGCTCTCGCTGGTCATTTCGATCACGCCCTGCACGCGCTGGAGCACTTCCTCGAGCTCGCGGGTGACCGCTTCCTCAACTTCGCCCGCGCTGGCCCCGCGGTACGAGGTGGTGATGGTGATGATCGGCTTGTCGACGGTCGGCTTGAGCTGAACCGGAATCCGTTGCAGGGAGAGCCAGCTAAACAGGCCGAGCAGCAGCACGGCGACGGCGACCATGTACGGCCGCCGAATGATGCCCGCGATCAGGTTCACGGCTGCCTGGCCTCGGCGCGCGGCATCAGCGGAGCCTTGGGAAAGGCCATCTCGACGCCGACGACGACCACCTGCATGCCGGCCTTGAGCTCTGCCCCGAGCGGTTCCACGGCGCTCTTCCCCCCCATCGCCCCCAGCAGCCTCACGGGCACGAAACGGGCTGTGAACGGCGCGGCCCCCTGTTCCTGCGAGGCCTCGGCGACAACGAGGATCTGACCCTCATCCGTGGAGCGCACGGCGTCGCTTGGCACGAGCAGCACGCCTGTCAGCGGCCTCCAAGCGAACTCGACCTCGACGGCTGCGCCCGGGGCAAGGCGCGCGTCGGCGTCCGCGGGCAGGTTCACCCAGGCGCGGGCGTTGCGCGTGGCGCCATCGAGGCTGCGCGCCAGCCGATCGAGCCTCGCGCTCACGCGGGCACCGCTGCGCTCCTCGCTGACGAGCGCGACGCCGCCTTCCTCCAACTGCAGGCTGAGACTGCGCGGCAAATCGACAACCACTTCGCGCTGGGCGACGCCGACGAGCTCGAAGATCGGCTCCGAAGCGCTGACGGAATCACCAGCCGAGCGCCAGCGGCGCACGAGCTGGCCCGCGAAGGGTGCGCGCAGCTGGCAGCGCTCGAGTTCCAATTCGGCTGTCTGCAGCGTCGACTGCGCGTTCGCAAGCAGCGCGGCGGCGATGGCCAGATCCTCAAGGCGCGTCCCTGCGCGCGCTTCGCGCGCACGTTGTTCGGCCGCTTCCAGACGCGCCTGTGCAGCGCGCAGTTCCGCGCTGCGCCGATCGCGCTCGGCCGCGGAAGCGACCCCGCCCTCCAGCAGGCTCTCGGCGCGCTCCGCCTCCAGCCGGGCCTTGTCGAGTTCCGCGCGCAACGCCAGGGTTTCGGCTTCCAGGCGAGCCTTTTCCTCATCACGCACGCCCGCCTGAGCCTTGGAGAGCTCGCTTTTCGCCAGCTCCAGCCGCGCTCGGGCGCTCTCCACAGCCAGTTGGGCTTCGCGCGGATCGAGTTCGGCAAGACACACGCCCGGGGCGACTTGCTCGCCCTCCTGATGGTGCAGTGCCTGCACGCGACCGGCGCGCTCAAACGCGAGCCGGGCCTGCTGCAAGGCGCGCACTTCGCCCGCAACGCGGCTCTTCGGCGCGAGATCCCCGACCTCGACGGCGCCGAGGCTCACGGCCAGCATGAAGGGCGGACGTCCGGCGCCCTGCGCCGGAGGAGCGCCGCCGTCGAGCAGGCTCCAGACGCTGACACCCGCGGCAACCAGACCCAAGAGCAGAACCAGCGATCCCACCTGCAGCTTCATGAATACTCCACGGGATCACGCAGACCCGCCTGTTCAAAACCCTTGAGGCGCAGTCTGCACGCATCGCAGCGACCGCAGGCAAGCCTCCCGTTCGGATCATAGCAGGTATGCGTCAGGCCCAGATCGACGCCGAGTTCGCGCGCGCGCAGCACGATGCCGCGCTTGTCGAGCGCCACCAGCGGCGCGGCGATCGAGAAATGCACGCCGCGCTCAGCTCCCGCCGCGGTCGCTTTATCCGCAACTCGTTCGAAGGCGTCGAGGAACTCCTGACGGCAGTCGGGATAGCCCGAATAGTCGATCGCGTTGACGCCCAGGTAGATCGTCTGCGCGTGGATCGTCTCGGCCAGCGCGAGTGCGAAGGACAGAAAGATCAGGTTGCGCGCCGGCACGTAGGTCACGGGGACGCTCGCGCCGATCGCCGCCTCCGCGCGGTCCTTGGGCACGTCGATGGCACCCGTCAGCGCGCTGCCGCCGATGGCGCGTAGATCGAGCGTCACGACGCGGTGATCGTGGAGGCCGAGGTGTGCCGCGACGCGACGCGCCGCTTTCAGTTCGACGCTGTGGCGCTGGCCGTAGTCAAAGCTCAGCGCATGCACCTCGAAGCCGGCGTGGATCGCCTCCGCCGTCGCCACGGCCGAGTCCATCCCGCCCGAAAGCAGACAGACCGCCCGCTTCATCCGAGCTTCCGTTTGGCGCGGCCCCAAGCCTGCATCAGCACATCCAGCGTCTGCTCCCGCATCGGTCCCGGCAGGTCCTGCTCCATCGCGCGGAAGCGCTTCTCGAAGCGGAACAGCGCCTCGCGGCACAGCCGCTCGGGATCCATCTTGAGATACTGTGCGAGGAACGCCCCCGCGAGCAGCACATCGCCGAGTTCCGCCTCGACCGCTTCCCGCTGCTCGCCGCTCGTTGCGGCGCGTGCATCGCGATCGAGCCCGCTCGCCGCGAGCGCCTCATCGAGCTCGCGCTGCTCCTCGCGCAGCTTCGCGACCGCTCCGGCGACGCTGTCCCAGGCGAAACCCGCGCTGATCGCCTTCGAGGAGACCCGCGCCGAGCGCTGCAGGGCCGGCAGCGCCACGGGAACGCCCGCCAGCGCGCTTGCGTCCTCCGCCTTGGCCTCGCGCTCGGCCTTCTTGATCGCCTCCCAGTTCTTCAGCACCGCATCCGGATCGCGCGCGTCGACATCGCCGAACACATGCGGATGGCGGCGCACGAGCTTGTCGCTGACGGCCTGCGCCACGCGGCCCAGGTCGAAGCGCCGCTCGTCCTCGCCGATGCGCGCGATCAGCGCGATTACCATCAGGAGATCGCCGCACTCCTCGACGATTTCGCCATCGCCCTTGCGCTCGATCGCCTCCTGCGCCTCGTGGCCTTCCTCGATCAGCGAGGGCGCCATGCTCAAGACCGTCTGCTGCTTGTCCCAGGGGCAACCCGGATCGCCGCGCAGCCGATCGACGATGCCCACGAGGCGCGCCAGCGCCAGCACGCGCGGATCGTTGGGATCTGCCGGGGTTTCGGAGGCATGCAGCGTGGGCGCGGTCTTCATGGAGTGCACAGGATGCGCGATTTCGCGCTAGGATGCCAAGCCTGCTTCCACGATGCAGCTCGCCGACGCACCTCTCATCGCCCTCTGCAGCGCGCGAGCGGGTTTGGGCAAGACCACGCTGACCTTGGCGCTGGGCTTGAGCCTGCGCGAGCGCGGCATCGCTGTCGGCTGGATCGATGCCGATCCGGACTGTCCGGACCTCAGCGAGATGCTCAGCTCCCATCCAGAGCTGCCGCTCTTCTCGCTGGCGCATTGGAGCCGGGATGCCGGGCTGGAGCGCGTGCGCGGTGAGCTGTGGCAGCGGCGCCTCGCCGAGCGGATCGAGGCCGGCTTCGATTGGCCGGCGCTCGATCTCGTGCTGATCGATCTCGCGCCCGGCGCGATCGATCCCTGCGAAGCCGAGTGGTTCGGCATCGATGCCTGCATCGAGCTTCGGCACGGCTCGCAGCCGCCGCTGCCCCAGCCCGTGCCGAGCCTGCTCTCGATCCCGCGCCTTGGTGCGCACCCGGCCTGGCGCGAGGCCGGCCGCCAGCTGGCGAGCCGCTACCCGAGCTGGCCCGCCAAGGCCCCCCCGCGCGAGGCCGTGGAGCGGCTGGCGGACGTCCTGCTGAAGCGTCTGGAGAGCCCGGACTGGCGAAGCGAAGAAGGATCTCTATTCTAGTTCCCCCACCACCATGCCCGAGACCACCAAGGACGACCTGCTGCGCGCGCTGAGCGTGATCCAAGACCCTGACCTGGGACGCGACATCGTTTCTCTGGGCTTCGTCACCCAACACACGATCTGCGATGGCGCGGTCAAGGTGACGATCAACCTCACCACGCCGGCCTGCCCGGTGAAGGACAAGCTGAAGGCGCAGGCCGAGCAGGTCCTCGCCGCGCTGCCGGGCGTCAAGACGGTGCAGGTCGAGATGACGGCGGTCGTCAAGGGCAACAGCGCGCCGCGCAACCTCGCCAAGGACATCCAGCACATCATCGCCGTTTCAAGCGGCAAGGGCGGCGTCGGCAAGAGCACCGTGGCGGTCAATCTGGCCTGCGCGCTCGCGCGCACCGGCGCGCGCGTCGGCCTGATGGACTGCGACATCTACGGGCCCGATGTGCCGATGATGATGGGCGCGATGGGCTCTCCGGACCAGAGCAACGGCAAGCTGATCCCGATGGAGCGCCACGGAGTGAAGTCGATGTCGATCGGTTATCTCGTCGACGAGGAGAAGCCGATCGTCTGGCGCGGCCCGATGGTCACCAAGCTGATCGAACAGTTCCTCTCCGACGTCGAGTGGGGCCCGCTCGACTATCTGCTGGTCGACATGCCGCCGGGCACCGGCGATGCGCAGCTCTCGCTCGCACAGCTCGTGCCGCTCTCCGGCGCGGTGCTGGTCACGACGCCGCAGGCCGTCTCGACCTTCGATGTCGGCAAGGCGATCGCGATGTTCAAGCAGGTGCAGGTGCCGCTGCTCGGCATCGTCGAGAACATGGCGGGCTATCCGATCGAGGGCCTCGTCGAAGGCGCCAAGGCAGGCACGAAGGTGCGCATCTCGACCGGGGCCGTCGAGATCGAAACCACGACCGACCTCGAAGGCCGTTTTTCCATCGTGATCGATGTTTTCGGCCGCGGTGGCGCCGAGCGCCTCGCCGCGCGCCATGCCATGCCGGTGCTTGGAAGCGTGCCGCTCAACCCGATTGTGCGCCTCGGTGGTGATGCGGGGGATCCGGTGGTGGTCTCGCGGCCCGAGTCGGTCGCAGCGGCCCGTTTCCGCGAGATCGCGGGACGCGTCGCCCAGCGCATCGCCATTTCCGCGCACAAGGCCCTGCCGGTCCTGCAGTAGAATCCGGCCTTGCATGGAGCAAGGTGCACTGCTGCTGACCGAAGGCCGCTACCACACCTCGGACGCCAAGACGGCGCACGGACTGGTGCGCGGACCTTCGCGCTGGAAGATCCTCGGCCTCGTGGATGAGCACAGCGCGGGTTCGGAGGCCGGCACGCTGCTCGACGGCAAGGAGCGCTGCATTCCGATCTTCGCGACGCTCGAGGAAGCGCTTCAGCGGCTGCCGCAGCGCCCCGAGTGGTGTGTGGTCGGCGTCGCCACGCACGGAGGGCGCTTTCCGCCCTCGCTGCGCGCCAACCTGCGCGCCGCCGCGCGTGCGGGTCTGGGCATCGTCAACGGATTGCACGAGCTCGCCGGCGATGACCCGGAGATCCTGGCCCATGCGCCCGCGATCCACGATGTGCGCAAGCCGCGCCCGGTGCGCGAACTCGCGTTCTGGCACGGCGAGGCGCACAAGCTCGCCATCCCCCGCATCGCGGTGATCGGCACAGACTGCGCGCTCGGCAAGCGCACCACGACGCAGCTGCTCGTCGCCGAATGCCGACGGCGCGGCATCACGGCCGAGATGATCTACACCGGCCAGACGGGCTGGATGCAGGGCGGGCGCTACGGCTTCGTGCTTGACTCCACGCCCAACGACTTCGTGCCCGGCGAACTCGAGCGCGCCGTCGTGCACTGCGCGCGTGAGGCCGGTCCGCGCGTGATCTTCCTCGAGGGCCAGTCGGCGCTGCGCAACCCCTCCGGGCCCTGCGGCGCGGAGTTGATCGTCTCGGTCGGCGCGCGACAGGTCGTGCTGCAGCACGCGCCCGGTCGCACGCACTACGACGGCGCGGAGGAGCTTGGCATCGCCATTCCCTCCGTGCCGGAGGAGATCGAGCTGTTGCGCTTCTACCGCACGGAGGTGGCGGCGGTGACGATCAATACCGAAGGGCTGACGATCCGCGCCGCGCAGGATTTCGCGCGCGCGCTCGAGCGCGAGATCGGCCGTCCCGTGGTGCTCCCGCTGACCGAGGGCGTCGGCCGCGTGGTCGACGCGCTTAGGCTCTGAGGCGATGGAACCGCGCTTCGAGCTGTGGTGTGTGAAGGTTCCGCTGCGGCGGCCCTATACCATCGCCTACGAGACCTGCTCGGAGGTCGAGATGGCCTTCGTGCGCTTCACCCGCGGCAAGTACGCCGGTTACGGGTGCGCCTCGCCGCTGCCGGAAGTCACGGGCGAGAGCTTCGCCGACTGCAGGGCCGCCCTCGAAGCGGCGCAGCTCGATTCGATGGCCGCTCAGCCGCTGCTCGCACGCGCTCCGGCGGCCCGCGCCGCGCTCGACATCGCGCGACATGATCTCGACGCCAAGCTAGCGGGCAAGCCGCTTGTCGAGCTCTACGGTCGCGCGCACGAACAGCTGCTGACCTCGATCACGATCGGGATCAAGGACACGCTGGCCGAGGTGCTCGACGAGGCGGATGAGTACATCGGGCGCGGCTTTCCGCTGCTCAAGATCAAGATCGGATCAGACCTCGAACAGGACATCGAGCGCCTCGCGAAGCTGCGCGAGCACTGCGGCGCCGACGTGCGTCTGTGCGTCGACGCCAACGAGGGCTGCACGAGTGCCGAACTGCCCGCGCTCTGCGCAGCGGCGCAGCGACTAGGCATCGAGTTCATCGAACAGCCGCTGCCGCGTGCACAGTCCCGCATGCGGCATTCGACCTCCGCCGTGCCCATCGCGCTCGACGAGAGCCTGCTGTCACCCGCCGATGCGCGTCAGTTGGCCGCGGAGAAGGCCTGCGACATCTTCAACATCAAGCTGATGAAGTGCGGCGGCATCACGGCCGCGCTCGACATCGCCCGCATCGCCGCTCCGCACGACATCGGCCTGATGTGGGGCTGCTCGGATGAAAGCGTGATCAGCATCGCCGCCGCGCTGCATGCGGCCTACTCCTGCCCCGCGACGCGCGTGCTCGATCTCGATGGGCATCTCGATCTCGCGCGCGATCCCGCCCGCGGCGGCTTCACCATCCGCGACGGCATCATGCAGCCCAACGGCCAACCGGGCCTCGGCATCGATTGGAAAGGCTTCTAGACATGTCCGCCATCGACCGCAGAACTTTCCTTGCGTTCGCTTCGAGCTCGCTCGCGGCTTGTGCGCTGCCAAACAGCACGGCTCGCAGCATCAGCGTGCACGATTTCGATCTTCTGATCCACGGCGCGCAGGTCTTCGACGGCACCGGGGCGCCCGCGCAAGCCCTCGATCTGGCGCTCTCCGGCGAGCGCATCGCTCTCGTCGCTCCTCAAGGCCGCATCGCACCCGATCGCGCACGCCGCCATCTCGATGCCTCCGGCCTGTGCCTCGCTCCGGGCTTCATCGACATCCACACGCACTCCGACAACGACATTTTCGAATACCCCGGTGACGAGAGCCGCATCTTTCAGGGCATCACGACCGAAGTCACGGGCAACTGCGGCGGCTCGGCGGCGCCGCATTCGGAGTGGAACGATGTGGCCGGCTACTTCCGCGCGCTGGAAGAGCGCATGGTCGCGACCAACCAGATCCTGCTCGTTGGCCATGGCACGCTGCGCCGCGTCGTGGCGGGGCTGGAGAATCGCCCGTTGACGGCCGAGGAGCTCACCAGACTGGAAGGCATCCTCGATGCCGCGCTGGCCGAAGGCGCGGCAGGTCTCTCCTCGGGCCTTGAGTACACGCCCGGACGCTACAGCTCCACCGACGAGCTGATTGCGCTCGCGCGCGTCGTCCAGCGCCGCAGCGGCTTCTATGCATCGCATGTGCGCAACGAGGAGGCGGGCCTGCTCGAATCGATCGATGAGGCGCTGCGCATCGGAACCGAGAGCGGCGTGCGGGTGCAGATCAGCCACCTCAAGGCTGCGGGCAAGCCCAACTGGCCCAAACAGGCGTCCGCGATCCGTGCCATCGAGCGCGCCCGCGAACAGGGACTCGATGTGCTCTTCGATGTCTATCCCTACACCGCCTATTCGACCGGGCTTTCGATCTTCCTCTCGGACGAGGTGCGCGAAGGCGGCTCGAGTGCCATGCTCGCGCGCTTCGCTGATCCCGCGCAGCGCGTACGGATCCGAGCCGAGCTCGAACCGCGTATCGCCAGCGATCCGGGGGCTTACGAACTGATCGTCATCGCTTCGACTTACGCACCAGACAAATCGATCGTCGGCCGCGATCTGGCAGGCATCGCGCACGATCGCGGTGTCGACGGTTCGGAAGCTCTGCTGCAGTTGCTCACGGAGGCGCAGGGCGAGGTCAGCTTCGTGGGTCATGCCATGGATGAATCCAACGTGGTGCAGGCGCTGTGCCATCCGCTGGCCTTCGTCTCCTCCGACGGCTACGCCATGGCCCCGCGCGGCAAGGCGCTCGAAAAGCGCCCCCACCCGCGCAGCTACGGTGCCTTTGTCCGCGTGCTCGATCGCTACGTGCGCCAGCAGGGCGTGCTGACGCTCGCGAATGCGATCCACAAGATGACGGGCATGCCGGCGCAGCAGCTGCGCCTCTCCGACCGAGGCCGCATCGCCGGCGGTTGCATGGCCGATCTCGTGCTCTTCGATGCGGCAACGGTGCGCGAAGAGGCCAGCTTCGAGGATCCCCATCGCCTCGCCTCCGGCTTTGCACACGTGTTCGTCAACGGAGTGGCCGTGATCCGCAATGGCAGCGCGACCGGAGCACGCCCCGGTCGCGCCTTGCGGAGTTCCTGAAGAGCGCCTGCAGGGAAGAGTGCAGGCGCTGCAGAGGGGCTAGTTGCCCGACTGCGCTTCCGCCAACAGCTTCTCCAGCCACTCGTCGATGGCCTTCTCGTTCGCGCCCGCCGACTTGTAGCGGATCACGCCCTTGGCATCGAGGATGTAGATCGTCGGCCAACCGCGCACATTCCACTGACTCGGGATCGGACCGCGCGTTCCCTCCGGTCCGGCCCAAAAGGAGCGCCAGGAGATGTTCTCCTTCTCACGCACCTTCTTGAGAGCCTCGAGATCCGTGTCGCTGTTGACGCCGATGATGGCGAAGGGCTGGTTCTTGTATTTTTCCACGAGCGACCGCTCGTGCGGGTACATGGCCCGGCAAGGGCCTCACCAGTTGCCCCAGAAATCGAGCAGGACCACCTTCCCGCGGTAGTCGCTCAGCTTGAACGCGACCGCGTCGAGATCCGGTCCTTCGATTTCCGGTGCGGGCATGCCGACCGACAGGTGGCGCAGCTCGAACAGCTCGCCGGCGGCGGTCTTGGCGGCTTCCGACTTGGGATCCGCCTCGCGCTCGACCGTCTCGAACAGCGCGATGATCTCCTTGCGGGTCGCCTGCGCATCGAGCTTGCCGATCGCCTCGAGCCGCTCCTTGCCGAGCCAGCCCTCGTACTGGGCACGCTCTTCCTCGGGAGCACCCTTCAGCCGCTCTGCGGTCTGGAGGTCCTCATTGAGCTTGCCCGCCAGCGTGACCTGCGCGGCGGCGCGCACGGACTTGTGCGGCGTCTTCGCGATCACCTGGCGCACGAAGCCCTCGGACAGCGGCGAGAACGGCGTCAGCAGGCTCTCGAGCTTCTCCGACTGCATGTGCTTGGCGGCCAGCATGGCCTCGCAGGACTCGCTGTCCGGCAGGCGGTTGTTGAGCATCCACGCGATCACGGTCAGCGCCGCATCATCGCCGTCATTCTCCGCGAGGAGCTGCTTGGCCTCGGCGGTGAGCTGCTCCATCGGGATGGATGGCAGGTCCTTCTGGATCGCCTCCCAGTCCGCCTGGGTCATGCTGTCCGTGTCCTTGCCTTCCAGCCGCTTGCGGAACTCGGCGTAGTAGGTTTCCTGCGCCGCCATGAACAGGCTCTGGATCGACTCCGCACGCTCCGCGCGCGTGGCATTGGCCGCGACGGCCTTGGCCGGTTGCGCATCCGGGTTGGCGCCGCGGATGAGTGGCACCGCGGGCACGGTCTGCACTGTCTTGGATGTTTCGACTTTGGATGCTTCGACTTCCGCGGGCTTGTCTGGCCCGCTCGATCGACACGCTGCCGCAGTGAATAGCAGCGCGATCAGCAGAGGATGGTTGAGAGAACGCATGGCCATCAGGCTACGCGCACACAGATAGGCCCGCCATTCGGCCGTCTGCTATTCGTCGTCGGGCAGCTTGGCGGCCTTGGCCGGCTTGGAGCCGGACTTAGAGGTCGACTTTGCGCCTGACTTGGCCTTCGACTTGGCACCCGACGGCCCGGATTTCGCCGCGGACTTGCCGCCGCGCTTCTTCTTGACCGGTTCCTTCTCGCGACGCTCGGCCAGCAATCTTGCAGCGGCTTCGAGCGTGAAATCCTCCACCTTCGCATCCTTGGGCAGCGAAACGTTGGTCGTTCCATCCGTGCAATAGGGGCCGTACTTGCCGTCCTTGATCACGACCGGCGTGCCCGAGGCGGGATCGACGCCGAGTTCGCGCAGCGGCGCCGCGCTGGTTCCGCGTCCGCGGCGGAAGCCCTTGGGTTGCGCGTAGATCGCTCGCGCCTCTTCCAGAGTGATCCCGAAGAGTTGGTCCTCGGTCTTGAGGTTGCGGTAGTCGGGTTTTTCGGCCCCGGATACCTGCTTCATCAGGTAAGGCCCGAAGCGTCCGAGGTTGGCGCGGATCGCGACTCCGTCGATATCCTGTCCCAGCTCGCGCGGCAGCGTCAGCAGCTGCAGCGCCTGCTCCAGGGTCAGCGTCTTGGGGCTCATCGACTTCAGCAGCGAAGCCCGCTTGGGCTTGGGCCCTTCCTTGTCTTCGGGATCCTCGCCGAGCTGCACATATGGCCCGAAGCGCCCCGTGCGCAGATAGACGGGCTCACCGGTGGGCGCCTGCCCCATCGGCTCCTCGGCCTGACTCGCCGTCGCGATCAGCTCCATCGCGCGCTCCGGCGTGATCTCGTCGACCGCGATCCCCTCCGGCAGGCTCGCACGCAGTTCGCCGACCTCGAGGTAGGGTCCGTAGCGGCCGTTGCGCAGCACGATCACTTGTCCGTCCTTCTCGCCGATCGGAATCGAGCCGATGCTCTTGGGATCGAGCTTGTCGATGCGCTTGACGATGGTCACCAGACCGGGCTGAGCACCACGGTAGAAGCGCTCCAGAAACTCGTTGCGCGGCAGTTCGCCGCGCGAGATCTCGTCGAGCCGCTCCTCCATTTCGGCCGTAAAACCGTAATCAATCAGCTTGGGCTCGAGACTCAGCACGCAGTTGACCACGGCGAAGGCCAGCGGAGTCGGCACGAGCGCAGGTCCGCGCTTGATCACGTACTCGCGGTCGATGATCGTGCCGATGATACTGGCGTAGGTCGAAGGGCGGCCGATCTGCAGCTCCTCGAGCTTTTGGACCAGTCCCGCTTCCGTGAAGCGCGCCGGCGGTTTGGTGACATGCCCGCTCGCTTCGCTCTTCGCGACCTTGGCGACATCGCCGTTGGCGAGCGGCGGCAGCACGGCCTCTTCCTCGTCGCGCTTCTCGCCCGGTTCCGGCTCGTCGCTGCCCTCGACATAGGCGCGCTGGTAGCCATCGAACAGCACCGTGCGACCGCGAGCGACCAGTTCGGCCTGGCCGCCCGTGCTCAGCGCTACGTCGAAAACCGCCGTGACGCTCTTCATGCGCGCATCGACCATCTGCGAAGCGACCGTGCGCTTCCAGATCAGCTCGTACAGCCGTGCCTCGTCCTCGCCGACCTCGCGCGCGACTTCTTCGGGCATCCGAAAGCTCTCGCCCGCCGGGCGAATGGCTTCGTGAGCTTCCTGCGCGTTGCGCGACTTGCTGCTGTACTCGCGCGGACTGCGCGGCAGATATTCATTGCCGTAGCGTCCGCTGACGAGCGAGCGTGCCGCACTGATGGCCTGCGAGGACAGCGAGACGCTGTCCGTACGCATATAGGTGATGTAGCCGTTCTGGTACAGCGACTGCGCGGCGCTCATCGCGCGCTTGGCGCTCATCCCCAGCTTGCGGCCCGCCTCCTGCTGCAGCGTTGAGGTCGTGAAAGGCGGCTTGGGCCCCGAGCCGTACTCCTTATGCTCGACCTTGCGCGCCTTGGCATTCGCACCCGCCAGCCCTTCGGCCAGACGGCGGGCCTGCGCCTCATCGAAGACCTGCACCTGGCGGCCGGGAACCAGACGGCCCTCCAGCCCGAAGTCGCGGCCCTGCGCGAGATGCTTGCCATCGACCGCGACCACCTGCGCCGGAAAGCGCATCCCCTCCCGATCGAGCAGCACCTTGGCGTCCCAGTAGCTCGCCGCGCGGAAAGCCATGCGCTCGCGCTCGCGTTCGACCACAAGGCGGGTGGCGACGCTCTGCACCCGGCCGGCCGAGGTGCCCGGCCCGACCTTTTTCCACAGGACGGGGCTGACCTCATAGCCGTACAGCCGGTCGAGGATCCGGCGCGCCTCCTGCGCGTCGACCAGGTTGGCATCGATCTCCCGGCAGTTGTCGACCGCCTCCTGAATCGCGCTCTTGGTGATCTCGTGGAACACCATCCGCTTGACCGGGATCTTGGGCTGCAACAGCTCCAGCAGGTGCCAGCTGATCGCCTCGCCCTCCCGGTCTTCGTCCGTCGCCAGATACAGCTCCGAGGCGTCCTTCAGCAGGGCTTTGAGCTCGCGGATCTTGCCCCGTTTCTCCTTGGCGACGACATAGACGGGCGCGTAGCCCGCGTCGACATTGACCCCAAGCCGGGCCCAAGATTCCCCCTTGAGGGCCTCCGGCACCTCACTGGCCCCGTGCGGCAGGTCGCGGACATGGCCGATCGAGGCCTCCACTATCCAGTCCTTGCCTAGGAACTTCGAGATGGTCTTGGCCTTGGCAGGCGATTCGACGATGACCAGCGGCTTGGGCATGGGGTGGCGAGGGTGGGCCAAGACCCCACGGCCTGTCAAGTAGGGTGTCGGGTACCTGAAGCCAAATCCGTCACGTTCGAAGGGCATCCGGCACGTGATGCCAATCGCCTCCGGCGCACCTCGCCGGCCCGGTCTTGTACCGCCCCCACGGAAGGCCTCCGAGTCCCGCGGACACCGTGCACGACACCCTCCGCAGCGCGCCAATGCCCGCCCATACGGCGCCCGGGATACTGCTCCCCAAGCGGGGACAGAATCGGAAACGGGAAAGCGGATTTCCTGCGCGAGCCAGAGACGGTTCTGCCGTCCTTATTTAGTGGCGGATAGCTTTCTTGCTCTCGGCGGCGGAGCGCCCGACTCGGACGCTCGTCGCGGGGGTCGTGGATGCCCTTGCGATTCCTCTTGCCAGTGGCGCTGCTGTCGGCGCTGCGACGCCGCATGCCGCAAGCTCCATCCGGAGCCCATTGGGATCCTCACTGACCGCGGGTGCGATATCCGGCCGAGGTACAACCCGGATCGGCGCCCCCCCCCAAGGCCGACAGCGAGGCCAGCCGGGAGCCAAGACGCCCGAGCAGGGCCGAAGCGTTCCCGCGAAAAGCCCGTGACCACGAAACGGCCATGCGGGCCGAAGTCCAAGGAAAGTGAGCCGTATCCACGAAACTGCCTGCCCGGGACGACCCTTTTCTTTTTCGCTCCGCACCCAACGGACTCCACACCGACGAAGCGGTCGGATCGAGGGCATTTGCTCTTGGTGAGCGGAACGGTTCGAGCAAGGCCGAATGCTGATCGCTGGCAGGTCAGGCGCGGGCCGTTTCGCAACCCGGACAGTCGCTCGCTACGCTTGGGGCGTGATCAAGATCGGACTGGGTGAGTTGCTGATCGTCTTGGTCGTGCTGTTCGGCATGGGCCTTATCTTTCTGCTGATCCGCGGAAAGGTCCGCGACGACGAGTGAGGGCCCGCTGCGGATCGTGACCACGCCCCGCCGGAGCGCTACCTCGTTCCGCAGCGCGGTGGAGCATCTGAGAGGACTTCCCCGCCCGCCGCACGGGAGCAATGGGCTCCCGTGCGCCTTTCACGAGCGGCGCCCCCTGAGATCCTGCACCCAGCGCAACAGCGGCCGCTCCACGAAGCGATAAATCAGAAGCGAGCTGTAGACGCTCGCCAAGAAGGTCAGCACGAGCCACGTCACCGACCAGGCCTGCACCGCCGGCGGCAGCTTGGTCCAAAGCCAGCACAGCCCCCCCACCACGAAGCCGTGCCAGAGGTAGAGCGAGTAGGACGCATCGCCGTACTCGGTCAGCAGCCGCGGCACGCGCATCCCGCCCGCCCGCTCCCGCTGCACGAGCGCGATGATCAGCAGCGCGCAGCTGCTCCCAAGCGCCAGATGGCCGAGGGCCTTCCAGGGCGAGGCTTCGAGCAGCACGTGCACGCCGGCCGCCACCAGCGTCAGCAGCAGGATCGGCAGTATCGCGAACCAGCTCGTGCGCGGAGTTTCGGGGTGGCGACGCAACCAAAACCCTGCGAGGCAACCCAGCAAGAAGTGCAGGTTGAGCGAGTTGCCAAGGAAGTCGAACCACCAGGGGACGGTCGGCACAAGCTGGGCGACGAGGATCACGAGTAGCCAGAGCGCTCCGATGGCGATCAGCGCACGGCGGCCAAGCCAGATGCCAAGGGCAAAGAGCGCGTAGAACAGCACTTCATGGCGCAGCGTCCAGGCGACCGCGATCAAGGGGAGGTCAGGATGCGGCAGGAGCAGATAGGACGTGATCAGTTGGGAGGGCTCCAGTCGCGCATCGGGCGCGAGCGCGGGCGCCACGAGCAGCAGGGCGAGCTTGAAGGTCGTCAGCAGCGCGAGCAGCGGCCAGACGCGGGCAAAACGGCGCCAGAGATAGGGATTGGTGCGATCGGGATGGTTGAGGTCATCGCCATGGACGTGGACGATGATCCAGCCCGAGAGCACGAAGAACAGATCGACGCCGAGGTAGCCGTAGTGGAACCACTCGGGCGGCAGGGTGGGTAAGTTGCGCAGCTTGGCGTGGAAGTAAAGGTGCGTGAAGACCACCGCGCCGGCAGCGATCGCGCGCAGGGCCTGCAGGCTGTCGAGACGCGCTCGGGGATGGCGAGCGGTGCGAGGCGGATCCGCTACGGCAGCTTGTCCCGCAGCGGCACGCGGATCCGATCCCGAAGTGGCGGGCGCTCTTGTTCCAGCGACGCCACGCTCTCCCGCTCCTCGTGGTTGGTCAGGGAACGCAAGCGCATCCTCGGGGTACACCGGGCTCACGGGCCCAGTTTGGACTTGCCGGCTTCGACGGGGAAGGCCAGCGAGCGGAAGAACGGATAGAGATCGGTCGCACAGGCCTTCGACCAGACCGCAACGCAATCGTCCATCGTGTATTCGCGCAGGTCCTTGGGCACGAGCGCGCGCTTGGTGCGGAAGTACTTGGCGAGGACGCCCGGGCCGTGACGGCGCTCGAGCTCCTCGAAGACGAAGTAGGACTTGCCCCAGACGAGGTCGCGCGGCGCGTCGTCGGCGAGCGGATTGAGCTTGGTGAAATCGGGATCGTGCTTGCGGCCGGCGGCGAGTTGGCGCTCGAGCTCCTGCTGGGCCTCGGGCATCTGGAGGCGCTGGCCGACGAGGATGCCGAGGTAGGTCGCGATCGGCTCGTTCCAGAGCGGTTCGGGATGCGGCAGGACCCAGGAGTGTCCCGCTTCGTGCGAGATCAGCTCGACCATGGGGTAGCGATGCTTGGGGTAATCGCCCCACCAGGCCGCGATCGCGATGCGCTCGCCACTGGAGAAGCCGCCGCCGCCGGTCGGGAGGATCAGGAAGTTCTTGATCATGCCCGGGGCGGGTTCGACGCCGGTGAGGGCGACCAGGTGCGGGCGGACGAGCTCGTATTCGCGCACGATCGAGTCGGCGTAGGGCTGGGTTCCGTCGGTGTACTCGAGCGTCAGCGGGCCGAGCTCGCGCCGGTGCTCCGCGAAGGCGCCTTCGTGCGGACGCTTGGGGTCGATCGGTTTGGTGGCGGCGCTCTCGACGAGCAGCGGCGTGACCCACGCGGCGTTGATCGGGTCCTTGGCGTCGGGCTGGTGGCCGAAGAGGCCGCGGCTGCCGAGGAGGACGAGGCCTTTGCCGAAGACGCGGCGGGCGAGGATCGGTCGCTGCTTGGCGTCCTCGACGAGCGGGGTCCAGTCACGGCCGAGTTGGAGAGCGCGGCCGCCGCGGTATTCGATTCTGGCGGGAGCGCTTCGATCGGTTTGGGCCTCGCCGGGTTGCGTCGGTAGGCCCGCCAGGGGACGCAGCGGTTTTTCCGCTCGCGTGGTGCTCAGTTGGGCGTCGAAGCGCGCGACGAGCGAGGCGCCCGGCGGCATGGGATCGGCGCCGTCGCCCATGAAGAGCAGCGTGCCGCCGTCCTCCACGTACTTCACGACGTGGTCGATCGAGGCTTGGCTGTAGGGCACATGCGGATCGCCCTCGACCAGCAGCAGCAGGTTGGTGTTGGAGAAATCGAAGCGGTGCAGGCTGCCCCAGTTCTGAACGGTGCGGGCGTGGCCCTTGAGGTATTGCGTGTGGAAGCGGCCGTCCATGTAGAAGCTGAACTCCTGGCTGATGTCGGAGACGGCGTGCACGCGAACGGAGGGCCGCTCCTCGAGCGGCAGCAGCGACAGCAAGAGGGCGGCGATCATGCGAGCCAGCGTACGGTGTCGGGCAGCGGGGATACTGCTCCCGTCTCGTGGACACCAGACCACCTAAGCACTTGCCAGCCAACGACTTGAATTTCGTCTGCGCTGGCAGGGGCTGCTTTTTCTGGGAACTGCCGGCCGGCCAAGGACTTGCGCGTGCCTCGGTCCACGGACGGGGAGCAGTCTTAGGGAGCGTGAATTTTCCCGCTTGCCGTGCGCGCGGATCCGAAGTGATGCCGTCCTTCTGGATGGAGGAGCATGTCGGAGTCTGTTCGATCGCTGGCCCGAGGTGACTGGTACCACGTGCGGAACCAAGCCGCACCCGGCCGTCACTTGTTCGACGGGCGCTCGGAAGCGCGCATGTTCCTGAGCGGTCTGGCGCGCGTGGTCCGGGATGGCTGGATCGAGGTGCACGGCTACTGCCTGCTGAGGAACGAGTTCCACCTGCTGGTGCAGGGCTCCGGCGGCCTGCTCTCCACCGCGATGCGCAGCGTGTGCCAGCGCTATGCGCGCTGGTACCGCCAGCAGCACCCCGCGAGCGAGGATCTGTTCCACGGTCGCTGCCAGATCCGCGCGATCGCGGATGCGGCCGAACGGCGCGATGTCCTGAGTTACATCGAAAGCTGGCCGCTGCACACGAGCGTTGCCGCCGATCCCGGTCAGTACCCCTTCGCCAGCGCCTTTGTGCTCGGCGGGAACGTGCGCCGACCTCCCTGGCTGACCACCCGCTGGATCGAAAGCGAAATCGGCTGCCGGGCCAAGGATCCGAACTTCGGCGCGGCCTTTGCTCGCAGCTTCCTGAGCGCCTCGATGCTGCCCGGCCGCCAGCGCGTCGAGTCACGCCTGAGGCACAGGGCGCGGGAAACTCCCCTGGGCCAGCAGCGAAAGCAGGCCAAGCGGGAAGAAATTCTGGCCGAACTGCGCAGGCGAGTGGCCTGTGGCCCGCAGGCTCCAGCGGGCGCGAGCCTGTGCACCGTGGAAGCGCTGGAGGCGGAACTCGCGAAGATCTATCCGGGCGGACAGCGCCGGAATCCGTACTACCGGGATCGCGAGAGCCTGCGGATCGTTCTGCTGCGCGACATGTGCGGCCTGTCCTGGCAGGCGATCGAGGCCCGCACGCAGCAGTCGCATGCCCGGCTGATGCGCTGTTATGCCGACCACCGTCGCAAGTTCGAGGACAGCGAGGAGCACGTCGTCAGGGTGATGATGATCGCCGGGACCGTCCCGCTGCTCGTCGAGCAGGACGGGCTGACCGCGTCGCTGCCGGAACTGATTCCATGCGAGATCCCGCGACCGCGAGCGAGCGCCATCCGGGATGCGGATCTGCCGAGGCTCCCCTGGCGCGTGCTGTACGGCCGTTGAGCGAGCGCGCTCGCCAGTTCAGTCGCGCCGCACCGCGGCGAGGATGCAGCGGGTCGCGTAGCTCTTGTTGAGCGTGTAGAAGTGCAGACCGGGCGCGCCGCGCTCCAGCAGGTTGCGGCACTGGCGAATGGCGTGCTCGATGCCGGTCGCCATCACCAGCGCCGGGTCCTCGCGCACGCGCGCGAGGCGCGCCGAGAGTTCCTTGGGTATCGAGGCGCCGCACAGCTGCGTGAAGCGCTCGACCTGGGCGACATTGGTGATCGGCATGATGCCCGGCAGGATCGGCACCGTGATGCCCGCGGCGCGAGCGCGCGCCACGAAATCAAAGTACAGCTGATTGTCGAAGAACAGCTGCGAGATCAAAAACGAGGCGCCCTTGTCGACCTTGAGCCGGGTGTAGGCGAGATCCAGATCGGCGCTGCGCGACTCGATGTGCGTCTCGGGGTAGCAGGCGCCGCCGATGTCGAAGCTCCAGCGGCTGCGAAGAAACTCGATCAGATCGCTGGCATGGGCGAAGCCGAGTTCCAGCGGGAGAGCTGGGGCATCCTTGGGCGCATCGCCGCGCAGGGCGAGGATGTTGCGGATGCCGCTGTCGGCGAGGCGCTGCGCGACCGCGGCGGTCTGTTCGCGGGTAGCTCCCACGCAGGTGAGGTGTGCCATGGTGCGGATGCCGAGGCGCAACTGGATGCTGGTGACGACATCGAGCGTGCGCTCACGCGTTCCGCCGCCCGCACCGTAGGTGACGGAGACAAAATCCGGCTTCCAGACCTCGTTGAGGTCCGCGACGGTGTTCATCAGCGCGTGCGCTCCCTCGTCCGTCTTGGGCGGAAAGAACTCGAAGCTGAACACGGGCCAGCCGCGGCCGAAGACCTCGCGTACTCTCACAGATCCTCCCGGATGAGTTCGAAGCGCCTGCGGAACTCATCCGAGATCGGCAGGGGCTTCATGGTGTCCAAATTGACGCAGGTCGTGACCATGCGGGCATCGACGCACAATGCGTCTCCCAGCGAGATGCGGTAGCGCAGACCGATCGAAGTATGGCCGAGACGATAGCAGGTAACGCGCACGACGGGCCGGTCGCCGAAGCGCAGAGGATGCGTGAAGTCCACCTCGGAATGGACCAGGGGGAAGCCGATCTTCTGCTCGCACAGGAGCCGGTAGTAGGGCACGCCGACATGGCGCTCCCACAGTTCCTCGAAAACGTCGTGAACGTAGTCGTAGATGCGCGGGAAGTAAGCGATCCCCGCCGGGTCGACATGCCCGAAGCGGACTTGGATTACGGTCGTGAAGGACTGGTTCGGCACTGAGGCTCAGGATACCGGCTGGAAGAGCTGAGGCCAGTTTTCGCGCGCCAGTCGCACCACCTGGCTCCCGAGGATTTCGTAGAGCCGCTCCCCCTCTTCGCGGCTGGAGCGGGCGGGTTCGCCGCAGTAGGCCTGATCGGCGCCGGCCTCCTGGAAGGTCTTCACGCCCTGCTGCATCTTCTGCATCAGGTCGATCCGCACTGCGGGCAGCCCGGCATGCGGACGCACGGCGGCGGGATCAGCGGCCAGCACGAGGCTCGTCTCGTAGCTTCCGGCGTGGCAGTCGCCGCTCTGGAATTCAGAGCCCAGCTCGGCGGCCAGTTTGCGGCGCGTGACGTCGGCGAAGATCGCGTGCAGGCGATCCTTGCCGGGCTCGGACCAGTCGAGCAGCGCATTGCGCAGGACGCGCACGTTGTCCGGCTCCAGATGCGCGTTGAGCAGCACCAGATGGCGGATGCCCTCGTAGTCGAGCGCGCTGAGGATGTCCTCGAGGAGCGCGAACAGCGACCCGGCGCGGAGCGAAATGCGCCCTTTGAAACCGTGCGTGTAGTTGGTGATGCCGTAGGACAGCGCAGGCAGCACCAGCGTGCGGACGCCGAGGCTCTCCAGCCTGCTGCTGGCGACTCGAGCCTGATGCTGCGCGATGGTGACGTCGGTATCGAGCGGCAGATGCGGCCCATGCGGCTCGGTCGCGCCGCAGGGCAGCAGGGCGATCGTGCCCGCGCGGAAGTACGCCTGGGCTTCGGGAGAGGTCAGCTTGGCAAGTTCGGTCACGCCAGCACAGGATACTAAAGCCGTGCCTTGAGTTCCTTGCGGGCAATCTTGCCCCGATCGTTCTTGGGCAGGCTCTCGCGCCATTCGAACCAGCGCGGGTACTTGTGCGGCGTCAGACGCGCCTGAATGTGCGCCTTGAGCTCCGCGGCGAGCTGCTCGCCGCCCTGATGACCGGGCTTGAGCACGACGAAGGCATGCGGCTTGGTCAGCTTGTCCTCGTCCTCGCGGCCCACCACGCAGACTTCGGCGACGGCGGGATGCTCCAGCAGCACATTCTCGATCTCGAGCGGCGAAACCCAGATGCCGCTGACCTTGAGCAGGTCGTCATCGCGGCCTTCGTAGAAGTAGTAGCCCTGGCTGTCGCGGCGGAAGATGTCGGCTGTCGTGCACCACTCGCCCTGAAAAGTCGCGCGCGATTTGGCCTTGTCGCCCCAATAGCACAGCGCCGTCGAACCTCCGCGGATGCGCAAGCGACCCGGTTCGCCCTCCGGCACGATCCGGCCCTCCGGATCGACGATCTGCGCTTCGTAGCCGGGAACGATCCGTCCCAGACTGCCGAGCTTCACATCGCCCGGATGGTTCGAGATGTAGATGTGAAACATCTCGGCTGAGCCGATGCCATCGAGAATCTCGACGCCTGTGCGGGCCTTCCACTCCTCGTAGAGCCGCGCAGGCAGCGCTTCGCCGGCCGAGAGACAGATGCGCAGGCTGGAAAGGTCCGCGTCCGCGATGCGAGGCGAGCGCAGCATATTGTTGATCATCGTCGGCACATGCGTCAGGAAAGTCGGGCGAAAACGCTCGATCTGATCGAAAAGCTCGTCCGCGGTCGCTCGAGCGGGGAACAGCACGACGCTGGCTCCGACGCGGAAGGGAAACATCAGGTTGGTGCCCGTTGCGTACCCGAAGAACAGCTTGGGAACCGAGAGGCACACATCACTCTCGCGATAGCCCGCAACCTGAAGCGCATAGGTTTCCGTGTTGTAGGCAAAGTCCGCGTGCGTGTGGACGCAGGCCTTGGGCAGCCCCGTCGAGCCCGAAGTGAACAGCCAGCCAGCGAGATCATCCGGTCCGGTCGGCTCCATGGCGGCGAGCGCCGAGTCCGGCTGCTCCGCCTCCAGCAGAGCCTCGTAAGCCGCAAAGCCTCCCGAATCGGGACCGACTACCACGGCCTGCACGGGCAGTCGCGACGAGCGCAGCGCGGGGCCGATCTCGGGCAGGCAGTCGCTGTGCGTGATCACCACCCGGCAGCGGGTGTAGGCCAGATAATTCTCAAACGCCTCGCGGTGGTTGAGCGGACTGACCATCGCGAAGACAGCACCCGCACGCAAGATGCCAAACCAGCTCTCCGCGTATTCCGGAATGTCCGGCAGCGCGAGCAGCACCCGCTCCTCCGGCCGCACCCCTAGGCGTCGGAGTGCGGCTGCGACTTGCCGCGCCCGCACGCTCAACTGCGCGAAAGTCACGCTGCGATCTCCGCAGCGGATTGCGACCTTGGCGCCGCGCCCTTCGTGGAGGTTGCGCTCGAGAAAATACTCGCACAGGTTGAAGCGCTCCGGAAACGGAGCGACCGCCGAGTAGAGATCCTCGCCGGCGCTCACGGAAACTTCAGGGCGGCGAGATGCTTGCGGAATTCCTCGGCGGAGGCGAAACGCTGCTCGCTCTTCGCCATGAGGCCGCCCATGATGACTTCCTCGAGCTCGTGGGGCACGGTCACCTTGGGCGCACGCACCTTCATCGTCGGCGGACGGGGCTCGAGCTTCGCCTGGAACACCTCGATGAAGCTCTTGCCCTTCCACGGGATCACGCCGCAGGCGAGTTCGTAGAGCACGGTGGCCACGTTGTAGATGTCAGAGGACACATTCGGCGATTCGCCGCCGAACTGCTCGATCGGAGCGTAGAAGGGTGTGCCGATCAGGGCCGTCTTGTCGCCCAGATGCTTGGCAGTCCACAACCCGGGCGTGACCCCACCATCGACGAGTTGCACATGCGGCTTCTTCAGCACGTCGACGTGGATCGTGTGGGGCTTGATGTCTCCGTGCACCAGCCCGGCGCCATGAATCGCGTCGAGACCGTCGAGCAGTTGCTTGCCGATCTCGACCACGTCGTGGGGCGTCGTGACCGGGTGCGCTCGCTGCCAGATCCGCAGCGACTCGCCCTTGGGCATGTCCGTCACGAACAGCACGGAGCCATCGTCCAGATTGTGGACATCGCGCACAGCCACCACATGCTTGTCGTGAACGCGAGTCCACTGGCGCAGGCTTCCGGCGAATTCCAGAGCCTGCTCGCGCTTCTCGAACAGGCCCGCGGGGAAGATCTGCATCTCGCCCGGCCCGCCGCCCTTGAGGTCGTCGACTTCAAATGTCGTCGACATGCCGCCGTGACGATGGCTGCGGCGAATGGTGTACTGCCCCAGCAGGGTTTTGCCGGGAACTAGGTCGAACAGACTGAGCGCTTGGGATGCCATGCGCTCGATTCTAGCGGATCCTTCCGTCCGGATCCGCTAGTAAGCGGCCTTCTGGTTGAGGTGGTCCTTCCACTTGCCCTTGTTGCGCAGTTCGACCAGCACCTCCACGAACTCGCTGAGCTCGTCCGGAAGCGTGTAGAAGTGCGGGCTGACGCGGATGCCTGCATTGGGCCGTTGGTCGACCAGAATTCCGCGTGCTTCCAGCGCGCGCACAAAGGCCGGAGCATCCTCGTCGGGACGCAGTCCCACCGTGAGCGTTCCGCCGCGCCGCTCGGGATGCTCGGGGCTGTTGACCGTGAAGCCTGCCTCGAGCACCTCCTCCCGCAGTCGGGCCGTGAGAGCCTGTGACCAGCTTCGAATGGCCTTCACTCCGGCTTCGTGCACGGCCTCATAGCCGGCGGTGGCCGCCATGAAGCTCGGAACGGCAGGCGAGCCGTTGAGCATGCGCCGGATGCCTTTGGCGTAGCGCTGCGGTCCGGTCTCGAAGGCAAAAGGCGCCGCGTGCGCGGCCCAGCCGGTGATTCTAGGCTCCAGCGAATCGACCAGATCCGGCCGGACGTACAGATAACCGGCGCCGGGACCGCCGCACAGCCACTTCACCGATCCGCCGCAGACCATGTCGACGCCCAGCTGCTGCACATCGAAAGGCACCGTGCCCAGAGACTGGTAGGTGTCCAGCAGCACCAGCGCGCCGACTTGGTGCGCCTTCTCCACCACGGCTCGGGCGTCGACCAGATAGTGGCTCTTGAAGCACACATGGCTCAGCGGAACGATCTTCGTGCGCTCGTCGATCGCATCCAGCAGTCGCTGCATATCGACCTCGATGCCGTTTGTGGGCACGACCTCAATGCGAGCACCCAGCTTGCGGAAGCCCTCCCACACGTACATGTTCGTGGGAAATTCCTGATCGGTGTACACGACCTTGTTGCGCGGTCCTGAGAAGTCGAGACAGGTGGCGATGACGCTCGTGATCAGCGAGACGTTCTGGTGCAGGACGACGCTGTCCTTGGGCGCATTCATCAACCGCCCCAGTACGTTGCCAGCGATCACCGGCATCTCCCACCAGCCCTCGGCCCAAGCGCGCACGCCGCGCGTCGCCCACTGCTCCGTGAATTCGCGCAGCTTGTCCGCTGCCGTGGTCGGCATGGCGCCAAGACTGTGGTTGACGAGATAGGTGGTCGACGCCGTGATCGGAAACAGCGGGCGCCAGCGCTCGGGATCGATCTGCATTGCGGGGTAGGAGGATACCCGTTTCAGGGTCGAAACTCCCCCACCCGCGACAATTCCCGCCACCTTCACTACGGGGCCACCGTGAACCAGACCGCGTTGGTGAAGACTCCCCCGATCATGCTGCCGGGATCGCGCACCCAGACCTGCGCCCAGACACCCTCGCTGCCGAGGAAGGGAGCGCCCAGCGCTTGTGGATTCGTGGCGATGAACTCGTTCCAGTCCAAGCTGACCTTCCCGCTGCAGGATCCGGCCGTCCCGCCCGTCGGCAGCACGCGCGTGCGTTGCAGCGGTGGCCGCACGCAGCGCACCGAATAACTGGCGCCGAAGGGCACGATGTACGGCCCGCTGACGCCGTAGTGCACGATCGCCACCGATTTTCCCTGCACGCCGCTCGCGACCAGCGAGAAGCCCGAGCCCGCGTTGGCATCCGGGATGCCGAATCCCTCGAGCAATCCCGCACAGCCCGCGGAGTTGGCCCCCGCGATGCAGTAGCTGCCGACAGTGGGCGCACCCCCATCCAGATCCCGCAGCAGCAGGTCCTGTTGGATGCCATTGAGATCGGCGCTTCCGATGAGCGCATCGTTGCTGGTGAAGGAGAACCGACGGCCATCGGGACTCATGGCCGTGAGGTTGACCGACTCAGGAGCAGGAACCCCCTGCGTGGAGACAGATACACACTCGATCGCTCCCGTTACCCGATCCTTGACATAAGCTTGCCAGTTGCCAGCGACGCCTGGAGCGAAGTTAGAGGCGAAACTCAGCAATCCAATCTTGCGGCCGTCTGCACTGAGGAATCCGCCGACTGTAGGACCGTTGCCGATTTGCCCTGCGGCATTGCGGCTGACCAGTTCTACCGTTCCCGACCACATGTCGCGGACGAATATGTCCTCGAACCGGTTGTCGTCGCCGGGAACAACCAGATCTGAAAAGGAAACGAAGCTCGCGTATCTTGCATCTGAACTGAGGAACCCCGCATACCCCGTTCCCGCGTTCCCTAGGCTGTTGGCACTCACCAGCGTCGTCGTCCCGAGCAGACGATCGCGCAGATAGGCATCGTACTCACCGTTGGTGTCATTGGCTGAAAGATTGCCAGCATCACTGGAGAACATCAGGTAGCGGCCGTCCGCGGTGATGGCGCCACCGTAGGTTCCCCCATCCGCCGGCTGCCCGGCAGTGTTCCTGCCTTCGTAGGTGACGACCCCGGCGATTCGGTCGATCACATATACATTGCTGACGCCGAGCGGTGTGCCCGGGAGCACGTTCGTCGCTGGACTGTCCACAACGACATAGCGAGCATCCGGCGTCATGGCCACCGCCATGCTCTGGCTGTCGAGGCGCGAAGCTCCAACCCCTGTCAAGAGCACGGCAATGGCTCCGGTCTGCCGATCTCGCAGAGCGCCATCCATGTCCAGCGCCGAACCTCCCGGCGCAAGTTCATCCGCCTCACTGTTCATCAACACCCAACGTCCATCTGCGCTGACCTGCACGGCATAGGTGTCGCGGGACAACTGGACTCCCGAGGAGCTCACGCTGACCCGCTCCGTTTTCCCGGTCACACGATCGTGCAGGAAGCTATCGACCACGCCGTTGGTATCCCCTCGCACAATGTCGTCGCTATCGGAGTCAAACAGCGTCCAGCGTCCATCCGAAGAGACGCTTCCGGTGTGGATTCCATGTGCCGGTTGCGCGCCATGCTCGGTGCGCGCGGCGACCGTGGTGACAGGCTGCTGGGCAAGAACGCTCGGACTGGAGAGCACAAGAGAGAGCAGGGCGATTCGCATGCCCTCACGATCGCCGGTGCCCGCAAGCGTGGCGATACGCAGGGAGGCGTAGCGGGCAGGCTGCTCAAGGTGTAGTTTGCCGTGATGAGCGTCGCGAGAGGGTGCTGGATCCTGCTCCTGATCGGACCGCCTGTGAGAGCCCAGCTCCGCGAGCCCATTCGCGGACCACACTACGAGGTCCGCTCCGAGGGCGAGCCGGCGGAAGCACGGGAATGGCTGGGGGTGCTCGAGGCCGCCTGGCCGCAGTTCGTCGACTACTTCGGCGCCGAGCCCCGGCTGAAGCCGGAGGAGCGTATGCAGGTGCTCCTCTACAACTCCCACGCCGCCTACAAGGCCGGATGCGAGGCGGACGGTGTCGGGGATCCCGGCGGCGGCGGATTCTACGCCTTCCGGACGAGCAAAGCCTATTTCTTCCGGCAGCCCAGCGCCTACTACACGCGTGCGCTGATGATCCACGAGTGCGCCCATCAGTTTCACCATCGCCTGCACGGAAACCAGATGATGGCGAGCTGGTACGTCGAGGGCGTTGCCGAGGATCTCGCGCAACACGCCTGGGACGGCGAGCGGCTGCTGACGGCCATCGTCGCGCCGATTTCGCTCGAGAACTACCCCGCTCAGGCGCTGGAGTTGGTCTCGAAGCCGGAATTCGATCTCAACAAGTGGAAGGAGGATGCTGGCGGAATCGAGCGCCCGGTGGGCATGCATCTGGTGCGCCTCCTGCGCACGGAGAAGAGCTATGCCAGGCGCTTCGCGAACGCCCGCAGGCGGCTCGATGACGGCCAGCGCATCCAGAAGGCGGAATGGGTGGCGAGCTTCGGAGCAGTCGACGCGCTTGAAGCCGCGCTCAGGCGACTGATTGCGGAAAACCAGCAGCCGTTCCTGGTGAGCTTCGTCGACTGGGACTCGCGGCGGCTGGATTGGGTCGAAAATAAGCCCCTTTTCGAGCTGCGCGGGACGGCTTCGGGAGTTGTGAGCGCCGCGCGCACGCGCGAGCAGGCGCAGTGGCTGGAATTCGAAGTCGGTTTTCCCGCGCAAGGCGGCCGCGTCGGCGCACAGCTCGATTGGCTGGCGACGAACGACCACACGGTGTTGCTCGTCACGGCTGGCGGCACGGCCTTTCTCCAGCGCATGACTCCGGACAAGGGCTGGGTCAATCTGGTCCATGCCTTCGCGATTCCCGCCAAGGACGACCAGCCGGCCTTTGGAACGCGCACAGTGCGCCTGGAGCGCGCCATGGCCGAGGACGGCTCGCTGCAGGCCGTCATCCGGCTCGACGGGACGGAAGTGCAGCGCGTCCCGGTGCGTAACACGCACTTCGGACCGGCCTTCGACAGCGGCGTCTTCGATTTCAGGAAGCTGCGATTCGAAGCCCTCGAGCGCTAACGCCGTTCTCAGCGCACCGACGCTTCGCCACCGGTGTCGATTGTGTCGAGGAAGCTCTGTTTGCGCTTCTCGCCGGACTTGCCGAAGATGTTACGCACGTTCTTCAGCCCCAGCTTGAAGTCATCGAGCATGCCGTAGCCCGAGACCACCGCGTGCTGGTACCAAAGGAAGGACAGCAGCGTGAAGTCGAAGGCGGGATTGCGCGGCAGCTTGATCAGCTGGCGGACGATCGTCTCACCGCCCGGAACGTAGACCGCGACGTTGAACAGCTTCTGCAGGTTGACGACTTCGCGCACATCGGCACGCTTCATCATCGAGTCGTTCTGGATCGAGGGACCGATGTCCTTCTGCTCGTCGACGCGCCCGAGCTTGAAGTCCTCCTGGCCGAGCACCGTGGAGCGGAACGGACGGTAGATCAGCACCGTGCAGCCGTTGGGCTTGATGCGCTTGTTGACGCGTGCGGTCTCGAACATGTCCTCCAGCGTCTCCGCCGGCGAGCCCATGATGTTGTTCGTGCGGTAGGTGATCTTGTGCTTGCGCAGGAGCTTCGGGATCGAATAAACGATGTCGTCGGTGTAGCCCTTCTTGTAGATCTCCAGCCGCACCTTCTCGCTGCCCGACTCGAGGCCGAATTGCACCGAGACGCAGCCCGCCTGCTTGAGCGCGATGATGTCGCTCTCGCGCAGGTAGTTGATGTTGATGTTGCAGGCGAAGGGCAGGCCGACGCGTTTGGGCCACTTTTCGGCGAATTCCTCGATCCAGCCGCGCGTCATGTTGAGCGCCGCGTCGCCGAAGTTGACCATGCGGAAGCCCGGGTAGCGCGCGAGGATGTCGTTCATCTCCTCGCAGACATAATCGACCGACTTCTGGCGGTTGAACTTCTCACCTCGCCGGCCCGAGACCCAGTCCTTCTTCATCAGGCCGACGCTGCAGTAGGTGCAGGAATTCTGGCAGCCGCGGCTGACGTGCACCTGCATTACGCGCTTGCCGCGCAGGAAGGGATATTTGTAGAAGACGTCGACATCGGGGAACGGCAGCGAGTCGAGGTCGTGGATCACCGGACGGATCGGGTTCTGCACCGGCCGGCCGTCATCGCCCAGCCAGCCGACATTGGGGATCTCGCGGATCGGACGGCCAGCTTCCCAGGCGTGCACCAGATCGAGGATCGCGTACTCGGCTTCGCCCTTGGTCGTCGCGTCGACGACATCGGTGTGCAGCAGCGGCTCGAGATCGTGGCTGGGGTGCGGACCGCCCATCACGACCTTGAGGTGCTTCAGCTCCTGCTTCCAGCGCCGGATGTAGCCGTAGGCCCAGGCTTCCTGGCCGGTGGTGGCGTAGATGCCGACGACATCCGGCTTCCAGTCGAGGACGGCCTGGTAGTAGTCCTTCTCCTCGGAGTGCACGAAGCAGTCGGCCTGGTGTCCGTGCTTCTTCAGGATCGAGGAGAGCACCTTGATGCCCTCGAACTCGTGGCAGGTGGTGACGATGAAGGCGACGCGTGCCATGGTGAAGATTTGATGGGCGGAGGGTGCCGGCGAGCGGGCTGTGTATCCCAGAGCATACCTCGCCGCGGCTCGTCGCAGGAGACGGAACAGGCCTGCGTCGGGTTCCATGCGCGCCTTGAGCCTTTTTCGACCCTTCCCGCAAGGCTCCGATTCCCCGTAATATAAGGGGGTCATGCGCACGGCGCTCGTCCAGACCTACCACCCCTACACGCAGTTCACCCATGTCCACCCGCTGGGCATCATGATGATCGCGGCCGTGGCGCGGCAGGAGGGCTTCCCCGACATGCACATCCTCGACATGAAGGTCGAGGACTGGATGCCCGAGCGCTGCGTGGACGAGCTCGTCAAGCTGGCCCCGGCTGTGGTCGGCCTCTCGGCCATGACCTACGAGGCGGGCTGCCTGCACGAGGTGGCGAAGCTCCTGAAGCAGCGCCTGCCCGACACGATCGTCGTCGCGGGTGGCCCCCACCCCAGCGTCGCGGCCGAAGACGTGCTCAAGGATCCTTCCGTGGACTTCGTCGTGCGGGGAGAGGGCGAGTTCACCTTCGCCGAACTGCTCAAGGGTCTCGAGCAGGGCCGCACAGACTGGAGCGAGTGCATGGGCCTGTCCTGGCGCAAGGACGGGGTCGTCACCCACAATCCCGACCGTCCGCCGCCGCAGAAGCTCGATGAGATGCCCTTTCCGACCTGGGATCTGATCGACCACGCGAAGTACCACAAGGTGCCGCGCGGCGGCGTGATCTACGCGCACAAGGAGTTCGCGACCATGTTCTCCTCGCGCGCGTGCCCCTGGCGCTGCACCTACTGCCACAACTCCTACGGCAAGGTCTTCCGCGAGCGCTCCGCCGAGCATGTGCTGGCCGAGATCGATTTGCTTGTCACGAAGTACGGCGTGAAGGAACTCGTCTTCATGGACGACATCTTCAACTTCCGCCCGGCCCGCGCCAAGGCCATCGCTCAGGGCATCATCGACCGCGGTTACAAGCTCGCGCTGACCTTCCCCAACGGTTTCCGCGGTGACATCCTCGACGAGGAACTGGTCGTGCTGCTCAAGAAGGCTGGCATGTACCGCTGCATGGTCGCCGTCGAAAGTGCTTCGCCGCGCCTGCAAAAGGTGATGCAGAAGAACTTGAAGATCGACAAAGTCCGCAAGATCGTCGACTTCATCGCTAGCCAAGGGGTGATGGTGCACGGCGCCTTCATGCTCGGCTTTCCCAGCGAAACCGAAGAGGAGATGAACGAGACCATCGAGTGGGCAGCGACTTCGAGCTTCCACACGGCGGCGTTTTTCCGCGTGATCCCCTTCAAGGGCACCAAGCTCTTCAGTCAGGTCGAGGAAGCTGGCCATCCGCTGCCCACGGACTGGTCGGCCTACGAACCGTACAAGAGCGAAATCAACCTCTCGGCTGTGCCAGAAGAACGTATTTTTGAACTGCGCAAGAAGGCCTATCGCAAGTTCTATTGGAATCCCAAGCGGCTGTACCGGATCTTCAGCTTGATTCCCCAAAAGCGAAACATGATCCCGTATTTGACGCTGCTGTTCGCGCGCCGAGCCTACGCGAGGTAGGAGGCATTGCGCATGAGTTTGTCGACCATCGCAACGGTTGCTGCTCATGGCGCAGGCTGTTCCGCAGGTCGGCTCGCCGGTGACGCCACCGTCCCAAGATTTCCTTGGATCATCTGTCTCGGTGAGTGTGCACAAGAGCGCAGACCGCCTTTTACATCTAACGACACTCTACATCCCCCAGAACCCTGAGGTTTGTCTGACGAGTGTTTACAGCCCGCCGTCAGGGGCAAAGAAGGTTGGGAGTACCATCAAGACCTCCTTCTGGCCAACCTGTGTGAGACCGATTGCCAACGGGATGGTCCTCGTCGCTGGCAAGAATCGT